>DATJXJ010000073.1:0-4648 GCA_035500255.1 Verrucomicrobiia bacterium | reverse complement strand
CTTTGCGGTGGGACTCGGATTTCTCGCGCCCCGCTCCGGCTTCTTCTTCATTTCGATCGGTATGCTGGTTTTCGTCTATCGCCTGGCCCTGCGCGAAGAAACCACGCTGCTCGCATCGCAGGGAGAAAGCTATCGCCGCTATCTGGCCGCCGTCCCGCGGCTGTTTCCGTCGCTCGTTCCGCGCATTCCGGCCTCCGGCGCAAAACCCAATTGGCTCGACGGCTTCACCGGCGAGCTTTTCATGTGGAGCGGCGCCGGTGCGATGCTCGCGTTCACGCTCACGCGCCAGATCGTCTACTTCTGGATCGTCTTCGGCGCCGGCATGGTCATCTACTTCCTCCAGAGCTATCTCCGCTCCCGCCGCAAACGCGGCCACTCCTCACGTTCTTCCTAGGCTGTCAACGGCCTCCTCCGGGTGCGCATCCTCTCATCCTCATCCGGCCCTTCCGTCCTCTCTTCTCTGTTTCCTCTTCCGCGCCTCTGTGGCCCCGCAGCTTCCGTTTGTGTTACGCTTTTTGCGACGCAAGATTTTTCGGGGGCGGTTTCCTGGTTTGGGGGACTGGCCCGGCATCTTGCCTCGTTTCTGTGTCATCTAAATAAGGTAGGAACGCAGACATCCTATGGCTACAACTTTGGCTCGTCCGCCGCAGCGCAAGCGCGAAACGCTTGAACACGCGGTCATCCGCTTCTGCGGCGATTCCGGCGACGGCATGCAGATTACCGGAAGCCAGTTCACCAACACCGTCGCGCTCTACGGCAACGATCTCGCCACGCTTCCCGATTTTCCCGCGGAGATTCGCGCCCCTGCCGGCACTCTTCCCGGCGTCAGCGGATTTCAGGTTCACTTCTCTTCGAGCGACGTTTACACGCCCGGCGACACGGTCGATGTCCTGATCGCCATGAATCCCGCGGCGCTGAAGATGAACCTCTCCGACTTGAAGCCCAGCGGGATTCTGATCGTCAACCTCGACAACTTCGAGGAAACCGATCTGCGCAAGGCGCAGATGACCGCGAACCCCCTCGAGGATCATTCGCTCGACGGCTTTCGCGTCTTCCCCGTCGAGTTGACCAAGCTCACCCGCGCTGCGCTCAAAGATCTCGGCCTCGACGCCAAGTCGATGGACCGCTGCAAGAATTTCTTCGCCCTCGGCATGTGCTACTGGCTCTACAACCGCTCGATGGATTCCACGCTCCGCTGGATCGAGGACAAGTTCAAGGCCAAGCCCGCGCTCGTTAGCGCCAACCGCACCGCGATGCAGGCCGGCTACAGCTACTGCGAAGCCACCGAAGCGTTTCAGATCACCTACGAGATTCCGCCCGCGAAACTTTCTCCCGGCGTCTACCGCAATATCAGCGGCAATAGCGCCCTCGCGATGGGCTTCGTCGCCGCCTCGCAGAAATCGGGCCTCCCGCTGTTTCTCGGCTCGTACCCGATCACGCCCGCGTCGGATATCCTCCACGAACTTTCCGGCTACAAGAATTTCGGCGTCATCACGTTTCAGGCCGAAGACGAAATCGCCGCGATCACATCCGCGATCGGCGCCGCCTATGGCGGCGCGCTCGCCCTCACCACCACGTCCGGCCCCGGCATGGCGCTGAAGACCGAAGCTCTCGGCCTCGCCGTCGCCGTCGAATTGCCGATCGTCATCTGCGACATTCAGCGCGGCGGCCCGTCCACCGGCTTGCCGACGAAAACCGAACAGGCCGACTTGCTGCAGGCCATGTTCGGCCGCAATTCCGAGGCGCCCATTCCGGTTCTCGCTCCGGCCACGCCGGGCGACTGCTTCTGGATCGCCCTCGAGGCAAGCCGCATCGCCACGAAATACATGGTGCCCGTCATCATTCTTTCCGACGGCTACCTCGCCAACGGCGCCGAGCCGTGGAAAATTCCGGACGTCTCGCAGTTGCCGGACATCAGCGTGAAATTCGAAACGAATCCCCAGGGCTTCCGTCCGTACAAACGCAATCCGGAAACCCTCGCGCGTCCGTGGGCCATTCCCGGCACGCCCGGCCTCGAGCACCGCGTCGGCGGCCTCGAAAAGCAGGACGTCACCGGCAACGTGAATTACGAGCCGCTCAATCACGAGCGCATGGTCCGCCTGCGCGCCGAAAAAGTCGCCGCGATCGTGCAGGACGTGCCCGATGTCGTTCCCGCGGGCGACGATTCGGGCGATCTGCTGATCGTGGCCTGGGGCTCGACCTACGGCCCCGTCACCGCCGCGCTTCGCGCCCAGCGCGCCAAGGGACGCCGCATCGGCCACGTGCATCTGCGCCATCTCAATCCCCTGCCGAAAAATCTCGGCGACGTCTTGATGCGCTACGACCGCGTCCTCGTCCCCGAAATGAACATGGGCCAGCTCCTGATGATCCTCCGCGCGAAATATCTCGTCGACGCGGTCGGCTACAACAAGATTCAGGGCAAGCCGTTCAAGCAATCCGAAATCGAACGCAAGATCGAGGAAATCCTCGAGCAGTAGGAGAATCGCGATGAGCACCGCCACTCTGCCGACCGCCTATACGAAGAAAGACTTTCAAACCGACCAGGAAATCCGCTGGTGTCCCGGCTGCGGCGACTACGCGATCCTCTCCGCGGTGCAGTCCGTTTTCCCGGAGCTCGGCATCCCGAAAGAAAAATTCGTCGTCATTTCCGGCATCGGCTGCTCCAGCCGCTTCCCGTAATACATGAACACCTTCGGCTTCCACACCATCCACGGCCGCGCGCCCGCCGTTGCCACGGGCCTGAAAATCGCGCGCCCCGATCTGGAAGTCTGGGTCGCCACCGGCGACGGCGATTCGCTCTCCATCGGCGGCAATCACACGATCCACATGCTGCGCCGCAACGTCGGCCTCAAGGTTCTGATGTTCAACAACCGCATCTACGGCCTCACCAAGGGCCAGTATTCGCCCACGTCCGAAGTCGGCAAGAAGACGAAATCGACTCCGTTCGGCACCGCCGACCGCCCGTTCAATCCGATCTCGCTCGCCATCGGCGCCGAGGCCACCTTCGTCGCGCGCTCCGTCGACGTGTTCCAGCAGCACCTCAAAGACACGCTGCGCAAAGCCGCCGCGCACAAAGGCTCGGCCTACGTCGAGATTCTGCAGAATTGCAACATCTTCAACGATCACGCCTGGGAATCGCTCACCGAAAAAGACGCGCGCAGCGAGCACGTCGTGCAGCTCGAGCACGGCAAGCCGCTCATCTTCGGCAAGAACCGCGACAAGGGCATTCGCTTCAAGGGCATCGAACTCGAAGTCGTCACGCTCGGCAACGGCATCACCGAAAAGGATCTCCTCGTCCACGACGAGCATCATCCGCGCCCGTCCTACGCCTTCTCGCTCGCGCACATGGAGCAGCGGCCCGGCTTCCCCACTCCGATCGGCGTTCTCCGCTCGTGGGCAGACGTCCCCGCGTACGAAGACCTGATCAATACGCAGATTCGCGACGTCCAGTCGAAGCGCGGCCCCGGCGACCTCGCCAAGCTCCTCCACGCCGGCGACACCTGGGAAGTCCGCGCGTAGGGGCACGATATATCGTGCCCGGCACGCTTGCTTGGCTCCCGGCCGCGCCTCCCACACTGCCGTCATCCTGCTTGCCCTGAGCGTCGCCGAAGGGAGCGGAGTTCCCGCGCGCGTCGCCGCCGCCATCCGCCGCGCCGTCATCCTGCTTGCCCTGAGCATCGCCGAAGGGAGCGGAGGGCTGGCTCGTGCCTTTCCGATCCGGTTTCTGGAGCGAGCCCGCCCGCAGTCGAAGGATCTCTCTTCTGGTTTCGTTGCCCGCCCCAAGCGCAGCGGCGCCGCGTCCCGCCGGCGATTTTGCCTTTCGGCCGTAGGGGCACGATATATCGTGCCCGGCACAATTCCTTGGCAATGCGCCGCCCATCCGTCGCGGGTTTTCGCAGCGCCCCGACGTGTCGGGGCGTTTTTCTCCTGTGTGGAAGCGCGGGGCTTCAGTCCCGCGAAATAGAACGACGCGCGCAGCGCAAACCGCTTGCCGGATCGTTCTCTGTCGGCGCTCCCGCGCCGCCCGGCACTCTTGCCCCTCCCTTACGTTGTCATCCCGCTTGTTTACACTGAGCCGAGCGAATGTGCCCTGAGCTCGCGAAGGGAACCCAGCCGCGTTATTCGCGGACCTAGAAGGGCTCCCAGGTCGACGGTTAGTCGAGCCTGGGAGATCAGTCGAGGGACCTGCTGATGCCTTTCCGAAGCCCACGCTGCGCCGCGGATGAACTCCGAATGAAACTGGCGAAGCGTATTATCCGACTGCGCCTAATCCCGGCGCGGACAAATCATTTCGAGCCGAGAGGGCGTGCCGGTGGCCGAGAGGTTTTTATAGAACACGAGCTGCGCCCTTACTGCGGGCAACCGCTGGATATCATCTACGAGAACGGCCTCCGAAGGTCGAACCGCTGTACGAACGAAGATTGTCCGGGCAACTCAGCGGCCATCGGCGACGGCAGCTCCGATTTAGGGGAGTCCGATTAGGGCTAGAACTTATTCGACTCACCCCTCGACTGGAGCGTATCGTGGAAGTCTATGGCTTGGGTCGAACGACAATTCAGTAAGGGACAGATCGACAAGGCAGGAAGATCCCTTATCACTCTAGCCGCGGACGATCCGGCGCGCGAAGAAGCGATCAGAATAGTTGATA
>DATJXJ010000072.1:0-153442 GCA_035500255.1 Verrucomicrobiia bacterium | reverse complement strand
ATGCCGGATACGGTGTATCATTTGCGCAGCAGTCGTCTCCGCGATCGATGGCCTGGCGGCGTCTCGCCCGGATGGGAGGTCAGATGACCCCGAAACGGTACTTCCTGGCAGCGGCGTTTTCTTCCATTTTCCTGTTTTCTTGCAGCGTGTTCGTGTTTCTAGCGGCGTTCGACAGGCGGTTCGGCGCGATGGGGACGGCAGCGATCATCGTTGCGCAGGCTGTCTGTTTCGGAGTCGCGCCCTACGTCGCCATATTCGCCGCGTTTGCCTTCGAAAGGAAATCTCTCCGGCGGGCGAATTATCCGCGCATCGAGCACCTTCGGATTGCGGGAAAGTATCAGGCCGTGGGCAGCCGCGCGGAGATGGGATTCTCTCCCCTGCACTTGAGGGGATAGTTTTCCATCCAGCTGTACCGCCAGGCGCGAAAAGCGCCCAAACTCCTGGACATCGCCAAATTCATCGCGGCGGCTAGCCCGCCGATTGCGGCGAGTTGCGTTGCGACGACGTTGGCGTAGAATACGCGTCGCGTTGCAGCGACTTCGCGCGAGGTGGCAGATGGGCCAGGTGATTTTCGGGCAGCCGGACAACGGCATCATCCAGCACGCGTACGTGGTGGAGGACATTCGCAAGGCGATCGACCAGTGGGCCAGCGTGCTCAAAGTAGGGCCGTGGTTTCTGATCGAGCGCTTCGGCGGCGGAGGCGCGCGATATCGCGGCGGACCGTCGCACGCCGAGTCCGCGCTGGCGATGAGCTTCGCCGGCCACATGAACATCGAGTTGATCCAGCCGGTGAACGACGCGCCTTCGGTTTACTGGGACACGATCAAGAAGCGCGGCTACGGCTTTCACCACTGGGGCGTGGCCACTTCGAATTTCGACGCCGAGTACGAAAAGCTGAAGAAGCGCGGCTGGGAAGAGGCGTTTTTCGCGCAGGTGCCGAGCGGCGGGCGCGTGGCGTACATGGACACGCACGACGAGCTGGCGGGCATGGTCGAGCTGATCGAATTGGGCGCGTCGTTCGAGCCGATGTTCGGGCGCTTCTACGCGGCGTCGATCGCGTGGGACGGCAAGGACCCGATCCGGCCATTTCTGTGATTGCAGGGAACGCGCCGCGCGGCCGCTAGAAAGGTCGTCTCATGAAATTCGGCGGGATTCACATCATGCAGATGCCGCGTCCGTGGACGAGCGAGTCGGACCGCGCGCTCTTCGACAACGCGATCGATCTGGCCGAGCTCGCCGATCAGTGCGGCCTCGACTACGTCTGGGGCACCGAGCACCATTTCCTCGAAGAGTACTCGCACTCGGCCGCGCCGGAGATGTTTCTCGCGGCGTGCAGCCAGCGCACGAAAAATATCCGCCTGGCGCACGGAATCATCCAGACGCCGCCCTCTATCAATCATCCCGCGCGCGTGGCGGAGAGAATTGCGGTGCTCGACCTGCTCAGCAACGGCCGCTGCGAATTCGGCATGGGCTCCGGCGCGACCGCGACGGAGCTGGGAGGATTCAACGTCCCGGCGGACGTGAAGAAAGCGATGCAGCTGGAAGGATTTCGCGTCGCGCTGCGGATGCTGGTGGAGGAGCCGTTCACCGGGCACGACGGCCCGCACGTGAAGGTGCCGCCGCGCAATCTGGTGCCGAAGCCGCTGCAAAAGCCGCATCCGCCGCTGTGGATGGCCTGCTCGCGGCGCGAGTCGATCATCGACGCGGCCAGGCTCGGCGTCGGCGCGCTGACGTTCACGTTCATCACGCTGGATGAAGCGCGCCAGTGGGTGAAGGACTACTACGCGACGCTCGAAAACGAGTGCGAGCCGATCGGCTACGCGGTGAATCCGAACTTCGCCGTCGCCGCGCCGTTTCTCTGCGACAACGATCTGAAAAAAGCGGAAGCGATCGCAAGCGAAAATTACGGCTTCTTCGTGTACGGCCTCGGGCACTACAGCCATTTCGGAGAGCACCGGCCCGGGAAGAGCGACATCTGGCGGGACTACAAGCTGAAGCCGCGCGAAGCCGCCGAGGCCGATTTCACCGCGCGAGCCTGCATCGGCACGCCGCGGATGCTGCGCGAACGGCTGCGCGAATACGAAGACGCGGGAATCGACCAGGTGATCGCCGTGCGGCAGATCGGCAACCTGCCGTTCGATTATCAGTGCTCGTCGCTGCGGCTGTTTGCGAAGGAAGTGCTGCCGGAATTCAAGGAGAGGGAACTGGCGAGCGAGCGCCGGAAAGCGGAACTGCGCGCCCGCATCTCCGAGAAAGCGATGGTCCGCAAGCCGAAAGTCGAAGCGCAGCCCGTCGAGATCGTGATTCCCTCAGCCGGCCGCCACTAGCCGCTTGCAATCGTCATCGTCACGCGTTGCATGAGCGGCTCTCGGCGCCGAATCGGCTGCCTTGCTGGCCTCCCCCATCGGCGGTACCCTCGCGTCATGCGACCCCTTCGCTATTCCATCAACATCACGTTGGACGGGTGCTGCGATCATCGTGCGATCTCTCCGGACGAAGACCTGCATCGCAATGCGGTCGAGAACCTCAACCGGGCCGACGCCCTCCTCTTTGGCCGCGTGACTTACGAAATGATGGAGGCGGCGTTCCGGCCGCCGGCGCCGGCGGGAACGCGGCCGGATTGGATGGAACCCTTCGCCCGGGCGATCGACGCGGCCAGAAAGTACGTCGTTTCGAGCACGCTGGACCGGGTCGATTGGAACGCGGAGTTCTTGCGCGGGGATCTAGGGGAGGCCGTTCAGCGGCTCAAGCGGGAGCCGGGTAAGGGACTGTTGACGGGAGGCGTGAAGTTCCCGATGGCGTTGGCGGAGCTTGGATTGATCGACGAGTACGAGTTCGTGGTGCATCCCAGGCTCGCGGGCCACGGGCCGACGCTGTTCGCGGGGCTATCGAAGCGCATCGACTTGAGGCTCGTGAGCCGGCTGGAGCTAGGCTCGGGTGCGGTGGCGATGCGGTATGAGCCGAGAAGGTAGCCGCCGGGCTTGCGAGCCCGAGTCGCTCCGTGAGGTGGCCGACTCGGTCTGATCCAGTGGAAGCGCTTCGGTCCGGCCCGCGGCATCCGCAGCAAGGTGGTCTCCGCGAGATGCCGCTGGAATCCGGCGACGCCGTTCGCTACATCCTGCCCTCGTCGCCCGAGGGTCCGTAAATCGACGGCACGGGCACCTGATTCATCCGCAGATAGACCGAAAGCTGCCCGCGGTGGTGAATGATGTGGTTGAGGATCATGCTGCGCAGCACCTGAATGCGCGGCATCGAAAAGAAAGTTTTTCCGCCGTTCATCAGCGTCCAGGTCTTCAGCAACTCTTCGTCGCTCGCCTTGGAGATCGCCGACTTGGCCGCCGCGACGTTCTTGTCGAAAAGTTCGAGCAGCTGCTTGCGCGAGGTCATCACCGTGGGCTGCATCGGCGCGCTGCCCGGCGGCGCGAAATCGAAGGAGTCGCCCTGAAACGTGGCCGGCACGAAGCCGACCATCTCGGCGATATGGCCCGCCAGGCGTCCCATCGCCATCGAGCTGTCGTGCGGCTTCCACGCCACTTTGTCTTCCGGGACGCGCTCGAGAGTTTTTCGTGTCGTATCCATTTCGTGTTCCAGCTCAGGCAAGAGTCCGTCGCGTAGTGCCATGTTTTCCTCCATTGGAATGGTGGGCTAAGTCGGTGCCATCCTACCGCCGTTCTATGAACGGACGGTAATCGGATGCTGAGCGGGCGGGCTCAGATTCCGCCGCGGCCTGCCGACTGCGTTAGGACGTGCGCGTCCGGGGTTTCGTGAGCATTGGCTGGCTGGACCGGAGTGCGAGCGGGCAGCGTGTTCGCGCCGGCTCCTGCTGTCTGCCGCCAGGTGTGAACAATGCGGTGAATCACGGTGATGTTGGGGCCGATGGCCAGAATCCAGAGAGCCACTTCCATGCGGTCGGCCAGCGCGGCCACGATCATCAGCACCAGCCGCTCGGGCCGCTCCCAGAAGCCGATCTCCGATGTGGCGACCAACGATTCCGCCCGCGCCTTCGCGTAGCTGACCATCACTGCGCCGGCCATCGACGCGCCGGCCAGCACCGCGTAGAGGAAACGGTTCACATGGGCGTAGTAAACGAGCAGGCCGAGGAACAGCATCAGGTCGCTGTAGCGGTCGAGAATCGAATCGAGGAATCCGCCGAAGAGCGACACGCGGTTCTGCCGCCGCGCCACCGGGCCGTCAAGCAGATCGCACAGGCCCGCGAGCAGCATCAGCCCGCCTCCTGCCGCAAAGCGGCCGGCCGCGAACAATATTCCCGCCCAGAGATTGGCGATGAGGGCGCACCAGGTGATTGCGTTGGGAGGGATACCCGTAGGAGCCAGGAGGGCTGCCAGACCGTCCACAGGCCAGGAGAGGTAGCGGCCGATGGTCCGCGTTAACATGAAGCGAGTGTCACCTCGCTGATCGTCGTCATGATTCTTCGTAGATCGTGATCAGTTCTACGACTTCATACTCCTTGATGCCCGCCGGGGTCGTCACCTTCACTTCGTCGCCCACTTTCTTCCCGAGCAATGCCCGCCCGATGGGGGAAGTGGTCGAGATGAGGCCCTTGGTCGCGTCGGCCTCTTCCACCGTCACCAACTTGTACTCGATTCTGGTTTCCTTGACAACGTCCAGCACGATGATTTTCGAGCCGTAGGCAGCGCGGTCCTTCGGCAGATTGTTGAGGTTCAGCATCGAAAGATCGGCCATCCGCTTGTGCAACTGGCCGAGACGCGCCGCGACGTAGCCTTGCCGCTCTTTCGCGTACTTGTACTCGGCGTTCTCGGAAAGGTCGCCGTGCGCGCGAGCGACCTTGATCTCCTTCGGGAGCTCGTCGTGCAGTTCGTGCTCGAGGGCGGCGATTTCGTCCTGGAGCTTCTTCTTGATCTTGGCTGCCAGATCGGTCATTGGCGTCCGCGGCGGGATAGCGCCTGTGCGGCAACGCGCCGCGTGCGTTGCCCACAGCCAGATTATAGATACTTGCAGGGGTTGCCGCAAATCCCACTGCGGCGCGCTTCGGGAACACAGCGCCGAGGGACGTCCGAGGCAGGCTGCCCCAGCAGCTGGTACTAGTCCTACGCCCTACACCTAGGCGCTCGCCTTCAGCGGTTGCAAAGGGGACTTGTAGGAGCCGGGCTTCGCCCGGAAGGCGATGCTCAGCCGATTCCATCCGTTGATCGTGATGATGGCGAGCGTCAGGTTGGCCAGCTCCTCGGGGGTGAAGTGCGGCTTCACGCGCTCGTACACCCCGTCGCTCACCTGCGACTGGGCGACCAGCGTGACCGCCTCGGTCCATTCCAGAGCAGCTCGCTCGCGGTCGGAATAAAACGGCGCTTCGCGCCAGGCGTTCAGCAGGTAGAGCCGCTGCTCGGTCTCGCCCAGCGCGCGGGCGTCTTTGCTGTGCATGTCCAGGCAGTAGGCGCAGCCGTTGATCTGCGAGGCGCGCATCTTCACGAGCTCCAGCAGCGGCCGCTCGATGCCGCAGGAATCGGCGAAGTGGCTGAGGGCGGACATCGCCTCGTAGCCTTTGGGCGAAGCTTTGAAGGGATTCAGGCGCGCTTCCATGTCGAATTCTCCTTTGCGAGGGCCATCGCGAGTATAGCTCCGCGCAGCGCCCGGGGAGAAGCCGGTCAGAAATCGGCCAGGCTCGGTGCGGACGCGCCTTTCCACGCGGCTTCGAACGAGGATTGCACCCAGCGCGCATCGACCGTCTTTTTCTGCTGGTCGAGTGCCTTCCACAGTCCGTAGAGCGAACGCGGATTGCGCGGATTTTTCTGCAAGTCGTCGCGGAACACCTGTTCGGCCTCCGCCGCTTGCCCGCCCGCAAGCAGCAGCGCGCCAAGCGATTCGCGCACGGGATAGAACCAGTCGGGCGGCTCGTCGTAGTGCATCTGGTCCTGCGTCGCGATGGCGGCGCGCCATTTCGCGATCGCGCCGGACCGGTCGCCGCGAGCGGCAGCAATGCGCGCGTCCAGAGTGTCCGCGGCGAGATCGTGGATCGTCGGCCAGTCGTTGTAGAGCATCTCGAACGCCGGGCCGCCCGGGATTCCTTTGTAAACAACTTCCATGGCGGCGCGTTCCGTTTCCGCCTTCGCCGCGTCTCCCTTTTCCGCGAAGGCGCAGCCGCGCGCGTAGCGCCAGAAAAACGTCAACCCTTTGAGTTTCGCGTCCGGCTGCGGCAGAGCGAGCACGTCGTCCCAGCGGCCGAAGCGCACCAGCACGAACATCTGCCACGGCATGAAGCCCTCGATCGGCGGAACCTCCGCGACTCCCATTTTCGATCGCTGCGTAAGCTCCTCCGCATTCTCCGACGCGGCCGGAAAATCGCCGTCCATCATCGCGGCGTAGACGAGGAAGTGCAGATTGTGCTGGCCGTACATCATCAGGTACATCATGTCCGGATTGGCCATCGCCCGCTTGTAGGTGTTGTCCACAGCCACCGCTTGGGCGTTGCTCTTCACCGCCTGGTCGAAATCTCCCGTGCGCGCGTAGATGTGCGACGGCATGTGCACCAGATGACCCGCCGACGGCACCGCGGTTTCCAGGCGATGCGCGCTGGCCAGCGCGTGCTCCGGATTGGGCGACGCCTCCATCGCGTGAATGTAGAAATGATTCGCGCCCACGTGATCGGGCCAGCGGCGCAGCACTCCTTCGAGCACGGAGACGATTTCGAGCGTGTTCTCGGCGGGCTTGCCGTCCGCGGTCCACAGATTCCACGGGTGCAAATCCATCAGGCTTTCGGCATAGAGCGTTGCCGCGTCGGGATCGTCGGGATAGCGCTGGCTCAGGTCGTGCATCGCGGCCGCGTAGGCGCGAGCCAGCTTGTCGTAATCCGGCTTCGGATCGCTCGTGAATCGGAGCGCGAGTGCCTCCACGTAGGCGCGCTCGCTTTCGGGAGCGGAAGCGGCCAAAGCCCTCGCCTTCTGAATCACGTCGTAAGCGGACTTTTCGCGTTCCGGCTGAGCTTCGTTGTAATTCGGGCCGAGCGCCAGCGCCTTACCCCAGAGCGGCATCGGCGAGTGCGGGTCGAATTCGGCGGCGCGATCGAAGGAGCGTATCGCCTCGCTGAAGTTGAAGGCGTAGATCAGCGTGAGGCCCTGATCGAAAAACTTCTGCGCCTGGTCGCTCGCGGTGGCGATGGGATGATGCAGCGAGCCCATGCCCGCTTGCAGATTCGCAGGCGCGGCCTTGGACATCGAATGATCGTGCTGCGCCCCGGCGAGCGAACTCGCGCACGTGAGACAAACCGCCACAAGGAATGCGACGCGCAGCTTCAACGTGGATCTCCCTTCATGAGTCGTGCCGGAACGCCGGAAAGTTTCGCGAATGGCTCGCAGACCGGGCGAGCCGCTGACGGACACTATACACCGCTGCGGCCGCAATCCGAATGGCGGGCCCTTTCGCTGTACAATCGCTGAACCGGCTCGGCGGAAGGGAATCGGGTGCATCCGTGAACCTCGAACTCACCGAAGAACAGAAGCTTTTGCAGCGCAGCGTGCGGGAGTTTGCCGAGGCGGAAGTGCGGCCCGTGGCCAAGGAACTGGACGAGACCGGCCGCTTCCCGCGCGAAATCCTGCGCAAGGCGGGCGAGCTGGGCCTCACCGGTATCGCCGTTCCCGAAAGCCACGGCGGCGCGGGGATGGACCACATCTGTTACTCCATCGCGCTTGAAGAGATCGCCCGCGTCTGCGCGTCCACCAGCGTGATCCTTTCCGTGCAGAATTCGCTTTACTGCGGCGCGCTCAATCATTTCGGCACCGAGGAACAGAAGAAGAAACTCCTGGTTCCCTTCGCGCGCGGAGAAAAGATCGGCTGCTACGCGCTCACCGAGCCGCACGCAGGCTCGAACGCCGCCGCCCTGCGCACGAAAGCGGTGCGCAAGGGCGACTCCTACATCGTGAACGGCACGAAGGCGTGGATCACCAACGGCGGCGCCGCCGATGCCGGGATCATCTTTGTGAACACACAACCAGAGAAAGGCGAGAAGGGCATCACGGCGCTCGCGATTGAGAAAGGCACGCCGGGCTTTGCGGTCGGGAAAGAAGAAAAGAAGCTCGGCATTCACGCGACCGCCTGCACGGAGCTGGTGTTCACCGATTGCGAAGTGCCCGCCGCGAACCGCATCGGCAACGAAGGCGACGGCTACAAGATCGCGCTCACCACGCTCGATGGCGGGCGCATCGGCATCGCTTCGCAGGCCATCGGCATCGCGCAGGGCGCCTTCGAGGCGGCGCTCGAATATTCCCGTCAGCGGCAGGCGTTCGGCCATCCCATCGCGGAATTTCAAGCGATCCAGTTCATGCTCGCCGATATGGCGACGGAGATCGACGCCGCCCGACTGCTCGCGCGCCGCGCCGCGTCGAAGCAGGACACCGGCGCGCGCTTTTCGATGGAAGCCGCCGAAGCGAAACTCTTCGCCAGCGAGATGGCCACGCGCGTGGCGCACAAGGCGATCCAGATTCACGGCGGCAACGGCTACAGCACCGAGTATCCCGTCGAGCGGGCCTATCGCGACGCGCGCATCACGGAAATCTACGAAGGCACCAGCGAAATTCAGCGGCTGGTGATCGCTTCGTGGGTGCTGAAGTAGCGGACGAGCCGGAGCGAGACGCGCTGCCATGGACAGCTTCGCAGATCAGGCCCTGCTCTTCGCGCTCGCGTTCTATGCCCTGATGATTGTCCTGGGGCCGCTCGTGCTGCGGTTTCAGTTTCAGCACCGTGCCAAAGTGTTTCCCCGTCCCGTCGCGTTTGAGAATCTGCCTCCCGCCGTCCGCAGCTTCATGCGGCCCCGGGTGGAAGCCATCGCCGTCTGGGGCTTCGACCTGGTGAACTACCTCAACCTCGGTCCGCCCGCGCCGGGCAAGGAAGCATTCATGGCGCTGCTGAGCAATCCGCACACGAACGAGTGGGCGGACGTTTCGTGCGAAGTCGCGGAGGGGAAATCGCGCGGATACATGGAATTCATCACGCGATGCTCCGACGACGTGGAAGTCGATACGAGCACGAAGGGAACGGACCCGCCTCTGTTTTCCTCGCCGAGTCGGCACGCGTTCCGCTTTCCGCAAATCGACGACGTCTTCACGCTCTATCGCGCTCACCGCACCCTCGTGCAGGACAACGTCAACGGCAGCCGTCCCGTCCTGCCGCCTCGCGGACAGGAGCTGGCCGAGTTGCAGCGGCGGCTGGAGCGTTTCGGCCCCTCGCAGCAGGCGCGCGGATACATGCGTCTCGATCGGACGGGAAAGACGTACCGCCTCACGTGGAAGGGAGCGATTGTCGGCGGCTGGCGCTCCGTCTGGCCGATGCCGATGGTGCGCCGCATCCGCATGAGGCGAAAGAGCGCGGCGATCCTGCGCAAGATCGGCGTCGCGCAGTAGCGCTGGCCTCGCCCACGCGACTTTCCTCGGACTGCTGGTATGCTGGCGCGATGCTGGAGCTCGATTGCGGCCAGGAGTTCGATCTTGCGCGCGAGGAGGAGTTCTTCGCCGCGCTGCCTTCGCGTCCCGGCGTGATTGCCTTCGAGATGCGCGCGGCAGGGGCGCAGCCGCATCTGATGCGCACGGCGGACCTGCGCCGCGCAGCCGAGCGGTTGCTGCGTCCCGCAGAAGCAGGCTCCAAGCGGCTGAACCTGCGCGAAGTGGCCGCACGCGTCCGCTATCGCGCCACCGGGTCGAAATTCGAGCAGACGCTCACGCTCTACGAACAAGCCCGGCGGCACTTGCCAAGCCGCTATCGCGATCTGCTGCGCCTGCGGCCGCCCGCGGTGCTCAAGGTCAACTTGCGCGGCGAATATCCGCGCTGCTATGTGACGCGCCGGATTCGGGCGGACGAAGGATTCTATTTCGGGCCGTTCGCGTCACGCCGGTCGGCCGAGGCGTTTTCGGAAGGCTTCCTCGATCTCTTCAAGATTCGCCGCTGCCAGATCCGGATTCGGCGCGATCCCGCGTTTCCCGGATGCATCTATTCGGAAATGAAAATGTGCCTCGCGCCGTGCTTCGCGGGCTGCACGCAGCAGGAATACGACGCGGAAGCGCGCCGCGTGGTCGAGGCGCTGGCCACCTCCGGCGAATCTCTCAGCGAGAGCATCGAGCGGGAGCGCGAGGCGGCCAGCGAAGCGCTCGATTTCGAGCGCGCGGCCGCGTTGCACAAGCGCCTGGAAAAAGTTTCGGCGGCGCTGCGCGGAGCGCCCGAACTCGCGCGGCGCATCGAAGATCTCGACGCCGTGATCCTGCAGCGGGCCGCCGGGGAGATGACCGTGGCCGTCTTCCCGCTGCGCGCCGGATTGCTCGCGGAGCCGCTGTTTCTCCGTTTCGGCGAGCTGTCGAGCCAACCGCGATCCGTGGAGGCGATGTTGCGGCAGTTGCTCGAGCCGCTTCGCCCCGAAGCGGGAAACCGCGCTGCTGAAGCGGCGGAGAACACTGATGCAAACTGGCGCGGCCGGTACGGATTGCGCGACGCACCGCCGGAATTGGCCGAGCATCTCGCGATCGTGGCGCGCTGGTTCTATTCGAATCCTCGCGACGGCGAGATTCTCTTCCGCGAAGGCGACTGGCCCTACCGCAGACTCCTGCGCGCCTGCGGACGCATTCTTGCGCCGCCGGACGCCGCGCCTGCCACACCCGCGAATCCGTAGCGCAATCGCGTCGCAATCGGCTCCGTCGCCGCTTTCGTTGCGTCGTACAATAGAGATTCGATGACGCAGGCAGAGACAGGCCGGTCCGTTTCCCCCAACGACATGACGGAGCGCTCGCGATTTCGCGACACGGTGCGCTCGCTCAAGCACCCCAACTTCCAGCTGTTCTTCAGCGGCCAGTTGATCTCGCTGGTCGGGACGTGGATGGACATCGTCGCCGAAGCGTGGCTCGTCTACCGGCTGACGGGATCGTCGCTGCTTCTCGGAACCGTCTCTTTCGCGGGGCAGATTCCGGTGCTGGTGATGGCGCCGGTGGCGGGAATGGTGGCGGACCGGTTCAACCGGCGCAAGGTCGTGATCGCCACGCAAGTCTCGTCGATGATTCTGGCGTTCATCCTGGCGATGCTGACTCTCACGAAGCGGATCACCGTCGAGCAGGTCATCATTCTCGCCGCGCTGATGGGAATCGTGAACGCGTTCGACATTCCCGCGCGGCAATCGTTTCTCGTCGAAATGGTGGGCCGCGAGGATCTGATCAACGCGATCGCTCTGAATTCGTCGATGTTCAACGGAGCGCGCATCATCGGACCTTCCATCGCGGGACTGCTTGTGGCGTGGAAGGGTGAAGGCTGGTGCTTTTTCGCCAACGCGGTCAGCTACATTGCCGTGATCGCCGGGCTGCTGCTGATGCGCATCCCGCCGAAGCCCCGCCACGCGGAAATGGCCTCTCCGTTCGAGCATATCGCCGAAGGCTTCCGCTTCGTGCGCAATACCGCGCCGATTCGCGCGCTGCTTCTGCTCATCGGGCTCGTGAGTCTGGTCGCCATGCCGTACGCCGTGCTGATGCCCGTGTTTGCGGCGCGCATCCTGCACGGAAACGCCCGCACGCTCGGCATCCTGATGGGAGCCGCCGGAGTCGGGGCGCTGGCGGGCGCGCTGATGCTCGCCTCGCGCCGCGGAGTCCGCGGTCTCGGCAAGGTTGTCGCGATTGCCTGCGGATTTTTCGGCACGTCTCTGATCCTGTTTTCGCTCTCGCGCTGGTGGACGCTTTCGGCGCTTCTGCTGATTCCGGTCGGCTTCTCCGTGATGACGCAGATGGGCGCCACGAACACGCTGGTGCAGTCGATGGTGCCGGACCGATTGCGCGGCCGCACGATGGCCGTGTACTCGATGATGTTCATGGGAATGGCGCCGTTCGGCTCGCTGCTCTCCGGCGCGCTCGCCGATCATATCGGCGCACCGCGCACAGTCGCCCTCGGAGGCGTGCTTGCGATTCTGGGCGCGATCGCCTTCGGGCGGTACTTGCCCAAGATCCGCGTCGAAGCGCGACAACTGCTGGACGCGGCCGGCCTGGAAGCCGCCGAGAGGATGGAAGAGGTCGCCGCTCGCGTCCTCTCGTAGCCGGGCGTTCTGCTATACTGCGCCGATTTCTTGCCCGCTCGTTGAAACGAGGTCTTGATGTCGTCCACGCAACCGGCCGGCCAGCGTATGCCCGGCCGGGCCACGCCCCAGGGCACTCTGCGTTACGCCGCTCGATTCCAGGGACGCACCGCTGCCGGGCATTTTCGCGAGGCGGCCGGCGGGCTTCTACTGCCTTCGATCGGGATCGGGACGTATCTGGGCGAGCCGGACGCCGCTACCGACAAGGGCTACACCGAGGCGATCGTTGCGGCCGTCGAAGGCGGCATCCATCTGATCGACTCCGCCATCAACTATCGCCTGCAGCGCAGCGAACGGTCGGTTGGCGCCGCGCTGAAGCTGCTCGCCGCCAGGGGTTTTTCGCGCGACGAAATTATCTTGTGCACCAAGGCGGGTTTTCTGACGCCGGATGGAGTGATGCCCACCGACGCCGAGGAATACTTTTCGCGCGAGTACATGGAGCGCGGAATCTTTGGCCCGGAGGATATCGCGGCGGGATGCCATTGCATGACGCCAGCGTACCTGGCCGACCAGCTCGGACGCAGCCTTGCGAATTTCGGCATCGATTGCATCGACGTCTTCTATCTCCACAATCCGGAGACGCAGCTCGGCGAAGTTTCCCCGGACCAATTTCGCAAGCGCATCGGCGACGCTTTCAAGTTTCTCGAATCGGCTGTCGCCGCAGGAAAAATCGGCGCTTATGGACTGGCGACGTGGAATGCGTTTCGCGAGGACCCGAAGGCGCAGGGCTATCTTTCGCTGGCGTCGATGGAGGAGATTGCGCGGGAGGTTGGCGGCGCGGATCACCACTGCCGCTTCGTGCAGCTGCCGCTGAATCTGGCGATGCCGGAGGCGCTATTGCGGCCGAATCAGATCGTGACGGGAAAAACGATGGCGATGGTGCAGGCGGCGCGAGCACTGCGCATCACGCTCGTCACCAGCGCCGCGCTGCTGCAAGGCCAGCTCACCCGAAATCTGCCGCCGTACATTGGCGAGGCGCTTGGACTGGCGAGCAACGTGTCACAATCCCTGCAGTTCGCGCGCTCCGTGCCCGGCGTCACCACGGCGCTTGTGGGTATGAGCAGCGCCGCGCACGTGCGAGCCAACCTCGAGGTAATCTCCGTCGAGCCGGCGCCGCGCGACCAATTCCTGAAATTGTTCGAACGCAAGACCTAGCGGCAACGCCCCTCCTGGTCAGGCCTGCGAGTCCAGCCAATCGTGAATCACGGGAGCGATTTCGTCGAGTTGATCGGTGAAGAAGTGGTCCGCACCGTCGATGAAGACAAGTTTCTTCGGTTCGGAAAAAGTCGCGTACGCGGTTTCCAATTTTTCGCGTGAGCCGAACTCATCGCGACCTCCCTGAATGAAGAGCTTTGGTTTCGCGCACTCGCGCAAATACGAAACATCGACGTTGTTCACCGGCAGCCCGAGCGCGATCAGGCGCGACACGCGCGAATCTTTGCATCCGACCCGCAAGCCGACCGACGAACCAAAGCTGAATCCCGCGAGCACGATCGGCTTGCCCGGAAACTCCGCCGCCAGATAGTCGAGCGCGGCGCGGACATCGCCTTGTTCGCCGGCGCCTTTGTCATGTTCGCCTTCGCTGCGGCCGGCGCCGCGAAAGTTGAAACGCAGCACGGGAGCGCCTTTTTGATGCAGCGCCTTCGCGGCTTGATAGACGACCTTGTTGTGCATCGTGCCGCCGTAGAGCGGATGCGGGTGGCAGACGAGAGCGGCAAAGCCGGGGTTCGGCGCCGACGAGGTCCAGAGCAGCGCTTCGAGGCGACCCGCGGGCCCTTCGAGAAAGAAGCTGCGATGAAAGACGTCAGCCACGGCGAGAGTATCCGAGCAGGCGGGCGCTCATGCGGCTGACGGCTTCGCGGCATGGGCCGCGCCGTCACCGTTCAGCCACTCCACGGCCACCGCAGTGACGATCGCGCTCGCGCCCTTTTCCGGGTTCGCCATCGGCGCGGGACCCGGCGAATCCGGCACGCTTTCCACGCGGACCACTCGTCCCCGGAGCTCGCCCTTCTTCGACCATTCGCCCCACGGAATCTGCGCGATGACGGTCTCGCCCGCGGCGTAAATATGCGACGTTTCGAAGCGCGCGCCATTGCGCGAGAGGTCCCGCGTCATGGATTCTTCGGGCCACGGCGTCCCGTCCAGCCGCACGAAGATCGGCAGCGCGAACGCCACGCGCTCGGAGCGGCGCCGCTCCTGTTCGGCCGGGCGCGGAGCGCAGCGCTGCGGCACCTCCAGGCGCACGGCGACCCAGTAGCCGCCACTCTCGTCCGGCGCGACTCGAGTAACTCGCCCGGGCACCTCCGGCTGCGCGGCTGCGCCGCCGGCGCGTTCGTAGGGGAACACCAGCCAGACCCGCGTCCTGGGCTCGCACGCCTCATTGCGACGAAGCAGCACGCCCTCGCGCGATACGTCCACCGTTTCCGTCACCTCCACTCGCATACCCAGGGGGCCTTGCCAGCGAATTCGCGCCGGAAGCCGAAGCTGGGCGCGAGGATGGTTGCGCCTGTCTTCGCGAGTGTCGGCATGCTCCATTGCGTCCCATCCTAGCGGCAGGGCAGGCTCAGGTCAAACGGATGCGCCGGGTCCCGCGTTCCAAGTCCGATTGCGGCCACGGCTCGGCCGCAAGGCACGAGTTGTGGTACTCATATCCGCCGTTTTCGCGCCGAAAAGCCGTTGCGCGGGCCATGGACCGATGATAGGTTTGGGCGACTCGCGGGGCACGGAGGTCTCATGGAAAACGGTGTGGAGCGCCGCGCCGCACGGCGTTTTTCAATGATGCTTCCGCTGCGGGTCCGGTTCAGCGCCGAAAACGGCGTCACCGAAAAGACAGGCGAGACCCGCGACGTCAGCTTTCGCGGTCTTTACTTCATGATCGAGGCGTCCGTCGAAACGGGCAGTTCGATCGAGTTCGTCCTGACGCTCCCGCAGCAGATCACCCTCGCCGGAGACGTCCACATCCGCTGCTACGGCCGAGTGCTTCGCGTGGAATCGCACAACGGACGCCGGGGCGTGGCCGCACGGATCGAGCGCTACGAGTTCCTTCCCGCTCCCGCCTGAGCTTTCCGCGGCACGCATCGCCGCTCGCCGCAAGAATTTCCTTCTCTTCTCTCCCGCGCTGAAGCAAGATTTGGTTTTGGGACCATCCGATGGCGCGCCACACACTTCTGATCGACGCCGATGACACTCTCTGGGAAAACAACATTTTCTTCGAGAAGGCGATCGACGATTTCATCTCCACGCTCGAGCATCTCGGCTACACGCGCGAGTACATCCGCCACATTCTGAACGAGACCGAGCGCCGCAACATTCGCCAGCACGGCTACGGCGTGCGCAGCTTCCGCCGCTCGCTGGAGGACACGTATCTGAAGCTCGCCGGGAATTCGGCGCGGCGCGAAATCGTGAAGGAAATCGAGCGGATGGCGAAGGAGCTGGAAGGCACGCCGCCGCACATTCTCGAAGGCGTTCCCGAAACGCTCGTCTATCTGGCCAAGCGGCACCGCCTGATCCTGTTGACCAAGGGAGAACCCGCCGAACAGGCCGCGAAGGTCGAGCGATCCGGATTGCAGTCCTACTTCGAGGCGATTGAAATCGTGCTCGAAAAAGACGCGGACACTTACGGGCGCATGATCGAACAATTCAAGATCGTGAAGGCCCACGGCTGGATGATCGGCAATAGCCCGCGCAGCGACATCAATCCGGCGCTCCAGTCGGGACTGAACGCCGTTTTCATTCCACATTCGGCCACGTGGGAGCTGGAAAAGTCCGAGCTTGAAAGCGGCACCGGCAAACTGCTGATCCTCGCCGCGTTTCGCGAGCTGCGCGGCCACTTCTAGCGGCCCCGGAGTCCACGGTCCAATTTGTCCGCTGCGGCGGCCGGCGCGGCGCTTTTCGCGCTTGGCCCTCCTCGATAAAATCGCGGCATGAGAAACGAAACGACGGCTGTGCAAGCCAACTATCGCGCTGAGTTCGCCGATTTCGAAGGCGTCACTTACCTCAACGCCGCGCTTCAAGGCCCGATGCCGCTGGTCGCCGCGCGGGAAGCGGTTGCCGCGCTCGAATGGAAGAAGCATCCGTACCGGCTTCCGGACAGCGCGTACTTCGATCTCCCCGATCGCATTCGCGAGAGAGTCGCGCGACTGATCGGCGGCCGCGCCGACGAGGTCGCGGTCACCACGGGCGCGAGCGCCGGTCTCGCGGCCGTTGCCGCGGGCATTGACTGGAAGCCGGGCGACGAGGTGCTGGTGGGGCGCGGCGAGTTTCCCGCGCATTTCTCGACGTGGCTGCGCTACCAGGAAGCGGGAAAGCTCCGCGTGCGCCTGGTTGAGCCGCGCGGACGGTTCATTTCCGCGGACGACTACGTCGAGCAGATCGGCCCGCGGACGCGCGTGGTGTCCGCGAGCCTCGTCCGATTCGATAACGGAGCCAAGCTCGACGCGGCTCGCGTTGGGCGCGCTTGCGAGAAATCCGGCGCGGCGCTGCTGCTGGACATCACGCAGTGTTGCGGCGGCATGCCGGTCGACATCCGGGAGCTGGGCGCCACGATGGCCGTCTGCAGCGGATACAAATGGCTTTTCGGGCCGTACGGCACGGGCTTCTTCTGGGTGGCGAGTGAATGGACGGAGCGCCTGCCGCTCGGCGCGGTTTACTTCATGGCCCTCGAGGGCGCGCGGGAATTTCACGCGATGCCCACGATGGGCAACATGCGGCCCGCGCCCGGCGCTCGCCGCTGGGATTCCGCCGAGCCCGCCAGCTTCACGAATCTCGCCGCGATGGATTCGGCGCTCGATTTCGTCGAGCGCATCGGCGTGGACGCCGCGCAGCGCTACATCGACGGGCTCGTGGGCGAAATCATCGAGCGCCTGCCGAGCACGCCGTGCGTGCTCGCCTCGCCGGCGGAGCGCGAGCGCCGCGGACCGTATGTATGCATTTCGGCGCCCGATCCGAAAGACACTGCGGCGCTGCACGAAAAGCTGAGCGCCGCGCAGATTTCCGTCAGCCTGCGCGACAACGCGCTGCGCATTTCGCCGCACATCTACAACACGCCGGAAGAGATTTCGCGGCTGATGAAGACGCTGTCTGCCTGAGGGCGGCCGGGGCTACCGCGGCGCGTAATCATGCGGGTCCTGATAGCGGAACGGCACGTGGATCACGACTTCGGAATCCACAGGCACCCTGGCCCGCGTGGCGGGCTGAAAGGTCCACTGCCTGAAGGCGTCGATCGCGTTGCGGTCGAGCTGCGGATCGAGACCGCGCACGATCTGAATGCTGTCCACTGACCCGTCCTTGCGAATGATCGCGTAGAGCACCACTTCGCCCTGCACGTGGCCCTTGATCAGCTCGGGCGGATACTTCGGGTCGGACATCTGCATCGGCACCGGCGCGGCCAGCGGGTCTTTGTGCCTGTACGGCGGGTCTTCGCCCTCTTCCAGCTCCGCGAAGCTCAAGATCCAGCTTCCCGCAGCGCTCGTCAGATTCGGCCGGTTCACGTGCATGGTAAACACTTCGCCGGAGAGAATCTTTTCCGGCGGCAGGCTGGGATCGAGCGCGCTCGCGTCGGCTGGCGCACGGCGCGTGTTGACGCTCGGCTGATACGGGGTCTTGGGATTCAGGTTCAGCTTTCCGGCGCGGCCTGCTCCCGAGGCGATCCCTCCGCCTCCGCCGCCTGCGCTGGGCCGCGGCTCGCTGGCGCCGCTGATGCTGATGGCTGCGGGCAGGGAACTCGCGCTGCCGCCGGCGCCTCCCGCCGCGATCGCACCGGGAGACGCTCCACCGCTTCCACCGGCGCTGCTGGCTGCGCTCTTCTCGCTTCCGCCCGGCTCTCCCGGTTTCGTGCCCGCGGGTGAAATCGAAATGCGCGCCGCCAGATTTCCCTCCGGCACGGTCGATATCGGCGCGGGGGGTCCCGGCGTCGCCGAAAGAGCGATCACATTGCGCATGTTCGGATCGTTCTGCGCCCCGCCGATTTCGGGAGCTGCGGCGTCCGGCTTCGCCGCATGCTCGCGCGTCACCGGCGCGGACATCGCGCTCAGCGGAATCTTCGGCCGCGCAATGGTCACCGGCTGGGCTTCGATGTTGAGCGGCCCCGGCTTCTTTTCCGTGTTCCGCAATTCGGGCGCGGCCACGTTCTGCACCGTGCGCTCCTGTATCTTCGGCGCGGAGGCCGACGGAGCGACGGGAAACTTCGGCTTCGCCAGTTCGGGAGCGCTCCACTGCACGATGTTCGGCAGCTGGGGCACGATTTTCGGCGGCGTGTCCGGCGCATCGGGCCGAATCAGAGTTTGCCGGGGATGCGTTACGCGAATCGGAACCGAAAGGATCGTCTGCCTCGGGTGAAATGCATCGGCGCCGCGCTCCTCCGCCGGTTTCGCTGCCTCGACCGGCTTTTTCGGCTGCGCGGCTCGTTTCGGCTTCGCGGCGGGCAGCGAGATCGGCGGCAGGTCCACCTGCGTGGGATACCACGTCAGCTCGATTTGCACCGGGGCCAGATTCGGCGTGCTTTGCGGCAGGAAGCCCCAGATCGGCAGGGTCAGCAGCCAGATCAGAATCACGTGCCACAGGCTCGACGCCGTGAACGCACGGCCCGGCAGCCGGCCTTCAATCCACTGGACTCGCAGAATGCGATTCCGCGCCGTCTCCCAATCCTTCGGCGCGCTCGGCCCGCGGAAGAGGCTCGCGAGGCTGGTGCGAAACTCGTCCGCAGGTTTGCCCCAGTCGATGCCCAAGTCGAGCCGGGGCAGGCGCGCGTGCGGCGAGAGTTCGATCAGGTCGTCCGCGCGCGGAGGGGCCTCGGCCTGCAGAAGGGGCGCCATGGGTCCGGCCATTATACCCTGCTCGGATGCAGGGTCCGGCTCAGGCGGCTGCGGCGAGCCGGTAGAAGCTCAGAGTGGCGTCGCCCTGCTCCAGTTCGCGGACGCACTCCAGCCGGTCGAGGCGATCGGGAAGTTCCGCGCCGGTCCGATGCTCGACAATCACGACGCCTTGCGGCGCGACCACATGGGACGCGTCCAGGAATTCGAGCAGGCGGTCAGGCTCGTCCGCTTCGTCGTACGGCGGATCGAGAAAGATGAAATCGGCCAGCAGGTGCCGCGCGGAGATTCGCTTCAAACTTGCGATGGCGTCGGCCTCGATCAGCTCCGCCTCGGCGCGAATGCCGAGCGCGGCCAGATTCTGCTGGATCAGCCGGGCGGCTTTGGCGTTGGACTCAACCAGGATCACCTGCCGCGCCCCTCGGCTGACCGCTTCGATTCCAACCGCGCCCGTGCCCGCGTAGAGGTCGATGAAGAGGGAATCCTCGACTGCGGGACCGAGGACGTTGAAGAGAGTTTCGCGCAGCCGGTCGCTCGTCGGGCGCAGGCGCATCGTGCCCGGACCCTTCAGCGCTCGGCTGCGAAACTTTCCCGCGATCACGCGCACGGTCCCGCTCCCCGCTATCCCACCGACGCCAGTTGATAGCGCTTCTGCCACGCCGGGCTGGACGCTTCCAGCCGCGTCACGATTTCGCTGGCTCGCTCCGGATTTTCGGCGAGCGCAAACGCTTCGCGCCGCGCGAGCTCGAGCAGTTCGTGATCGCGCAGCGGCTGCGCGAAGGAAAACGCCGCGTCGCCGTGCTGGCGCGTGCCGAAAAACTCGCCCGGGCCGCGCTGCTTCAAGTCGCGCTCGGCAATCTCGAATCCATTCGATGTGGCCACCATCGTCTCGATGCGCTCTTTCGCGTCTCCCTTGATCGACTTCGGCGCGACGAGGACGCAATAGGACTTCTCCGAGCCGCGCCCGATCCGCCCGCGAAGCTGATGCAGCTGCGCCAATCCGAAACGATCGGCGTGCTCGATCACCATCACGGTGGCGTTCGGCACGTCCACGCCCACCTCGATCACGGTGGTTGCCACCAGAATATGGGTCTCGCCGCGGCGGAACCGCTCCATCACCGCGTCTTTTTCCTCGTTCTTCAGGCGGCCGTGCAACAGGCCGACCCGCAGCTTCGGGAATACAGTCTTGGCGAGCCGCTCGTATTCGAGCGTCGCCGCTTTGAGCTCCTGCTTCGACTCCTCGATCACCGGGTAGAGCACGAACGCTTGCCGCCCGCGCGCGATTTCGCGGCGCAGCGACTCCCACACGCCGGCGAGCTGCGTCTCGTGCGCCCATCGCGTGACGACCGGCGTGCGGCCCGGCGGCATCTCGCCGATCACGGAGAGATCGAGATCGCCGTAGAGAGTGAGCGCGAGAGTGCGCGGAATCGGCGTCGCGGTCATCACCAGCACGTGCGGCGAGGCGCCTTTCTCGATCAGCCGCTTGCGTTGCAGGACTCCGAAGCGGTGCTGCTCGTCGACGATCACGAGTCCCAGCCGGTGAAACTTCACGGGATCTTCAATCAGCGCGTGCGTCCCAACCAGAATGTGCGTCTGGCCGCTTTCCACGCGCGCAAGCACTGCCTCGCGCTCCGCGCGCTTCTGTCCCGCGACGATCAGATCGACGCCGTAGCCGACGGCCTGAAACACGCGCCGCGCGGAGAGAAAATGCTGCGCCGCCAGAATTTCCGTGGGCGCCATCAGCGCGACCTGGTAGCCGTTTTCGATCACGATCGTCGCCGCCTCGAGCGCCACGATCGTTTTGCCGCTGCCCACGTCGCCTTCGAGCAGCCGGTGCATCGGATGCGGCCGCTCCAGATCGGCGGCGATTTCTGCCAGCACGCGCTTCTGCGCCGCGGTCGGCTTGAACGGCAGGATGCGCTTCAGCGCGTCGCGCACTCTATCTTCGCGGACGCGCATCGCGAGGCCGGATTGCCGCTGATCCCGCTGGCGGCGCAGCGCGAGCGCCAGTTGGTAGTAGAAGAACTCCTCGAAGATCAGCCGCACCTGCGCCGGACTGCGAAAACTGTTGAGCAGTTCGAGGCTTTCATCCTTGGGCGGGAAGTGAGCGTAGATGAGAGCTTCACGCCGCGTGGGAAAACGAAAGCGCTGGCGGATTTCTTCGGGCAGCGGGTCGGGCAGGTTGCCATCGAAATCGCGCAACACGCCGAAGATGATGCGGCGCAGCATCCGCGAGCTGATCCCGCCGATCGCCTCGTACACTGGAACGATGCGGCCCACTTCGGTGGAATCGACGGACGCCTCGTCTGCGGCTCCGACCAACTCGATCTGCGGATTCACCATTTCGCGCCGCCCGCCGCGATAGGGGTCGCCTTCCACTTTGCCGTGCAGGACGAGCCGCTGCCCTTCCTTCAAGCGGCCTTCGAGATACGCGCCGTGAAAGAAACGCGCGTGCAGCGAGCCGGAGGAATCCTTCAGCGTCACGTGAAACACAGGCCCGCGCCCGCGCGCGAAGCGAACCGTGCTGCCGCCTCCCGCGCCCACCTCCGCAAGCGCGGTGTAAACCTGTCCCGGAATCATCTCCGCGATGGGCGTGAAGCGGATGCGGTCTTCGTAGCGGAAGGGAAGGTAGCCGAGCAGGTCGCCGACGGTCGTGATGCCGCGCTCTTCGAGCGTGGCCGCGCGCTGCGGGCCGACGCCCTTCAGATATTTCACGGAATTGTTCAGCGCGATGGCCATGCTATGAAAGATCGTACCGCGAAGGGCGGGCTATTTGCCGTCCACAGAAAACGCCAGCAGGACGTTGCCGGCCGTGCTGCCTTGAAAGAAGTATCCCGAATTGACGTACAGGATTCCGTCCACGACGACGGGGCCCGATTCGTCGATCGATCCGCCGCTTGCTTTCACGCCGTTCACCGTCTTGTACTCCTGCTGCGTATCGGCGTCCCAGACGATCTTGCCGTCCTTCGCGGAATACGCGCGCAGGTGGCCGTCCACTCCGCCGGAGAACACGATTTTCGGAATCGCCGTCACCGCGGCCGATTGTGCCGGACTGCATCCGGGCCGCGTGCAGCCGGGATGCGGCGTGTGCCAGACGACCGCGCCGGTGTCGAGTCTCAGCGCGAAGAGGCCGCCGCCGATCTTCGGATCGAGCTCGTAAGGCACGCCGTAGACGGAGTCGCGGCCCGCCGCCGATCCCGCCGGAGCGGCGCGCCGTTGCACGTCGGATACCGCAACATAGATATTGTCCGCGTCCGCCGCAGAGCCCCACTGCACGCCGCCGAGTGTGCCGCCGCGTCCCACGCGCCGCTGCCACAATCGCTTGCCCTGCCGATCCGGATCGACCGCGTAGACGATTCCGGATTTCGCTCCGGCGACCAGTGCGCGCTTGCCGTTCGGCAGATCGACCAGAATCGCCGACGAGCCGAAATCGAAATCCGGCCCGCCGGATTTCGGGCAATTCACCTGTGCGTCGTCCGGGATGTCGCAATCGACGTTGTACGCGTCCCCCTTCGTGGTCTGGCTCGACCACAGGAGGTTGCCCGTGTCCATGTCGAAGGCCATGAACGCGTCCGACGTGTTCGTCGGCGGATCGGAATAATTGTCGCCTGTGGTCACGTAGACGGTGTGCCTCTTCAGGTCGATTGTCGGCGACGACCAGATTCCCGCGCCGGAAGGCCCCCACAATTGCACGCCGTTCTTGTTCTTGCCGGTCGGCTTCGGCTCTTCGGCGATCGTGTAGCTTTTCCAGATCACTTTGCCGGTCGCCGTGTCGAGCGCGGAAAGGCTCCCGCGGAATTTGCAGCACTCGTCTTTCGCGTCCGCGCCGCTCACTTCTTCCAGCGAGGACACGCCCACATAGAGCCGGCCATCAGCCAGCGTCGGCGCGCCGGTGACGTGCACGTCGGGATGCGAATCGAGGCTCGTCTTCCACAGAATGTTTCCAGTCGAGGCGTCGACGGCGTAGACGTTGCCGTGCTGATCGCCAAAGTACGCGGCCCAGCGATTGCCGAGAGCGCCAACGGTGATCGCGGTGCGAACCGGGGAATCGGTCTGAATCTTCCAGTAGATGCAGCCGCTCTTCGCATCGAGCGAATAGACTCTGCGCCCGGCGCTTCCGACAAAGAGTCTGCCGCCGACCACCGCCGGCTGCGCGTAGGCTTGATTCGCGTCCTCGTATCCAAACGCCCACTTCAATTTCAGCCGGGGAGCTTGATCGGTACTCAGCCGCGCCATCGCCTCGGGCTGAAATCGGTGCTGCGTTGCATCGACGCCCCAGCCATTCCAATGTGGTTGGTTGGACTCAGGCGTGAACCCCGGGGCGCTCGCCGGGCACAGGTCGACGTCGGCGGCGACTTGTTCGTGCGCCGCCTCGCGATCGGAGAGCAATTGAGCGAGCGCGTCGATTTGCTCGGGCGCAAGATTCGCGGCTTGGGTGCGCATGTTTCCGGTGCTCAGCGCGATTCTGATGTCTTGCCTCGACATGAGCGCAAGCGCCGCCCGGACCGGGGCGCGCGCGACCTGTCCCTCATGGCACGAGGCGCAGCGCTCGCGATAAAGCGCCTCGCCAATTCCTTTCGCTGCGTTCGCGTCTTGCGCCGCGCGAACGCCGGGCGCGAGGCAACACAGTAAGATCGCGCTCGCGATGATCGAATTCGCGCTTGCTCTTGCCATCTGCGCCCCCGGCGCTGCACTGTAGCACGACCGTGCGTCGCGATTTGCACGCGTTTCGGTGGTAGAATCCGGCCGCTTCAAGGGAGGGGAACTGCTCATGCGCAAGTTCTGCCTGATCGCGCTTCTGTGTCTGCCGAGCGTCGTGTCCGCGCAGCAGCCGCAGGATTTTTCCAAGGTGGAGATCAAGGTCACGAAGGTTTCCGGCAGCGTCTACATGCTGGAAGGCGCGGGCGGCAATATCGCGGCTTCTGTAGGCGATGACGGCATCCTGATCGTTGATACGGAATACGCCCCTCTCGCGGACAAGATTGAAGCGGCGCTAAAGGGCATCGGGATCACCGACAAGCCGGTGCGATTCGTGGTGGATACGCACTATCACAGCGACCACACCGATGGAAACATCGCGTTCGGGCAGCGCGGCGCCACGATCATCGCCAACGACAATCTCCGAAAGCGCCTGGAAAACGGCAGCACCGGCGGCAACGGCGGCGCGCTCAAATTTCAGCAGCCGCCGCAGCCGAAAGCGGCCCTGCCGGTGATCACCTACGATCGCGAGATGACGGTTCACTTCAACGGCGAGGACATTCGAATCATCCATTTCCCGGCCGCCCACACCGACGGCGATTCCGTCGTCTTCTTCACGAAGAGCAACGTGGTTCACATGGGCGACGAGTTCATCCGATACGGCTTTCCGTTCATCGACGTCAACGGGGGAGGAACGGTGCAAGGCATGGTCGCCGCCTGCGACCGCGCCAGCTCCGAATTTCCGGCGGACGTAAAAGTAATCCCCGGCCACGGCGCGATTGCGACCCTCGACGACGTCCGGGAGTACACGAAGATGATGCGGGACACGTCGGGCGCGGTGCAGGCCGCGCTCGCCGCGCACAAGACGCTCGATCAAATGAAGCAGGAAAAGATTCTGGCGCCCTGGCAGAAATACTCCGGCACCTTCGTGAACACCGACGCCTTCATCGAGACGATCTACTATTCGCTGACCGCAAGCCGCAGTGCGTCCGCAGCGCGAAACTGAACCTCAGACGGGGTTCTTGACGACGCTCACATGGCCAGCCAATTCCTCGGAGCAACTCCCCGGCGGTGGCTTGAATATCTGGTCGCGATTCTTCTCGGCCAAGTCGTCTACTACTTTTCTTTCGTCCCTCACCTGCCGAATTCCCTGCGGCATCACGGTTCCGACATCGACTTGGGCCTGGGCGTGGATTTCCTGATTTCCGTGGCGATCTACGGTCTGATTCGTCTCGGCGCCTACCTCCAGCGGAACTGACGCCCATTCCCAGGCCGGCATTGCGCAGCCAAATTGGGCGCAATCGCCGGATAGCTCCAAACGTATATCAGTTGTATGAACGCAAGCCTCGGCGCGAGACTGGGTGGCGTGACCCCCATGATCACCGCCCAGAGCACCAGCGGCGAATCTCAACGGGATGGGCGTCCCTTGGACGAACGATCCGAAAGTGCCAAAATGGACGCCCGGGCTGCTAACCAAGGGGCGGCCGGGGCGTCTATTCCCTTGGAGCCCGGAGAGAGGCTGGAAGCCGGGGCAGGGCAGCCGGTCCGCACAGGCGAGCGGCCGGAGGCTGATTCCAGCTTAACGGCACAAACTATGGGGATGAGCGTCGCACTCGAGGGAGATGCGCGCCAGGCAGCGGCGGTGAGGCTCGCGGAAGAGCAGGCACTGGTCCGTAAGGCCCAGGCGGGAGACCGCTTGGCGTTCGAGGACTTGGTACGCCGCTACGACCGCGATGTTCTGCGCCTCGCGCTGAACCTGGTGCATCGTCCCGAAGATGCTCGCGACGTGTACCAGGAAAGCTTCCTGCGCGTGTATCGGAACCTGCACCGTTTCCGGTTCGAGTGCGCGTTTTACACCTGGCTCTACCGGATCGTGACCAACGTGGCGCTGGATCATCTGCGGCGCCGGACGAGTCACCGGGAGGAGCAGGCGCCGGTGCCGGAGGATGCGGATGGCGGAACCCGCGACTTCTTCGACCGGCAGCCGGAAATGAGCGCGTCGGCCAATCCCGAAAAGCGGCTGCTGGGCCAGGAATTGGGCAGGCATATCCAGGAAGCGATGAAGCGCCTTTCGCCCCGCGAGCGCATGGTTTTCGAGATGAAGCACTATCAGGGATTGCGTTTGCGCGCCATCGGCGACCTCCTCGGCACGTCGGAGGAGACCGCCAAGAATTCGCTGTTCCGGGCCACGCGAAAACTGCGCGAGAGCCTGGATCCGCTGCGGTAGTCGAGGATCGATCGAGTGAACCGAGACTTCAATTCGAATGCGGGCGACGGCGGAATGAAGACGGGTGCAACCGCCGCGGCCTGCGCGGACTGGCAGCCGCTGCTTACGCTCGCAGCCGGGGGCCAAGAATTGGACGCCGCCGATCAGTCCCGCCTCGCGGCACATCTCTCCGCCTGCCCCGCCTGCTCTGAATCCCTCGAACGCGAAAAAGAAATCCTGGCGCTGATCGGAGCGAATCGGCTCGAGCCGGACGCGTCTCTGCTCGCAGAATGCCGCGCGGAGCTCGAGGACGCGCTCGACCGCGAGGAAGATCGCAGCTGGCTTAGCCGCGTCTTCGGATCGGCGCTTCCCTCCAGTTGGCTCGCTCCGCGCCCTGCCTGGAGCGCGGCGATGCTGATCCTGATCGGGTTCACCGTCGGAGTTGTGGCGCCGCGCCTGCTGCGCCATCCCGGCGGCGCCAATCCCGCGGACAACGCCTCCCAAAACGTGACTTCTCCGGTCGCATCGAATGTCAGCGCTCCAGCCGATTCACTTCCCACGGGAATCGATTTTCATTCCGCGGATGTGGCCGGCATCAACGTCGTTCCGTCCGGCGGCGAAGGGCCGGCGCGCGTCGAAGTGCAGCTGAATGCGCGGCAGCCGGTGACAGTGCAGGGCACCGTGAACGACGACGATGTGAAGGACGCGCTGCTCGGCATCCTGGCGCAGGGCGATCGCATCTGCCCGGACATTCGCCTCGACGCCGTCGATTGCCTGCGCTCTCGCGGCAACGATCCTGACGTTCGCTCGGCGCTCTGCCGCGCGGTTCGCAAGGACCGCAACGCGGCCGTGCGTCTGAAGGCTCTGGAAGCGCTCAAAGGAGTCGATCCCGGGGACATGGTTCGCGAGACTCTGCTGGACGCGCTCGTCGAAGACCAGAATCCCGGCGTTCGCGTCGAAGCGATCAACGCCCTGCGCGGCATGGCGGCGAAGGAAGGTGCCGTGAGCGACGATCGCATGGTCTCCGTGCTTCGCGATCGCATGCAGAAGGACCCGAATACGTACATTCGCTTGCAGAGCGCCGCCGCCCTTGGTGAACTGGGCCCTCGCGCGAAGTTCTGATGACACGATTCCAAATGACGCCGCCGAGCTCTCGCCACCGCCCTCACACGAAAGTTCTGGCGGCACTCGGATTTTCGGTCCTGACCCTCGGAATCCTGACGGCCACCGCCTCGGCACACCGCAAGCCCGTCGATCCCGCAGGCGCCAGCTCCGGCCCGCGACTGACGCAGGACTTGACCGGCTCCGTCCCGACGCAAGAGGGCGACCGCGTGCGTCTCTCCACCGAACTGGGCAGCATCGTGATCCGCACGCACGACGCCGACAAAGTGGACTATCGCATTCATCTCGAAACCGACCGCTCGCAGAAGGACGCCCCACAACTCCTGAAGAGTTTTACTGTGTCGGTGCGGCAGAAGCCGGACGGCGTGTCGCTTGTGGCGGAGTCGCCGGGCCGCCATTGGACGGGCCGCCTGTGGGCCACTCTCGAATTGGACATTCCCAAGAACGTGAGCTTTGAGGTCTCCACCGGAGGCGGCAACATCGACGCCGCGGAGATTCAGGGCCACGTGAAGCTTTCGACCGCGGGTGGCAACATCACGGCGGGGAATATCAGCGGACCGGCGCGCCTTGAAACCGGCGGCGGCAACATCGTCGCCAAGAGCGTCGCGGGCGAGCTGATCGCCAGCACGGGCGGCGGACACATCGTCGTCGGCTCCGTTTCCGGCAATGCGACGCTGCACACCAGCGGCGGGCACATTCGCGTCGCGTCCATTCAGGGAACGGCGCGTCTGGAAACCGGCGGCGGGAATATCACGCTGGGCCATTCCGGAGCTGAACTGACGGCCTCCACTGATGGCGGAGAAATCCAGGTGGGCGAAGCGGCAGGCCTCGTCCGCGCGAAGACGGGCGGCGGCGGCATCCGCGTGGTCCGCATGTTCGGGCCGACCGACCTCGAGACGGGCGGCGGCAGCATCTACCTGACCCAGGTTGACAGCCCCGTCAAAGCGTCGACGAACGCCGGCGGCATCACGGCGTGGTTCGTAGCACCTTCGAAATCTTCGGGCACGTGCGACCTTCAATCGAGCGACGGTGACATCGTCGTGCATCTTCCGCGCGAGCTGCCCGTCACCATCGACGCGCAAGTCGAAAAGGGCGACGATCATCAAGTCATCATCGATCCGGCTTTCCCGCTGAAGGTGAGCCACGACGATTCGTCGAAGGGCACTCATGCGGTGCGAGCCGCGGGCGCGCTGAACGGCGGCGGCGAGCTGCTTCGCTTGCGCACAGTCGCCGGCAATATCCGGTTCGTCTTGAGCGACACGGACAAGCAGGTCCAGCTCTACAGGCAGCAGATGTCTCAGCTGCAAAAGCAGACGGAGGAACTTCAGCAGCAGCTGATGCAACAGGATTTGCCGGGCGCTTCCCATTAGGGAACCAAACGCCGGCGCCAAGCGTAGTAGAGGGTAGATGCAGGGCCGTTAGCGACGGCCGCGGAAACTGCACTTCAGGGGGCGTAACGTGCAAACGACGCGAGGCAGTTCTTTTCCGATATTCGCAGCGCGAGCACTGGTGGTGATCGGCGCGGTGATCTGCACGGCGCTGCCCGGCTTCGCCACCACCGAGCAGATCTTCGAGCGCACGTACCCGCTCCAGTCGGGCGGCCATTTCGTGCTCGACAACGTCAACGGCTCCGTGCAGGTGGAAGGCTGGGACCGCGACGAAGTGGAAGTGCGCGCCGTCAAGACCTCCCAGAACGATCCGCGCGACGTGGATCGCGTGCAGATCGAAGTCGAAAGCCATCCCTGCGAAGTGGACGTTCACACGCGCTATCCCGATGGTGAAGGCGTGGGCGTCGCGGTTGAATATCACATCCACGTGCCGAATCGCGTGCTGCTCGGCAGCGTTCATACGGTGAACGGAAGCCTTGTGGTGCGCGGCGTCGACGGGGGCGGGGAACTGCGCTCGGTGAACGGCGACGTTGAAGTGCTGCAAAGTTCCGGGCGGTTCAATGCGAAGACCACCAACGGGAATCTGCGCCTCGAGCTGCGGCAGTTGAGCGACGGCGCGCCGATGAACCTCGAGACGGTGAACGGCTCGGTGGAGCTGGGGCTTCCGTGGGACGCGCGCGCCGATCTGAACGTGCGCAACATGAATGGCGACTTGTATTCCGAAGTTCCCGTCACTTCCGCCGCGGCGCTTCCGGGCGCGCGGGCTTTTCACGGGCGCCTCGGCCACGGCGGCGGCGCAATTTCCGTGCGCACCGTGAACGGCGGGATTCGACTGCTGCTGGAACATCCGGGCGCCTGATCGCGCGACTACTCGCGGACGATTTCGGCGTTGCTGCTGGGGGCGGCCAGGCGGATCAGCCGCCCAGTGCCGTCGAGGAATAGGTCCACTTCGAGGTCTTCGGTCTTCACGGTCAACTCTTCGAGTTTCTTTCCGTCCACATTCTGATCGCCGAGCGAATCGACCGTGATCGTTCCCGGCGTCAGCGACTGCGGCACGAGAACCGAGAAAGTCTGCGGCCCTTTCTTCTGCCGGTCGTAGAGCCGCGCGACGACAGCGTACTGGTGATACAGATTGTTGTCGAGCACCGTGATCGGTGAGGTGTTGAACGTGAACTGCTGCGTGTAGGGTTTCGCTCCCTCCAGGTGCAGTTCGATCGTCGCGGTCAGATTGCTGAAGTCGATCGTGGCGGATGCCTTCTTCTTGCCTTGCGTCGCCCACTCGTATTTCAACGGCAAGCCGTCGGACCGCAACTGGAGCGTCCCTGAGACATGCGTGACGCCGTCGGCCGTCTGGACGTCCGAACTCCCGTGCGCGACCCAGTTGTCGCCGTTGGGATTGATCTCGAACTCTTCCTTGCCCACCTGCTGCCCGCCGACGAGGATGCGGAAATTTCCGCGGTCCGTGATGAACATCGAGCCTGCGGGAGTAGCCGGTGGTTTCGCGGGCGACTTCGCGAGAGCGGCCGCTGCGGCGACGGCGGCGAGACATCCGCCGAAGATCGCCATGGCACGCCGTCGCTTGGTCATCACGCGGTCACCTTCGGAAAAATGCCGAGCGCGAGAATCTGTTCCACCACTCGCCACGGATCGGCGTCGCTTTCGACGCGGTGGTCCGCCATCCCATAGGTCGGCAGACGCTCCTCGTAGAGCCGGCGGAAGCTTGCTTCGTCCCGGAAGAGCGGCCGGTCCGTGATCTGCGCGCAGCGGCGCAAAAGCTCCTCGATCGGGCAGTGCAGCCAGATCAGGATCGCGCCGTGCTCCCGCAGCAGCGCCAGGTTTTGAGCCTGCGCGATCGTGCCGCCGCCGAGTGAAATCACGCGCGGCTTCGCGGTCTGGTCCGTTTCGGCGATGATGCGCGCAAGCTGCTCCGTCTCCATGCGGCGGAATTCGGCTTCGCCCGCGCGCGCAAAGATTTCGGGAATCGTGCAGCCGGAGGCTTCGGTGATGCGCCGGTCCAGATCGACGTGCGCCCAGCCCAGCTGGCCCGCCAGGAGGCGTCCTGTAGTCGATTTGCCGCTGCCCATGAATCCGGTCAAGCAGACGAGCTTGCGTGCGCGAGTTTCTGGGATCATGAAATCTTTGAATACGAAAGCTTCCACTGCTCCGCGGCGCGATCAATCCTTCTTCAGGATGTTGATTGTACCATCGAAGGAGCTGAGCTCGACTTTCGCGCGCCCGGTGTTCATGGTGCCGAACAGCGCGTTGCCGAATCGTGGCAGGAAATGGCGGTGCGAGGAGGGCGTGAGCTTCGCCTCGTTGTTCACTTTGCCCTTCAAGGACGTGGCGCTCAGATCGAACGAGTCAGCCGGCGAAAACCGGACCTCGATGATTCCGCTGTAGTTCTTGAACTGGTAGATCCCTTCGGGAAGGAACTGGCCGCTGTAGAGGATGTTTCCCTCCGAGGTTTGCGCGTGCACGTGATAGCTCCGCAGGTCGATGAAGCGGAAATTGCCGCTGATGGAATACGCCTCGATGCGGCCCGCGCAGCGCAGGCATACGAACGAGCCGTCCACCGTCTTCACGTTCAGGTAGCCGGCCGCGTCCTCCAGATTCACGTCGGCCGCAATCGTTTCCACGTTCATGTCGCCGAGAACGTTCGTCACGTTCACGCCGCCCGAGTCGTTGTGGATCTGCAGTTCGGCGTCTTCGGGGACGCTGATCTCGAAATCGGCGCGCACGTCGGAGGGCGAAGCGTTGTCCGAAATCTGCCGGGTGATGACTTCGACGCGGTTGCCGTTCTGCTCGGTATCGACTTCCACGCGGTCGGTCGCGCGCTTGGCGACCACCATCACCTCGGATTTCGTCCACGCGCGGACCACCACGGTGCCGGTGGGATTGTGAATCGTGACGACGGGCCGGGCTTCGACTTTGAAGTGCCGTTCGAGCCGGTCGGCGAGAGCGGGCGAGGCGCTCAACAGAAGAAGCCCCGGCACGAGCACGCCCGCGGTCTTCCAAGCACGATGGTTCCGAAGAGAGGCTGGGGTGCTCATCGGTCGTCTCCGCCCTCGGTCATCTGCGCAAGGAGGTCCGCTTTCTGGCGGTACGCCTCGTACAGATAATCGCGCGCGATTTCGTTTTCGGGTTCTTCCTGCACGCTTTTTTCACACAAAGCGATATAGTTGTCAACAATCGCAAGATTCTTCTGCAAGGAAGCCGTCACGACTGGATCGGCGCTCATCATCGAGGACACCGTGTCCCGCTCGGCTGTGTTGAGCTGCGCGTTCAAGGACCCTGTAGTCACCTGCGTGGCGCTGAACTTCCGGTAACCCGGCCCGGCGAGCGCGACGCTGAAAGCGATCAGCGCGACCAGGTACGCCCCGGCCAAAGCCGGCCGCGGGACTGCCGACAAGGCGCCGTCGATCCAATTTCTCAGCGCATCAACCCAATTGCGTTCGTGTCCGCGGATCAGGCCTTCCTGCTCCAACTGCACCCGCAGCGAGACCCAGATGCGCTCCGGCGGCGCCGCGTCGGCGCCCTCCATCGAGAGCGCGGTTTCGTGGATGGCATCCAGGTCGCTGACCACCGCGCGGCAATTCGGGCAGCTCCGAACGTGCGCCTCGGCGTCCGCCGGGCGCTCGCCTTCCATCCACTGTTCCAATCGATTCAGAAATTCACTACAGCCGATCGCACCCATATTCTTCAATCCTCGCTGGCGGAGGCGCTTCCCGCGGCCCGGCGTTCCTCACGAGCCTTTTCGCGAACCACCTCGTGGAGCAATTCGCGGAGGCGCATGCGGGCCTTGTGCAGTTGCGACTTCGAATTGCCGATCGAACAGCCCATGATGTCCGCAATCTCGTTGTGTTCGTATCCCTGCACATCGTGCAGCACGAACACCGCCTTATACCCGGGCGGCAGCTGGTCCACGGCGCGCTGGAGGTTCACTCGATCCAACGAGCCGCTCAACTTCAGATCCAACTCGCCAAAATCCCGTCGCGGGCTGCCGGATTCTTCATCGGGTTCGGTCACCTGTTCCAGCGAGGTTTCCTTGCCCGACTTCTTCCGCAGCTTCATCAATACGACGTTAACCGCAAGGCGATGAAGCCATGTGGAAAACGCCGACTCGCCGCGAAATGTGGAGATCTTTCGGAAAAGCTGGAGGAACGCCTCTTGCGTCAGATCCTCTGCTTCGGCCGTATTCCCCACCATTCGAAGGCACAACGAATACACTCTGCGGCTGTGCAGCTGATACAGTCGCTCAAACGCCGCCGCATCGCCCCGCTGGGCGAGCCGGATCGACTCCGATTCCGGCACTTCCCCAGCGTCGGTTCGTCTCGTTCGGGCCACGCTACCCGTCGGGACGCATCCTTCAGTGCGATGCGTCAGCCTCTCTAGAAGTTGTACTTAGGTTCGTGCCGCGCAACCTTGCGGCCTCCGGGCCGGCGGAAGCCGGGGATGGCGGGCGACCCCGGAAACCGGGTGTTGCGCCAAACCTCCGCCTATTCTCTTCAGAATCGCGCCCGGCGTCCAGCCAGTGACCGGACCGCCATATTTCGATGGCGCATGAAACGAAGGGGATTCATCAGGTCACGAAGGGCGGAGTACGGATTCCCATTCACGCGTGAACTACGCGGCTAGAGCGGATGTTCAAGCAGGTGCGCGGGAAAGGCGCGGCTTCATCCGCAGGCGGCTCGGTTCTCTCGGCGCATCCAGCGCGATACTGAGGGCAGGCAATTGCTCCGCGGGCAGCACGCGGAGGAAGGACTTGAGAACGATTTCCGTTTCCCGCAAGCAGGTGTTGAAATCGTAGTGAAGGCAATCGAGCCGCTCCCAGCAAGCACCGGGTTGGACGGCCAACCCCTTGGAAAGGTCTCCCGCAGCCTCGCGGAACTCCCGCGTGAGTTGAGAGACGGCGTCCGAAAGGATGCGCAGCTTGTGGAAGAAGCGGGCGCGATTGCCGAAAAGCACGTGATGCAGAATCCCGTTCCAGGACGCGGCGCTACGGCCCGTATTGCCCCGGTAGAAACTCGTGTTCAGCGGCTCTACGGCCGGCAGCGCACGCAGTCGCCGCCCGTACATGGCCAGCGTCTCGCAGAGCGAGGTCAGAGATTCCCCCAGGGGCTCGAGCAGTTCCGCGGCGATCGACACCTGCTGCCGCGCGCAGACCAGCTCGCCACTGCTGCGAAGTGACAGCGCATCGTCCAGCGCGATGCTCATCATCGCGTACGCGCATTCCCACTGCTGGACCAGTGCCTCGAAGATCTTTGCTTTTTCGCGAGGCAATACCGTCATCCAGTCCTCGCAGACTTTGCGATGCACGGACTGCGCTGGGGTTCGCCTAGAAGACATGCCCGGTGCCAGAGTGCCCGGCAGAGTATACCACTGGTTTGTGTTTCGGGCGCTTTCTTGACGCTTCCCGAACAGCCTCGCTATACTGCCGCCCGGCTCGCCGGCAAGGCCCTCCATTGCTGAAAGGATCGCCCGTTGGAATTTGAACCACTCGACCAGTATCTGCAGCGTCGCAAGAAACTGAGCGAAATCCAGGCCCTCGGCCATCCTGCCTACCCGCACAAATTCGACGCCACCCATTCGGTCCGGCAGGTCGTGGACGAGTTTGGGGATAAGGCTGCCGAGCAGCTGACGGCGACCGCTGTTTCGGTTCGAGTCGCCGGCCGCATCGTGGCTCTGCGGCCCCACGGCAAAGCGGCCTTTGCGCATATCGCCGGTGACGGCGCTCGCCTGCAGATCTACGTCCGCCTCGACGTCGTCGGCGAAAAGATTTTCCAGCTTTTCCAGCTCCTCGATCTCGGGGACATTATTGGCGTTGCGGGCGAGCTCTTTCGCACGAAGACGAACGAGCTCACCGTCAAAGTTTCCCAGCTCGAGCTCCTGACCAAGGCGCTGCTGCCTTTGCCGGAGAAATGGCACGGCTTGGCGGACGTCGAAATGCGCTACCGCCGGCGCTATCTCGATCTCATCGTCAACGAACCGGCTCGCGCGATCTTCGTCCGCCGCGCCCAAATCGTCCAGGACCTGCGGCGCTTTCTCGACGAGCGCGGCTATCTGGAGGTCGAAACTCCGATGATGCACCCGATTCTGGGCGGAGCCACGGCGCAGCCTTTCATCACCCACCACAATCGTTTCGATATGGACCTCTATCTTCGCATCGCGCCGGAGCTCTATTTGAAGCGGCTCGTGGTCGGCGGGATCGATCGCGTCTACGAAATCAATCGCAACTTCCGCAACGAGGGAATCGACGCGACGCACCAACCCGAATTTACGATGCTCGAGTTCTACCAGGCCTACAGCAACGGATACGAATTGATGGATCTGACCGAGGAAATGCTGCGCGATCTGGTGACGAAGATCTGCGGCGCCACTCGCGTGAAGTACGGCGAAACCGAGCTCGATTTCGGCCGGTTCGAGCGGCTTTCGATGCGCGACGCCGTCTGCAAGTACTGGCCCGCCGCCGCAGGCCCGCCGCCGCGCGTTGGGGACCTGGCGGAAAAGGGCGGACCCCAAGCGGTCGTGGAGCGCTACAACGCGTATGCGCGTTCGAGCGGCGCCGAACCGATCGTTAGCGTCGAGAGAATGTCCGGCGGCGAACTCGTCGGAGAGCTGTTCGAGGCCGTGGCCGAAGGCCACCTCAGCCAACCGACGTTTATCTACGATTTTCCAACGGATATTTCTCCGCTCGCAAAGCGCCGCGATGACGATCCTTCGCTCGCCGAACGCTTTGAACTCTTCATCGCCGGCATGGAAATCGCCAACGGCTTTTCCGAGCTCAACGATCCGGACGACCAGGAGCGGCGCTTCCGCGCGCAAGTCGAGAAGGGCGGCCATGAGGCGCCGAAGGAAGTGGATATCGACTACATCCGCGCGTTGAGCCACGGCTTGCCGCCGACGGCCGGCGAAGGGATCGGGATCGACCGGCTGGTGATGCTGCTGACCGATTCGCACGCCATTCGCGAAGTGATTCTCTTCCCGCTCCTGCGCGCCGAGGCTGCTGAAGACGCTCCCGCGCCGGACGCCGCTCCGCCCGCAGGCGAGAAACGAAAATGACGCTCGAGTGGCTGGTGGCATTGCGATATCTGCGCTCGCCCAACCGGCCCGCGGTGCTGCGGCTGGTCACGCTGCTCGCCGTGCTCGGCGTCGCCGCGGGTGTCACGACTCTGGTCATCGCCCTCTCGATGAACACCGGCTTCCGCCAGGCGATTCGGGACCGCCTGTTGACCGTGACGGCTCACGTGAATCTGAAGCCGCTTAGCCCGGAAGGAATCCGCGATTACCGCCAGCAGATGGCACGCCTGAGCGGCACGCCGGGCGTGCGCTCGATCGAACCGGCTGTTTACAACACGGTTCTTTTGTCTTGCGGAGGCCGAGCGCGGGGAATCGTGCTGAAGGGAATCGACCCGCAGCTTGCTCTGCAAGCCGGCGAGGCGGTGCGGCACATGGCTGCGGGAAGCGCCAGTTTCGATTCCACCGCGGACGGCACACCTGTTCTGCTCGTCGGCCGCATTCTTTCGGAGGAACTGAAAGTTTCTGTCGGCGACTACGTGACGCTCACAAGTCCTCAGGGAAATCTCACGCCTTTCGGCCTGCTGCCACGCGCGAAGCGGTTTCGAGTCGGCGGAATCTTCGATTCTGGGTTCTACGATTACGACGCCAACTGGGGATTCGTGACATTGTCCTCGGCGCAAGCGCTGGCGGGAGTCGGTGACGTCGTGAGTTTGCTCGAGGTGCGCGTAACCAAACTCGACGACGCAGCTGCGGTTGCCAGCGAGTTGGTTCGCCGCGCCGGCCCCGGTTTTACGGCGACCACGTGGATGGACGAGAACCGCGCACTATTTCGCGCGCTGAGCCTCGAGAAACTCGTCACCGCGCTCTTCATCGGGCTGATCACGTTCGTTGCCGGACTCAACATTCTGGTGGTGCTTACGATGACCGTCACGGATCGCGCCAAGGACATCGCCGTGCTGATGGCCATCGGCACGCGGCGCGCGCAGATTCGCCGAATCTTCCTGCTGCAAGGCCTCGCGGTAAGCGTCGTGGGAATCGCCGCGGGATTGATCGCGGGATACGGCCTCTCGTGGATCGCGGACCGGTGGCAACTGATCCCGCTCAACCCGGAAGTCTACGCGATTCCGTACGTGCCGTTTCATGCGAATGGCCTCGACGCGATCTGGATCGCCGCCGCCGCGCTGGCCATCAGCATCGCCGCGACGATTTTGCCGGCGCGTTCCGCTGCGCGCGTTCTCCCGGTCGACATTCTGCGCTTCGAATAGAATTGCGCAGCGACCGAGGCGCCGCTCAAATTCGAAATTTGAATCGCGCGGATAATGCGACTGTAGGCCCACATTCATGGCATTTTTCGCGTGGTTTCGTCTCGTTTCTCCGCCTTCTCGCGTGCTAGAATCGAAAATGGAACGCGACGATTCCGGCGTGGCCAAAAAACGGCAATCGGCCCTTCAATGGGCGAGGGAATCCGAAGGGGAAAAGTGGGAAATCCTTGGGATTCAGCCTCGCCGCCGATCGCAGCTGGCGCGTTGCAAGAAAAGGACATAGGGGCGGTTGAGTTCGGCATCTAAAATGAGATAGATGTAAACAGCGATGTCCAGGCGGGCCAATACGGGTGTTGTCCTCGAGGACGTACCCTCGAGCGATGTCTCGAATGCCTCGCCGGTCCTGCGCGTCGAAGACCTTCGCAAGAGTTTCCACTCCGGTCAGCAAGAGATAGTCCCGATCGACCGAGTCAATTTTTCGATCGATCGCGGCGAGATGATTTCGATTGTGGGGCCCTCTGGCACGGGCAAAAGCACGCTTTTGCATTTGCTGGCCGCGCTGGACACTCCAACAAGCGGTGCAGTATACTTCGCCGGAAATTCGCTGCAGGATTTTCGAGAGGCGGAACTGGCGGAATATCGCAACCGGGCCGTGGGTTTTATCTGGCAGCGTCATCATCTGCTGCCGGATTTCACGGCTGCCGAAAACGTCGCGATGCCGATGCTGGTCCTGGGCGAGACTCTCGACAAATCGCTCCAAACAGCGAAGGATTGGCTGGGCGAGGTGGGGCTTGCCGGCCGCGCCGGGCAGCGCGCCGGAGAACTTTCAGGCGGGGAACAGCAGCGCGTGGCGATTGCGCGCGCTCTGGTGAACAAGCCGGTGCTGCTCCTTGCCGATGAACCCACCGGGGATCTGGATGAGCGGAACGCGGAGGCCGTTTTCGAATTGATCGAACGCCTCCATCGGTCCCACCACCTGACCTCGATCCTTGCAACACACAACCTGTCTTTGGCTCGGCGTACCGACCGTGTGTTTGCCCTGGAGCACGGAAAGCTGGCTCCGGGAGCGGAAGTGCTCGCAGCCGCTGCATCGCCGGCCGCGAGTATCGGGGCCAGAACCCCGGGAGGGCGTGCGTAACCCGTGTTCGAACGCTACACAGAGAAGGCGCGTCGAGTGATCTTCTTCGCGCGGTATGAGGCGAGCCAGTACGGCAGCCCGTACATCGAGACGGAACATCTGTTGCTCGGCCTTCTGCGCGAGGACAAGGCGCTCGCCAACCGCTTTCTGCGCACGCACGGGTCCATCGAATCCATTCGCAAGGAAATCGAATCGCGCATTACTGTGCGCGAACGCATCTCCACGTCGGTCGAAGTGCCCCTGAGCCAGGAATGCAAGCGCATCCTCAACTACGCGGCGGAAGAAGCAGAGCGCCTGGGCCACAAGCACGTGGGAACGGAACACCTGCTCCTGGGAGTCTTGCGGGAGGAGAAGTCGTTTGGCGCCGAAATCCTGCTCGAGCGGGGATTGCGGCTTTCCACCGTGCGCGAGGAAATGGCGCGCAGCGCGGGAGAGAAGGTGCCTGTGAACCGGCCAAAAGAAGCGTCGTTGCTCGCTGAATTCAGCCGCGACCTCACGCAGGCGGCGATGGAGGGGCAGCTCGATCCGCTCGTCGGCAGGGAGCGCGAACTCGAGCGCGCGATCCAGATTCTGTGCCGGCGCACGAAGAACAATCCCGTCCTGATCGGCGAGCCGGGCGTGGGCAAGACGGCCATCGTCGAAGGCCTGGCGCAGCGCATCGCCGACGGCGATGTGCCGCCGTTTCTCGCGGACAAGCGAATTCTTTCGCTCGACCTTTCCTTGATCGTTGCCGGCACGAAATACCGCGGCCAGTTCGAAGAGCGCCTGAAGACAATCATGAAGGAGCTGATGGAGAGCCAGAACGCCATCGTGTTCATCGACGAGTTGCACACGCTCGTCGGCGCCGGTTCCGCCGAAGGGTCGCTCGACGCCGCCAACATTCTCAAGCCAGCGCTCAGCCGCGGCGAGATCCAGTGCATCGGCGCGACCACGCCTGCCGAGTACCGCAAGTCGGTCGAGAAGGACCGGTCACTCGAACGCCGCTTCCAGGCCGTCAAGGTCTCCGCGCCCAACGAAGAAGAGACGATTTCGGTCCTGCAGGGCGTGCGCGACCGCTACGAAAAATTCCATGCGGTGAGCTACACGGAAGAGGCGATTCGCTACGCCGTGTACCTCTCGAATCGCTATATCCCGGACCGTTTCCTCCCGGATAAGGCCATCGACCTGTTGGATGAAGCCGGCGCGCGCGTGAAGCTGCGCCAGGCGATGCTCCCCGACGAGGTCTCCGAAGTCCAGAAGCGCGTGAAGTTCATCACGCACCGGATGGAAACGGCGATCGCCAATCACGAATTCGAAAAGGCCCGCTTCTATTCGGAAGAGGAGCGCAAGGAAAAAGAGCACCTGCGCACGCTTCGCGAAAAGCTGAAGATCGACGATTCCTCGACGGGCGTCGTGAGCCGCGAAGACATCGAAGAAGTCGTCGCGCGCTGGACGGGCATCGCCGTCACCGCCATCAAGGAAGACGAACAGCAGAAACTGATGCGGATCGAGGAAGAGCTGCACAAGCGGATCATCAGCCAGGATCGCGCCATCACGTCGCTGGCGCGCGCCATCCGGCGCAGCCGCGCGGGCCTCAAGGCTCCGGGCCGCCCGGTTGGCTGCTTCTTGTTCCTGGGTCCGACCGGCGTTGGCAAGACGGAAGTGGCTCGCCGCCTCGGCGAATTCCTATTCGGCAGCGAGAAGTCCCTGATCCGCTTCGATATGTCCGAGTACATGGAAAAGCACTCGGTGTCGAAGCTGATCGGCGCGCCTCCGGGATATGTGGGCTACGAAGAGGGCGGCCAGCTGACCGAGCGCGTGCGGCGCACGCCGTACTCCGTCATTTTGCTCGACGAAATCGAGAAAGCGCATCCGGATGTGTACAACATCCTGCTGCAGGTGTTCGAGGATGGACAGTTGACCGACGGTCTGGGCAACACGGTCGACTTCCGCAATACGATCATCATCCTCACTTCGAACATCGGTGCGCGGCAATTGCAGAAACAGTCCGGCCTGGGCTTCCAGTCGGCGGACGAGGTCGCCGCTGCCAAGACCCAGGACGAGATGGTGATGGCGGAAGTGAGGCGAATCTTCAATCCGGAGTTCCTGAACCGTCTCGATGAAGTGATCCTGTTCAATTCGCTCACGGACAACGACCTGCTGCTGATCATCGATCTGCTCGTGGGGCAGATCAATGACACGCTGGTGCACCGTCAGGTGCAGATCGCGGTTACGCCTGAGGCGCGCCAGTGGATTCTCGAGAAGACTTGCAGCGACCGAAATTACGGCGCGCGGCCGCTCCGGCGCGCGCTGCAGAAATACGTCGAAGATCCACTGTCGGAAGCCCTCATCCAGGGCGGATTGCAGACACCGGCTACGCTGGAAGTATTCCTGTCCGGCGAGGGCCTCTCCTTCCGTCCCTTGGTGGAAGCAACCCCGGTGGCCCACTAAGAATCCTACACGCGCTAGCCGGGTCCAAAACAGATCTGGCGGGGGAGCATAAAAACTTGGGCGGGGAACTGCGGCCTTGAGCGGACTCATGGCCGCTGGCAGGGGAATCCTTTTGCGCGTTCTCGAAGCCTCCGCCGTTGTGTGCCTGCTATTCGTCTCCGCGAGCTCCTCTCTTTGGGCGCAACAGCAGCAACCTGCCGGACCTCAATACCTGATCACGCGCATCGATTTCGAAGGAACGCGCCGCATTCAGCGCGCCACATTGCAGCAGCGCATCTTCTCGCGCGTCGGCGATCCATACAGCATCGACGCGGTGCGCCGCGATTTTCAGGCGCTGTGGAATAGTCAATTCTTCGAAGACATCCGCCTGGAGGTGGAGGACGATCCGCAGCAGCCGAACGGCAAGATCATCATCTTTCACGTCTCCGAGCGCCCGATCATTCGCCGGATCGAGTACAAGGGAAACAAGTCGATCACGGAATCGGACATTTTGGACGCCTTCAAGCAGAAAAAAGTCGGCCTCAGCGTCGAAAGCCAGTTCGACCCAACCAAGATCAAGCGCGCCGAAGTCGTCCTGAAGGAGCTGCTGGCCGAGCATGGCCGGCAGTTCGCCACGGTGAAACCGACCTACGAACGAATTCCCGCCACGAACGCCGTCAAGCTGGTCTTCAATATTAATGAAGGGCCCAAGGTCAAGGTGGGCACCATCGCGATCGTCGGCAACAAGGCCTTTTCGAGCCGCAAGATCATTCGCGCGATGAAGCATGACCGGCCCTACGGCGTCCCGCTCGGAATTCTCGATATTCCGGTGATGAGCAAGACGTTCAATCGTCCCAAGCTGGACGAGGACCTCGAAGTCGGCGTGCGCGGCCTCTATCAGAATCACGGATACTTCAAGGCGGTCGTGGATGTGAAAGAGCTGAAGACCATCGACCTGAACCGCGGCGGAATTCCCGGCGGGCTCCCGGTGATCGGCGCGCAGCACGGCAAAGCGACCAACATCGTGATTTCGATCGAGGAAGGCGAGCAGTACCGCATGGGCAAGCTGACCTTCCGGAGCTCCGATCCCGATCAAGGGCTGATCTTCAAGCCGGACATTCTGGCGCGGGTGTTCCCGCTCAAGCAGGGCGATGTTTTCGATGCGGACAAGATTCGAAAGTCGCTCGACAATTTCCGCAAACTCTACGGCGAGTACGGTTACATCGACTTCACGGCGGAGCCGGAGTTCGACGTTCACGACGATACGAAGCTCGTGAATCTGTCGCTGGTGTTCGACCAGCAAAAGCAGTTCTTCGTCCGCCGCATCGAATTTTCCGGGAATACCACCACGCGCGACAAGGTGATCCGCCGCGAGCTCCTGCTCGACGAAGGCCAGGTGTTCAACAACCGCTTGTGGGAACTGAGCCTGCTGCGCCTGAACCAGCTCGGCTACTTCGACCAGATCAAGCCCGAGAACGCCGAGCTCAAGCGCAACGTCAAGGCGGGCACGGTGGACATCAATCTGAAGGTGAAGGAAAAGGGCAAACAGTCGATCTCCTTCTCCGGCGGCGTGAGCGGCCTTGCGGGAAGCTTCATCGGATTCTCGTATCAGACGAACAATTTCCTGGGGCTGGGCGAAACGCTGACGGTCTCCGCGCAAGTCGGCAACATTCAGACCGATCTGCGCTTCGGCTTCACGGAGCCGTACCTTTTCGACCGTCCGATCGCCACCGGATTCACGGTCTTCTCCTCGAAGTTCGACTACAACACGGCCCGCCAGGAAGGCATCCTGGCCGGGCAGCCGATCGCGATCAATCCGGCTTTGCAGGAAAACTACAACACGGATTCGAAGGGCTTCACGGTCTTCGCCAGCTACCCCCTGCGCAAGTTTTCGTTCACGCGCATCGGCGTGAACTACGGATGGTCGACGACGGACATCACGCCGTTCAGCCAGGCGGCCACCTTGCTGTTCGAGTTCACCAAGTTCACCAGCCTCGCCGGACCCTCGGCATTGGACGGCATCCGCGCGAGCCAGATCACTCCGACGCTCAGCTACGACACGCGCGACAATCCGCTCTTCCCGACGCACGGCAAGAGTTTCTCCATCGGCGCGACCTTCGAGGGCGGACCGCTGCAAGGCAACGTCAACACGATCAGCAACGTGTTCGACATGTCGTATTTCCATCCGCACTATCACCGCCGCAACACCATCGCGCTGCATTTCACCGGCAGCATGATCACCGGCTACGGCGGCAAGGAAGTACCGCCGAACAACCGCTTCTACTCCGGAGGCGAGCAAAGCGTTCGCGGCTTCGATTTCTACACGATTTCGCCGTTCGTCTTCATTCCGTACTCGACGACCACGTCGGTCGCGTATTTCGATCCGACTCACCTGACGGGCCAGGGGCTCCCAACCCTGGTGCAGTTGCCGGTGAACGTGCTCGAATTTGTCCCGATCCGGCCTGGCGGCGATCTGCAGGCGATTTCCAACGTCGAATACCGGATTCCCGTCGTCGGATCGTATGTGACCGCGACGATTTTCCACGACTTGGGATTTGTCGGGATCATGCGGAGATCGCAGCTTCAGCTCGATCCTTCGGCGACGGCTCTGTTGCAGCAGCAATACCCCAATGCCGACTTTCCGTGCCCCGGCCCGAATTGCGTGAACATTCCGCACAATCTGGAACTCGCGCCGGGAACCAACTTCCGGCCGCACAGCTCGGCCGGAATCGAGATCGGCATCCAGATTCCGATCATTCAAGCGCCATTTCGCATCTACTACGCGTACAATTACCTGCGCTTCAATCGGACGGTCGAGCCCCCGCTGGGGGCGTTCTACATTCCGCCAGAAGAGCGGCAATATCTGCAGGGCCTCGGCGTCTTCAACAACGTCACGGACAGCGTGCAGACGTTCCTGATCCAGACGCGCTCGGCTCAAACTGTGACGCCGAGCCTGTTTGAGACGGCGAGAACTTTGCGTTTTGCGGTGAGCCGCACATTCTGATCCAGCGGCGGACTACGAGAATCGTCGCGGGCCGGCTGCCCGCGGGCGCCCGGCGAAGGACAGCAGGCGCTTTCGGAGGGGGAAGCAAATGAAACCGTGGGGACTGGGAGCGCTGATGCTCCTTGCGGTGTTCGTGGCGGGGTGCGGCTCAAACTCCGCGACTGTGGGCGTGACGGTGACGACGACCGTCACCGGCGCGACGACGACGTCCGTGACGCTGCTGGAGAGCACCTCCGCGCAGATGGTGGCCACGGTAACCGGAGGCTCTTCGAACACCGTCTTCTGGCAAATCTGCAAACCATCAGCGGCCGTCACCATTCAGCCGACCCAATGCTCTCAGGGCGTCGGGCCTGCCGGCTGCACGATTCCCACGGTATCGAACCCCACCACGGGCCTGGGCACGATCACGCCCAATGGGCTCTACACGGCGCCCAGCGCTCCGCCGTCGCCGGACGGCTTCTGGGTGGTTGCTACCAGTTGCATCGACAAGACCGCATTCGGCGTGTTCACGATCATCGTCGATTCCGGCATTCGGGTCAGAATTACGCCGACCGGCGCAGCGGTCGGCACGAACGAGACGTTTCAATTCACCGCAACGGTCACCGGCACGGCGAACCCCGCTGTTTCCTGGTCTCTTTGCACCGGCAGCGCGGGCAACCTGGCATGCGGGTCCAGCAGCCTCGGATCGATTTCACCGAGCGGTTTGTTTCAGGCTCCGAATTCGGCGCAGAGCGTGATTGTTCAAGCCATATCCGGCGCGGACCAGAACCAGTCCGCGATCGTAGCCGTTTCGGTCGTCACCGCGACCGCTCCGTCCGTCACCAAGATCAGTCCGTCGACCGTGGCGCAAGGTTCCGTCCAGCAGGATGTGTATCTGACGGGCACAAACTTCCTGTCGACCAGCAGCGTGATCGCAGGCGGCGTCGCGCTTCCGACCGCCAACGTCGTGTTCGTCAACTCGACGCTGGTGCGCGCCACGATTCCGGCCGCGCAACTGGCGCAGGCCGGCACGCTCCAAGTCGGTGTGGAGGATCAGGAAGGGAATCCCCCTTCGCTGGTCAACTTGAGTATCGTGACCGTGCGTCCGGGAGTGGTTGGCTCCTCCCCCGACAGCGTCGGGCAGAATCCTCTCGCGAGTCCCAATGTTCTGATCACAGGGGGATTTTTCGCAACGCCCACAATCGTGAATACGAACCTGGTCGGCACGACGGCCACATTCAACGGACAGGACGTCAGCGCGACGGTCACCAGCAGCCGCCAGCTTTCCCTCTCAATTCCGACCGGATCGGTTACGACGCCGGGCCTCTATCCGATCGTCGTGCAGAACTCGGGCCTCCTGCTCGGGAATCCCGTCAGTTACACGGCGGCACTGAATCTCGGCGTGACGCCGGTAGAGAGCTCGATTCCGTCTGCCGCGGTCACCTCCGTTGGCGTCGGGGCGAATCCATCGGCGGTCGCCATTGATACGGCGGATGGATTCGCGGTCGTGGCCAATGGCGATGGCACCGTCTCGCGGATCAATCTGGCCACGGACACCACCATCGGCGGCCCGATTCCCGTCGGCAATCAGCCCACGGGGATTGCCGTGGACGACCTGCTGCCCAATCCGATTGCGCTCGTCGTTTGCAGCACCGACCAGACGGTTTGGACGGTGGACCTGAAATCGGGAGCGACCGTCGGGGCGCCTCTTTCCGTGTCCATCGGTCCGGCAAACACGTCTCCGATTCCGTACGCGGTCGGCATCAATCCGCTCACGCACCGCGCCATCATCGTCTATCAATCGACGAACCAGGCCACGATTCTCGATCTCGCAAGCGGCGCGCCCACAGTTGTTCAGCAAGTCGGCGGGGGTATAAGCTCCGTCGGTACCGGTTCCACGCCGGGAGTCGCCATTGATCCCCGGCTCAACTGGGCCATCGTCGCGCCCGGCGGTTCCGGAACGGTCAGCCTGGTCGACCTGGGAGTCGATCCGGGCCCGGGCCAACCGGCAGGCCGCACGCCGCAAGTGGTTGCGGCGATAGCGATCGCGACGACGGTTCAGGGAGTCGGCGTCAACCAGGAGACGCACGAGGCCTTCGTGAGCGATCCGCAGACGGGCGTTCTGCGAACTTTCAGTCTGCTCGACTACACCGTCAGCTCGATTCTCAACAGCGGCGTGGTTTTCATCCAGAAGGGTTTCGGGGCCGCAGCCGTCAGCCCGCTGGAAAACGTGGGAATCGCCGTCGGGAGCGCGTCGACGGCGGTGATCGTGAACCTGGAAAACAACACCGTGCTGCAAACCGTCTCGGGATTGGGCAGTTCGCCCAGCGTGCAAGCCGTGGCCGTGGACGCCGTCACCAATCAAGCCGTGGTGGTCAATTCGGGCGGCAATTCGGTCTCGATCGTTTCGCTTGGAAATTCGATCAATCCGCTGCAGATCGTCGAGGCAAGCCCGCAACTCGTCTTCGGCGGGTCGGGCACTCCCGCCAGCCTGCTCACGGTCACCGGCTCCGGTTTCGTGGCCGGCTCGAAAGTGTTTCTCGATTCGACGCAGCTCGCGACGGCTTTCGTCAGCTCGCGCGAGTTGCGGGCGACGATCCCGGCCAACATGCTGGCGGTGCCGCAGCGATTTGCCATTCAGGTGCAGAATCCAGGCAGTGCCTTCTCCAACGTGGCCGATCTGGCGGTCGTTCAGCCGGTGGCGGTTGGCGACAACCCGATCGGCGTAGCCATCGACACGGATCGCGATCTTGCCATCGTCACCAACTCGGACGATGGCACAGTCTCTCTCATCGCGCTGACGCCGCAAACGCCCATCGGGCCCACGCAAACGCCCGCCGGTGGAATCGGTCTGATTCCCGGCGCGATCACGGTTGGAACCGTGCCCGAGGGAGTCGCCGTCATCTCGCGCCTTGGCAAGGCGCTCGTGGTCAACAACGGGAGCACCGACGCGTCGGTCGTGGACTTGACGCAGACGGTGACGCCCCTGCCTGCGTCGCTCTGCTCGTCGACCACATGCCCGGGCCTCGGTCCCATCAGCGCCGCGATCAATCCGGATTCCGGTCTCGGCGTGGTCACCGATACGAATCCCGGAAGCGCGACTTCCACCGGCAACATCAGCACGGTGGACCTCAATGTATCGCCGCCGACCGGAGGTCTTGGCACCGTGATCGATCACAATCCCATTGCTGTCGCGATCGATCCCAACCCTTTGTTCCCGTACGCCGCCGTCGCGACCAGTTCGGGCTCGAGCAGCGTTGATTTGCTCAATCTCTCGTCCGGCGGAAGCCTTGTGGGGCGCGCGTCGGGACTGGTCAACCCGTCCGGCATCATCTTCGATCCCGTGAACCAGGTTTTCGTGGCCGCGAACAGCTTGCAGAACCAGGTGGTGCTGATCGATCCGGCCACGGCGGTCCAGACGCCGGTGCGCGTCGGCATCGGACCCACCTCGCTCGACTACAACTATCAGGACAGCACTCTCGTGACGCTCAATACGATCAGCCACACGCTGTCGGTGCTCTCCTACGTTTGCCCGCCGAGCGCGGGAGCGCCGGCGTGCCTGGGCCCGCAGGTCCGCTCGGTGCTGGGAATCGGCGGCACGCAGGCCGTCTCCCCCGTGTTCGGCCCGAACGCAGTTGCCGTCGATCCGATCCTGAATCTCGCGGTCGTAGTCGATCAGGGCAATAGCCAGGTCCTGCTCGTTCCGCTGCCGCACTGATGGCCGCGCCGAGCAACCATGGCTGGCTTGACCGTCTTCTTATTTGACGGCTATAATTCGCCATTTCGACCGGACCAAATTTTCCCGACATAGACTCGGTAAGGAGTGAGAATGAAGATTCGAGCGGCAATGACGGCCCTGGCAGTTCTTTTGATGACGCCCGCGGTTTGGGGCCAGGCGAGCGGTGCCGGCGCGCAAGCGTCGATGAAAGTCGGAGTGATCAATATTCAAGCCGCTATCGGCGGCACGGCGGAAGGCAAGCAAGCCGCGGCCGAGTTGCAGTCGCAGTTCGCTCCGCGCACGGCGGAGCTCCAGGGCTTGCAGAAGCAAGGTCAGGACGTCAGCAGTCGGCTTCAGAACGGCCAGACGACTCTTAGCGACGAGGAAAAAGACCGGCTTCAGCGCGAGCTGGATCAACTGAATCGCACCTTCCAACGCAAACAGCAGGACTTCCAGGACGATACCAACGAAGCGCGGCAGGAAGTGGTGAACCGCATCGGCCGCAAGATGATCGACATCCTGAACAAGTATTCGAAGGAGAACAACTACTCTGTGATCCTCGACACTTCGTCGCAGCAGACTCCGGTGGTTTACGCGGCGAATCAGGTGGACGTCACCCAGGATATCATTCGGCTTTACGACCAGAGCTATCCCGTCAAGGCCGCTTCTTCGACGACGGCTCCCAAGCCGGCGCCCAAGCCTGTTCCGGCGACGCCCGCTCCCAAGCCGCAGCAGTAATCGCGCCTGGGTCGATCGCTTTCCAAGCCTCTCCGGTTCGCGCCGGAGAGGCTTTTTTGTTTTCCACGGCGGGGCGTTTGTCCGGCGCAGCGCCTTCGGCTATGATGTGAGGCCGAAACGCAGCATCGCAAATTCGCAATTCGCTCGTGCGAGCGAATCAGGAGGCTAGGAATGGCACTCTCGGTTGGCGCGGCGGCGCCGGACTTTACGCTGAAAGACCAGCATCAGAAGGACGTGAAGCTTTCGGACTTTCAGGGCAAGAAGAATGTCGTGATCGTCTTCTATCCGCTCGATTGGAGTCCGATATGCACGAACGAGCACGCCTGCTTCGTCAACGACCTGAAGAGCTTCGATCAGCTCGACGCGCAGGTGCTCGGCCTCAGCGTTGATAGCGTCTGGTCGCACAGGGCGTTCGCGGAAAAGATGGGAATTCACTATCCGCTGCTGGCCGACTTTCAGCCGCGGGGCGCCGTGGCAGATAAGTTCGGCGTCTATCTTGCCGACAAAGGGATCACTGGGCGGGCTATCGCGATCATCAACCGCGCCGGCAAAGTGGCTTGGTTCAAGAACTACGACATCCCGACCGTGCCCGATGTGAAGGAAGTCTCGGACGCACTCGCGAAACTGAAGTAGCGTAGACGGGGCCGCGCGGCTCAGCGCTGCGCGGTTCCCGTTGTTCCTGCTGGGGAGCCCGGTTCCGTGGGCTTCTGCTTTACCGTGAACGTCCGGACATAATCCACCGTCTGCCAGCGCTGCACGTCGCTCAGTTTGTCCGCAAACGCCGGCATGGGCATCCGGCCCCTGGTGATCTGCCAGTAGAGCTCGCCATCCGTCTGAATGTTCATCTTGGAGGCGTCCGTGAAATCTCCCGGCGCCACCGAAAGCTCCGCGGCCCGGTCTCCTTTGCCGTCGCCGCGCTCGCCGTGGCAGCTCCGGCAGCGGTTGGCATAGATCTGGGCGCCGGCCGCGATCGTCTCGCTGGTTGGCGGCAGGGGATTCTTCAGCTTCCGCGCCTTCGCCAGCGCGTTCCAGTCCCGCGCGGCGTCAATTGTCATGATCGCGCCGCCCAGCAGAACGACGAACAGCGCAATCAGCCCCAGGATTCGCGCGGAGCGGGGCTTCCTACCGGATGGCGGGAACTGCGTGTTCGGCGCTGCGATGGCGAAATGGCTCCCGATGGAGATCGAATCGCTCGGACATCCGGGATTTTCCCACACGCCCGCCGAATTTCCCACCCAGGACCGCTGCAGATGCGACGAGAGTGCCGGAAGGCAAAATCTCAGGCTGCCGATTTAAGGCGTCGCATGGATTGCGCGAATCGCGGAAATCAGGACGATCACCAGCATGGCCACCACGTAAATGCGCAGGCCCCACAGCAACACACGGATGGCGAGAGAAAGCCTCCGCGGACCAAAGTGCATGCGCTGCTTCGCGGCGACTACCTGATCGGCCTCAAGCAAAGAAAGCACCACGCTCGGATCCTTCAGATCCGGTGTGGCGGCTCGCTGGGCACCGGACTCGATTGATTCCGCGCCCCGCTCCGCTCTTGCATCCGAATGTTTCACGCACCAGCCTCCCGATCCTGCCGTTTTCGCTCAGCTCATATGAATCACGGTCGCAATGCCGAAGCCCAGCCCTGCGAGGACCAGCACGATGGCGACGGCAATCGCCGCGGCGTTTTCCCAGAAGCCGTTCACGTACTCGCCCATCACTTCGCGGTCGTTCACGAGCAGCAGAAGAAAGGCCAGCGCGGGCGGCATCGCCAGAACCGCGATCACATTCACGATCAGCACGATGAAGACGAGCGGGGCGTTCGGAATCAACACAAGCGCCGCCGCGGCGCACGCCGATCCCAGCAGCGTCGAATAGAAGGGCCAGGCCTCCCGCAGCGGACGGTTCAGGCTGTGCCCGGTTTGGAGGACTTCGCCGAACGCGTAGGCGGACGATGTGGAGATCGCGATCGCCGCCACGATTCCGGCCTCGAAAATGCCGAGGGCGAAAAGGGCCGCGCCGGCGTGCCCGATCCACGGCTCGAGCGCCTCGGCAAACTGCGCGGCCTCGAACTGCGACGCATCGATGCCGTGATGAAACAGCGGCACCGTCGCTAGAATCGCGGCGACTCCAAACGCGGCGGCCAGGACCGCGCCCATCAGCGTGTCAAAGCGCCCTGCGCTGATGTCGCGCGGCTGCATACCCTTGTCCACCACGGCGCTCTGCTGAAAGAAAAGCATCCACGGAGTGACGGTCGCGCCGATATCCGCCAGAATCAGCAGGAGAATGTCGAACAGGTTCCCATGCGGCAGGGGAGACCATGTCACCATCGCCCGGCCCACCGCCGACCAATTCGGATGAGCCAGAATCGCCGCCGGCACGAACAGCGCGTTAAAGACCGCCAGCCCCATCGTGATTCGTTCCCACGTCCAATACCGGCCGGTCGTGATCGCGGCAAAGACCGCCGCCACTCCGATGCCGACCGCCACGACTGGCCGAACGCCGAAAAATCCCAGGCCCGCGCGGATGCCGATGAATTCCGTCACAAGAGTCAGGAAATTTCCAAGCACCAGATCTCCCATCGCAAACAGGCCCCAGAACTTCCCGAAACGGTCGAAGATCAGCTCTGCATGTCCCCGGTGCGTGACTGCGCCGAGCCGGACGGTCATTTCCTGCACCACCAGTCCCATCGCGAACGTGAGAACGACGAAGGGAATGAAGAACCCGATACCGAAGCGCGCGCCCGTGGCCGAATACGAAAGCATGCTGGGGGCGTCGTTCTCGCCGAGAAACACGAGCACGCCCGGCCCGACGAGCAGCCAGAGAACCGAAAGCCGCCCGCGCATTTTGGAGCGCCGTTCCGCCCAGCGGGCGCGGCTCACGCGCCAGCGGTCGCGCGCCCGGTCCAAGTCCTCGTGCGTCAGCAGGCCTGCCAGGTCGCGCGCCATCGGGGACTCGGCGGCCACGTCAGTCGTGGGATGAGCTGGGCCGAACGCCGCCGGCGCGTCTTTCTTCGGTTTCGTCATGTTAAGCGCGTTGAACTTCCATCATAAACTACACTTAACTCCATGCACGGTCAACACTGGAACGGAGAGGCCGTCCGGAAAAATCATCGGCTGCTTCGCGGCGCTTTGCTATAGTGGCTCGACGGGCGGGAGCGACGACAAGGAGAGGAACATGCCGGAAGCGCCGAAGCAGCAAGTGCAGATCAAAGCCGACGAGAAGGAACTGCTCGGCCAGTACTCAAACCTGGTCGTCGTGCACCACAACACGGACGAGTTCACCTTGAATTTCATCTATCTTTTCCCGACGGTCCCGCAGGGCAAGCTCGTCGCCAGCATGATTCTGAACCCGGCGCATGCGAAGCGCCTCTCGCGCGCCTTGCAGGAAAATATCGCGCGCTATGAAGCGCAGTTTGGCCCGATCAAAGAAGCTCCCGCGGGCCAGGAACCGAACGTGGGATTCGTGCAGTAGGTGAGGGAATTATTCGGAGCCGCGGCCGTTGACGACCCAGCTTCCGCTTGCGTCGACGAATTCGAGTCCGATGGCGTATCCCGCACGCGGCACGGGCTGGCAATAGGCGACACGCGCGACCGAGCGAAATGCTCCCACCTGCGTTGAAATCACCAGTTGGTCGTTGATCTTCCAGCGCCGGGTGCTCAATACGCGAGCTCCCCGCGCGCTCACGTTTTCGGTGAAGGTGGATTCCGTGCCGGGAAGCACCGTGTGCCCGCTGATTTGAACCTCGACTTCCATCGGCACCCGCGCGTCGCGTCGCAAAGCGGAAAAGGACTTCGGCTTGGGGAGCCCAATCCCCATTGGCATGCCTGACCCCTTTTGCCCCTACAAGCAGGCAGCGATTTGATGGAGGCGCAATTTCCCCGCGCCTCGTCGCTTCATGCGATACAGAGCAAGATCGGCCGCGCCCAACAGTTGCTCGATGGACGTTCCGTCCTGCGGATACACGGCCTGGCCCACGCTGACGGTGATCGCCGGCTCTTCGATGTCCTGGGCGAGCCGCTCGCAGATGCGCAGCGCCGTTTGTTCGGCTTCGCGCTCGCCCGTCTCGGGGAGCACCAGCGCGAATTCGTCCCCGCCGTAGCGCGCCGGGATGTCGATTGCCCGGCTGTTGTTCTTCAGGACCACGCCCAGCCGCTTGATCGCGCGGCTGCCCGTCAGATGGCCGAACCTGTCGTTGATCTTCTTCAATTCGTCGAGGTCGAACAGCAGGACCGCAAAGCTGCGCCGCGTCCGGCGCGAACGCTGGATTTCGTTCTCCATCGCTTCGAGCAAACGCCGGTGGTTCGCCAGGCCCGTCAGCGAATCCGAGGCGGCCATACGGCTCACCTGATCGAACAGTTGCGCGTTGTCGAGCAGCGTCCCGCCGAGCACCACCGCATAGCTCGTGACCATCAGCACATGCGCCAGCGTGTACGGAGCGTCCAGCACGCGCTGCGACTGGCTGATCGTGACGTGGCAAATCACGTTCAGCGCCGCGCCGACGAACAGCGCGCGATCGAGCGACGTGCTCACGCGGCGCAGCCGCCATCCGAACGCGACCGTAGCAACGATGTAGATCGCCGCCGGCAGAATGTCCCAAGCCCGTGGAATGATCGCTCCAGGCTGGATCTTCGGCGCGCGCGGCAGCATGAAGTAGAAAACGCTGGTCAGATACGCCACCGCTCCGACGATCAGCGTCACGCCCGCGATTTCCTTGCCGGGATCGCGCGACACCGGAATCCGCCGCTCCACCACGAGCGCCGCGAGCAGCACCATTCCCAGCAGAGTCCGGCCCGCAAGCCATCCCAGCGAAATCTGGTCGCTCACCGAAGGCGTTACCAACATCCCCCGGTAGAACGTCATGCTCGTCCCCGCCTCGATCAGCCCCGCGACCACGAAACCGAAGGCCAGAATCAGCGACATCCGGTCGTGCGTCCCGCGGAAACGCACCATGGCGTTCGCCGCGAATGTAAATGCGATCAGGCTACCTGCCATTTGCAGATACGTGTCGAGGAGAGGCTCTCCCGCGTATGTAGAAGTACGTAGGGCCCAAAGGAGAATGCCGTACGCAACCGCGAACGATCCGGCCAGCGCCAGTCGAACGCGAAAGTCCCCCCAGAATTTGCTCGAAAAAACCACAGCTCCCCCAGAGAAACAGACACTGCCCCTGCGTCCAACTGCACTTGGTATGCCGTTATGAGACTGGGGCTGAACCTGCCTAACTATACGTGTTTTCTTAGCCGTTTTGGAGAGGCCCGTCGCACGTGTATCAAAAAGATACACATGCCGAGCTGTCGGTCCGGCAAAACTTGCGTCGGCGAGAGTTTATTGCCGCTCCGGCTGGGCTTCTATGGTTTCGGAGCTGCGGGCGGCGCTGGTGGCGCGGGAGGGAGATCGTGCGCCTGGACGACGCTCTGGAAGTTCACCCTCTTGTGCGCGCCGTCGCAAAACGGCTTTGTTTCGGAGTGCCCGCAGCGACACAGGCCGATCTTGTTCCGGCCGCCGAGGCCGTAGACCTTGCCGTCCTGATCCTGGATTTCGAAGTCGCCCTCGACTCGAATCGAGCCGTCATTGCGCACAGTGATCTTCGTGGTGGCCATTCATTCCTCCGATCGCGTTTTTCCGGTCTCGCCTTCAGTATTTCGGCACCGAAGGGTCCACCTCGTCCGACCAAGCGAGAATCCCGCCCTTCAGGTTCGAGATCTTCCGGAAGCCGGCCTTTTGCAGGAACTCCACGGCCTGCGCCGAGCGTTTTCCGGACTTGCAGTGAGCCACGATCTCGCGCGAACTGTCCAGCTCATGCACGCGCTGCGGCAGCTCGCCGAGCGGAATCAGGTGCCCGTGGATGTTGCAGATCTGATATTCGTGCGGCTCGCGAACGTCGAGAACGTAGATATCGTCGCCACGATCCAGGCGAGCTTTCAGCTCGCGCGCTGTGATTTCGGGAATATTTGTCACGGTGCTCGGCGCCTCCTCGCCACGAATACCGCAGAACTCGGCGTAGTCGATCAGCTTTGTGAGCGTCCGGTTTTCGCCGCACACCGGGCAATCCGGATTCTTCCGCAGCTTCAGCTCGCGGAATTTCATTCCCAGCGCGTCGAAGAGCAGCAGCCGTCCGACCAGCGGCTGCCCTTTGCCGATGATCAGCTTCAAGGTCTCGGCCGCCTGAATCGTGCCGACGATTCCCGGCAGCACGCCCAGCACGCCGCCCTCGGCGCACGAAGGCACCAGTCCCGGCGGGGGCGGTTCCGGATACAAGCACCGGTAGCACGGCCCGTCCGGGTAGCCGAACACCGTGATCTGGCCCTCGAACCGGAAAATCGAGCCGTAGACGTTCGGCTTGCCGAGCAGCACGCACGCGTCGTTTACCAGATAGCGCGTCGGAAAATTGTCCGTGCCGTCGACGATGATGTCGTAGTCCCGAAACAGTTCCAGCGCGTTCTCGCTGCTCAGCCGTTCTTCGATCGCGTCGATGCGGATTTCCGGATTCAAATTTCGCAGGCGATCCGCCGCAGCGGTAATCTTGGGCCGGCCCACGTCGCTGGTGCCGAACAGCACCTGGCGCTGCAGGTTGGTGAAATCTACCACGTCAAAATCGACGAGCCCGATCTGGCCCACTCCCGCTGCCGCCAGATAGAGGCCCAGCGGCGCGCCCAGCCCGCCCGTTCCGATGCACAGCACGCGCGCCTGCTTCAGCTTCAGCTGCCCCTCCATGCCGACCTCCGGCATGATCAGGTGGCGGCTGTAGCGCAGCACCTCTTCTTTCGAAAGCTTGGCGTCCGGCCTGCCGTCTCCTGGCGCCGCTACCGGAACTCCCGTTTTCGTTGCCATAGAAGATCTCCCGTTGCCTTGTTGCCTCAGTCTCGCGCGCCGCCTGCAATCGAGGGCACGATGCTGATCGTGTCGCCCGCCTTCACGCTCGTCTGATCCTTCTGCAGGTAGCGAATGTCCTCGTCGTTCACATACACGTTCACGAAACTTCTCAGGCGGCCGTCATCAGAAAACAGATGCTTCTTCAGGTCGCTGAATTGAGTCGTCACCGCCGACAGCGCCTCGCCCACCGTCGCCGCCTGCACGTCGACGCTTTCCCGCTTGCCCGTGTACGCCCGCAGGGGCGTCGGAATGATCACCTTTACCGCCATGCGCCTTCCTCCCTGTTTGCTCGCTATTAGATGTTCGCTGCGGGCCCTGTGGTTTCGATCATCTCGAAGTCGTACGCGGCGCGATCATCCTTCAAACGCCACGACGTCGTATCGCGCGGCACGCCCTTCTGAACGCTCACGATGATGTAGCTGTACCAGGGCCACGCGTGCTCGCGATCGTATTCGCTCGGCCGCGCCGGCGCGTCCGGATGCGAATGATACCATCCGATCAGGTCCAGACGCTTCTCGCGCGCTGTTTTCTCGGCCATCCGCACGTCTTCCGACGTCACTTCAAACCGGTTTCGCGGCGAATCCTCCCGCCGGTTTGCCAGCGGCATCAGGTCGACCACTTCGCGCGCTCCATCGCCATCGCTCCCCAGCAGCGCGCCGCAGCATTCGTGCGGGTACGTCTCCACGCCGTGCGCGTGAATCCGTCGCATCATCTCCTCGCGCACCTTCAGCGGAGCGTAGCTCATTCCTCGCTCCAGAACCGCTCGCTCAGATATTTCTCGCCGGAATCGGGGAATACCGTCACGATCACGGCCTTCTCGTTGCGCGGCACGCGCTTCGCCACCGTCAAGCACGCGCACAGCGCCGCGCCCGCGCTCACGCCCACGAGGATTCCTTCCTCGCGCGCCAGCCGCTTCGCCATCTGCTGGGCCGGCTCCGTTTCCACTTCCACGTTTTCGTCCGCGATCGCCGGATCGTAGATCGGCGGCACGATCGCCGTCGGCATATGCTTCAATCCCTCCAGCCCGTGAAAACCCGAATCCGGCTGCATGCTGATGCAGCGAATGCGCGAATTCAGCTCCTTCAGCCGCCGCGAAGTGCCGACGAAAGTTCCGCTCGTCCCCAATCCCGCCACGAAGTGCGTGATCCGCCCGCCCGTCTGCTCCCAGATTTCCGGAGCCGTGGTCGCATAGTGCGCCGCCGGATTGGCCGGGTTGCCGTACTGGTCGGGGTAGAAATATTTCTCCGGATCGGCTTCGTAGATCTCTCGCACGCGCCGGATCGCTCCGTCCGTGCCCTCGTCGCCGGGCGTGTAGACGATCTCCACTCCGTACGCCGCCAGAATCTGCTTTCGCTCCGGCGAAGCGCTCGTCGGGAGGCATAACTTCACGCGATATCCCAACGCCGCGCCGATCATGGCATACGCGATGCCCGTGTTTCCGCTGGTCGCGTCCAGAATCACCTTGCCGGGCCGCAGTTTCCCCGAACCTTCGCCTTCGCGAATCATCGAGTAGGCCGCCCGGTCCTTCACCGAGCCTCCCGGATTGAACCATTCCGCTTTCGCGCAGATTTCGACGTTGGGAAACTCCATGCCCGTCCGCACCAGCCGGATCAGGGGGGTATTGCCGATGCGTTCAAGCAAGCGCTGGCCCACTGGCCCCGCCGCGCCGGGCTTGTCCGTCGATACAAGTGGTTTGTTTGCCGCCGTCACGCTTTCGTCCTGAGTCCCTATGGAGTTTTCGTACTGCGCTAATTCCGAAGAGTTTAGCAGATCAGAGGCTGGGTCTACAGCGACAGGCGCAGGCCGCGCGCACGGGCAGGTTCAGAGCGCTGGGGGTCGATACCACGGGCAATTTCATACCCTATATGATGCGCGACCACACTTCCGGGAATCAAGCCCGACTAGTGGGCTGCGCCCGGCGCCCGCTCCACTTCAAACGCCAGAATCAAGTTCCCGGGCATTCCAGCCGTCACGTCGAATCCAGAGGTCACATACAGCCGATTGCCCACGACCACCGGCCCGGTCCCATTGATCGAGCCGCCGTGGGCTTTCACGCCGTTCACCGTTGCGAATGTGGGCGTTGTGTCGAAATCCCAGATGATCTTGCCGTCCTCGGTCGCATACCCGCGCAGATGGCCATCCATCGACCCGGAAAACACCACTCCGGGGATCAGCGTCACAGCTGCCAGTTGGCCCGCGCTGCATCCCGGCACGCCCTCGCACGTCGGCTTGGGCGGCATCGTCTTCCAAAGAATTTTCCCTGTGCGGACGTCCAGCGCCAGAAGTCCCCCGGCCGGCAGCGGAGGCGTTCCCGGCGGTCCGACCGGCGTCAGCGTCGAAATATCCGAATTCGCCACGTACACGCTCTTCCCGTCGCTCGCCGATCCCCACTCAATTCCTCCAAGACCGGTGCCGTGTCCCACGCGCGTCTGCCACAGCTCCTTGCCGCCGTGGTCCGGATCGAGTCCATACATCACGCCGCTCTTTTGGCCGGCCAGCAGGATGCGGCGCCCGTTCGGCAGCACCTCCAGAATCGGCGAAGAGCCGAAATCGAGATCGGGACCCATTTGCGACGGACAATTCCGGTGGCTTGGGTCGAGGCATCCGAAGTTGAAAACATCGTCGGCCGTCTTCTGCTGGGCCCAGAGCCGCTTGCCCGTGGCCAGGTCGAAGGCAACAATCGCGTCGCTCGCGTCCGTCGCGGGATCAACGTACGCATCGCCCGTTCCGACGTAGAGCACGTGGCGCTTCGCATCGACGGTGGGAGAGCTCCAGATCGACGCGCCGGCGGGAGTGAACTTTGCGTGGCTCTCGCCCGGCTTCGCTTCATGCGATTCTTCGGTCATCGCGTAGGCGCGCCAAATCTGCTTTCCGGTGAGCGCGTCCACGGCAACGACGTTCCCTCGAAACGTGCAGCAGGGATAGCCCGGATCGCCGCCCGTCAGTTCTTCGTTCGACGTGAGTGGAACGTAGAGCCGGCGCTCGTACCACTTCGGCGCGCCCGTAATCCGCGCGAAGCGGTGCGGATCGGCTTTGATCTTCCAGACCAGCTTCCCGTTTTCCGCGTTCACTGCGTAGAGATTGGCCTCGCCGTCGCCGAAGTACGCAAGAAAGCCGCTGCCCGCGTCCGGCGCGACCGTGATGGCCGTGCGCACCGTGGTCTCAGCCTGATAGGTCCAGATCGTGCAGCCGGTGGCGGCGTCCAGCGCATACACGCGGCCATCGCCCGAGCCGATGAACAGCCTCCCCGCGACGATCGTCGGCTGCCCGTATGCCGTGCTCGTATCGGGAACTCCAAATGCCCACTTCAACTTCAGCCGGGAAATATTCGTGGCGCTGATCGACGTGTGCTTCTGGTAGCGCGAATTCACGATGTCGACGCCCCAGCCGTTCCAAGTGGCCGGGCTGATCGCGCCCGCGGCGGTCATCGGCCGTTTCGTCGAGCAGGAGTTTGCCCCGGCTTCCGTCTCGCTGCCGCCTGTGTTCGAAGAAAGGTATGCCGCAATCGCTCGCCGTTCCGCGGCCACCAGGCGGTTGCCGTAGATCACCATCGTCCCGGATTCGAGAGCGCGTACGATCTCTTCGCGCGTTTTTCCCGCAAGGATCGCGGGCGATGGCGCGCGGTTCGGAGCCGCGGGCGCGTTTTGGTGGCACATGGAGCAGTGTGATTGAAAGAGCGCCGCGCCGTCGGGCTTCGCTTGCGCGGTTGCGCGCCCCGCGCAAACCCCAACGGTCAGCAGCAGTGCCAGCGTGATCGCCGTCTTTTGCATCGCTCTCATCTGACTCCGATGCTGCCTTTCTTCGGGCTTCCGCGAAACACCTTATATCGGCTTTGCTTCGAAAGAGCAACGCAGCCAATGTCGAGCGAGAATTTGGCCCATCAGTTCCTTTTTTGGCCTTTACAGACGATCCACAAAATTCATATCCTGAGTGGCCATGTGGTACGTCAACAAAGTCTTCACGCAGGCGCAGATCGAATCTCTGGGGACCAAGGGTTTTGTGGTCCGCAGCTCGGGAGGCGTGGTCCGCATTGAAAAGTACAATTGCGGCGCCGAGCTGCGCAAAGAGCCCAACGGCGGTTTTCAGATGACGATCATCCCCTCGATCATGTTGCAGGGGCAGTTCACGCATCTCTGGGACGCGGGCTATCAGAAATTCCTTCTGTCGAGCGAAGGCAAGAAGTTTCCCGTGCGCGTGAACCAGCTTGGCGATCTGCGGCGCTTCAACGAAGAACTGCGTACGGCCCTCGGCGTCTCCACGTATTACAACGAAGCTCTCGGATCGACCTGCCACTATAGCGTCTACGATCGCGTCAAAGGCCGCCAGGGCGATGTGCCCGACGAGACCGTCGGCGCCCATCCCGAGCACGACCACTAAGCCGAGCACTTCCACTCGGTCTTGAGCGGTTCCGCAGCGTTGACAAAGCCAATTCCCAGCGGATAGCATCCTCCCTTTCAGGCGTTCCGATTACAGCAATCGGCTCGCCGGGGGGTGTCCCATGGCCGTTTACCTCGAAGAACTGTCTGCGGTGGGTGCCGTTCGCTTTCCCGATATTCCGCTCTATCAGGGCTTCGGCGCGCCTTCGCGCCTGGAAGCCGATCTGCGCGATTGCGAAGTGATCTACGGCGAAGTGCCGAAAGACCTCAACGGCATCCTCTACCGCTGCGGCCCCGACCGCCAATATCCCCCGATCGGCGGCGACGACATCTTTATCGACGGCGAGGGCATGGTCGTCATGTTCCGCTTCGAGAACGGCCACGTCGATTTCAAGAGCCGCTACGTGAAGACCGCGCGCTACAAGCTGCAGGCGGAGCACCGCCGCGCGCTCTTCGGTCGTTATCGGAACCGCTACACGCGCGATCCCATCGCGAAGGATTGCAATCCGGGCGCGGCGAACACGAATGTCGTCTGGCACGCGGGCAAGCTGCTCGCGCTGAAGGAAGACGACATGCCGTACGAGCTGAATCCCTACACGCTCGATACCGTTGGTCGCTACGACTACGACGGCCAGATCAAATCCGTCTGGATGTCCGCGCATCCGCACCTCGACCAGACGACGAACGAGCTGCTGACCTTCGCCTATCAGGCCAAGGGCGACGGGACGACGGACGTCGCCTACTACGTGATCGGGCCGGACGGCAAGCTGAAGCACCAGGTCTGGTTCAACGCGCCGTGGCCCGGCATGGTCCACGACTTCGCGATCTCGGACAAATACGTGATCTTTCCGTTCTTCCCGTTGCTCACCGACGTGGACGTGCTGAAGAAGGGCGGGCCGTTCTACACCTGGCATCGCGATCTTCAAACCGTCGTCGCCGTCGTGCCGCGCTACGGCACGGCCGATCAGGTCCGCTGGTTCCGCGGCGACACAAGCTTCGCCGGGCACATGATGAACGGCAGCACCGACGGCTCGAAAGTCAGCCTCGACGTCTGCCTCTCGCGCGGGAGCTCGTTCTTCTTCTTCCCGAACCACGACGGCACGCCGCCCGATCAGGCGGCCGCCATTCCCCATCTCACGCGTCTCACATTTGATGTCGCCGGCAACACCGAAAACTACAAGACCGAGCAGCTCTACGACTACATGTGCGAAATGCCGCGCGCCGACGACCGCTACTACGGCAACGGCACGTACCGGAAGGGATACGTCATCTGCCGCGATCCCCGCGTCCCTGGATCGGGGAACATCGGATTCGGCGCGGTCGGCCAGTTCGACCATAAGACGGGCAGCGCGAAAGTCTGGAATCCGGGAGAGAACTCGGGCGTGCAGGAGCCGCTCTTTGCTCCGCGCAAGCCGAATTCGCCTGAGGGCGATGGCTACCTGCTGACGCTCGTGAACCGCATGGCGGAAAATCGCAGCGATCTGGCGATCCTCGACGCGCAGAATGTCGAGGCCGGGCCGGTGGCGATCGTCAAGCTTCCGCATCGCGTGCGGATGACGTTCCACGGAATGTGGGTTTCGCAGCAGGCGCTTGAAAACGGCAGCTATTCCGCCGTTCGCACCGCCTAGCCTCGCGGCTGGCCGCGAAAGGATGCTTTCTAGGGGGTCGGAGCTTCAGCTCGGACATCAAAAACCGCGCAACGCGCCTTCCATTGCGCTGCTTTATCAGCAGCATGTAGCCCATCTTTCTCCCTTTGACCAGGAGACGCACTGTGGCGCTCACCGCGATGCTCTCGCTCGATGCGGTTGTGTGGCGCCGAGCTTTAGCTCGGCATCTTGCCTTTCATCGAATCGGCAGGCCACGTCTCGACGCGCCATTTGTGTTGCGCCCGCCTGCGTGATAAACGAGATATGAGGAAAGCCCCGCTATGGCGCAGGTGCTTGCGCTTATCGACGACATCTTCTTTCAGGCGAAGCTGCTCGAAACCGCGAAGCAGGTCGGCGTCGAAGTCCGTACCTGCGCGACGCCCGAAGCACTCGACTCCGAGATCGCCAAATCGCAGCCGAAACTCGTCGTGATCGATTTGAACGCGCAGGCGAACCCGCTCGACGCCGTCGGCCGCGTGCAGGCGCGCGGCGGCGCGATCCCCTTGATCGGGTTCCTTTCGCACGTGCAGCTCGATCTTGCCGAACGCGCCCGCGCCGCCGGATGCCGCGAAATCATGCCGCGCTCCCAGTTCACGCGGAACCTGGCAACCATTCTCTCTCGCGCGAAATCCGAAAGCTGATGATCGGACGCTCCACTCTTCGAATGGTCGCGGCCGCTGCCGCCTTGACCTTGCTCCTCGCCGCGCGCGCCGCCGCCCAGGATGGCAGCGAAACCGACGCCACGGCGGCGCTGACCGCAGCGATCTCCGCGGCCTGCCGCGGCAACGAAGCGCAGTTCGAGAACTATCTGACGACGGACAATGCGGCCGCTTTTCGCGCACTCTCGCAGGAGCAGCGCACCGCGATGTTGAGGCGCCTATCGCTCGCGGACCAGTCCGGCAAGCCCCTGCTTTCCTCCGACGACCAAAATCACACTGTGCTCCGTTGCACCTCGCCCGCCGGGACCGCCGAATTTCGCTTCGGTAACGCGCGCACACGCGAGAACCTTGCGTTCATTCCCGTTGCTGTGAAGGACGGCGAAAACACCGAATTCGGCCTGGTGCGCGAGAGCGGCGGATGGCGCCTGCTTTCCCTCGGCGTCGTGCTGCTCGATATTCCGCAGCTTTCCAAACAGTGGGCCGAATCGGACCTCGCCGCGCGCGAGGATGCCGCCGTCGCGAACCTTCGCTTGCTCGACGATGCGATCCAGCGCTACCGCCGCGCCTTCGGCAAACTGCCCGACTCGCTCGCGCAGCTCGGCCCCGCGCCGAAAGACGAGATTTCCCCCGATCAGGCGTCCCTTGTGAGCGATAATCTCGCGGCAGGGAGTGCCGCCGGCTATCGCTTCCGGTATCGAGTCGTTCCGGGTTCTCAGGAAGACGAAAACGCCTTCGAGCTCGCCGCTCTGCCCGACGCGTACGGCAAGACGGGTCGCCGCTCGTTCTTCCTCGACGCGGAGGGCAAGGTTCACGGCGAAGACAAGCATGGAGAACTGGCCACCGCGGAAGACCCGGTGATCCCCTGATTCGCTGAAAGGATTTTCAAATGAGGATTCGCGCTCTGGCCCTGCTGGTCGCTCTCGTCGCTTCTCCTTGCCTCGCTCAGCAGGCCGAAGACCAGTCGTCCGTCGTCGCCGCCGCGAAGGAAATCTTGCAAAAGATCGCCGCCGGTCAGTTCGACGCGGTCGAGGCGCGGTATACGCCGCAGATGTCCGCGGCGCTTGCGCCGGGCAGACTCGCCTCCGTCTGGGCCAGCATTCTCGAACAGGAAGGCTCGTTTCAATCGATCGTTTCGGCCACGGAAACCAAAGCGCAGTCCTACGAGGTCGTGCTCCTCGCGTGCAAATTCGACAAGGCGGTGATCGATGCACAGGTGGCGCTCACCGCGGACGGCCGGCTCGGCGGCCTTCGCTTCACGCCTCATCGGGAGCCGCCGCCTCCGTGGGTCGCTCCGGCCTACGCGAAGCCGGATGCGTTCACCGAGCAACCGCTCACCCTCGTCAATGGAAAGTACGACTTGCCCGGCACGCTCACGCTGCCGAAAGGCAAAGGTCCGTTCGCAGCGATCGTCCTCGTGCAAGGCTCTGGCCCGCACGATCAGGACGAGACGATCGGCCCCAACAAACCGCTGGAAGATCTCGCGTGGGGACTCGCCACTCAAGGCATCGCCGTCTATCGCTACACCAAGCGCACCCAGAAATACGGCGCGCAGAGCAGCGACGATCCCGCCAAGCTCACCGTGGATGATGAAACGATGAGCGATGCCCGCGCCGCCGTGGCTCTCGTCGCCAAACAGAACGGTATCGACTCTCGCCGCGTCTTCGTCGCCGGGCACAGCCTCGGTGCCTACCTCGCGCCGCGGATCGCGACCGGCGATCCTCAGATCACCGGAATCGTCATGTTGGCCGCGAACACGCGCCCGATGGAGCAGTTGCTCGTCGACCAAGTCCACTACATCATTTCCAGCGGCCCCGCCGCGACCGCGGATGAGCAGAAGCAGATCGACATGGTCGAGGCCAACGCGAAGAAGATCGAAAGCCCCGACCTCAAGCCGGGCGACACGGTCACCGTGCTCGGCAGCGAGATGCCCGCATCCTACTGGCTCGATTTGCGCGACTATCACCCCGTCCCGGTCGCCCAAGCGCTCAAGATCCCGATCCTGATCATGCAGGGCGGACGCGACTTCCAGGTGCCGCCTGCCACGAATTTCGATGAATGGAAAACCGCGCTCGCGGCCCGCAAGAACGTGACCTTCAAGCTCTATCCCGCTCTGAATCACATTTTCATCACGGGCGCCGGTCCTTCGATGCCGCAGGAATATGACAAGCCCGGGCACGTCGATGAACAGGTGATCACGGACATCGCATCCTGGGTTTCTTCCGGCGGAGAGACACCGCACCTTTCGCAGAGCCGCTAACTCGCGCGCTTCGGACGCCGATTCGTTGACACCCCTCAACCCGGCTGCTAGATTCCTTTGTTAGTGCGTCTCACGCGGCCCAAACGAACGCCTCACGCCTTTCTCTCCCTGATTTCTTCAAGCCTCTTGGCGATTGCGGTTTCCGGATGCGCCGCCAGCCGCACGACCGTCGTCAGGCCTTCGGGTCCACCGGCGCCCATGCAGGTCGCCACCAAGCAGGATCTGATCGCGAAGTACAATCGGCAGGCCGGCGCCGTCACCGCGCTCAATGCCTCCGTCACCATGACGCTCACCGCCGGCTCCGCCTACACCGGCGTGATCAAGCAGTATCACGAAATCAACGGGTTCATTTTGGCACAGAGGCCCGCGAACATCCGCGCGATCGGGCAAGTTCCCGTCGTGGGCACGAACATCTTCGACATGGTGAGCGACGGCGATACGTTCCACATCTTCATTCCTTCGCAGAACAAATTCATCGCGGGCCCCGCCAGCTTGCAGCGACAGTCTGCGAAGCCGATCGAAAACCTCCGCCCGCAGCACCTGACCGGCGCCATGTTCTGGGACGCGATCCCGGAGCACACTCCGGTGCTAATCGAAGAAGCGGCGGACGAAGTGTCGCGGTACTATGTTCTGACGGTCGTGCGCTCTGCGAGTGCGCCGGCTGGTGCGGGCACTGACGCGACGCCCGATTGGGAAATCGCCCAGCGGATCTGGTTCGACCGCGCGAATCTCACCGTTGCCCGCGTGGAGAACTACGAGCCCGGCGGCAAGCTCGGTTCGGACGTTTCGTACGGCGCGTGGGACGCTTTTGGAAATATCGCGTTTCCGCGCCGGATCACTTTGTCGCGGCCGGACAACGACTACAAGCTGGAGATCGGGATCAAGAAAGTGACACTCAACGAGACAGTGCCGGCCGAGCGCTTCGTGCTGAACCAGCCGCCCGGCTCCGAATTGGTGAACGCGGGCGAGGAATCTCCGGCTTCGAAATCCGAGGTGGCCAAGCCTTGATCGGTCATCTTGTGGCTCGCAACGCCGTGCATCGGCCGATTCGCACCGCGATCACCGTGATCGCCGTCGCGATCGAAGTTACCCTGGTCATCATCGTTGTCGGGCTCACCAGCGGCCTGCTTCTGGACACCGCCAAGCGCACGGAAGGCGTCGGCGCGGACATCATGGTCCAGCCGCCTTCGGCCTCCGTCTTCATGGCCTTCAGCGGCGCGCCGATGCCGATCAGCATTGGCGCCAAGCTCGGCCAGCTCGAATACGTGCAGGCGGTCGCGCCCGTGCTCGTCCAATTCAATTCGGTCAACGGTCTCGATCTCGTGTACGGCATCCAGCCCGACACGTTCCGCCAGGTTTCCAGCGGCTTCGCGCTCGACGCCGGCACGGACTTGCAGGACGCCAACGATATTCTGATCGACGACGTGTACGCCCGCGCGAAGAAGGTCAAAGTCGGGCAGATGCTCCACGTCCTCGAGCACGATTTCCACGTCGCGGGGATCGTCGAGCACGGCAAGGGCGCGCGGCTTTTCGTCCTGATGTCAACCTTGCAGGAAATGTCCGGCGCGCATGACAAGGCCTCGATCTTCTTCCTGAAATGCGACCGGTCGGACCATACGGCCGCCGCGATGGACGAAGTCCGCGAGCTGCTGCCGCGCTATGAAATTCGCCCGCTCAAGGACTACATGTCGCAGATCACGTCCTCGAGCCTGCCGGGCCTGGGCATCTTCATCAACGTAATGATTGGAATCGCCGTGGGCATCGGATTCCTGGTCACCTTCCTTTCGATGTACACCACGATCATCGAGCGCACACGCGAAATCGGCGTGCTCAAGTCGCTGGGCGCCTCCAAGGGCTATATCGTCGAGATCATCCTCAGCGAGTCGAGCCTGCTCTGCCTGGGCGGCGTCGCGGTCGGCGTGGTGCTCAGCTTCCTCATGCGCATCGCTCTGATCAAGCTCTTTCCCGCGCTCAGCATTCAGATCACGCTCAAATGGATTGTCCTCGCAGGCCTGATCGCGATGGTCGGGGGCCTCTTGGGCGCCGGCTACCCCGCCTGGCTCGCCAGCCGCAAGGATCCCGTGGAAGCGCTCGCGTACGAATAGCCTCGTCGCGTGTCACATCGTTGCTAGGCAGAACGGCGAAACCCGACTAGAATATTTCGAACCGCTCAGGGAAGGTTTGTCTCGTGGGAGCCGGCTTTGGAGCCGATACTCAAGACAGAAAACATCTGGAAAGTCTATCGTTCCGGCAAGATGGAGCTGCAGGCTCTGCGCGGCGTCAGCATCGAAGTGCTTCCCGGCGAGTTTGTTTCGATCATGGGGCCATCCGGCTGCGGGAAATCGACGCTGCTCCACGTTATCGGCGGCCTCGCCCAGGCCACCAGCGGCCGCGTCCTGCTTGATGGCAACGATCTGACGCAGATGAGCGACGCGGCGCGCACGCTCCTCCGGCGGCACAAAGTCGGCTTCGTGTTTCAGCGCTTCAATCTGCTGCCCACGCTGGACGCGTATCACAACGTCGCCCTGGCGCAGCACATTCACGGCAACGGGTTCGATCCGCACCGCTTCGAAGCCGTCGCCGCGTTGCTCGGATTGAAAGACCGCTTGCACCATAAGCCCTCCGAGCTTTCCGGCGGCGAGCAGCAGCGCGTGGCGATTGCCCGCGCGATTATCAGCGAGCCGAAGATCGTGCTCGCCGACGAGCCGACGGGAAACCTGGATACGAAAAGCTCCGATACCGTTCTCGCGCTGCTGCGGCAGCTGAACAAGGACCTGGGCCAGACCATCGTGATGATCACGCACAATCCGGAGGCGGCGACCTATGGAAACCGCGTCCTGCACATGCGCGACGGCATGGTCGTCAACGGCTCCGCGGCCCACTGATCCCATGCGCGCTCTCTGGCGGGGCATCGTCCGAATCGTTTTCTGGTCTTATGAACGCGGCAGCTGGCCGTACGACGTTCTCGTCGCCGCGATTCTCGTTTTTGTGCTGCTGACGCCGCGAGCGTGGTTCCACGATCGCCCGCAGGAAAGCGTGGGCGCGAGTTCGAGCGTCAGCCTGGTGGCCGAGGATGTGGATGCGCAGACCCGCACGTATCGTCTCGACGCGACGCTGCTTTCGCCCCAGAAGCGCACGGCCAAGGCGACGCCCGAGCTGGAGCGCGAAACGCACGACATCCTGAACCGCACCGTCGAGGACCTGCGTGACAGCACGTTTCAGGTGGTCCGCATCGATCCCTCCGTCGCGAGCGATGGCTCGGTCAGCTACTACGACGTGACCGTGCACCGCTAGGGCGCCTTTCGGAGAAGAGCACTGTGGCAACGAACGTCGATCCCGGCCGGCCGGCGAAGGAGCGAATCGAAGCTGCGTTTCGCGAGCTTCAGTTGCTTCTGGATCGCCGCGCCACCACCGCCGAAGTCGTCCGCGAGCACCACAGCCACGGCGAGTCCTATCATCCCGCCGCCCTGCCGGACGTCGTCTGCTTCCCGCACTCGACCGAGGAAGTCAGCGAAATCCTGAAAATCAGCGCGAAGCATCAGGTACCCGTGATTCCGTTCGGCGCGGGCACGTCGATGGAAGCGCAGGTGAACGCCATTCACGGCGGCATCGCCATCGACATGCGCGAGATGAACAAGATTCTGCGCATCAGTCCGGAGGATTTGCAGGCCACGGTCGAGGCCGGCGTTTCGCGCTTGCAGCTGAACAAGGCGCTCGCGAATAGCGGCTTTACGTTTTTCATCGATCCCGGTGCGGACGCCACGTTCGGCGGCATGACCTCCACGCGCGCGTCCGGCACGACAGCAGTGCGCTACGGCACGATGCGCGAAAACGTGATGGGCCTCACCGTCGTCCTCGCCGATGGCCGCGTGATCAGGACGGGCACGGCGGCGCGCAAGTCCGCGGCTGGCTACGACCTGACGCGCCTCTTCGTCGGCGCGGAGGGCACGCTCGGCGTCATCGCCGAAATCACGCTGCGGCTGCATCCCCTGCCGGAGGCTGTGGGTGCAGCGTGTTGCACGTTCGCCACGATTCGCGACGCCGTCGAGACGGCCATCGCCATCATCCAGCTCGGCGTGCCCGTGGCGCGGATCGAGCTGATGGACGAGGCGCAAATCGACGCGTGCAACAAATTCTCGAAGACGAACTATCCCGTCGCGCCGCTGCTTTTTTTCGAGTTTCACGGCGATAGCGAGCGCTACGTTGCAGAGCAGGCCGAGACCGTTCGCCAGCTGGCCGCCGATCATCACGGCACTAGCTTTCAATCGTTCACCACGCCGGAAGAGCGCGCTACCCTTTGGGAGATGCGCCATTCCGCCTACTTCGCGAACCTGCAAGTTCGCAAGGGCGCGAAGATGTTCACCACCGATATTTGCGTTCCGATCTCGCGCCTGGCGGATTGCATCGTGGCCGCCCAGAACGACACGCGGGGCGCGTCCTTTCCAGCGCCGATCGTCGGCCACGTCGGTGACGGCAATTTTCATATGTCCTTCATGCTCGATCCCGAAAATCCGGCCGAGCTTGCCGAGGCAAAAGTGCTCGAGGAAAAAATCATCCGGCGAGCCCTTGAAATGGGCGGCACCTGCACCGGCGAACACGGCATCGGCATCGGCCGCAAGAAATATCTCTCGGTCGAGCACGGCCCCGCCGTCGACGTGATGCGCGCGCTCAAGCAAGCCCTCGATCCCGACAATCGCCTTAACCCCGGCAAAATGGTCGAGCCGCAGCCGCTCTTTGGCCCGCCTGAATCGATCTGACCTGTCCGAAGTGGGAACTTTCAGGGAGTGAAGTGCTGACGAGCCCTTCCGCTAACGGGGGAGGGTGGCCCAAGAGGCGGGGACGTCGACGAGCGATCGATCGAGCTCCGCAATCGACTCGACACCGAGCAGCGCGAGCGCCCGTTGCAGATCGGCCCGCAGGATTTCGATGGCGCGAGTAACGCCCGCTTCTCCCGCGGCGCCCAGACCATAGGCGTAGGCGCGGCCGATCAGCACAGCGCGGGCGCCCAGGCAGATTGCCTTGGCGATGTCACTGCCGCGACGGATGCCGCCGTCCACCAGAACCTCCGCCCTGCCGTTCACAGCCGCCACCACTTCCGGCAACGCGCGCAGCGTGGCGGACACTCCATCGAGTTGGCGCCCGCCGTGATTCGATACCACGATGCCCGCGGCGCCTTCATCGAGCGCGCGCCGCGCGTCTTCGCCGGTCAGCACGCCTTTCACGACCACGGGACCAGGCCACGCCTTGCGAATCCATTGCAGGTCCGCCCAGGTGACCACCGAGCGCGCGAGGCTTGCCTGCGTTTCCGAGAGCGGCATCGGCCCGCGCCCCGGCACGATCACGTTGGGCAGCACGAGCATCCGCCCGTCGCGCATGAACCGCCAAAGCCAGCCGGGATGGGCCAGCACTTGTGGCAAGAAGCGCGCTTTCGCGAAAAGGTTTCCGCCGATCAGCGTTCCGGCGCCATTGCGAATGTCGCGCTCGCGAAAGCCGAACGTGCCCGTATCGATCGTAATCGCGAGGACGGTGAAACCGGCCGCGCGCGCCCGCAGCAGGGCTGCTTCCGCCGCTTCGCGGCCGCCTACGAGATACAGCTGATACCACTTCGGTCCCGTTGTCGCCGCGCCCACTTCTTCCACCGGCGATCCCGATATCGTGGTCAACGTGAATCCGACGCCGGCCTTTCCCGCGGCGGTGGCGGCACGCACTTCGCCCTTGGGATGAATCAGGCGGCTGAATCCCACGGGCGCCAGCAGCAGCGGCATCGCGAGTTCGGAGCCGAGCACGGTGGCGCGCGTGTCGCATTTCTTCACAGCGACGGCGTTGCGCGGGCGGAACGTGACCTCTTCGAAGGCGCGCGTGTTTTCGCGCAGGGTCACTTCGCCCTCGGCGCCGCCGTCGACGTAGTCGAAGACCACTTGCGGCAGGCGCGCCTGCGCCGCGCGGCGCAGATCGCCGATATTCACCACGCGCGGCGACGCAACTCTGCGCTCTTGCCGTGTCATTTTCTGACTTCCTCAATTCGCCGGCCGCGCAAACCCGAAGCGGAATCCAGCAGCGAAATTGGCTTCCCCCGCGCCATTCTACCGGGTATCCTCACACATTTGTTGGCGGAATGGCAGGTTCAAGGCGCTGGGCTGCCCTTCATTCCTCAGGGCAAGAAGAAGCCGGCGCTACGCTTGAATGCCCGGCGCCGCGCACAAATCGCGCGAGGAAGGACCCGCGCGGGGCTTCGCTCAGGATGGCGAGAATCAGGGAGAGGCGATGAAGGTTGGGGAAGCGATTGCGGAAATATTGAAGCGCGAAGGCGTGGACACGCTGCTCGCCTATCCGGTGAACCACGCGATCGAGTCCGCCGCGGCCGCGGGAATCCGCCCGATTATCGTCCGGCAGGAGCGCGTGGGCCTGCACATGGCGGACGCGATTTCGCGCGTCACGAGCGGGCGCCGGCTTGGCGTCTTCGCGATGCAGCACGGCCCGGGCGCGGAAAACTCCTTCGGCGGCGTCGCGCAGGCGTACAGCGAATCCGTGCCGATCCTCGTGCTGCCGATGGGCTACGCGCGCAGGCTCGCGCACGTCAGCCCGAATTTCAATTCCGTGGCGAGCATGCGGACCGTGACGAAGTCGGCCGAGCCGATCTTTTCCGCCGCCGAGATCCCCAACATCTTCCGCCGCGCGTTTTCGCGCCTGCGCAACGGGCGCGGAGGGCCCGCGCTGATCGAGATTCCGTCCGACCTGTTTGCGGAGGAGATGCCGGGGCCTCTGGTGTACGAGCCTGTGATTGCGACGCGCTACGGTCCCGACATCGCAGACGTGCGGCGGGCTGCTGCGGCGCTGGTGGAAGCGAAGAGCCCCGTAATCTACGCAGGGCAGGGAATCCACTGGGCGCGGGCGTGGGAGCCGCTGAAGAGACTTGCGGAATTGCTCGCCGCGCCGGTGGCGACCACCCTGCAGGGCAAGAGCACGTTTCCGGAGGATCACCCGCTCTCACTTGGTGCAGGCGGAAACTCATTCCCTCCGATGGTTCCACATTTTCTCGGACAGGCCGACTGGATCTTCGGCGCGGGATGCAGCTTCACGGAGACGGCGTTCGGCGTCGCGATGCCGAAAGGGAAGAAATTCATTCATGCGACGCTCGATCCCGATCATTTGAACAAGGACGTTCGCGCCGATATCGGGCTGGTGGGCGACGCGCAGCTGACGCTCGAGGCGCTGTGCGCCGAAGTGGAGCGGCTGATCGGCAAGCCGCACGCGGCGTCCGTGGCGGGAGAGATTGCGGCGATGCGCAGGAAATGGCTCGACGAGTGGACGCCGAAGCTGACTTCGCCGGACGCGCCGCTATCGCCCTATCGAGTTCTCTGGGATTTGCAGCACACGGTGGATGTGGCCAACACGATCATCACCCACGATGCGGGCAGTCCGCGCGATCAGCTCGCGCCGTTCTGGGTGACGAAGAAGCCGCTGACCTACATCGGCTGGGGCAAGACGACGCAGCTCGGCTACGGCCTCGGCCTCGCGATGGGCGCGAAGCTGGCGTGTCCGGACAAGCTCTGCGTCAACGTGTGGGGTGACGCCGCGATCGGCTTTACCGGAATGGACTTCGAGACGGCGGTGCGCGAGCGAATTCCGATTCTCTCAATCCTGCTCAACAATTTCAGCATGGCGATGGAGTTGCCGGTGATGCCGATCTCGACGGAGAAATATCGATCGACGGACATTTCGGGCGATTACGCCGCGATGGCGCGCGCGTTCGGGGGATACGGCGAGCGCGTGACGAACGCCGCTGAAATCGTTCCCGCGATTCGGCGCGGCATCGAGCAGACGAAGAAAGGCGTGCCGGCGCTGCTCGAATTCATTACCGCGAAGGAGATTACAATCTCGAAGCAATATCACGGCGGGAAGTAGCGCAGGCTAGCGCTTCGCGAATTTGCTTTGCAGCACGCTCTGGTGATGTGGCGGGGAGAAACTCTCGCAGCAGCCCATCAGACTCTTGAGAACTCCGTAGTAGAACGTGTCGTTCTCGCTGCTCTTCAGGTCTTCGACGGTGTCCCAGACGGAGATCGCCGTGGCATCGCGACCTTCCGGATCGTCGCCGCGGAGCACGAGCAGCACGCGAAATCCCTTCAGGTTGTCCATTGCGCCAATCAGGGTCTCGACCTTGGCGGCGAACTCATCGACCTTCCCGGCCCGAATTCGATACTGCGTCACGCGAGCGATCATCACGAACCTCGAAGCGCGGCGGCTGCCGTAGGCGGTGATTCTACCGCGAGAGCCGCATGCGGCAAACGGCGGCTGACCGGCAAGGCAGCCTGGCGCCGGACCGGCAAGGCGGCCCGGCCGCGGGACCGGCATGGAATCCGCGCGCGGGATGCACTATGATCGCGGGCAGATTTCCGGGGGGAAATCCGCATGAAACGATTTGCGTTTGTCTGCGTGTGGTCGATTGTCTGTGCGATTCTTGCGGCGGCTTCGGCTGCTCCGTCTGGGGCGCAGAAGCTGGCCGATCCGCTGCCGGTGGCGCCCGGCCAGAAAGTGTTCGGGCAGAGCTGCGCGTCGTGCCACGCGAATCCGGCGACCGCCAATCGCGCTCCCGACCTGAAAACGCTCATGCAGTTCGCGCCCGAGGCGGTCTACGCGGCCGTCACCTCCGGAAACATGGTGGTGGCCGCGCAAGGTCTTTCCGACGCCGACGAGCGCGCCGTGGCGGAGTATCTTGGCGGCCGCCCACTCGATCTCACTGACACGGGCAGCGCCGAGAAGATGACAAATCGCTGCGCCGCGAACGCCGGATTCAACGGGCCGTCGGCGAGTTCCTGGAACGGTTGGGGAGCCGATCGCGGCAACACGCGCTTTCTGAGCGGCCAGACGGCGGGACTGAATGCCGGTCAGGTGCCGCAATTGAAGCTGAAGTGGGCGTTCGGTTTTCCGAAAGGTGACACCGCATTCGGGCAGCCGACCGTGGTGGGCGGCAGAGTTTTCGTCGGCAGCGACAACGGCTACGTGTATTCGCTCGACGCAGCGAGCGGATGCGTCTACTGGTCGTTCCACGCGAAGTCGGGAGTGCGAACCGCTCCGACGGTGGCCGCGCTGAAGGGGCAGGGGGCGGCCACGTTTGCGGTTTATTTCGGGGATCAGCGCACGAACGCGTACGCGCTCGACGCCGGCACCGGGAAGCTGCTTTGGACGAAGGCTCTGTCCGACCACTACGCTTCGCGCATCACGGGAGCGCCGTCACTCTACGATGGAGTGCTGTACGTTCCCATTTCCGCCACCGAAGAGGCCTTCTCGGCCGCCCCGGCGTATCCGTGTTGCACGTTCCGGGGAAGCGTCGTGGCGCTCGACGCGAATACGGGAGATCAGCTCTGGCGGACCTACGTGATTCCAGAGGAGCCGCAGCCCGTCCGGAAGAATACCCTTGGCACGCAGATGTGGGCGCCCGCGGGCGCCGCTATCTGGAGCGCTCCGACGATCGATGAAAAGCGCCACGTCCTCTACGTTGGGACGGGAGACGCCTACACCGAACCCGCCGCAACGAATTCCGATGCCGTGGTCGCGATGGATTTGAAGACCGGCGCAATCAAGTGGTCGTTTCAGGCCGTGCCCAACGACGCGTGGATGGTCGGCTGCGTCCCGGTGTCGACTGAAAATTGCCCGAAGGATCTAGGCGTCGATTGGGATTTCGGCTCTTCTCCGATTCTGCTGAATCTCGCCGGTCACCGGCAGATTCTGCTGGCGACGTCGAAGAGCGGCACCGTCTTCGGCCTCGATCCGGATCGCGGCGGAGCAGTTCGATGGAGCGTGAACCTTTCGGAAACGAAGGCGCCGAATAATGGACAGATCGCCTTCGGCGGAGCCGCGGACAGCAACACGCTGTACGTGGCGCTCGAGGACGGCACGTTCGCCGCGATCGATGCGGCGAGTGGCCGGCGGGCATGGCAGGTGCGGCTGGAGTCGCTCGAAAATCTGGGCGCGCCTACGAACAACGGCGAGAACCGGACGAAAGCGGGCCTGCGGTTCGGCCAGTCCGCTGCGGTGACGGGAATTCCGGGAGCGGTGTTCACGCCGGGATGGGACGGCGTCGTGCGAGCGCTTTCCACGAGGGACGGAAAAATCCTGTGGCAATTCAACACCGTGCAGGATTTTCAGACGGCCAACGGCGTGGCGGCCAAGGGCGGTTCGATGGGCGGACCCGGCGCCACCGTCGCGGGCGGCATGCTCTACGTCCCGTCCGGGTACGCGAACGTGGGCGGCGGCATGCCGGGCAACGTGCTGCTGGCGTTTTCGGCGAAGTGAGCCGGGCGGCGCCGCCCGGTTCACGCGAGTCCTACTGTTTCGGTTGCGCGCTGGGGGCGTTGGCCTTCTTCGTGATCGTGATCTTCTTCATGCCGTCCGGATCGCTCTTGAGCTCATCCTTGCCGGCCGGATACTTGTTGTATTGAAGCAGGTAGGAGATCAGGTCGACGACCGTGTCCGCGCCCAGGGTCCCGGGCTTGTCCTGCGGCATCGTGTTGTGGATGAGATCAAACAGATCGCCCACGCTCTGGCCTTCCCAGGTGTCGGTGAATGCGTCTCCCGCCAGAGGGAGCGCCTGGCCGCTGCCGCTCAGGTCATCCATGTGACAGCTGGCGCAATTTTGGCCATAGAGCGCCTTGCCGCGGGCGGCCTGGTCGTCCGTGTAGACTCCGTCCATCGTCGTCTTGGGCGCATCGGCGGCCCCGGCGGAGCGAATCGCTCCGCCCACGCACGCCAGAATGCCCGCTGCAAACAGCCCCAGCACCACTACCTTGCGAAACACGAATTTTTCCACGCGAATAATGCCTGCCTTATCGGCCGAGTTCATATGATGGTTTTCACCTCTCCAAGATTAGACGCGGAAATCGAGCTTCATGGCTACACGGAAATCATAGCAAACGTTCGCCCGATTTCGGCGCGGCATCCGGGAGACCCGGGCAAACGGGAGCTCCTGTTGCGGCCAATCCCGCAGTCGTTTAACATCCGTGCCGCAGATCGCTGCCGCGATCGGGACGCGATCGGAACAGGAAGGCAGACGTGATCAAGCGCAGATTGGGAAACTCCGGGATCGAAGTCGGCACGTGGGCTCTCGGCGGCAACGTGTTCGGCTGGACGGCGGACGAAGCGACGTCTTTCAAGCTGTTGGATGCATTCGTCGACGCGGGGCTGAATCTGATCGATACGGCCGACGTGTACTCGAAATGGATTCCGGGCCACGTGGGCGGCGAGTCCGAAACGATCATCGGCAACTGGCTGGCGAAGCGCGGCAGGCGCGACAAAGTGGTGATCGCGACCAAGCTGGGCGTCGAGATGGGCCCTGGAGAGCAGGGGCTTTCGCGCGCCTACATCATGAAGGCCGTGGAGCGCTCGGTCGCCCGCCTGAAAACGGATTACATCGATCTGTACCAGGCGCACCGGGATGACGACAAGACGCCGATGGAGGAGACGCTCTCGGCGTTCGGCGAGCTGATCAAGGCGGGGAAGGTGCGCGCGATTGGCGCGTCGAATTTCAAGGCCAACCGCCTGGCCGAGGCGCTGAAGGTCAGCGCGGCGAACGGATTGCCGCGATACGAAAGCTTGCAGCCCTGGTACAACCTCTACGACCGGGCCGATTTCGAAGGCGAACTCGCGGACCTCTGCCGCCGCGAAAGCATCGGAGTAATTCCGTATTTCGCACTGGCGAGCGGCTTCCTGACGGGAAAGTATCGCTCGCTGAAAGATGTGGAGGGCAGGCCGCGCGGCTATCGCGTGAAGGACATGTTGAACGAGCGCGGTTTCCGGATATTGAAAGCGCTCGACACCGTGTCGGCTGAATTCCATGCGACGCCCGCTCAGGTGTCGCTTGCGTGGCTCCTCGCAAAGGGCGTGACGGCGCCGATCGCAAGCGCCACGAGCCTCGAGCAATTCAACGATCTGCTGCCGGCGGCCTCGCTGAAGCTGTCGCCCGAAGCCGTCGGGCTGCTCGACGATGCGAGCAAGCCGACCGCAACCAGCGCCGCGGCAGAGACGCGCACGCCCCCGCCATCGTCCAGATAGCCGGAGGAGCGGCTGGCCGGCGCTAGTGCCGCGACATCAGCAGGTGAACTTCCGGCGGGATCGGCGCCACGTCGATTGAGACGTTGATGCACGCCGGCTTGCCGCTGGCGAACGCCGCTTTGATCGCCGGGCCGAGGTCCTTGATTTCGGTCACGCGCCGGCCGTACGCGCCGAATGCCGCTGCCACTTCGTGATAGTTCGCGTCGCGAAGCTCCGTAGCGGTCAGGCGATTCTTCCCGGACACGATTTCCTGAAAGTGCTGCGATGCGGCCCAGCTGTGATTGTTCATCACCACTGCGACGATCGGCAGATTGCGGCGCACCATGGTATCGAACTCAGCGATCGTGAAGCCGATCGCGCCATCGCCCACCAGGCACAGCACGGGCCGCTTCGGGTGCGCCACTTGCGCTCCGATCGCGAGCCCGAGCCCCATTCCGACCGCGCCCAGGAATCCGTGTGTGATGTAGCTGCCAGGATGATTCTGGCGGATGACTTCGTTCATCCAGTGATACGCCTCCGCGCCGTCGCCCACAATGATCGCGTCCTCGGCGATGTTATCCACAATGGCGGAGACCGCCTGCAGCGGATGAATCGGCGGACCCGTGCGCTCGAGATCCTTCTGCATGCGCTTGCAGCGCTCGACCTTGGCGGTGCGGATCGTTTGCTGCCATTTCGAGCGGTCGGGCCACTTATGCGACTTGGCGCTCACATTCAACGCGCGCAGCGTTTCGCGCGGGTCGGCGACGATTGGAAGGGCCACCTGGCGCAGACGCCCGATCTCTTTCGGATCAACCTCGACGTGGATGATCTTCGCGGCGAGGGGCACCGCGAGATCGCTCATGCCCAGCGTGAAGAGTCCGAACCGCACGCCCACAGCCAGCACGAGATCGGGACGCTGGTCGGGCGCGGATAGATCAGCCATCTTGTGGAACGTGCCGCCGTAGAGCGGATGATTGCTCGGCAGCAGCCCGTGCGCTTGAAAATCCGAGAAGACCGGAATGCCGGTCGCTTCGGCCAGCGCGCGCAGCTCGGCGCCCGCGCCAGAAAAGTAGGCGCCCACACCGGCCATGATCACGGGCCGCGAAGCCCCTGCGAGCAGCTTCAGAGCATCCTCGACGGCGCTTTGCTCCGGCACGGACCGAGAGTCCACCACAACGCGGTCGGGAATCGCGACGGATGCTTCATCCACCTGCGTGATGAGAACATCCATCGGCATGTCCAGGAGCACAGGTCCCGGCGGATTCGAAGTGGCGAGCCGGACAGCTTGCGCGACGAGCCGGGGAATGTCCGCCGTGACGCTGACGCGGTGCGCCCATTTCGTGATCGGCGTCGCCACCGCAACTTGATCGAGACCCGATTGCAGCGTGTTCGTCTCCGCCTGATTGAGCGCGCTCGACCCGCTGATGTAGAGGACGGGCGTGCGATCGAGGAAAGCGTTGGCAATCGACGTAATGATGTTGGTGAAGCCCGGTCCGGCGGTGGCCATCGCCACGCCCAGCGAGCGAGTGGAGCGCGCGTAGCCTTCGGCGGCGTGCCCGGCGGCTACTTCATGGCGCGTGTCCGTGATCGGGATGCCGTGATCCAGGCACGATTGGAAGATCGTTTCCAGATGCGCGCCGTGCAGGCCGAAGACCTGTTTCACTCCCGCGCGAACGAGAGTTCGTACGACGAGTTCGCCGCCTGTGACCATTGCCATGCGCCATCACCTCTTTTCGGGCATCACCCACGTGTAGCCTATGCTTTCCGAGGGCGTGATTAGGTACTGCTCGCCATCGAGTTCTACGTATCGGCACGGTCGTCGGTTCCCCTCCGCCGCACGCGTGCCAGAACAGCCCGCCAGTGGCCGGCATCGAACACCACGACCGAACCGGCGCGAAGATCGGCTACCGGCCGCGCATCATACCACGAAGCCTTCGAGACAGCTTCCGGACCGACTTTCCGAGCCGTCTGCCGCTGTTTACTTCGCCCCTAAGTTTGCCTACCATGGGCGGTGCTCGCGGGGCGTCGATTGCGGGAACTCATGCGCTTTCCATTCGAGGGGTTGATCCGTGCCTAGCGGTCCCAGACTCATCGTGGTCGAGCCGAACGGCATCCGCCGCGACGTTCTGATCGGCACTTTTCCGTTCCGCATCGGGCGACAGGCGGGAAATGAGCTGACGTTGCGGGACAGCCGCGTCAGCCGCCATCAGGCGCAGATCTTGACGGATGAAGGCAGGCTGGTGCTCGAGGACATGGGCAGCAGCCACGGCACGTTTGTCAACGGCGAGAAAATCCAGCGCCACGAGCTCAAGCCGAGCGATAAGATCGATTTCGGCGTGTCGGACTCCTACCAGCTCACCTTCGTGGGCGAGGGAGCCACGATTGAAGAGCTGGTCGAACGCATCGAAGCGCCTGCGCCGGCGGCATCCGGCCCGCGTGAACTGCATCATCTCGGAGTGCTGCTGGAAGTCGCGCGCACGCTGGGCACAGGGCTTTCGCTCGAAGACGTGCTCACGGTCGTTTTGGACGCGGCCATCGCTGTCACGCGGACCGAGCGGGGCGTCCTGCTGCTGAAAAACGTCGCCGGCGACATGGAGACAGTGGTCGCGCGCAACGCGCAGCGAGGAACGCTGCGGCCGGAGGACGTGCAGGTTTCGATGGGTGTGGTGAAGCGCGTGGCCACATCGCGACGCGAGTTGATCGTCGGCGAAGAAGGCATGGCAGGCCTTGGTGTGGAGAGCCCGACGCGCGCGACTCTGCCCGACAGCAGCATTGTGCGCCTTGATCTGCACACGGTCGTGGCGATTCCGATCGACAAGCTGCCGGTGATCGAAGCGCTCGACGTGACCATTTCCGCGCGGCAGACGGAACTGCTTGGCGTGCTGTATCTCGACAGCCACGCTCCCTCCAGTTCCTTTTCCGCGCTCGACCGCGAGGTGCTGCGCACGCTCGCGCGCGAGGCAGCGACCGTTGTGGAAAACGCCCGCCTGTTTTCCGCGGCGCGGGCCAAGGCGCGGCTCGATCACGAGATCGAAATCGCCAGCGGAATCCAGCAGAGGCTGCTTCCGAAGTCGCTCCCGAACTTGGCGCACGTCGCGGTGGCCGGATCCACTCTCGCCTGCCATTCCGTGGGCGGCGATTGTTTCGACGTCATCGAACTCGGCGGCGGACGCCACGGGTTCTTCCTGGGTGACGTTTCGGGAAAAGGAATTTCGGCGGCTCTGCTCGCGACGCTGCTGCAGGGAATCTTCTACACCACGGCGTCGATGGACCTCGACCTGCCCAGTATCTTCGCGCGCGTGAATCACTATCTTTGCGACCGAAGCGGCGACGATCGTTACGCGACGGTGTTCTACGGAATTCTCGATCCGTCGGGCCGGTTCGACTACGTGAACGCCGGCCACGTGCCGCCGCTCATCCGCCGCGGCTCCGGCGCGATCGAAGGACTGGCTTCGGGAAACCTGCCCGTGGGAATGTTCGGCGATGTGGACTACTTGAGCGCTTCGGCGACGCTGGAAGAGGGAGACTTCATGGTGATCTACTCCGACGGGGTTTCGGAGGCGGCGAATCCGCATTCGGAGTTGTTCGAGGAAGAGCGCCTGCGCAAACTTCTCCAGGAGTTCAAGGGCGAGAACGTGGAACAGCTTGCCGAGGCAATCCGCGACGGCGTGAGGGCATTCACGGCGGGCGCTCCGCAATCCGACGACATCACGATGCTCACGATTCAATACAAGGGGCAAGCCAGTGCCGCTTCTGGCTCTGGCGGCTCCTGAAACGGCCGTCGGACGATCCGTCGCGAGCCTTTCTCAACACGCGCAAATATTAGGTTGCGCGCTCCCTCCGGGATGCCGGATAATTTCTGCTCCCGTAAAGCACTCATCCGCCTTTATCCGTATTGAGCGGTAGATGGAGACGGCTCGCCAAAGGCGGCCTTGGAAAGACTTAATGCAACACCTAGGTCCCTTTCGTCACTATTAGTTGCGGGAAGGCCAGCGGCCGAGTGCCCGTATGAATTGCCCTCATTGCAGTACCGCCAATCCTGAGTACGCGGAATCGTGCTCCCACTGTGGCACCGCTATGCCCATCAGCGATGCGGTGACGATCCGCGTGGTCGATGCCAGCGCGCTTGCCGTGGGCAGCGACTTCGGCAGTCGCTACCGGATTGAAGCGCTCCTCGGGCAAGGCGGCATGGGCCGTGTTTATAAAGCGTTCGACAAGCAGCTCGAACGGACCGTTGCGATCAAGGTGGTGCGGCAGGGAGCGATGGGTAGCGACGAGGCGCTGCGCCGCTTCAAGCAGGAGTTGCTGCTCGCCAGCAAGGTTTCCCACAAGAACATTCTGCGCATCCACGATCTGGGCGAAGTGGGGGACGTCAAGTTCATCTCCATGGCTTTTGTCGACGGCCCCGACCTGCACCAAATCCTTCACGACGCGCCAAAGCCGCCGTTGCAGCGCGCGCTGAATTTCGCGCGGCAGCTTGCCGAGGCGCTCTCGGCGGCTCATGCCGAGGGCGTGGTCCACCGCGATCTGAAGCCGCAGAACATCCTCGTCGCGAAAGGCGATCACCTGTACGTCTCCGATTTCGGCCTGGCGAAATCGTTCGAGGAAGATGCGCCCAGCATGACGCGAACGGGCGCGTTCATGGGCACGCCGCGTTACATGTCGCCCGAACAGGTGGAAGGCAATCCGGCCGATCAGCGCTCGGACATCTATTCGTACGGCCTGATCCTGTACGAAATGGCGACCGGCGATATTCCGTTCAACGGTGAGACCACCCTGAAACTGATGTATCAGCGCATTCAGCAGCTGCCCAAGAGTCCGAAGCTGCTGAACCCTGAGTTGCCGGATTGGTACGTCGGGGTGATCATGCGCTGCCTGGAACGAGATCCTGCGACTCGCTACCAGACGGCGGACGAAGTTCTGCTCGACCTGCAGGCGGGACGATCGGCAGCGGTGTCTGTTGCGGCCGCGGCGCCGGCCGGAGCGGCGCGCACCGTCCAAATCCAGATTCCCACGTTCGCTCACAAGCGGTGGGTTTGGGCAGTCGCGGGTCTGCTTGCTGTGGTCATCCTGGCGTTCGCGATACCGCCGGTGCGGCACATGATTCTGGGAAATAGAACGGGCGGCGGCTCGCGCAGCGGAGAAATCCCCTCGCTCGATCAGGGGAGGTTCGTTGCGATCCTGCCGTTCCGGGTCCTGGGCGACGAGAAAGCGCTCGATTACGTAGCCGAAGGATTGAACGAAGCGCTCTCCACCAAGCTCTTTCAACTGAAGGATCTCCACCTCGCCTCAGAAACGGCTGTCGAGAAAGTCTCGGACAAAGATCCGACGCAGAAGATCGCTCACGCGCTGGGAGTCAATCTGATCGTGACCGGTCTCGTGCAGGGTTCTGCGGACAACATGCGAATCATCATCAACCTCGACGACGTCACGAGCGGAAAACGAACCTGGACACAGGAATTCTCCGGCGTGCCCAAAGACTTGCTGACGATCGAGGACCAGATCTCTGCGCAACTCGTGACGGCATTGGCCGTCAAGCCGAGCAATGAAGAGTTGGCGAGCGCGTCGCAGCGGCCCACGGAAAACGTCCAGGCGTATGACCTCTATTTGCGCGGCCGCAACTCCCTGCGCGCTCACGACGCAAAGAGTACGCAGGCGGCGATGGACTTTTTTGATCAGGCTCTGAAGGAGGACCCGTCCTTCGCGCTCGCCTATACGGGCATCGCCGACGCGAGCCTGCGAATGCAGAAGATTCACAAAGACGCCATTTGGACGCAGAAGGCCCTGGCCGCAGCCCAGCAAGCCGAGGTTCTCAACGACAAGCTGCCCGAAGTGCACAATGTGCTCGGCTCGGTCTATCAAGCGACGGGCAAATACAATGAGGCGATCGCCGAGCTGAAGCGCGCGCTTGCCTTGCAGCCTACTTCGGATGAGGCATACCGCCGCCTGGGAGCCGCCTATCTGGTCAGCGGCGATGGTGCGCATGCGATCGAGTCGTTTCAGAAGGCCATCGAGCTCAATCCCTACTTTTGGGTCAATCAAAACGATCTGGGCAACGCCTGTTTCCAGCTGGGAGACTATCCCAAGGCTCTTCAAGCCTTCCAGCAGGTCACGGTGCTGGAGCCTGACATGGCGTCCGGCTACGAGAATATCGGCAACGTCTATCTGCAGCAGGCCAAGTACCAGGATGCCATCCCCCATTTCCAGAAAGCGCTTCAGATCGAGCCCTATTTCTCGACCTACTCGAACCTCGGAACGGCGTACTTCTTTCTGAAGCAGTATTCGAACGCGCAGGAGATGTTCCAGAAGGCTGTGGAGTTGAATCCGAACGACACAGTGACTCGCGTGAATCTGGCGGACGCCTACCGCGGTGCCGGCAAGCAGGACGAAGCCCGCAGCGTCTACCAGCAGGCTGTGTCGCTCGGCTACAAGGAGCTGGAGACTAACCCGCGCGATGCAAACGTGATGTCGGAGATCGCGCTAGCGTACGCCAAGATGGGCAACGGGCAGGAGGCGCTGAATTCGATTCACCGGGCGCTGGCCATTGATCATGACAACGTCAACCGTATCTACGCCGAGGCGCAAATCGACGCGATTCTGGGACACGCGGACGAGGCAATCAAGACGCTGGGCATGGCCCTGGATAAGCACTATCCGGCGGACTTTGTAGAGGGAGACCCGGACCTGGCAAACCTGCAGGCGAGTCCCAAGTTTCACGAGCTAATCAAGAAGTACTCTGCGAAGAAGCCCTAGGCCGCCGCCCGCGCGAATCCCCAGCGCTTCCTTCCGAAGTACGCGAGAGGAATCAGGCCAGCGAGAAGAAGGCCGAATGTTGCCGGCTCAGGGGTATCGAGCGTCACCGAAATGATCCGCCCCGCTGTAATAAAGCCAGGGCACCATCCTCCAGCCGGAGTATTGTTTTGGCAGGGGCCAGGGGTGCCGTCCGGGGCATTGAGATAGTTGTCGTTGAAGTTGAAAACGTAATCCAAGGTTCCGGGTACATCTCCCAAGCCAGAGACGCCGATATTGCACTGGACCCAAATGTCGCTGAAGCACTGGAAGGCCTCGCCGATCGGCACATCGTTCAGATCGACGGTCAGCGAATCGAGGGTATCGCTTGAGTCGGACGGTTCGTACTGGAAGGCAAGCGTAAACCCGGTCGAGGTCCACTGTTCGACGAGCGCGCTGGTACCGTCGAATGGCGTCGCAGGGCCATCGGGGTCACGGATGATAATGCTCGGATCGTTCAACCCGTCGGCCTTGGCGCTAACGGCGAACAAGCCAACCAGCATCACTACCCCTAGCAGCAAGCGGCTCAGCTTCACAGTCGTCCCCCTAGAGTAACTCGCATGAGAAACCTGCACTCCGAGTGCCAATTCGAGTCACAAAATAGCCCAGTAACTCCTTTGTTTGCAAGGCGAAAAAAGCTGTTTCGGAGGTGTTACTTTAGATTGTGCATTCTTTTGCATGTTCTCGTACATTCCAGGGTTGTCTCGCCGTTGAATCGAAAGGACATGGCGGGCGCACTGACGCGCAAAGTGAACCCGCTTGTAACCTACTTTTAACACTACCCAACGGGGTCTTCCATTAGAATCCGCGCCCATGGCAACGGACAACCTACAGATACTCACGTCGCAAGGATCTCGCGGGCAGTCGATTCTGACCCTTAAAGGCCCACTCAGCATTCACACGGTATTCAAGTTTCAGGACATGATCCGCTCCGAACCCTCGCCGGTGATCATCGTCGACTTCAGCGGCGTGCCGTTCATCGACTCGGCGGGCTTGGGCGCGCTCGTCGGCGCCACTGTGACCGCCAAGAAGGCAAACCGCAAGGTACTCTACGCGGCGATGAACGAGCAGGCCAAGGCACTGATCGAGATGACGCACATCAACCAGCTCTTCCGCACCTACGACTCGATCCAAGAGGCCGAAACGGCACTCTGAACCCGGCTCCTGGAGTGCATCCGTAGGAGCCCGTCTCGGATTCGTGGTCACCCAAAGGCGAGGTCACAAGTGTCGACTCCGCTCGTTCCAGGCCAGGGAACTGAGACTCTGGCTCGGACTCAGCGATCGCCTGTTGGAGAGAAGAGTGGTTGCGGGGGTCGGATTTGCTTGCGCCCTGAGCTTGCCGAAGGGAACCGGCTGACGACCTCCGGCCCCTGAGCGCACCCGCGCTCAGACAAAAGCAAAGACAGCCCGACCCGGCTCAGGATTTTCAGTGCTAAGGAAAACGTCGAAAGAGTGGTTGCGGGGGTCGGATTTGAACCGACGACCTCCGGGTTATGAGCCCGACGAGCTACCAGGCTGCTCCACCCCGCGAAACCATGATAGCGGATGGTCCTACGACGGTCAAACGAATCCGCTCTCGCTTCGAATCGGAGTAGCTTCAGGGACTGGTCCAAGTGCTGTAGGGCTTGTTGGTGAAGGGCGAGACTTTGTCCGAGCCGGAATGGACGCTGCAGATGCCTGTGACCGTCTGGTCGGCGCTCAACAGATCGTCACACGTTTCAGTCACCCAGTCGTTTATTCCGGTGACTGGATCATCCGGAATCCGGCCGAGGTATCGCGCCGTCACCAGGTCGTCGAGCGTCTGGGGCGCGGCCTCCCTATCGAGCGTATAGTTCTGTATCGCCTTGTTCATCTCCGCAAGGTCCTGCGCGAGCGCCGATTCCTTTGCGCGCACCACGGCGAGATCGTATCGTGCCGCCCCGAGCGCGAGCAGGACAAGCAGGATGGCAACCACGGCCATCATCTCCAGCAGCGTGAAGCCGCTCTCCCGCGTCCGTCGCGAATCGATTCTCACAATCTTGTCTGTGTGCGTCATTCGTCCTTCGACCGAATCACGAACTCACCAGTCGGAATACTTCGTCGTTCCGTTGAGCGCCGTTCCCGTGGACTGGCTGTAGACGTCGAAAACGTCCTGCCCGCCCCAGCTCTTCGTATCGGGCTCGTCCTGCACGGACCGCAGGCCCCAGTCCTGGTTGCCCGTCATCGGGTCCGTTGGGATTGCCCGCAGATAGTGGACCTTCGAATCCTGCGCGCCCGTCAGTTGCGCGCCGGTGACGAGCGTTTCAAGATCGGGCGGATAGCCCTCAGTGCCGGCCTGGGATTGAATCAGGTTCCGGTCGGCGTCGTCCTTGTAGCGATCGATCGCCTTCCGCATCTCGCGCAGATCATCGCGAAGCTCCTGCTCCTTGTGGTGAATGACGGCGACGCGCGTCAGTGGCATGGCCACGGCGGCAAGAATCAGCAGGATCGAACAGGCGACGATCAGTTCGAGCAACGTCATTCCGGTGGCGCCGCGATACGCGGACGCGCCTTCCGATGAGTTGCGGTTTGTCGCGCGTGGAATCCAGATCATCACGGCCTCACTGCACCTGGATCGTCGCCTCGCTGGAGACCATCGGAATCGTGCGTTGTTGCGAATCGTGGGCGTTCACCTGAAGGATTTGAAGCGCCGCGTTTCCAGGCGCGACGCCGCGAACAATGATGCCGATAAGAGTCCCATTGCCGCTCACACCGGGAGTGTTCGGCTGCCGCGTCGCGGAAATGATGACTTCGCCCTTCTGCGGATCGATGTTGTGCACGATCGCGATCGCCTGCGTGCCGCCATCCAGGAACCCGCCGTCGCGGACCTCTTCGACCTGAATCACGGACGGGTTGTAATGAATCAACAGCGGAATCGAATAGAGATCGTTGACGTTTGCGACCGTCAGGCCGAGAGCGGCGGTGTCGCCCGCTTTCAGGGTGGCGGTGGGCGGATCGAAATGCAGCTGCGCGGCCGGCGCAGCGCCGGGCTGCGGGTTGGCCTGCGTCGTCGGCGCGGCCGGAGCGGTCGGCGCAGGAGCCGCGGCCGTGCCCTGGCTCTCATCGTGATACACGCGCGCGTTGGTATCCGTCCCAGCCGCGAGTGTGCGCAGATTCTCGGCCGTGATCGCGGGCAGCCGGATGATGTGCGGTGTCATCACGATCAGGACTTCGTCTTCCTTGACCTCGTTGCTATTGTCCGAAAAGAGGTACTTGAGCAGCGGAACCTGCGCCAGGCCGGGGACGCCGTTCAAGTTCTTGCTTTCCGTGCGCTCGATCAGCCCGCCGAGCACGTTCGCTTCGCCGTCCTTCAGGCGAATATCCTGCTCCGTCTTGCGCGTGCTGATGATGGGCTGGTTGATTCCCCCGATGTTGCTGGTGCCGGCCAGCGCCGAGACCTCCACGGTGAGCTTCATGCTGACGTCGCCGTTCGGATGCACGCGCGGCGTCACGTCGATCTTGACGCCGACGTCCTGATATGTGAACTGCGTGTTGACCAGCGGGTTGACTACTCCCGCGCCTCCGCCTACGCCGACGCCCACTCCGGCCTGGAAGCTGCCGGTGGCGATCGGCACCCGATCGCCGATCGTGAGCGTGGCCTTCTCGCCGTCTGTCACGCGGATCTCAGGATCTTGAATGATCTTCGTTTTGTTGTCCGTGAGGATCGCGTTGGCCGTCGCGCCGGGCAAAGTGAAGCTGTAATCCTGGCCGGAGAGATTCCTCAGATTGTCCAGCGTGATCTGGGTGCTGCTGGTGCTGCTGGTTGAGCTGCTGCTGGAGCTGCTGCTCGAGCTGCCGGGCTGCACCGAAGCGCGGGGCGTGAACGTGGCCACCACGGTCTGGCCTGGCAGGATTCCGAGGTCGCGCAAGCGGTCCACGCTGGCCGAAAGCACCTGCACATGCACCAATACCTCCGGCTTGGCCTTGTCGATATCTCGGATGATTTTGTAGGCCAGCGCGATCTTGTCCGGCGTATCGCGAATCACGATCGCGTTCTGCGAGTTCACCGGAGTCACGCGGCGCAGATCGAGCAGCTGGCGCAGGCTCGTCACGGTTTCCGTCAGCTCTTGCGGCGTTACCGTGTTCGAAAGATAGAACGTCTGCACGACTTCGTCTTCCACGTCGCGGCGCTTCTGCGGATTGTCCGGCGCGACGAGAATCACGCTGCTCGTCACCGGCTTCCAGAAAGCCTTGCTCTGAAGCGCGGTGGTATCCAGCGCCTGCTCGAGGGTGACGTTCGGTAGCTCCGACGAAATCCGGCGCGACGTGAAATCGGCGTCGAAAATCACGCTCAGGCCGCAGAGTTTCGCCAGGGTGTCGAAGACGACGCGCGAATCGTTCGTCATTTTCAGATTGACCGGCTCGCAGGAGACCGGCTTCAGCCTGGGAGGCGCGGCCAGCAGGCCCTCGTCCTCGGAAGCCCCCGTGTCCACCGCTTTCGGCGCCGCGGCTGCGGTCTGTGCGTTCAGCAATCCCATCGTGCGCTTGATTTCCTGATCGGCGGCTGAGTTGGAGGGATCGATCGCCGCGGCCTTCTGGAACTCCGTCAGCGCCAGCTGCAGGTCGCCCTTGTTCAGGGCCTTTTCGCCCTGCTCCACGTGAAATTGGCCCGCCTCGAGGCGCATCTGGGTGGCTCGAAGCCTGTATTCGGCATTGTTCGGTTCGTTGCGGAGCGCGCGATCATAGCTGACCAGAGCGGTGTCATAGTCCTGCAAGGACTCGGCCTTGCGGCCGTCGGAATAGTCCTGATTTCCCTTCGGGCAGCCGGTCAGAAAGACCGCTACGGCGGCCAGGGCAGGCAGATACATCATGCGGCGCAAACAGAACCTCCGCGGGGTTCCCCTCAGTCTAAGCGAGTCTAGCATTCGGGTTAGGATGCGGCAAGGAAACCGCCTGTTGCCGCTGACTTTCGGTTAGCACGCGCTGTGTGGCGAATGCGTTACAATGCCATGAAAGTTCCCGCCGGGCGCGGCGGAAACCCGCTGGATTCCGTTGCTTGCGGCGCTTCGCAGACGGCGGCTATCATAACGGACCGTGAAATCAGCGACGAAAAAGAAGGAGTGGGAAGGCGTCAAGATCGTCGCGCAGAACCGCGCCGCGGGGTACAACTACGATCTCCAGGACAAGCTCGAGGCCGGTCTCGTCCTGGTGGGGACCGAGGTGAAAAGCCTGCGCGAGGGCAAGGGCAGCCTGCGAGAGGGCTACGCCGAGATTCGTGACGGCGAGGCGTGGCTGGTAAACTGCCATATTCCGGAATATCAGCCGGGAGGCCCGCGGAACCACGACCCCCTTCGGCGGCGCAAGCTGCTGCTGACCCGGCGGGAAATCGACAAACTCATCGCTCAGACGCAGCAGAAGGGCATGACCCTGGTTCCCACCAAGATCTATTTCCGCGACGGCAAAGCGAAGTGCGAGATTGCCGTGGCCAGGGGGAAGAAGTTCCACGACCGGCGCGAATCCGAGCGACAGAAGGAAGCCAAACGCGAAGCCGAAGAGGCAATCTACCGCTCCCGGCGGCGATAAAAGCGAAAGGAACCCATGGAGATTCAACTCGAAGCGCAAGCGTACCCTGCCATTGAGGCCGATGCGCTGGTCACGTACGTTTTCGACAAGGAAGACAAGTTCGACGGAGTGCTCGGCGAGATCGATCGCGCGATGGACGGCCGCCTCAGCTCGCTGGCGAAGAGCGGGGAACTGACCGCCAAGCCGCTCGAGACGGTCCTCGTCCATTTTCCGAAGGGGCTGGCGGCGCAACGGCTGCTGCTGGTGGGCGCGGGCAAGCCGGACAAGTTTGCAGCTGAAGCCGACCTGCGGAAGATCGCCGGAACAGCGCTCCGGTTTCTGAAATCGCGCGGCGTGAAGAGGATCGTCTTCCTGACGCGCGAGGGCCAGCAGGGTCCCGCGGCGGCACAGGCGGTGGTGGAGGGGTTGATCGTTGCCGACTTCGAGTCAGACAAGTACCGCACGGAAAAAAAGAATCGGGCCGTCGATCGCGTCGGTTTGGCGGGCTTCGACTCAGGGGCAAGCGTGAACCAGGCGATCGAAGCCGGCCGCGCGATCGGCGAGTCGATGAATTTCGCGCGCGACATGATCAACGAGCCTTCGAACAAGCTGACGCCGAAGATGCTGGCGGCGCGCGCCGAAGCGATGGCGAAAGAAGCGGGGCTCTCGATCGAAATTCTGGACGAGCGGAAGATCGCCGAGCTGAAGATGGGCGCACTGATCGGCGTCGCGCAGGGAAGCGTTGAGCCGCCGCGCGTGATCGTTGTGCGCTACACGCCTGCGAATCCGAAGCCGGGAGCGCCGGTGCTCGGGCTGGTGGGCAAGGCAGTGACGTTCGATACCGGCGGCATATCGATCAAGCCCGCAGCCAACATGGAAAAGATGAAGTACGACATGGGCGGCGGCGCGACGATGCTCGGCGCGATGCGGGCCCTTGCGGCGCTCAAGCCTTCCGTGCCCGTGATCGCCGTGATTCCCGCGACGGAGAACATGCCGGGCGGCCGGGCGCAAAAGCCGGGCGATGTGCAAACGGCGATGTCCGGAAAGACCATCGAGGTGATCAACACCGACGCCGAGGGGCGGCTGATTCTGGCGGACGCCGTCTTTTACGCGCGCAAGCTCGGTTGCACGCATTTGATCGACGCCGCGACGCTGACGGGCGCGATCGAAGTGGCGCTCTCGAATGTGCACGTGGGGGCGTTCGGGGTGCCGCGCGACTATCTCGACAAATTCCTCGAAAGCGCGAAGGCGGCGGGCGAAAAAATGTGGCCGATGCCGATGGACGAAGAGTACGAGGAGATGATCAAGAGCAACATCGCCGACATCCGCAACACCGGCAGCGGGAAAGGCGGCGGCGCGAGCACCGGCGCGTGGTTCATCAAGGAATTCGCGGAGGACACGCCCTGGATCCATCTCGACATCGCATCCACATGCTGGGTGGACGAAGGCCGGCCGTGGCTGGCGAAAGGTCCGACGGGAATCGCGATGCGCTCGATCGTCGATTTCGCGATGAAAATGTAGCTAAGCGCGCCATCGGCGCCTCGGAACGGTCACATGCGGTCGGGCGCGTGAATGCCGAGCAGTTCGAGAGCTTTGACGAGCTGATCTTTGACGAGCTGCGAGATGCGGAGCAGGAAGGCGCGTTTCTCGGCGTCCTGTTCGGAGAGAATCGGATGCTTGTGGTAGAAGGCGTTGAAGGCCTGCGCCAGCTCGAAGGCGTAGCGCGCTAGAAACGCCGGCTCCTGCGCGCCGACGGCCGCATCCACGCGCTGATCGAGCGATCCCGCCAGCAGGGCCAAATCCCACAGATCGTCGTTCGCGCCGCCCGCCAGGAATTTCGCCGCGTCGATTTCGCCGCTTGCGATCTTCAGCAGGTTCTCGGCGTCTGCGTCGCCCAGCCGCTCGGTCCCCTTTCGCACAATTCCGTTCACCCGCACGACGGCGTACTGAACGTAAGGTCCGGTTTCGCCTTCGAAGCTCAGCGCGTCCTCGAAATCGAATGCGATGACGGTGGAGCGCGTGAAACGCAGCAGAAAATAGCGCAGCGCGCCAATCGAGATGGCGTTGATCATCTGGTGATACTCGGCGGTTCCCACAATATCGGGATGCCGCGATTCGATCTCCGCTTTCGCTTCCAACTCGAGCCGGTCGATCAGGTCGTCGGCCTTGACGCCCTGTCCCTTGCGGCCGCTGACTTCGATGTAAGGCTTCTTTGCGTCCTCCGGAGGAATTTCGTAGCCGAGTTCTTCGGCGCAGCGAGGCGTGAGCGCAACGACGTTGTAGGAGAAGTGCTGCAAGCGGACGGCCTGCTCCGCGTAACCGAGTGCGTTGAGTCCCGCGGCGACGACCTGCTGCGGATAGGCCTGCCTCGCGTCGATGACGTTGAAGACTTCGTGCGCGTGACCGAAGGGAGGCGCGTCGGGATCGCCGGACTCGCCCGCCGTGACCCACGGATAGGGACCGCGAATATCCGCTTCGAATCGCTGATAGTGAAAATCGCGCCCCAGAAGGCCGAATTTCCAGAGATGGTAGGCGATGTCCTTGCCGACATACGTGACGGTGCCGTTGGATCGCACGATGATCTTGGCTTCGGCGAGCTCGGTTGGTTCCTCCGCGGCCGCCTCTTCCTCTGTTGCGTGCTCCTTATCCGACGGAAGCTGCATCACCCAGCAGCCCGCCGTTTTCCCGGACTGGGCGAATTGAATCGCGCCGCGCTGCTTGAGCATTTCGAAGGCGGCATCCCAGAATTTCAGGTGGAGGATTTCGCTTTCACGCGAAAGGAGATCGTAGCTGATGCCGAGTCGGTCGAGCGTCTTCAAATGGCAGCGAACGATCGCCGTCGAGACGACTTCGGCCATTTTCGCGGCCTCGCCGTGGCCATCTTCGATCTCCTGCAGGGTGCGCGCGCGAAATTCGAGGCGCGATTTATCTTCGGCGAGCCACTGCGTGACGCGCGTGTAGAGGTCCCAGCAGACGTAGTCGAACTTCGGCTCGGCGGCGAGAGCGCGCACTTCGCCGGGAGTGCGAGGCTCGACGTGCAGAAACCCGAGCACCACGTCGGCGACCTGCACGCCAGTGTTGTCGATGTAGTTCTGGACCTCGACGCGGCGACCCGAATAGCGGAGCAGGCGGGCGAACGTGTCGCCGAGGACGGCGTTGCGCAGATGGCCGATGTGCGCGGCTTTGTTGGGATTGATGCTGGTGTGCTCGACGATGATCTTGGGCGAGTCAGGCTTGGGCGCGACGGCGGCCGGTTGGCCGGCCTCTTCGAGCGCGGCGCGGAAGAATGCGGCACGGTCAAGGAAAGCGTTGAGGTAGCCGCCTCCCGCCACTTCCACGCGGGCGACTCCTTCGACCGGCTTCAGCGAATTCTGAATTTCCTGCGCCAGCAGGCGCGGCGCTTTCTTCAGCCGCTTGGCCAGCTCGAAGCAGACGGGCGAGGCGATCTCGCCCATGGCGAGCTTGGGGGGGCGTTCGGTTACGACCGGGACGTCGGTCTTGTAGCGCTCATGGATATGATGGCGCAGCGCCTTGCGAAAACGGTCGTCGACCGCCTTATACACGTGGCTCCTTTGCTCGAATGAATCCAGCGATTATAGGGAAGGCGGCGAAGTGCGTCAAAACGACGATCCGGGAAAATTGGCGATTAGAATCGCTCGCCGCCATTTGTTTGCAACGACATACGCCGGATTCTAATAATGGAAGTTGGCGATTAGAAATTCGGAGAGCCGTGCGCCGTCCGGCCGCGCGACGAGATGATCTCTGCCGGGGCGGCCCCGCCTTCCGCTCCGCCATCGAGTGTCCGTTTCGTGCATGATTGCTCATGGTTCCATGCTAGAGGGAGGAGAACGGAATGCAAGGAGAAAGGCCTGTGGACTTTGTGGAACCGAAGAGGCGGCGCGAACGGAAGAAGTATCAGAGGCGGGGGCGCAATGTCGTGCAACCCTGGAATCGGTGTGCGAATCTTGATGAGAGGACTGTGCGAACCGAGATGAATTCATCGTCATTCGCATTCCGCGAGCTTGGCGTGCGAGCGGGCATCGCGCTCGCTGTGTTGCTGGGCGCTTCTCTGCTGATGATGGGCGGTCCGTCGAGCGGCCAGCAGCAACCGGCGGCTGCTCCATCGGCGGAGCCGAAAATCTCGACGCAGGTGAAAGTGGTGACGGTGTATGCGACGGCGCGCGACAAGCACGACAAGATCGTCGCGAATCTAAACAAAGAAGATTTCGTGCTGGACGAGGACGGGCGTCCGCAGACGATCACGAATTTCGTGCGCGACACCGACGTGCCGCTGACGCTGGGGTTGCTGGTCGACACCAGCCTGAGCCAGCGGCGGGTGTTGGAATCGGAGCGCAGCGCGAGCTACACGTTTCTCGATCACATGCTCCGCGAGGACAAGGACAAAGCCTTCCTGATTCATTTCGATCATGAAGTGGAGCTGCTCCGGGATTTGACTTCGTCCCGTCCCAAATTGCAGGCGGCGCTGCAATTGCTGCAAACGCCGGAAATGAATCGCGACAGCGGAGGCCAACGAGGCGGCGGTCATGGCGGCGGCACGCTGCTCTACGACGCGATCTACCTAGCGTCGGATGAGCTGATGAAAAAGCAGCAGGGGCGGAAGGCGCTGTTCATCCTGTCGGACGGCGTGGATCGCGGAAGCAAGGAAAGTCTTCAGGACGCCGTTGAGGCGGCGCAGCGCGCGGACACGAGCGTCTATTCGATTCTGTTCGCTGACGACGAGGCGCGCGGGTCCGGCGGCTACGGCGGCCATCGCGGCGGATGGGGAGGGGGACCGGGCGGACCAGGCGGGGGATGGCCCGGCGGCGGAGGCGGGCGCCGCTATCCGGAAGAGTCGCGCCCGGACGGGAAAAAGGTACTCGACCGAATTTCGACGCAGACGGGCGGCCGCCTGTTCGAGGTGTCGAAGAAGCTGACCGTCGATCAGGCGTACGCGCAGGCCGAAGAAGAGTTGAGAAACCAATACAGCCTGGCCTACACGCCGACTCCCGGCGATACGGGAGCGGGCTACCACAAGATCCACCTGACTGCGAAGAACAAGGACATCACGGTGCAGGCGCGGGACGGATACTATTCCGACCGATGATTAGCCGCGTTGCTGTTTCCCGGCCGGATGAGTGGCTTTGAGAATGACCGCTACTGCCACGAGCAAGGCCGTGGCCGCGTTGGCCCAGATCACGGCGGCGGCGTGAAGCAGAAGACCGTAGAAAAGCCAAAGCAGAATACCGGTGAGGTAGAGAAACAGCATCGGATACGACAGATCGTTTCCGCCCTGGCGCCGGATCTTCAGAATTTGCGGCACGAAGGCGACCGTGGTGCAGATCGCGGCGATGGTCCCGATGATTCCTAAGAGGCTCATTTGTTTTCCCGCCTGGCCACGCTTTGTTCAACCGCCTTTGTTCGATCGTGAATGTCTCCGCTTGAGTTTAGGCGACAATCTCTCTAGCCGCATGACTTGCTGCGGGTGACCCTGCGCATCGGCAAGGCGCTTCGCGCCGATCGTTATCCGTCGGACCTGCCCTTCGGGTTCGCTCGGGGCAAGAAGGTCCGACCCCCTAAACACCGCGAGTGAGATCCCGGCCGCGGGCGAAGCCGCGCAGCGGGCGGCAAGAGCGCCCGAGAGGCGCACAGGCAGGAGTGCCTGTGCCATGAAACTCGATCCGCCGGTTGCTCAGCTCATTTGACAGCATCGGAAGGCCAGAATAGTATCGTTTTCTTGCAGCTCCGCAGCGGAAACACCAATCATTCATGAGCCAGTCCGAATCATCCGGCGCAGAGCCCAAGTTTTATCTGACCACGCCGATCTACTACGCGAACTCGCGGCCGCACGTCGGGTCGGCGTACACGACGATCGTGTGCGACGTGATTGCGCGATACAAGCGGATGTGCGGCTACGATGTGGCGTTCGTCACGGGAACGGACGAGCACGGCGTGAACATCGAGCGCGCGGCGGAGAAGCAGGGAATCACGCCGGCGGAATTGGTGGACCGAAATCAGAAGATCTTTCGCGAGCTGTGGAAGCTGCTGGGAATCACGCACACCGGATTCATCCGCACGACTTCGAACGAGCACGCGCGCGCGGTGCAAACGCTGGTGCGGCGCACGCTGCAGCGGTCGCCGAAAGCGATCTACAAGGCGAAGTACGAGGGCCGCTACTGCATCTACGACAATCTGTACGTGAGCGACACGCCGGAGCCGGTGAACTGCCCGACGTGCGGGCGTCCGGCGGAACTGATTTCCGAAGAGAACTATTTTTTCAGGCTTTCGGCGTACCAGGACAAGTTGCTGCAGCTCTACACGGAGCAACCGGACTTCGTGCAGCCGGATTTTCGCATGAACGAAGTGAGGAGCTTCGTCGAGGCGGGGCTGAAGGACGTCTCCATCAGCCGGAAAACGATCAAGTGGGGCATTCCGTGGCCGGGCGATCCCGAGCATGTGTTCTACGTGTGGTACGACGCGCTGACGAGCTACATGAGCGCGATCGGCTACGGCGAGGGCGCGGAAGGCAGTGCGGATTTTCAGAAATACTGGCCGGCCGACGTTCACATGATCGGCAAGGAGATCATCCGGTTTCACGCGGTGTACTGGCCGGCGTTTTTGATGGCCGCGGAGCTGTCGTTGCCCAGGCAGATTTTCGCGCACGGCTGGCTGCTTTTCGAGCAGGAAAAGATGAGCAAGTCGAAAGGCAACGTCGCGTATCCAGAGCCGATCGTGAAAGTGCTCGGAAACGACGCGCTGCGGTATTACCTGCTGCGGGAGACGGTCTTCGGGCAGGACGGAAACTTTTCGCGCGAGGCGCTGGTGACACGCTACAACGCGGACCTCGCAAATGGATTGGGCAATCTCGCGAGCCGCGTGCTGGCGATGATCGAGAGCTATTTCGAAAGCCATGTGCCGGAGCCGACATCGGATGAATCAATCACGAAGTTTGTCTCCGGCCCGATCGAATCGATCGTGCGGCAGGAATTCGACGCATTTCGGTTTTCGACCGCGATGCAGGAGATTTGGCGGTTCATATCGCAGGTGGACGCGTACCTCGTGCAGGAGAAACCTTGGAAGATCGCGAGCGATCCGATTTATCGAGGCCGGCTTCGCGAGGTGTTGTATTCGGCGGCCGAGGCCTTGCGCATCATCACGGCGCTGGCGCATCCGGTGCTGCCGGACGCTACGCAGGAAATCTGGCGCAGCCTGGGGCAGGCGGGACGGCTGGCGGACTATCCGCTGGATCAGTTGCGCTGGGGCGGATTGAAACCCGGGACGCGCATTTCAAAACCAGAGTCGGTGTTCCCGCGCGTGGAATACAAAGAGGCTCACGAAAGGATCGAAGCGATGGAGAACGAAATACGGAATCCGGTACCTTCGGCGGGGCTTGGGGCGGGCGCACAAGGGGCGCCTGCGGCGGCTGCACCGACGGGGGACGGCAAGATCACGATCGAGGATTTCGCGAAGATCGAGCTGCGCGTGGGGGTGGTCAAGTCAGCGGAGCGGATTCAGGGTGCCGATAGGCTGTTGAAGGTACTGGTGGATATCGGCGACGAGGTGCGGCAGGTGCTGGCGGGAATCGCGCTGTCGTATGCGCCGGAGGATTTGATCGGGCGCAAAGTGGTGATCGTCGCGAATCTCGCGCCGAGGAAGATGCGCGGGCTCGAGTCCAACGGAATGCTGCTGGCGGCGTCGGCGGGCGCGGACGGAAAGCCGGTGCTGTGCACCTTTGCGGAGGAGATTGCGGCGGGCGCGAAGGTGAAGTGACTGGCCGACAGGGCCGCTAAGCCTGAGCGGGCCCGCCGCGGCGAACGAGCCGGAAGTCTTTGTGGTCGCGCAGAGCGACGACTTGCTGCGAGTAAAACTGCGCAAAGGATGGCGCTCTGCTCCGTCTGTCTTATGTCGGACCTGAAGGTCCGACCCCCTAAGAATGAAGATCATCGACTCGCACGCACACTTGGAATTCGCACAGTTCGACGAAGACCGCGCGGCGATGCTGGAGCGCGCGCGGGCGGCGGGCGTCGAGACGCTGCTGGCGATCGGCAGCGGCACGAGTCCAGCGGAGCGGCTCGACGCGGCAATTCCGTTTGCCGAGCAGCATGACTGGATCTACGCGACGGTCGGCATTCATCCGCACGACGCGAGCGCGGCGACGGAGGAGCATTTCGCGCGGCTCGACGAGCTGGCGCGGCATCCGCGCGTGATCGGCTGGGGCGAAATGGGCCTCGACTACTACTACGACCATTCGCCGCGGGACGTGCAGAAGCAAGTATTTCGGCGCCAGCTCGGACAGGCGCGCGGTGCGAAGCTACCCGTGATCATTCACTGCCGCGACGCGTGGGACGATTGCCTGGAAATTCTGGAGCAGGACTGGAAGCCGAGCGGGCTGGGCGGGATTTTTCACTGTTTCACGGGGACGATCGAAGAAGCGCGGCGCGGGCTGGAGATGGGCTTTCTGATTTCGTTCGCTGGGAACGTGAGCTATCCGAAAAACCAGCCGATCCGCGATGTGGCGGGGGAGATTCCGCTGGAGAAGATGCTGACCGAGACAGATTCGCCTTTTCTGGCGCCGCAGGGACGGCGCGGCAAGCGGAACGAGCCCGCGTTTGTGGTTGAGGTAGCGCAGACGTTGGCGAATGTGAGAAACTTACCGGCCAACGAGTTAGCTGCCGCCACGGCGGCGAATTTCCGAAGACTGTTCGGCTTGGATGTGAGGGACTCCGGGCCGGGCTAGACGCAGGGACGAGACACGGGATGGCATTCGCTGTCCAAATCGCCAAGGGAATCTTCGACCTGGTGCGAGACGATCTGGCGCTGGTGGAGCGCGAGATCGCCGCACAGGGGGAAGCCGCGATCGAGCCGGTGGCGGAAATCGCGGGATACCTGCGAGAAGGCGGCGGCAAGAGGCTGCGGCCGGCGCTGCTGCTGCTGGCGGCGGGGGCTTCGGGATATCGAGGTCCGAGCGCGATCCGGCTGGGCGCGGTGATGGAGATGATCCACAGCGCGACGCTGGTCCACGACGACGTGATCGACGGCGCGCAGACGCGGCGCGGGCGCCCGAGCACGAACGCCCGCTGGGGAAATCACATGAGCGTGCTGGCGGGCGACTGGCTCTACATGCAGTCGTTCGAGCTGGCGCTGCGCGAGCAGAATTTCGCGATTCTCGAAATCCTGATCGAGCTGACGCAGAACATGGTAGAGGGCGAGCTGCTGCAACTGACGCGGCTGGGGCGAATCGATCTGACCGAGGCCGACGCGACCGAGTTGGCGTACCGCAAGACGGCGTGCCTTTTCAGCGGGTGCGCGCGACTGGGCGCGGTGCTGGGCCGGCAGCCGAAACAGGTGGAAGATGCGCTGGCGGAGTACGGCCGCAATGCGGGGCTTGCGTTTCAGCTGGTGGATGACCTGCTGGACTTCACGGCGTCTCCGGAGCAACTGGGCAAGCCGGTGCTGAGCGATCTGAAGGAAGGCAAGGTCACGCTGCCGCTGATCTTGGCATTGGAAAACGGAAACGCGGCGCGCGGGGCCGAAGGCGAGTCGAACGGCCATTCGCCGAGCGAAGGATCGAAGCTCGTGGCGAAGGTGCTCGAAGAGCGCGGATTTCTGAGCGTGCGCCCGGAGCAGATCACGCGATTGGTGCGAGAGACGGGCGCGCTGACAAGGGCGTCCGATTTGGCGCGCGATTATGTGTGCCGCGCGAAGGCGTGCCTGGAAGAATTGCCCGACTCGGAATATCGCCGGGCGCTGCTGGCGGTCCCCGATTTCATCCTCGAACGGCAGAACTAGTTACCGCATTCCCCTCGTTCGCGGCACACGTCCAGGAAAAAGCAGATTCCTCACACCGGGCTGAACTTCGCCCGGGTTCGGAATGACAGAGCCAGGTCGTTACGCGGTGGGGACGGACGACGTGCGCGGTCCGGCGCTGTGCTGGTTTTCCTGCTGCAGGGATTCCTTCGCGTCCTGAATCAGGTCGGCGGCTTTCCAATCGTTGTCCTCATACCATTTGTAGACGGTGCCTTCGGGACTGATGACTGTGGTGCTGAGGGAGTGAACGATCTGATCGCCTTCGACGTTGTAGTAGAGGCCGAAAAAGTCGGCGACGGCGGGTAGCTGCCTGGCGGGGACAGTGGCGAATTCCCAGCGGTCAAACGGGGCGCCACCGGTGGTTTGATCGAACGTGTGCGCGTATTTTTTCAGAACCGCAGGCGTGTCGTACTTCGAGTCGAAGCTGACGCTCAGCAAGCGAATCTTTTTCGAATCCGCTGCCGGATTCTTCCGCAAGTCGGCGTAGATCTGGGCGAAGTTCTTCGAGACGAGCGGGCAAAAATCGGGAAACGGACAGCGCGTGTAGATAAACGTGACGAGCAGGACGTCGCCCCGGTACGCGCTCAAGCGAATCTGTTTGCCATCCTGATCGACGAAAGCGAAGTCCGGAACTTTTTCGCCCGGCTCCGGCCGGTGCGCCGCGCCAGACGGCTTCGCGCCGCCGGGAGCGGCCTTTTTCGTCACCACGATGTTTTCGAGAAACGCGCCGTCGTTGCTGACGACCACGTCCGCCGTGATCTCGTCGCCGGGATTCAGCGAGGAAAGCGATTTCGCGTCGCGGACGGGATAGGGCATCGTCATCGCGGCCATGAAGCCGGGAATTTCCTGGCCGTCCACATTGAGCGTGGCCTGCTGCTGATCGATCGATACGACCTTGCCGACGAGGTGATAGCGCTTCGCTTGTTCCTGTGCGGGCGCCGGGCCGCTTTTGCCACAAGCCGCGGGGAACAGCGCCGCGGCCGCAAGAAAGATCAGAGCACGCGTCCGTTTCACGTTTCTTCCATATCTGCCAGGGCGTATCACGATGTCCTCACATTGCCTCCGGCAAATTGTACCGCACGTACCAAGGTTTGAGCATCGCAGGCGCCGCTGCGTCGCTGCTCTTTCAGGAACTGGACGCGAGTATCACCCGCATTCCCTCGACGATCTGGTCGACCGTGGCCTCGTAGGGGAACAAGATTCGCGCGCGCCCCTTTGCATCGAGGCCGTACAGCGTCGTGCTGTGTGCGACCGTATACTTTGCGGCTGAGTCGGGGAGAGGGATGATTTCGTACGAAGCGCCGTAGAGGCCAACCACTTTGTCGATCTCGGACTTGGTTCCGGTCAATCCGATCGCGTCGATCTGGAAGCTGGATAGGTCCTCTTTCAGGACCAAAGGAGTGTCACGCGCCGGATCGACCGTGATGTAGAGCGTTTTGACTCGATGGGAATCGGCACCGAGGCGTGTGTAGACCGAGGAGAGTTTCGAAAGTGTGGTCGGGCAGACATCCGGGCAGGAGGTATATCCGAAGAAGATCAACACGGCCTTGCCGCGAAGTGACGAAAGCTCAAATCGCTGATTGTTGAAGTCGGTGAGCACGAAATCTCCGCCGACCGGCAGGACAGGCAACTCGGCATGACGACACCCGGCCGCCAGCAGCAGGAGCAGCGCAGCAAGCCGCATCCAACCTTTCATCGAATACCCTCCCTGGCCCGAGAACCGCTACTTGACAACGGCGACGACAGGAACCGTGGAGCCGTCGTCAAGCTTCAGCGTCACGTTGATCTTATCGCCCGGCGCCGGCCTGGATTTGAGGCCGAACATCATGATGTGCAGGCCGTTGGGTGCAAGCGTCACTTTGCCGTTGGCGGGGATTTCGATCTTGCTGACGGGAGTCATTGTCATCATTGCCTGGCCGGCGGGCTTGTTCATCGACATCGACGAATCGGATCCGCCCATTGGCTTGTCCATCGAATCCGAGGATTTGGCCATCGAGTCGTCCCTTTTCACCATTTTCATCTCGTGCAGTTCGAGTTTAGCGGCCGCGTCGCTGGAAGCGGAAACGACGGCCTTGGGCTGGGAACCGCGATTTTCGAGCACGAGGTAAAGCGCAGAGTCCATTTTGGACGGGGCCGGCATGCGAACCCACGCGTCGTGGGCGACAACGGCGGATTCCTGCGCCGCGACCACACCGGCGAAGGCAAGCATCGCAACGGCGAATACAAGAGAACACAACCAAACGGTGCTGATTTTCATGGCTGAACGCTCCTTTGAGAGATTTCAGAACGCAAGGAAATGACGTAAAGGGCGATGGACCGCCTTTGCGTCTTAGTGAGATGGCTGAATTGCGGCATCAGAAGTTCGTGGTGGGTGTGGTGCAGTGCGGGAATGGTATGCACGATGGAAATGCCGTCCGTCAGAGTTTCGACAATGTCGTCCTCCGACATGCCCCGCTTGAATTGGGAAACGTCGTGGAGATCGATCGGTCTGGCGGGAAGGTTCGGCGCCAAAGGGCCGTCCCCATGCCCCTCGGCGCCATGACAACTGACGCAGCCGTTCTCCTGGTACAATGCGCGCCCCTCGGTGATCGAGGGACGGGTGCAGCCCGCGCCAGCGAGCGCAATCAGCGCGAGCCCGCACCACACGCAGTTCGTTTTTCCCATCAGTAGTGAAAGCGCCAGCGAAACTCCGCGTAGACTTCGCGCGGGTTGTTGAAGTGAAAGCCGCCGAACGTCAGGCTGTTGTCGATCAGCAAGTGGTTGTCATTGACGTTCAGCGCATTCACGGAAGCCGAGAAGCGCTCGCCGAATTCCTTGCCGAGCGCGAGATCGATTTGCGTGTGCCCCGGCAGATACGGAGCCTGGAACGGGGAGCCGTCCATGCCCGCTTCGCCGTTGGAGAAGCCGGAGCCGTAGTAGACGTTCGCCGCGGCGTAGCTCTGCCACGGAAGGGTCGTGTTGAAACCGACGTTGAACGTGTTGCGCTGATCGTGATCGAGCGCGGACCAGTCCGGCGGATCGCCGGGCGCGATCAAGCCGCCGGTGAATTCTCCGGCCGCCTGCGCGATTTGATTGGAGTAGGCCAGATGGATGTCCGCCCGATTCCAGAGGCGGGGTGAGCGAATCGTCAATTCGGTGCCGCGAATCCGGGAATCGGCGATGGTGACGGGAATGAAGACGCTCGATTCGCCGATATTGTTGTGGTCGAGGAAGTTCACGCCTCGCGTTTCGAAGTAGTCGATGTCGACCGACCAGTTTCGAACGGGAATCGTGACGCCGAACTGATGTTCCTCGTCACGCTCGCCGAGCAGCGGCAGGAAGGAGCACTCGTTGGACTTGCAGAGGCCGATGAGCGGTCCGCTGAGCGTGACGAGCGGCGGCGGCTGGTAGAACTTGCCCCAGAACGCGCGAAAGACCCAATTCACGCGCGGGATTTTCAGCGTGCCTCCGATGCGCGGGTAGGTGGTGTTCTCAGTGACGCCGCCGGAGAAATGAGTCGCGCGCACGCCGCCGATCAGCGTGAGCCAGGAAGTAACCGTGAATTTATCGGCGGCGAATAAGGCGGTGTCGTTGCCGGGAATCGCGTCCTTTTCGTGAACCGGAAGCGGATTGCTGCCGTCCGTGAAGACGAGATCGAAAAGCTCATTCTGACCGGCAGCGAAGGAATAGATTCCGAACTGCATGTCGTTTTTCGGCGCGTGATAATCGAGGACCGCTTGCCCTCCGCCGTAATTCGTGGAGAAGACGGCGGTCGTGGCGACGGGAAAGTCGTTGGCGGGGCTGTGATAGCCGGCGCTGTTGTAGTGGTAGAACGGCGAGACCGTCAAGACCGCGTTCGGGTTGAACGTATGCACCCAGGAAAACAGGGCGTATCCATCCGTTTCGACATCCCAATCGCGCAAGGCGCTGGTGGGCCACTGGGAATTGACGAAGTCATCGGGATTCGGATCGTAGGGGATCTGGTAATAATCCCGGCGCAATTGGCCGTCAAAGCGAAGCTGATCGCTGGAGCCCGCGTTGTACATCAGCGATGTGAACCCACCGTAGCCGTTTGCGGCATCGTGAATGACTTGCGGAATGGGAGTTTCAAGGCCGAGGTTCGTGCGATTCCCGTTGAGACTGGCGTAGTAAGCGAAACGCGGCGAATGGCCGCCGAAACTGAGCTGGTCATCCGTTTGATAGTAGCTGCCGATAGTGGTTACCAATTCGCCTTCGTCGTTCATATCGAAGCCGGACTTGGGGAGGATGTTGAACATCCCGTAGGTCCGGTCTCCGTATTGAGCGCCATAGCTGCCGCGGAGAACCTCGATGCCGTCGATGTCTCTCGGATGAACGCGTGGCGCGAGACTGGTGGCGATGTTGAGATCCGGGATGGGAACGCCGTCGATGAGCCACGAGGTCTGGTGTCCGCCGCGCATGTGGAGCATGTCGTGGGTCATATAGGAACCGGGCGTGAAATCGGTGACCACCGCGAGGCTGTTCGTCAGATCGGCGCCTGGCGTTTGCCGAATGTCGCTGCGATCGATCGGCGTCGTGGGGGTAAATGTTTCGAGCGCGGACGTGCCCGCCTGAGCTGTGACGACAGCCGTTTGGCTTACGGGGGCAAGCGCGAGCTGGAAATGAAGCACGGAAGACGTATCGGAAGCCAGCGTGAGCGCCTGTTTTTCGGTGCTGAAGCCCGAAGCCTGAACGGTTACGGAGTAGTCGCCAAACGGAACGGCGGGAAACGAAAATTCACCCTCGCCGTTGGTCTGCGCCGATTGGGACCAATCCGAAGTCGCCGATTTGATCTGCACCGAAGCGTTGGCGACCGGGCGGTGCTGCGGATCGTGCACGATGCCGCGAACATTTCCGAAAACGGTGGCTCGCGCGGGGGAAACGCATAGCAGAAAACTCGCGGCGAGCAGAAGTGCGAACACCCTCTGCATAGACTCCTCCAGTGCAATTCGAATTTTTCGGCTGCGGTGGAAAGAGGCTAGGCTCTGGGAGGATTGAACGGCGCCGCGGAAAACCCTTGTGTGAGGGACAAAGATGAAAGCGGAACAGCGGTTCTCGACGACGCGGGTGCAGCGACAGTGGCGAACGCCTCGGGAGCGGTCGGCGCAATCGGAGCGATCAGTCCGAATTCCGGCAGATGTTTGCCGGACTTGCTTGGACAGTGGCACGCCATCGGCTGGCCCGGATGCGAGTGCGCACCGTGCGGAAGGCAGCACATCATCGTGCACGCTGCGGAGTTGCAGGCCTCGGCGCGAGCGAGAAGCGCAAGGGGCGTGGCGAGCAGCGCGGCGATGACCAGGAAGACTTGGGCGCGTCGCATCGCATCGAGGCTAGCACGGCGATGATCGCGAGCGCAACAGCGCAAACAACCCGGCGAAACGAGGCGCCGCGGCGGTTTGCCTTCCCGAGTGCTTAGCGATAGGCTCGGGAAATCGTGCTGCCGTTCAAGCTGATCTACGCGGAAGGCTACGACCTAAACTTGGGCGCGCACGTTTTTCCCTCTCAGAAATACCGGCTGATTCACGACCGGCTGCTCGAGGACGGAATCGCTGCCGAGGGCGATTTTCTGGCGCCGGAACCGGCCACCGATGAGGACGTGTTGCGCGTTCACACGCGGGAGTACGTCCACAGGCTGAAAACCGGCACGCTGAGCCGCGCGGAGGAAGCGCGGCTGGAGGTGCCGTACTCGAAGAAGCTGATCGAAGCGTGCTGGCTCGCGGCGGGCGGATCGATTCTGGCGGGGCGCCGCGCGCTGCAAGACGGCTGGGCGGCGAACATCGGCGGCGGATTCCATCACGCGTGTCCGGATCACGGAGAAGGATTCTGCGTGATTCACGACGTGGCGATCGCGATCCGGCGGCTTCAATCGGAAGGCGCGGTCGCGCGCGCCATGGTGGTCGATACGGACGTGCACCAGGGAAACGGGACGGCGGTGGTTTTCAACGGGGACGAAAACGTTTACACGCTTTCGCTGCATCAGGAAAACAACTATCCGTTTCCGAAGCCGCCGTCGACCGTGGACGTCGATCTTCCGGATGGCATCGACGACGAGAGATATCTGGCGATTCTGGAGAAGCATCTGCACCAGGCGTTCCACGATTTCGCGCCGGACGTGCTGTTCTACGTCGCGGGGGCTGATCCTTATCGGGAAGATCAGCTGGGCGGGTTGGCGCTGACGTTGGAGGGTCTGGCGCGGCGAGACGCGCTGGTCTTCGATTACGCGCGGAGAAATCGCGTGCCGGTGGCGATCACACTGGCCGGCGGATACGCGCGGCGAGTGGCGGACACGGTCACTATCCATGCCGGAACGATCGTGGCGGCACGCGATGCGGCGCAGCACGGCGCGGATCGCGCGAGAACGCAGGCGAAATAATTCCTGGCGCTATGAATGGGGCTACTGGAAGTCGATGAGGACGTCGACGGTGGCTTTTTTCGCATCTTCTTGCAAGAAGCGCCCGATCTTTTCGTAGTGGAAGGGCAGGCCCGAAAACGCCTCCTTGATTCCGCTGGCAACGAATTCCTCGTAGACGCTGCGATCGAACACGGCCCCCTCCGGCATCTTCCATGCCGCGCGGACGCGATGCTCGCCCTCCATTGAGAGACCGGTGAGCACGAGCTTGCCCATGTGGAATTGCGGGCCTTCGGTGATCGAGACCGCATACGTGACGGTCCTCGCTGCGTCGTCGAAGCGAGGAGTCGCGACGAGGTCGACATCGAGATAGCCGCGGCGGGCGTAGGCTTGTCGCACCGCTTCCCATCCGGCTTCGCGTTTCATGCCGTCGGCGGCGTCTCCGTCATGCAAGGGAACGAGAGTGGCAAGCTCAAGCACACCGACCGCGGAGTTGCCGGTCCAGGTCGGCGGGCGCCACGTGAATGCGGAGCCGGGCACGACGAGCACGACAACGGAGACGCGCGGCGCTCCGCCGCTGTCCACGAGATGGACCACCGGCGGATCGAAGCGCACGCGGAGGAAACCGTGCGAGAGGTAAGCCGCCTGCACCTGTTCGACCTCGAAAAGAACGAGAGACGAGCGTGAATACGGCTTACCGACGATATCGCGCAGCCGCGATTGAATGCCGCGATCGCTTTTGGCGAGCGAGTCGCCGAAGTCGACGCTGGCCACGTTCACCGGCAGATTGCCCACCCGAAACTGCTCGATCTGCGCGTCAGACCCCGGAACCGTCGTAAGCACGTGGGACACGTCGCCGTGGAGACCGCGCGTCAGGAGAAGGCCTTCGAGAGCGTTGGCAATGTCATTGGCGACGGAGCCGCCTGCCGGCGAAGTACCGTCGAAGAGCGGAACGGATTTCTTGAGCGCGGCGACCAGTTCGTCGTCCGTGAACCAGGGAAAATTGTCGAACCACGCAGGGACAGCAGGGGCGTCCGTGACCTGAAATTCGGCGCGAACGCCGGCATCGGTGGTCGCGAACCGATATTCGACGGTGGAAAAGCGGCCCGTTTTCGCGAGGTCGTCGGCGGCGCGCTGGAGATCATCGCGCCCGATTTGCGCGCCGACGTGCAGCATCGTCGCGGCCACGATCTGGTCGGACGTGAATCTCGCCGAACCGGTGATCTGCACGGCCGCGAGGCGATCCGCCGAAGGCTGATTCTGCGCGAGGCACGGCGCCGCCACCAGCAGCAGAATCCAGAGCGAATTTCGGAGGGACCGCATGGCTCAAAGCTATTGGAATGTCAGTGAGAGGTCAACCGTTGCATGGCCCCACGCGGGGTGCCGCGCGAACTACTCGACCGTGACGGATTTCGCGAGGTTGCGGGGCTGGTCCACGTCGCAGCCACGGCGCACCGCGATGTGGTACGCGAGCAGCTGCAGCGGAACGATCTCGAGAATCGGCGCGATCAGGTCAGGCGCCGCCGGGATTTCGATGACGTGATTGGCGGTGTCGCGAGCGAGCGTATCGCCTTCGGTGACGACGGCGATCACGATGCCGTCGCGCGCCTTCACTTCCTGCAAGTTGGAGATCGTCTTTTCATAGCGCAGCATCGAGCCGGGATCGGATTCGTCGCGCGTAGCAATCATCACGACCGGGAGATTTTCGTCGATCAACGCATTCGGGCCATGCTTCATCTCGCCGGCCGGATAGCCTTCCGCGTGGATGTAGGAGATTTCCTTGAGCTTCAGCGCGCCTTCGAGGGCGATGGGATAGTGAATGCCGCGGCCGAGATAGAGAAAATCGGTGTGACGGAAAAGCTGGCGCGCCAGGTCTTCAATCTGCGCGTCGTGCTGCAGGATGGTCTCGATCTTGTGCGGAATGCGCGTCAATTCCTGCATCAACTTCTGCGAGGCCGAGCTGGCGAGCTTTCCGCGCACCTGGCCCAGATACAGCGCCGTCAGCAAGAGCGCGGTGAGCTGGCCCGTGAAGGCCTTCGTGGAAGCGACGCCGATTTCGGGGCCGGCGTGCGTGTAGATCGTGCCGCTGGATTCACGCGTGAGCATCGAGCCCACGACGTTGCAGATGGAAACGATCTTCGCGCCCTTTTGGCGCGCTTCGCGTTCGGCGGCGAGAGTGTCCGCCGTTTCGCCGGATTGGCTGATGGCGATGATCAAGCTGTCCTTGCCGACGATCGGATCTCGATAACGGAATTCGCTGCCGTAGTCGACCTCGACGGGAATCTGGGCGAGCCGCTCGATCATGAATTTGCCGGCAAGTCCCGCGTGCCAGCTGGTGCCGCAGCCGACGATCTTGACGTCCTTGAAGCTGCGGAATTCCTGCTCGCTGATGTCCATCTCGTCCAGGAACACCTGACCTGTTTCCTGCGAGATGCGGCCGAGGAGCGTGTCGCGGACGGCGCGCGGCTGCTCGAAAATTTCTTTCTGCATGAAATGCTTGAAGCCGCCCTTTTCGGCCATGATCGGATCCCAGGTGATGTGCTGGGCCGGGCGCTTGATCGGATGGCTTTCGAAATCGCAGAGCTGGACACCCTGGGCGGTGAGCACGGCCATCTCGCCGTCGCCGAGGAAGAAGACGCTGCGCGTATGCGCGAGGATCGCCGGAATGTCGCTGGCAACGAAGAATTCGTGATCGCCGAGGCCGACGACGATCGGCGGGCCGAGACGCGCCGCTACGATCTTGCTTGGATCCTTGGCGGAGAGCGCGACCAGGGCGTAGGCGCCGGTCATCGTCTTCACGGCCTTGCGCACCGCTTCTTCCAGAGGGGCGTCCTTGGAAAACTTCTCCAGCAGGTGCGCGATGATTTCGGTGTCGGTTTCGGTGACGAACTTGTGGCCTTCGGCGAGGAGCTGCTTTTTCAGCTCAATGTAGTTTTCGATGATGCCGTTGTGCACGACGACGATCTGGCCGGTGCAGTCGCGATGCGGGTGCGCATTTTCTTCCGTCGGACGGCCGTGCGTAGCCCAGCGCGTGTGACCGATGCCGTAGACGCCGTCGAGCGGCGTGGCGCGGATGGACTCTTCGAGATTCCGCAGCTTGCCGGGGGCGCGGCGGATTTCCATCTTGCCGTTCTCCCCGACGACCGCGATGCCTGCGGAATCATAGCCGCGGTATTCGAGGCGCTTCAGACCATCAAGGATTAGCGGAACAACGCGCTTGGGGCCGATGTAACCGACGATTCCGCACATGCCGGCGACCTCCTGAGGGATTCTTGGACCGCCCTACCGGGGACGAAGCTCTATGCTAGCACACGGGCGAAGCCCGCCGAGGCACGGAGGCATCGCGGGTTTCTGCGTTGCAACGCAGGCGTGGCGAGGCGCGCGGTCGAGCGAATGTTTCAGAGCCGCATCTGATTGATTTCAGTTGACTTGTGGCGTCTCGCCCCAATGGCCCGTATCCGTGCGGCGGCGGCCCCATCCCGGCGTCTTCCGGGATTGCGGCACGAGAGGATAGAGGGCCTTCGCGCGCACGAGGGCTTCGGCGATGCTCGCGCAGATGTTTTCGGTGCCCACATGCTGCTCGAATTCAGCCTGGTGCATCAGTCTCGCGGGTTGCTCGCGCGCTCCGCAAAGGATCAGGCCGCGACCGGAGCTGTGGACATTATCGGCGAGCTGCTCGAGCGCCTGGAGGCCGGTGGCGTCGATCGCCGTCATGTTGCGGAGGCGGAGAATGATGATCGGAGGCAGATCGGCGAGGCGTGCGGTTATCTCTTCGATTTTCTCGGTGGCGCCGAAGAGGAACGGTCCGTGAATGCGGAAGATGGTGGCGTACGGAGGAATCTCCTTGTGCTGCAGGATGTGCGCGTAGCCTTCGCGCACGTATTCCTCGGTGACCTCGGTGACCGTTGTGGTCATCGTGACTTTGCGGATGAAGACGAGGGCGGCAAGGATCATGCCGAGTTCGACCGCGATGGTGAGGTCCGCGAACACGGTGAGCATGAACGTGACGAGCCAGGTGGCGATTTCCAGCCGAGTCAGCTTCAGCAGCTCGGGGATCTCGCGCCACTCGCCCATGTTGTAGGAGACGACCAGCAGGATTCCGGAAAGAACGGACAGCGGAACGAATCGCGCCAGCGGCGCGGCGAACAGAATCACCGCCAGAAGCGTGGCGGAGTGAATCATGCCAGCAATCGGCGTCTTCGCGCCGGAACGGATGTTGGTTGCCGTGCGGGCGATCGCGCCCGTGGCGGGCAGTCCGCCGAAAAGCGGCGAGAAGATGTTGGCAACTCCCTGGCCGACCAGCTCGACGTTGGGGTTGTGCTTGGAGCCGCTCAGGCGGTCGGAAACCACCGCCGACATGAGCGACTCGATGGCACCGAGCATGGCCACGGTGATCGCGGGCGAGATCAGCGGCCGCAGAAGATCGACATGGAACTGCGGAATTTTCAGCGGCGGCAGGCCCGAGGGCAGGCCTCCAAAGCGCGTGCCGATCGTTTCCACGGGCAGATGGAAGATGGCGACCGCGGCCGTGCCCACGAAGAGCGCGACGATATAGCCGGGCACGCGTTTCACATAGCGCGAGAAGATCAGAATCAGGACAATCGCGCCGACGCCGAGAGCGGTTTCGATCGGCGAGAGCGTGCGGAAATTCCGCGCGATCACGATCATGCGCGAAAGAAAATCGCCGGGCACCTTGTCGATTTTCAGGCCGAAGAAGTCCTTGATTTGGGTGCTGGCGATGGTGATGGCAATCCCGTTGGTGAAACCGACCACGACCGGCCGCGGAATGAACTTTACGGCGGAACCCAGGCCGGTGATGCCCAGAAAGACGAGCAGCACGCCCGCCATCAGCGTGCACATGAAGAGACCATCCAAGCCGTAGCGAGCGACGATTCCGAAAACAACGACCACGAAGGCGCCCGTGGGACCGCCGATTTGCGTCGTCGATCCGCCGAGCGCGGAAATCAGAAAGCCGGCCACGATGGCGCAGTAGAGTCCGGACTGCGGCGGAACGCCGGAGGCGATCGCGAATGCCATGGCGAGCGGCAGCGCAACGAGCCCGACCGTGACGCCGGCAACGAGATCGGACAGGAACTTTCGTTTCGTATACGTCCGAAGGCTGAGGATGGATTGCGGAAGATAGTCCTGGATCATCGTTCGATTATCCCGTTTCTTGACGGTATTGCCCGAATTTCGCGGAGAAGGCCGTGCGACGTTCCCGCCGATGTGGCTTACATCTCTTCTTTGTAACCTGAAACTTCACCGCCCGCGGGAGCGAATGCGGCCGGTTGCCGCGTGAGAGGCACCTTCGCCCGGGCAACCGCAACGTGCAGGAAGAATCGGCCGAAAGGCTAGTCGAGGATTTCGAAACGGAACTCCTCGATGACGGGATTCGTGAGCACGTCCTTCGCGATCTGCTCGACCTGGGTTTGCGCCTCGGCGCGCGTCAACCCGTCGAGAGTAAGAACGAAAAACTTTCCCTGCCGCACGTCCTGGACCTTGGAGTAGCCGAGGGACGAAAGCGCGCGCTGGATCGTCTGCCCCTGAGGATCGAGAACCGTCGACTTGAGCATGACCCAGACGTGTGCCTTCATGTCTCTCCTTGTTCGCAGAAAGCAATCATACCAGCCCGGCGGACTTGGCTGCGGCTCGAAAATCGTCCAGCAGCTGTCGTTTTTCGATCGGAGGAAGGAAAGCGGCGCTGAAGCTTTGCTCGGCGAGCTGCAGGAGTTGGTCGTTCGAGAGGCCGAGCGAAGCGGCGCGAGAGTATTCGGTCAACAGGTCGGTGTGGAACATCGCGGGGTCGTCCGTCGACAGGGTGACGAGCGAACCGGCGGCGAGAAGCTGCTTGAGCGGATGATCGGCGATCGAAGCGTCCGTCTTGCCCGTCTGCTTTGCGAGCGCACCCGTGGCCAGATTGCTGGTCGGGCAGTTTTCGAGCACGACGTGGCGCAGTCCGAGCGATTTGGCGAGAGCCGCATCGTGCATCACGGCGATGCCGTGCCCGATTCGCTCCGCGCCGAGTATGTCGACGGCGTCTCGAACGGAGTCGGGGCCGCCTGTTTCCCCGGCGTGACAGACGATTCGCAGTCCCTCGCTGCGCGCGAGGTCGAATGCGGGGCGGAAGCTCGCGGCGGGCAGCGCCAGCTCGTCGCCGCCCATTCCGAAGGCGACGATACCGGAGCGGTGCAGCTTCGCGGCGCAGCGGGCCACTTCCATCGCGGCCTCCGCGCCGAATTGCCGGGTCGCGTCGAAAATCCAAGCGGTCCGAATCTTGCGATACAGAACGCTTTCGGCGGCTTCGCGGATGGCCGTGAAATTCGCTTCCACGTTCTGCATGCGCCGCAGCATGACGCCGGCGGAGATGGTGATCTCGGCGTAGACGACGTGCTGCCGCACCAGCTCGTCCAGCAGATTCCGCGTGACGAGCGCGTAATCCTCGGGGTCGCGCAGGTAGGAAGTGACCCACTTGAAGCTGTCGATGAATCCGGCGAAGTTCGAGTACTTGTAGCGAGCCGCGACTTCGTCCGGAGTGATTCTGTCGCCGTGGCGCGCGATCAGTTCAGCCGCAGCCTGCGGGCGGATCGAGCCTTCCAGATGCAGATGGAGCTCAGCTTTGGGCAGCGAGTCGAGGATCGTGAGTTGCTGAACCGCGTCGGTCACGTTTCCTGCTCAGTTCGAAGGCAACTGCGGGCGGCCCGCGTTGATCCAGGCCGTCATCCAGTAGGAACCGATGTCCGTTGAGGCGTCGGTGAGCTGGCGGATCAGGACCGCTCCCGCCTGTGCGTAGAAGCGGTCGTAGTATTCGTCGTTGTACGCGGCAAGCCCCTGATGCGCGCGGCGGTCGGCCAGCATGATGTTCTCAAGCCACGAGTGCGCGCTCAGCGACATTTCGAAAGCGTGGTCGGTGGGATCGCGGATGAAAGCGGCTTCGTTGGGCTTCATGAAGAAGAATCGCTGGTAGCGATCCACCAGGCCGACGCCGAAGCGTTCGTTGACGCCCGGCTGGCCCGAGAGCCGGCCGTCATTGTTCGCAGTGGAGCGAAATGGATCGTGCGCGGCGGTGACGTAGTAGGCCAGCGCGCCCGCCTCCACTTTCGCATCGTCCCAATTGCGCGCGCGGAAGGCGTCGGTGAGCTTCTGGCTATAGAGACCCACCTCCCACGGAAGCTGCCCGTGGGCTTCCACGCTCCGCTTGCCGAACTTGGCAACCGCGTCGGTATAGGACCGGGGAAGAGAGGCGAATGGGAAGGAGCCGTAGTGATCGAGCTCGATGAAATTGTTGTGCGAGCCGGCGGGAATTCGGGACTCGGCTTCGGCGACTTCGTTCGCGCGCTGCGTAATGAAGGAACGGTTGGCCTGGAAGAACGGCAGCATCTCGTCGGGCAGGGTGTCCACGGCCTGATCCGTGATCAAGCGCCTCGCGCCATCGCCCCAGCCAAACAACGGAGGCAGCGCCAGCAACAGGATCAGCAGCAAGAGAACGACAGTGCCGGAAAGGCGGTTCATCCGCGAAGTTTCCCCTCAGAGATTGCTTGCAGTTTTCCGTCGGCCAGTTCGCTGTGTTTCCGGCCGTAGAAATAATAAAACACCAGGCCAATCAGCAGCCAGCTGAAGAAGCGAAGCCAGTTCATGATCGGGAGTCCGGCCATCAGCAGCACGCATGTGAGGATCGTAACGATCGGGGCGAGCGGGCCGCCGGGCGCGCGGAACGCGCGCGGGCGCTCCGGCTCGCGATAGCGAAGGATGAGCACACCTCCCGCGACGAGAGCGAAGGCGAAGAGCGTGCCGATATTCGAAAGATCGGCCAGCGTGCCGATATCGAGCAGTCCGGCCGGGACCCCGACGACGATGCCCGCGACCCAGGTGGAAAAATCGGGCGTTCGAAAGTGCGGATGAACGCGGCTGAACACGGCGGGCAGCAGGCCGTCGCGCGACATCGCAAACCAGACGCGAGCCTGGCCGAGTTGAAACACCAGCAAAGAGGAGATCATGCCCATGAGCGCGCCGATCAGGACGGCCAGGCGGATGTCGCCGAAATGAAGCCGCTTCATCGTGTTGACCACGGGCGCCGCATCGTCCACCAGCGTTTGCCACGGTACGATGCCCGTGAGGACCACGACGACCGCGATGTACAGCGTGGTGCAGATGACGAGCGTGAGAACGATGCCGATAGGCAGGTCGCGCTGCGGGTTACGGCACTCCTCGGCGGCCGTGGAGACGGAATCGAAGCCGATATAGGTGAAGAAAATGATCGAGCCGCCGGTCAGGATGCCGGGCCAGCCGTTGGGCGCGAAGGGGTGCCAGTTCGCCGGATGAATGTAATTGGCCGCGAAGCCAACGAAGATGAGGATCGCGAAGATTTTCAGCAGCACCATCACGTTGTTCGTGTTGGCGGATTCCTTGATTCCGCGGACGAGGACGATGGTGAGCAGCATGACGATCACGAACGCGGGCCAGTTGAATCCGAAATGCCAGCCCGGCGCGTAGAGCGTATGGCCGGCGAGATCGCTGAGTCCGCCCGGAAGATACGCGGGCGTGATCCATCGCAGACTCGGGTGAAAGCCGAACCAATCGAACAAATCGACGACGTGCGCGGAAAAGCCCACGCTGACCGCCATGTTGGAGACAGCGTATTCGAGGATCAGGTCCCAGCCGATGATCCATGCGATCAGCTCGCCCATCGTCGCGTAGGTGTAGGTGTACGCGCTGCCGGCGATCGGGATCATGGCCGCCAGCTCCGCGTAGCAGAGAGCCGCGAAGCAGCAGACGACACCGACGAGGACAAACGAAAGAGCAATCGCCGGACCCGCTCCCGGCCGGCCGAACGACGCGGAGTGGTGGATCAGGTATTCGAGCAGCGGCGCGTTGAGGATCGATTTCGAATCCAGCTTCTGTCCGGCGATCGCCGTGCCGACGACGGTGAAGATACCCGAGCCGATGACCGCGCCGATACCGAGCGACGTCAGGCTCAACCAGCCGAGCGATTTCTTCAGCCGCTTTTCGGGTCGATCCGCGTCGGAGATGAGCTGGTCGATGTTCTTGGTACGGAAAAGTTGTGGATTCAATCGCGCCACCTTCCCCGTGCGATTGAAGAAAACTCTACCTTGGCGGAAGATTCCGCGCAACCGATGGTTCGGCGGTGCGCGGCGAAAAGAGGAGGTTCCGACAGGCGATTCACGCGAGCTGGAGATTCGCGTAGCGCTCGAGCAGCTTCTTGGGGCCGTGGTCCTGGAAGCTGACCGTGAGACGCCGCTCCTCGCCTTCGCCTTCGACTTCGATGATGGTGCCGAGACCGAATTTCGAATGGCGCACGCGCGTGCCGATCAGCGGATCGCCCGAACCGCGGCGTTCCTCTTTATAGCGGCGGGCGGGCCCGCTGCCGTAGGAGGATTTCGCCGGCGCTTCGCGGCGATAGCCAGAGCCGCCATAGGGCGAGCGGGCGCGCCGGTAGCCGTAGCCCTCCGAGAATTCGGGGTCTGCTTCGTAGCGGCGCGTCTCGCCCGGCTCGGACTGCGATCCCGCGGCGGCATCGATCAGATCGAGCGGAACCTCCGCCAGAAAGCGCGAGGGCATCGAAGCGCGCATACCCTCACTGCCGTAGGTTCGGCGATAGATGGCGCGTGAGAGGACGAGAGATTTCTTGGCGCGGGTCATGCCGACGTAGAAGAGGCGGCGTTCCTCTTCGATCTCGGCCGGAGTATCCATTGCGCGGCTGTGCGGAAGCAGGCCCTCTTCGAGGCCTGCCAGAAAAACGGCGTCGAACTCGAGACCCTTGGCGCTGTGGAGCGTCATCAGCGAAACCGCGATCGTTTCGTCGTATTCATCGGAATCGCTGGTGAGCGCGGCGCGATCGAGGATTTCCTCGAGCGTCTGACCTTGCTCGGTGGCTTCCGCCATCGCGTTCGAAAGCTCGCGAAGATTGTCGGCGCGCGATGTGTGCTCGAGATTGTCCTGCTGCTCAACCCAATCGAGGTAGCCGGTTTGGGCGAGCACTCGCTCGATCAATTGCGCGGGAGCCAGGCTCTCGCGCTCTTTCCGCAGATCCTCGATCATTTTGCGGAAATAGGAGAGCGCGCCGGCGGCTTTCTTGCCGACGAGAAACTTCGCGTCGCCGACGACATCCCACAAAGACTGTCCGGTCTCCTTCGCGCGGGCTTCGAGCGCGGCGACGGTGGTGGCGCCAATGCCGCGCGGCGGCACGTTGAGCACGCGGAGCAGCGCGACATCGTCCTCCGGATGAAAGAGCAGCCGCACGTAGGCCAGAGCGTTGCGCACTTCGGTGCGCTCGTAGAAGCTGAATCCGCCGACGACGCGATGACGGATGCCGAGGCGGCGCAGCACCTCTTCGAAAGATCGCGACTGAGCGCCCGTGCGATAGAGCACGGCGACACGGGAATCCGGATCGCTTCGCACGATCGCCGCGATTTCGCCGCAGATGTATTCCGCCTCGGCAACGGAGTCGGGCGCTTCGAAAAACCGCAGCCTATCGCCCGAGCCAACGGTGGCCTGGAGAGTTTTGCCGAGCCGGTCGGTATTGTTTTTCACAACGGCCGCGGCCGCATCGAGGATCGTCTGGGTCGAGCGATAGTTTTCTTCGAGGCGGATAATCCTGGCGTCTGGGAAATCGTGCGTGAAGCGTTTCAAGTTTCCCGCGCGCGCGCCGCGCCAGCCGTAGATCGATTGGTCTTCGTCGCCGACGACGCAGACGTTCTTTCTGGCGCCCGCGAGCAGACGGACGAGCTCTTCCTGCGCCCGGTTCGTGTCCTGAAATTCGTCGACCATCAGGTATTGGAATCGCTGGCTCCAGGCGTCGCGAACGTCGGCATGTTCGCGCAGCAGATCGACGGCGCGCAGAAGCAGATCGTCGAAATCGAGTGCGGCAGCCTTGCGCAGAATCTCTTCGTAGACGCGGAAAACGGCGGCAGAGTCCTTTCGTCCGGGATCGCGCATCTGCGCGGCTTGCGATTCCATTTCGCCGGGCGAGATGCCGTGATTTTTGGCGTGGCTGATCTGGGCGCGAAGGCTGCGCGGCGGATAGTCCTCGGCGGAAAGATCGAGCTGCGCAAGGGCGCGCTTCACGGCGGACGTCTGATCATCGTCGTCGTAGATCGCGAAATCGCGCGGCAGGCCCAGATGCGACGCTTCACGGCGCAGCAGCCGGGCGCAGAAGGAATGAAACGTGGAGACCCACACGTCGGAAGCGTCGCGGCCCGCGGAGCGCAGAAGATCCTGAATACGCTCCTTCATCACGTTGGCGGCTTTGTTCGTAAACGTGACGGCCAGAATCGCGCCGGGCGGAACGCCTTTCTCGATCAGATGCGCGACGCGGTACGTAATGACGCGCGTCTTGCCCGTGCCCGCGCCGGCGAGGACGAGCAGGGGGCCTTCGGTCGCAAGCACAGCTTCCCGCTGGCGTTCGTTCAATCCGTCGAGAAGTGAGGTCATCTGCGGAGGATACTCAGGGAGAAATTCTAGCCGACAGCCCGCGAATCGGCAATTCGGCTTTGCGCGGTTCCGGAGCACCGCGAAAAACTCTGCTACAATCACGCGACTTCTTCGGAGATTCCGCGCGACATGAACCAAGTGAAGCTGCCGCATTGGCTGGCGCAGATCGTCGCGGCTTTGGGCGGCGGCGGGTTGTTCGTCGTCACATTTTTCGATTCGTCGGTGCTCTCGTTTCCATTGGTGGCGGATGCGCTTGTCATCGAGGTGTCGATGCAGCGCCCGGCGCGAATGCCGTACTACTGTGCGATGGCCGCGCTCGGCTCGCTGGCCGGATGCATCTGGCTCTATCTTTTGGCCAAGAAGGGCGGCGAGGCTTTCTTTCGCAGACGCGCAGGGCGGGGCGCGGAGCATGCGAAGCGGTGGGTGCAGAAGAACGCTTTCCTGAGCGTGTTCCTGCCGGCGATCTTGCCGCCGCCGTGCCCGTTCAAGCCGTTCGTACTGGCGGGCGGCGTATTTCAGGTGCCGCTGCAGACGTTCGTCCTCGCGCTGCTGCTGGGGCGCGCGCTGCGCTATTTCATCGAGGGCATTCTTGCGGTGCGGTACGGCGACGCCGTGCTGCTCTATCTGACGACTCACAAGCTGGCGTTTTTCCTCGGTGTACTCGCGGTAGTTCTGGTCCTCTATGCCGCGGGCCGGCTGGTGTTTCGGGATTCGGCGCCACAGAGCTAGGCGGGCGGCACTAACGATTCGCGTCAGCAGGGAAGAGAAACTCTTCCTTGCGAATCTGGTACGTGCTGCTGAGTTCGATGCGAAGAATGATGTTCGCAGGATCGTCGTCCTCGAGCGGGAAGCGCGCGTCGCGCACCTCGACGCGATAGTCGGCCTCGTTGTGGCGAACGCTGGCGATCGGCACACGCGCGTATTCGAGGTATTTGGCGGCGGCGGAGGATTTCTCGCTCACCTCCAACGCAGGCGAGTCCTCGGGCTTGTAGAGTGTCACGCTGTCGTTCGGATCGAACGCATCCGGCTGGTTCACCGGAACTTCCACTTCCTCAAGGGTGTTGTCCGTCGTCACGATGCCGCGCCAGATGAACGGCGTGGCGGTTTTGGGGAAAGCTTCGGCGGTCAGACCGACTCTTCCGTGATACTCGCGTGAGAGGAGCAGATCGACCGCCTCCCGGTGCAGGTGAGCGCGCGCGCCGAAATACGCGGCGATCAAGAACAGGGTGAGGATCGCCGAACCCGCTCCGCTGCGCTTCTTGTGGCCGGACGTGACCTCTTCGTTCACAAGCTTGAACAGAATCGGCAGCAGCAAGCCGGCGACGAGCAGGAACAAGACCCACGGGTCGAAGTTCCGGGCGAGATCCCACGCCCACCAGCGGGCGCGAAACGGCCAGAGCAGCTGAACTCCCATTCCGCTCGCGAGGTCGAGCAGGACATGGCCAGCGATCCCCACGACGCTGGCCGCGAGCGCGCTGCCGAATCCCAAACGAGGCGCGATCCCCTGCGCCGTCTTTTTCGGGGGGAGCCTGCGATCCAACACACAGAACGCAGCCGCGATCGCGCAGGCGGTCAACGCCGCGCCGGCGAGCGAGTGCATCGCGGTGCGGTGGAACCGCATGAACGCGCTTGCGCCGCCGAAGTAGCTTGCGTAATCGAGATCGGGCGCGAGACCGGCGACGACAACGATGGCGGTGCCGAGGCGCGGCAGGCGTTTCTGCCCGGCGCGCGCCAGCGCCAGTGACGAAAACGCGTGGGTGAATGGTTCCACGACCGATCCTCCCCCGAGAATCTGGTCTACGCGCCCGCGGGCGTGACGATCGAAAGCGCATCGGGCACGATCCGAAAGGCGAGCGGCAGACGGCCGACCGGTTCGCCGTCAACCTGAGCGTACACCGGCTCGCCGTTCGCCAGCTCACAAATCGCTTCGGTCGCCTTCCATGCGTCGATGCCTTTCATTTTCCGGAGCGTCCCCAGCCAGAGAGCGGGCATGCACGCGGCGTAGGCGATCCGGCTGCGCCTGGAATTGGTCAGGAACTCGAAAGAATCTTCGAAGAGGTTGGCGCCCGTGGTGATCTTGAAGGGACCGCCGTAGTGTACGGTCCTGCCGACAACGATAATCGTGGCGGTGCGCTCCTTTCCGCATGAAAGGACGCGCATCTCGGGGAAGTCGTAGGTCAGGAGCTGTCGCACGCCCTCGACCCAGTACGCAAATACGCCGGTGCTCTTCTTCAGGCCCGAATGGACGCCGTTGACGATCGCGCCGTCGGGACCCGCGCCCGCGACCGAAAGGAAGTAGCGGCCTTCGCGCGGCATAGCGTCGGAGCTGTTTCCGTCAAGCGGAGTCGCAATGCCGAGCGCGATGCGCCGGACCTCGCCATCGGAGATCAGGCGGGCCGCGTGGGGAATGTCCCACGGGATGCCGAGCTCCTTCGCCAGAATATTCGCCGTGCCGGCGGGAAGAACGGCCATGGGGACATCACTCCTGGCCAGTCCGTTGACGATTTCGTTGATCGTGCCGTCGCCGCCGCAGGCGATCACCATGCCGCGGCGCTGCTCGACGGCATGCCGCGCGATACTCGTCGCCGTGCCCGGCCCGGTGGTCGGAGCCAATTCGGTGCGCACACCCGCGTCCTTCAGGATGCGGACGGCCTGCTCGATTTCCGCGAAGCGGCGATGGCGCTTGCGCCCGCTCGTCGGGTTGTAGATCAGCAGCGCGTCTTGGATATGATCAGGCATCTGTCGTCGCCAGGCTCAGGGCAAACGCGCATTGTATAATACCGGCCGGTTTTGACATTCGGCATCTCGCAGGGGATTTTCCATGGCCAAGGCGGGAACGGCGAAGTCCCGAAGCGTCGCAAAGGAAGCGGAAGAGCTGCGGGAGAAGATTCGTCATCACGAGTACCTCTACTACGTGCTGGACGATCCGAAGATCTCCGACGCCGCGTTCGACCGCCTGATGGAGCACCTGAAGAAGATCGAGGCGGAGCATCCCGACGTAGTCACTCCCGATTCCCCGACGCAGCGAGTGGGCGGTGCGCCGCGGGAAGGTTTGCAGCCGGTGCGGCACAAGACGCCGATGGTGAGCCTCGACAACGCATTTTCCTTCGAGGCTCTGGCGGATTTCGACCGGAGAGCACGCGAGCTCACGGGACGCGAGAAGATCACCTACGTCGCGGAGCACAAATTCGACGGGCTGAGCATGTCGCTGCTGTACGAGGATGGAGCGCTGGTCCGCGGCGTCACGCGCGGCGACGGCACGACGGGCGAGGACGTGACGCCGAACGTCAAGACGATTCGCTCGATTCCGCTGGCGATCGACACGGAGCTGCTGAAGAAGGCCGGCATTTCGGCAAACTTCGAGGTTCGCGGCGAAGCGATCATGTCGAAGAAGGCGTTTCAGGAGCTGAATGCGCAGCAGGGCGAGCAGGGGGGGAAGATCTTCGCGAACCCTCGCAACGCTGCCGCCGGATCGATTCGAATGCTCGATCCGAAGATCACGGCTTCGCGGAAGCTGGATTTTTTCGCCTATTACATTCTGGTCGACGGGCGGTACGCGAAGAAGCGCCTGTCGGAGATTCTTCCGGCGCTCGCCACGCTGCGCTTCAAGGCCAGCGAGGACTGGAAGCTCTGCCATTCGCTCGGGGACGTGCAGAAGTACATCGAGAACTGGGACTCGCGGCGCGAAAAGCTCGACTACGAGATCGACGGTATCGTGGTGAAAGTGGACGAAATCTCGCTGCAGAATGAGCTGGGCTTTACGTCCAAGGCGCCGCGCTGGGCGATCGCCTACAAATATCCCGCGCATCAGGAAACCACCGTTGTGAAAGAGATCGCCGTCAGCGTGGGCCGCACCGGCGTGCTGACGCCGGTTGCGTTTCTGGAGCCGGTGCAGATCGGCGGCGTGACGGTCAGCCGCTCGACGCTGCACAACATGGACGAAATCGAGCGGCTGGGTCTGCACGCGGGCGACACGGTGCTGGTGGAGCGCGCCGGGGAAGTGATCCCGCACGTCCTGCAGGTGGTGAAGCACGGCAAGGAAGAGAAGCGCTTCCGCATGCCGGAGCACTGCCCGGAGTGCGGCACGAAGATTCACAAGGACGAGGAGGGCGTTGCGTATCGGTGCGTCAACGTGTCCTGCCCGGCGCGGCGCCGCGAATCGCTGCTTCATTTCGCCATGCGCGACGCGATGAATATCGACGGCCTGGGCGACAAGCTCGTGGATCAGCTCGTCGAGAAAAGCATCGTGAAGGACTTCGCCGATCTGTACAGGCTCGAAGTCGAGACACTCGCGGAGCTGGAGCGGATGGGGGAGAAATCGGCGCAGAATCTGATCGACGAAATCACCGCGAGCAAGAAGAACAGCCTTGCGCGGCTGATCTACGCACTCGGCATCCGCTTCGTGGGCGAGCGCACGGCGCAGCTGCTGGCGGCTCATTTCGGCTCGATGGAGAAGCTGGCCGATGCGAGCGAAGAGGACCTGACGAACGTGACCGAAGTCGGCCCGAAGGTTGCCGAGGGGATCCTGGAATTCTTTTCCGAACGGGCCAATCTCAAGCTGATCGAACGACTGCGCGCCGCCGGCGTGAACATGAAAGAAGAACGCGCGGCGCCGAAGAGCGCCAAGCTGGCCGGCATGACGTTCGTCTTTACGGGCACGCTCGCCAAGCGCTCGCGCGAAGAGGCGGAGGCGCTGGTCGCGTCGCATGGCGGAAAGGCCGGATCGTCCGTCAGCAAGAAGACGACATACGTGGTGGTGGGGACCGATCCGGGGTCGAAGTACGACAAGGCGAAATCGTTGGGTGTTACGATCCTCGACGAAGCGCAGTTCGACAAGCTGATCGCCTCGAAATAGAAGCGCCCGCAGCCGTTGGAAGGAGCGAAAGCGCCATGTCCAACACACAGGAAATCGTAAGAGAGGTAGAAACGTTCTACCGCGCCTATCTCGATGCCTTCAATCGCCAGGACGCGGACGGTTACGCCAGATTCATGGACCTGCCCTACGCGCTCATCTCCGGCGAAGGAGGCGTGGTGGTCTGCGCCACCGAGCCCGACCATCAGCGTCTGGCGGCCCAGCTCTATGCCGATCTGAAGGCGCGGGGGTGGGCGCGTTCGGATGCCGACCGCGTCCGGATATCGCTTTTCGGGCAAAATCACGCCCTGATCGTTTCGGATATCATTCGGTGGCGCGCCGACGGTTCCGTGCTGCAGAAGAATCGGTTTTGCTACACGGCGCGGCACGACGGCAATTCGTGGAAGATGATCACGTATCTGCCGGTCGCGGACGGATTCCTCGGCCCCGGCAATTTCCCGCGCTGAAAGCGTGTCGCGTTGGTTCGGCCCCGTTCCATAGCTGTCCGCGTCAGTCTCGCTGCCTTCGTGGAGGAACGTCATGCCCAAGATTTGCTATCGAGTGGCGATGAGTCTCGATGGATACATCGCCGGACCCAAGGGCGAAATCGACTGGATCATCATGGATCCCGAGGTCGACTTCGCGGCGATTTTCAGCCAGTTCGATACGCTGCTGGTGGGCCGCAGGACTTTCGAGACGATGGCGGCAGCGAACCGCACAACGATGCCCGGGATGAAGACAATCGTCTTCTCGCAAACTCTCGATCCATCCAGACATCCCGAGGTGACCGTCGTCCGCGAAAAGCAGAATGACGTGCTGACGTCGCTGCGTGCGGGGGCTGGCAAGGACATCTGGCTTTTCGGCGGCGGAGCGTTGTTCCAGAGCTTGCTCGATCAGGGACAGGTGGATTCAGTCGAAGTGTCGATCATTCCTGTGCTGCTGGGCGGCGGCGTGCCTTTTCTCCCGTCTCCAGCAAGCCGGAGGAAGCTCGACTTGGTCGGCCACAAGATCTACAAGAGCGGCACCGTTTCGCTGTCATACGACGTGAAATAACTCTGCGACTGCCTTCCAAGACGCTATAATTATGGTGGCGGATGAGCCGGGTGATCGCCGGTCCCGAGCAATCGGGACGGGAGGAAAGTCCGGACTCCAGCTGTGGTGAGCTCGCAAGAGCCGGCCACGGCAGGGCAACGCGCCTGGTAACGCCAGGGGGCCTCAACGAGGCCACGGAAAGTGCCACAGAAAATAGACCGCCGGTGATGCTTGCACCTCGGCGGCAGGCTTGCGGAAAAACCGCAAGCTCGCCTCTCTCGGTCGAGCGCATTTGGCAAGGGTGAAAAGGTGGGGTAAGAGCCCACCGCCCGGGTGGCAACATCCGGGGCACGGAAAACCCCGCGTGGAGCAAGGCCAAATAGGAGGGGAGGGCCGGCCCGGCCCGCATGCGTTCCGTTCGCAAGAGCGGGCGCTCTGACCCTCGGGTAGGCTGCTTGAGTCCCGGAGCGATCCGGGACCTAGAGGAATGGTCGCCGCGTTGCGCGGCCCCAGCGTTCCAGCGCGAGCCGGAACGACGGCCGCGCGGCGAACAGAATCCGGCTTACAGGCTCATCCGCCACTATCTCTTTTCGGATCAATTCGGTTTCCCCTCAGGCTGTTTTTGCTGTGCCCGTGGTGTGCCCGTTATCTCAAGCCCGTCGCCTGATTCCGTGATCCGCCGCGCGCGCTCGCGCAGTTCCCGAACGAACGGCGCGTAGTGCTTCTCGATCGTCTCGACGGTGTCGCCGAGCAACTTCGCTACGTCATAGGGCGATGCGCCACGCGAGAGAAGATCAACGACGTAGGTGTCCCGGTAGCGGTGTGGATGTGCGTCGAGCACTCCGGCGCGAAGGACCGGCGTCCAGAACTCGACCGGCTGATGGCCGACGCGCACCGCCGCAAGTTCGATGTCGTTGCTGTCTGGAAGTTTGACCGTTTCGCGCGGTCAGTTTCGAATTTGCTCCGGGCGCTTGAGACGTTCAACTCCTTGGGAATCGCCTTCGTAAGCCTCGGGGAACAAATCGACACGTCCACGCCAGCAGGAAAGATGGTTTTCACGGTCCTCGGGGCTGTGGCCGAACCTGAACGTAGCTTGATCGCGGAGCGAGTAAGGGCGGGTATCCGCAACGCCCGTGCGAAGGGAAAAACGCTCGGCAGACCAAAAGTCAAAGTCAACTCTGCTGAGATCGCGCGGCTGCGTTCCGAAGGCCGTTCAATCAAATCCGTCGCAGAACAGTTGGGTGTGAGCGTCGGAACGGTCTGTGCTCGGGAGAAGCTGGTAGCGTAGCGTCGGTGCCCGACAAGAGCTTAATCATCGCACATCCTCTCGCGGGTTTTGTCCAGATCGTTTGTATCTTCGTAATAGTCTAAGACCGCGACCAGCCATCCGATTCTTGTACGGTCGTGGTGAACGGTATTGGTGCTGAAGTATCCGTAAGACTTGCCGTCGCGGTCCACGATAATCGGCGCATCAGTTGAAACATCATCCCACGGACTAAACGGAGAAACGTCAGAACCAAACGTCCCCACATCGTTCCAAATGCTGTTCTCCGCTACATCTGATCCGTATTCCCCCACGTCATTGCACACTGAAACGCTGCTTGTATCCACGCAGTTCAAGCATCCCAAAAACATCTTGTGATCGCTCCCCCCAAACAGCAGCAGTGCTTTTGTTTCCTGAGCGCCAGGCACAGCGACAGGGGTGAGCGAGACGCAGAAAAGACCCAACAGCACAGTTAATGTAGTGCCCCACCGGCTAACTCGCATAGTCCTTCTTGCCCATTACGTCGCACCCGTGGTCACTCTTGAACGCATCTTCGGTGGCTCGTCGTTGCCTGCGCCACTCGATGCCAAATTGACTAGCTGCACGGTAAGCTCGGGATGTCTGACTATGAAGATGCCGGGCTTTTTCTCGTTCGTTGTTTGAATCGTAAAACCCGTCTCGAAACCCTGAATGGAGATCATCTTCTTATACGGAATAGCCACCGAATGTTGTGGTCCAACGAAACAGACGCGCCGATTGGTAACATGCAGAACGCCCGTTCCCCCGCTTTCCAAGACCGTTTCGTCCACCGGATAGCCCTTGAATCCACCAGTCCGAAGGCGCACGCCTTTCATCACCGGAAAGCTGACGGACGCAAAGCCTCCTTGATAGTGTCGCTTTATTCTTTGAAGTCTTAGGCCAGCGCCCTCTTCCCAATAGCACTTCTCGTTTTTCTGGAGTACAGGCCCTTTGCAATTTGCGGACGGAGCTTCACCATTTTCCCAGTGTTGAATTGCTTCGCGCGTCCCGATCCGAAAAATCGCGTCTTTGATGTGGTCGGGAGAGGCAGCAGTGAATGAATACTGGCGAGCGAGTTCAAGCACGAACGGAAAATCAGCCTCGGCTATTTCGTCGGGAGCTTCGATCAGCTTGAAGATGTTGCCGAGCAGGGCGAATCTCAGTGGTGATGCTTCGTCGCTAGGAATGTGGAACTTTCGGGCGACTTCTTCGAACTGATTCAGCCAGCCACGAGCGAATTGCTGATCCCACTGCGAGGCCACGGCCGAAGTTGCGAGCACTTCAAGGCGGCTACGGCCCTGCTGGTGACATTCCTTGCATACGCCAGTAGCCGAACGGCCGCTCAACTTCGCCCACAAACCGAGTTCATTCCCGCAGACAACGCACGCCATTCCTTACTCCAATCTACGAGAAGTACCTACTTCACCGGAATCCAAACAAATGACTGCCAGGCATCTGGCAGCGAATACGTACAGGTGCTCCAATCAAGCGTTGCACCAGGCGGCGCGCCGAAGACCCGGCCTTCTATCCTGCTAGGGGTCACCAACGTAAATTCTATTTGATCGGAGATGGTACAAGACGGGCCGGTCGCTGACTTCATAAGCCGCCCGTTGGTCTTGCCCGTGTACTTGTCACCATCTACCTTGGTCTCTGTCAGGGCGAACATGCCTGCCCTTGCGGCGGCATCGGTAAACACAACCTCGGCATAAAGGTAATCGCCGTCCACACGAATCGTGCGAACCGTCCCGGAGGTCATTGATTTCCAGCGGCTCGGAAATCCCGATGCGTCCGATCCCGGAGCTTCGATAGTGGCCGGGGCTGAGGCTGGCTGCGCGGACACTGGCTGAGCCTGCTGTCGACTAATCGCGGCTTGCTGGACAACATCGAACCTAATCCACTCTTCTTTATTCTTGTTAGAAAGTGCCTGCACCTCGAAATGCCCGTTATTTATGCGCGCGACAAACCGGCCCGGATTTAGAGCGTGGCATTGGCTCCAACGCACGTTGCGAGTACACGCCAGGATCATGCGCGTGGTCTCTGAATCGGCGAGAATGTAGACCACTGGTTTTTGAATGTCGATGTCCTGTGTACTGGGCGGAGTATAGGAGGTCGAGCACGTGCTGGAAGATGTTCCGTTCGCGTAGATGTTCCCGCCGCCGCTGACGTAGCCGTTCATGCTTGCGTTCCCGTTACAGGACGTGCTGGCAGAGCCGGGATACGTAAATGTCAAAGTATTGTGGGTTGTCGTCCATTGGTAGGAAAGCACGTCGATCTGAAAATTGCTTTCCTGGGCTTGCACGACGCCGCCGAGGACCAGCAACACCACACTCAACGCGATCCCTCTCTTCATGTTTTCTCCCCGGACGCATAATCAAATATCCGCGCCTGGGGCAACTGTGAATGATGGAACGGACAACCACGATGGTACTTTGTCGTGTCAGTAAATGGCGTTAGCACAAAGTACCATTCCGATGGCCAAGCGTCGCTGCCATTATGATCGGTAAGTCAACTGGGCGAAGCCTTATCTGAATGCGGGAAACGTCAGAACACTCGCGGACGTTGCTGCTGAGAACACTGTCGTCCAAGATGCCTTGAACGGCTCTATCACAATTTCGAACGGACAAGGTAGGAATTGGAATATCGTCCTGAATCCCAATGTGATGAGCAATGCTGAGATAGACGGACACATTTCTTCCTCGGGCGGACTGGACGGGAAGATAACGCTTGCTCTTTACTTCCAAAATCAACCGATTTTCACCTGTCGAAACTCTTCCTGTGCAATTCATCAGCGCATCGTTGCTCCGGGAGCCTATACACTCATGCTCGATAACCGCCAGTCTCCGATATTTCCTCGCACTGTCACCGGGCAAGTTTCTTTGAAGTACGTGAAGTAAAAGCGAGGGCGATTGCTTTCGTGAAGGGAGATAACCATGTCGAAGAAAGCCAAAGCATGAGACACGAACGTGACCTCACCTGATGATACGTCTTGGGAAGCCGTACACCACTGGGAGAAAGACCGCCCGGAAATTGTGCTGGAGTGTTTCGGGCAGCGACCGCCAATTTCGGATACGTTCACGGGAATCGTCGCGCGAGTAGAGGGAGAGACAGTCACTTTTCGCAATTTAGAGACAGATACAGAACGTCTCGTAAATTTTGACGGAGCCATCATACGGCTCCATAGTTTCCAACGGCTCGATGCGGTGCGCTGCTTTGCCGTTAGATGGGAAGATGACGAAGCACTAGAATCGGCGGAGTGTTTCTTGACGGAGTTGCGGAAGTTTGGAAAGCCGAACTAATTGATTGAGGATTCCCTCGTCGTGGGTGTTTCGGGGTGCGCTGCTTCTAGTCAAGGATGGATTCTGCTACGCTCGCCGCTTATCAGGTCGAATAGAGCGCGAGTCGAGCACCCGCACATAAGGTGAAGTTGGCAGCCGCGTGAAACGGAACGCAGATTGTTTCAGTTGAGCGATGTAGCGACGTAGCAAATGGCAGCGTCCGGCAAATTACTCTGCGGCTTCGGTATGCAGGAAATGCCCGCGACTCTTCCGCCGGGCAGATTTGATGGAAAGGCGGTTTTGGTCGTTGGCATCATCACTGGGACAATAAAAACATGAACGAGTCCATCGGCCTGCCGACTCGTCGCCGCTATGACCGGAGCGTGAACCGCCATCGCGCCCATTACAAACCCGACGGATAAAGCCGAAAGTAGTTTCAGCAGTTTGTTCAGTTTCATCTCAAGTTCTCCTTCGATTGCGTGCATTTGACAACCCTGAGTGAGAACGATGACCGATGCGGCGTGGCTCGTATGGCGCAATTGTGACGCCGGTGTGACGCAAGACCTTCCCACACTGCCAAAGTTGACATCATTAACAGTCAGACCCGGTTGATTCCAAGCAACTTGTTTGTTTGCAATTTAGCCCGGAGAATCCGGCTTACAGGCTCATCCGCCAGATTTTCTTGCGCTCGGAGCGAACACTCCGTCTCCCCCCCGGTGTTCGAAGTGCCCGCCCCAAGTGTTTCCGCTCTAGGCTTCTTTGTAGAGTGCAGCTCCCACAACGCTCGCCACGATGATCTCAACCAGGCCCACGACTGCCCCGATGCAAAGCAGCCGCTTCGGGAGAATGCCACCCGCCCAGAGATCGACATCCGGAATGACGTAACCGATTACCCATATGCCGAGCGCAACGATGACAGCGGTCTTCGCGCCCGCGCCATAGCGCGGCCGGGCGACGGCATAGGCCCAAACCGTCGCGATCCCTAGAACGAATCCAAGTACCACGAAGATCGGAATGGCGTTGGCGTGCATCTGAACGCCGAGCTTCGTCATCAGCGCCGCATTCTCCGACGCCAACACCTTCGTATTCAGGACGTACTCCACGACATTGATCACCACTCCCGCTACCAAACCCCCAAGAAGGACACGGCCCCAGTTGATTTTGCCCATGGTTCCTCCTGTTGAAGTAACGTTCGCCGAGGGGAAAGTGAGCACACCCTATGGCGAATCACCGGCGAAGTCAAGCGAGTTGTCCGAGTTGGCGCGGCGAAGCCTGGGAGGCAGAAAGGCGCGGAAAGCTGCGGCGTTTTTCGGGGATTCGGCGCCTACAAGCCGAGTAGATTGGTCTCCGATTTTGTGTAGCCGTGCTCGGATGCCCACAGATTCAGGGGCATCGTGGCAAGCTCGTCGACGACGGGAACGGCGTGGCCGTCCTTGGTGAGGTCCACGGTCTTGATGTAGTGGCGGCAGGAGTCGCACGCCTCGACGCGGACGTGCGCGATTCCGTCCGCGAAGTAAATGGCCAGCTTGTGAACGTCTTCCTCGCCGCAAATAGGGCAGACCAGCCGGCGATAGTCCCATTCGTGCGCGCACAGCGAGCAGATCAGCGACCGTTTTGCGCCGTCGCCCTCCTGCCGCAGCACGCCCACCTGCGGTTTGCCCGCGCATAGAGGACAGGTGGAGGGCGTTTCGTGAATTGCCTCGAGTTCCGTGCCGTCGGCGAGGCACTCCGCATACGGCTGCAAGAACGCCCAGGAGACGACCGCTTCAGCGGGATCAAGCTGCGCGCCGGTGACGGATCCCGCTTCCCAGAAGTGAGTCAGTACATCCTTGAAGTAGTTTCCGCCCTTTGCCCGCATCGCGCGCGCTGATTGTGCGAGGGCCGGCGGAGCGGATTGTTCCACCGCGGAGAGAAACGGCACGAGCCGAGGCAACAGGAAGATCAAGTCGAGTTCCTGCCTCAGGCCACCGTGAGGGCGCTGCTTTTTCAGTTTACCGAGCCGCGATTTGAGCTCGCCGTAGAGCGACTTCTGCGCCTGCGCGAGGCGCTCGTAGAAGCGCAAGCCCTCGGAAGCGAACGGGTAGACTTTCTCGAGGGCACGCGCGCGCTCGATGCGCGCGTCCCACTTGGTTTGGTTCATTTTCTGGGTTCAGCGTCGCGCAGAATCTGCTGGAACCATGTGTGGTGGTGTTCGTCCGCCCAGGCGCGAGAGACGTCGCCTCGAATGACCGATCCGAAGGCGCCGCGCTCGAAGACCGTTCCCATGTAGACGTGAATGATAAAGAGGCCGATCGTGAGCAGGGCGCAGATCGGGTGGACGATCACCGCGATGTAACGAAGGAATCGCAGACTCCACGGAATGTACTGCGGGAGCCACAGGATCAGCCCGGACAACAGCAGCAGGATGCCGTTCCAGAAGAATCCCCAGAACAAGAGTTTCTGCCCGGGATTGAAACGGTCGGCCGAGGGCATTTGCTTGTCCTCGTTCTTGATGTAGTGCCCGACGGCCGCCCACCATTCCTTGTCGACTGCGGTTTCCCGCATCTGCTTGCCCCACATCCAGCGCATCATCACAACGGCGATAACGAACAAGACCCCAAACCACGGATGCAGTTCGCGCGAAATCGTGGCGCCGCCGAGCACGACCGCGATCCAGAAGAGCCACGGCGACCAGAAGGCAAGTCCCGTGAGCAAGAGGTAGACATAGGAGACGCCCGCGAGCCAGTGCACGAGGCGTTCCTTGTACGAATAGCGCAGCACGCGCCCGTTCGGAAGAAGATAGGGTTCGCGGCTCATCGCTTCTCTCCTTGCGCAGCTTTTTCGTCTTCCTCAACCAGTTTCGGGCCGAATCGCAGGTAGTGAGCGAACACACCCACGAGTCCGCCGATGATCGCGAGATTGCCGAGCCATTTCAGCGGCTTCTTCCAAAGCTGGACGGTCAGCGGAATGGACGGATTCTTCGGCAAGCCGCCGTACGCTTCGGGATTCGACGCGTCGTGCAGGACGTAGATCACGTGCGTCCCGCCGACGCCGGAAGGATCGTACACGCCTGCGTTGGCGAACCCGGAATGCTCACGCAGTTGCGCGGCGCGCGTTTCGGCGAGCTCCTTCATTTCGGGCTTGGTGCCGAAGTGCAGGCAACCGGTCGGGCAGGACTTGATGCACGCCGGCTCGAGCCCCTGCGTCACGCGGTCGTTGCACAGCGTGCACTTGAAGACCTTGCGGGCAGTGGGGCTGAATTTCGGAATGTTGAAAGGGCAGCCCGTGATGCAATAGCCGCAGCCGATGCAGTGATCCTGCTGGAAGTCGACGATGCCGTTCACGTACTGCACGATCGCGCCTTCGGCGGGGCACGCCGCGAGGCATCCTGGTTCCTCGCAGTGCATGCACTGATCCTTGCGCATCAACAACTGCAGGCTGCCGTCTTCGCGCTCGTGCTCGTCGAACTTGATCAGATTCCAGTAATTCCAAGCCGTCTCCGGCATGGTCTGGTACGAATTGTCGAAATTGGTTTCGCTGAAGCTGAGGCCGTTCCATTCGAGGCACGCCACCTCGCAAGCCTTGCAGCCGATGCACGTCGTCGTGTCGATCAGCTTGCAGACTTCGAACTCGCGCTTCACTCCCTCGCCGGGAACGGAACCTGCGTGCCCTGAAATCGCCCGAATCTCGAGTGTCGCCTGGCTCATGTTTGCCCCCTATGCCTTCTCGAGTTTCACGAGGAAGCCCTTGAACTCAGGGGTGAAAGCGTTCGGGTCGATGACGGTCGGCGAGAGAAGATTCAAGGGCGTCCGCGCATTTCGCTCTTCGTCCTCGGCGATGCCGCGGAAGCCCTGATGCATGGGGATGCCGATCTGATAGACCCTCTTGCCGTCGATGGTCATGGGCTTGATGCGCTTGGTGACGAACGCCTTGGCGATGTAGCTGCCGCGCGCGCTCGTGACCTTGACCTTTTGCGACCCGCTGATTCCCAGATCGCTCGCGAGCTCCACCGGGATTTCGACGAACGGTTCCGGAATCAGCTGCACGTTGACGGGATTGTTCTTTGTCCAGTAGTGGTATTGCTCCGTCAGCCGGTACGTGGTGCAGACGATGGTGAAGCCATCTTCCGGCGTGCCGAATTTGTCCGCCGGCGTGGTGAGCTTCTTCACAACGGGGCTATTGGATTGATTCGGATGCAGCGGATTCTTGATCGGGCTTTCGATCGGCTCGTAATGCTCCGGAAACGGTCCGTCTGCCAAGGCGCCGAGCGGAACGAACAGCCTGCCCGCACCTTCCGGATTCATGATGAACGGACCCATGTGGTCTTTCGGATGAGAATCCGGCTTGAAGTCGGGAACGTCGTTGCCGACCCATTTTTGTCCGGCTTCGTTCCACCAAACCTGCCGCCGCTGCGGATCCCACGGCTTGCCTTCCAGATCGCATGAGGCGCGGTTGTAGAGGACTCGGCGGTTGGCCGGCCACGACCAGGCCCAGTTCGGATAGATGCCCAGGCCCGACGGATCTTCGGTGCCGCGGCGCTGAATCTGCGGACCGGCTTCGGTCCAGGAGCCGCAGTAGATCCAGTTTCCGCACGAAGTCGTTCCGTCGTCCTTTAGCCACGCAAAGCCAGGCAACTGCTGACCGCTCTTGATCTCCTGCCCGGTCTTGTCGTCCTTCAGATCCGCCAGCGCCTTGCCGTTGATTTCTCGTGCGACTTCCGCGAGCGCCGGATGCTGCGGATCGGTGTAGGACCAAGTGAGATTGAAGATCGGATCAGGGAACTTGCCGCCTTCCTTCTTGTAGAGATCGCGCACCCGCAGGAAAAGCTGCGCGACGATGTCCTGATCCAGACGCGCATTGCCCGGAGGCGGCAGCGCCACGTTCTTCCACTGGAGCCAGCGCGCCGAATTCGTCATGCTGCCGTCTTTCTCGGCAAATCCGGCGCAAGGCAGACGATAAACCGTCGTCTGGATGGCCTTCATCTCGTCGGCGGAGATGCCCGGCGCGCGCCAGAACTCGCTGGTCTCGTCCGGATAGATTTCGCCGACCACGAGCCAGTCGGCTTTCTTGAGCGCGTCGATGTTCTTGTTGGTGTCGGGCCCGATCATCACGCCGTTCATGCCGAAGGCGAAGATTCCTTTCACCGAGCCGCGATACATGTTGTCCCAGATCTGGGTCCACGAATAGTTGCGGTCGACTTTCGGCAGATAGTCGAACGCGAAGTTGTTCTCCTTTTTCGCCGCGTCGCCATAGAGCGCCTTCATGAGCGAAACCGCGAACTTCGGCGTGTTCGACCAGTAGTTGAACGAATCCCACGTCCCGGGTTTGGATGGTGTCGGCGTGATGCGCTTGACGTAAGCCGCGAAATCGGCGTCGGCGGGAGTCGGCACTTTCAGATAGCCCGGCAGATTGTCGAAGATGCCGGCCATGTCCGTCGCGCCCTGAATGTTCGAATGGCCTCGCAGGGCGTTGACCCCGCCGCCCGCGCGCCCGACGTTTCCGAGCAGGAGTTGCAGCATCGCGGCGGTGCGGATCACCTGCGTGCCGTACGTGTGCTGCGTCCAGCCAACGGCGTAGATGATCGTCCCGGCTTTTTTCGTGTCGCCGTTCTTGCGGATCGACGTGAAAAGGTCGGCGGCCTTCAGGAACTGATCCTTCGGAATGCCGGTGATCCGCTCGACCATTTCCGGCGTGTAGCGCGAGTACTGCCGCTTCAGAAGCTGGAAGACGCAGCGCGGATGCTGCAAGTTGAAATCGTGCGCCGCGTTGCCGGGAAGCGCCGGCGGCGGTGGAGGAGCTTGTCCCGGTTTCGGTGGAGCGGGCGGCGGAGCAGCTTTGTGGGGAGCTTCCGGGGCGACTGGCTTGCCCGTCAGATCGCCGCCTTCCTCGTAATTCCACGTGGATTTATCGTAGGTGTGCGCCGCCGGGTCGAATCCGGAGTAGAGCCCGTCTTCGGGCAGCTTGAATCCGTCTTTCACCACGAAGGCGGCGTTGGTGTAGTTGGCGAGGTATTCCTTCGCGACGCGGTCGTTCGCGATCGCGTAATTGATCAGGCCGCCCAGAAACGCGATGTCACTGCCTGCTCGAATTTGAAGGAAGAGATCGGCGGTGGAGGCCGTCCGCGTGAAACGCGGGTCCACGACGATCATTTTGGCGTTGCGATTGCGCTTGGCCTCGATGGCCCACTTGAATCCGCACGGATGGTTTTCCGCCGGATTCCCGCCCATGATCAACATCATGTCGGTGTTCTTGATGTCGACCCAGCCGTTGGTCATGGCCCCGCGTCCGAATGTCGGTCCCAAACTTGAGACCGTGGGGCCGTGTCAAACCCTGGCCTGGTTTTCGAGATAGCAGACCCCCAGGCTGCGCATGGTCTTGACGACCAGGAAGTTGAACTCGTTTGTGTCGGTGCAGCCGCCGGTGAAAGCGATGCCTTCGCAGCGATTGACGGTGTGGCCCAGCGCGTCCTTTTCGACGAACGTCGCGTCCCGCGTCTTCTTCACGCGCTGCGCGATTTCGTTGAGCGCGTCGTCCCACGAAATGTCCTCCCAATCGGCGCCGCCCGGACGGCGAACCTGGGGCTTCAGCAGCCGGCGAGGATTCAGGATGTCTTGTTCAAGCGAGGCGCCCTTCGGGCAGAGCGTGCCGCGGTTGATCGGATGGTCGGGATCGCCTTCGACGTGAATCACCTGTGGCGTCACATTCTTGGCTTTGTCGCCGAGCGTGTAAATGATGATCCCGCAGCTGACCGAGCAGTACGGGCACGTCGACCGCGTCTCCGTGGCGCGGGCGATCTTCAGCTCGCGCAATTGGGCATAGGCGGGCTTGAGATCAAAGCCTAAAACGGTTGCCGCCGCGCCCCCGACCGCCGCAATCTTGAAAAAGTCCCTGCGAGTCGTCTCCATTTCACGATCCTCCCGAATGTCGGCGCGCGCCGATCAGCTTCTTCCGGCTTCGCTGCCCGAAGCGCGGATGCAGGTTCGGAAATACCGCTGGTCCGCGTCCAGCGGAAATAGTCGTTGGGATACGGATGGACGAGAGACTTGGTGTGTTGAAGGAACCGCATCGATCTCCCGGGAGATAATCGGGAGAGGTGCCGGTATCTGGATCGAGCCCGCGAGAATCGAACATGACCCACCTCCGCAACCGGTTGCGAGGCAGCTCATTATGTTGAGCGCCAGCTTAGGCTGTCAACGCAATTGTTCCAGCGCGAAAGACCGCCCCCAGTCCGTTCGCAACTGCCCATAAACACGAGGGGAGTCCGGAGATTCGTTAATGCGAGGTTAATTCTCTGTTACAGGAGGAGCGACTATCGGGAAGTCGTGAGGTAGTCGTCGATGGCTTTGGCGGCGCTGCGGCCTTCTGAAATCGCCCACACAACGAGAGACTGGCCGCGGCGCATGTCGCCCGCCGCAAACACTCCGGGGACGGAGCTCATGTAGTTCTTCGTGGCGACGTTGCTGCGTCCGTCGAGCTCCACGCCCAGCTGTTCGAGCATCCCTTGCTTCACCGGCCCCGTAAAGCCCAGTGCGAGCAGGACGAGATCGGCGTCGAGCGTGAACTCGGTGCCGGGCATCGCCTCGAATTTCGGCGGCGGTCCGACGCGAACGGCATGCAACTGCTTCACGTTGCCCTTGCCATCGTCTGTGAATTTCGTTGTGTTGACAGCCCAATCGCGCACGCCGCCTTCTTCGTGCGCGCTTTCGATGCGGAGCTGAAGCGGCCACAGCGGCCACGGCGTGCTCGTATGGCGATCCTGCGGCGGCATGGGCATGATTTCGAATTGCGTCACGGACGCCGCCTTCTGCCGGTGGGCCGTGCCGAGGCAGTCCGCGCCGGTATCGCCGCCGCCGATGATCACCACGTGCTTGCCGGTTGCGAGAATCTGTCCCGGCACGTCGTCCCCCGCCGCGCGCTTGTTCTGCTGCGGCAGATACTCCATCGCGAAATGGATGCCCTTCAACTCGCGACCGGCGACCCGCAGCTCGCGCGGCTGTTCCGCGCCGCCGGTCAGCAGGATCGCGTCGAACTCCTTGCGCAGATCGGACGCGGGAATATCGCCGCCGATGTGCGCCTTCGTGCGGAAGACGACTCCTTCCGCCGTCATCTGCTCGAGACGGCGGTCGAGGACGTGCTTTTCCATCTTGAAATCGGGGATGCCGTAGCGGAGCAAGCCGCCGATGCGGTCGGCTTTTTCGAACACGGTGACCGAGTGGCCCGCGCGCGCGAGCTGCTGCGCGGCAGCCAGCCCCGCCGGCCCAGATCCGACCACGGCGACGCGCTTGCCTGTGCGCGTCTGCGGCGGCTCCGGCCTGATCCACCCGGATTTCCACGCGTGCTCCACGATCGTCTTTTCGATCACCTTGATCGTGACGGCCGGTTCGTTGATGCCGAGCACGCACGCGGCCTCGCATGGCGCGGGGCAGATGCGCCCCGTGAATTCCGGGAAGTTGTTCGTCGAATGGAGCACGCGAATGGCGTCTTTCCATTCGTCGCGATACACAAGATCGTTCCAGTCGGGAATGATGTTGTTGACCGGGCAGCCCGTGTGGCAGAAGGGAATTCCACAATCCATGCAGCGAGCGGCCTGCGTGCGGACTTTGTCGTCCCCGAAAGGCTGATAGACCTCGAAGTAATCGTGAATGCGCTCTTTGACGGCGCGCCGTGACGGCGTCTCGCGCGTGTATTCCTGAAAGCCGGTTACTTTACCCACGGATCACCTGCCCGTTCGCTTGCTTGCCGGCCTGAGCCGCAAGCACCACCGGCGCGCGCGGAATTCCCAGCACGCGCTTGTACTCGTGCGGGAAGACCTTGATGAATTTCGGCAGAGTGGATTCCCAGTTCTCGAGAATCCATTTCGCTTGCGGGCTGCCGGTCAATTCGCTGTGGCGCGCGATAAGACCGTGGAGCGTCTCGATATCCTTCGACTGCGTGACGGGCTCGAGATCCACCTCGGTGTGATTGCACCGGACCGACGCGAAGTCTCCGAAGTTGTCCAGCACGTAGGCGACGCCGCCCGTCATGCCGGCGGCGAAGTTGCGGCCCGTGCGTCCGAGAACGATCACCAGCCCGTTGGTCATATATTCGCACCCATGGTCGCCGACGCCTTCCACGACCGCCGTTGCGCCCGAGTTGCGCACGGCGAAGCGCTCGCCCGCCATGCCGGCGAAGAAGGCTTCACCGCTCGTGGCTCCATAGAGGCACACGTTGCCGATCAGGATGTTCTCTTCCGGCACGAATTCGGACTTGCGCGGGTGATAGATGACCAGTCGCCCGCCCGAGAGGCCTTTGCCGACATAATCGTTGCCGTCGCCTTCCAGGGTGAGCGTGACGCCCTTCGCCAGAAACGCGCCGAAGCTTTGCCCGGCGCAGCCTGCGAACTGCACCTGAATCGTGTCTTCCGGCAGGCCTGCCGAGCCGTAGCGCCGAGCGATTTCGCCGCTCAGCATCGTGCCGACCGTGCGATGCACGTTGCGAATCGGCAGGCTCAGCGAAACCGGCGTGCGATTTTCGATGGCATCCTGCGCCATCTCGATCAGTTTGTAATCGAGCGCCTTTTCGAGGCCGTGATCCTGTTCGATCGTCTGACGGCGGCCCACGTGGCTCGGCACCGGCGGATCGTACAGCACCGCCGAAAGATCGATGCCCTTAGCCTTCCAGTGCGCGATGTCTTCGCGCTGCACCAGGCAATCGACGCGGCCGACCATCTCGTTCACGGTCCGGAATCCAAGCTCGGCCATGATTTGCCGCAAGTCTTCGGCCACGAAGAAGAGGAAATTGATCACGTGCTCGGGCTGTCCGGTGAATTTCTTGCGAAGCTCCGGGTCTTGCGTCGCGACGCCGACGGGGCAGGTGTTCAGATGGCATTTGCGCATCATGATGCAGCCCATCGAAATCAGCGGCGCCGTCGAAAAGCCGAACTCCTCAGCGCCGAGCAGCGCGGCGACTGCGACGTCGCGGCCGGTCATCAGCTTGCCGTCAACTTGCAAGCGGACGCGGCTGCGCAGATCGTTGAGCACCAGCACCTGTTGCGTCTCTGAAAGTCCGAGCTCCCACGGCACGCCCGCATGGCGAATCGAGCTGATCGGCGAGGCGCCCGTGCCGCCGTCATAACCGCTGATCAAGATCACGTCCGCGTGCGCCTTCGCGACCCCAGCCGCAACCGTACCGACCCCGGCCTCGGCGACGAGCTTCACCGATACACGCGCGCGCGGATTCGAGTTCTTGAGGTCATGGATCAGCTGCGCGAGATCTTCAATGGAGTAGATGTCGTGGTGTGGCGGCGGAGAGATCAAGCCGACACCCGGGATCGAATGCCGCACGCGCGCGATCACTTGATCGACCTTGTGGCCGGGCAACTGGCCGCCCTCGCCGGGCTTTGCGCCCTGCGCGATCTTGATCTGCAAATCATCCGCGTTGACCAGATAGTTCGTCGTGACGCCGAAGCGCGCCGACGCGACTTGCTTGATGGCGCTGCGGCGCAGGTCGCCGTTGGCGTCGGGAGTGAATCGGACTTCGTCTTCGCCGCCCTCGCCGGTGTTGGATTTCCCGCCGATGCGGTTCATGGCGATCGCCAGCGTCTCGTGCGCCTCTTTGCTGATCGAGCCGAAAGACATCGCGCCCGTCGCAAAGCGTTTGACGATTTGTGCGGCCGGTTCCACGTCTTCCAGCGGCACCGGATCGCCTGTCGGCTTGAAGTCGAACATGCCGCGGAGCATCAGGTAGTCGCGGTTCTGCTGGTTCACGATGTCGGCGAATTCGCGGAACGTTTCCGGTTTCTGCTGGCGCACGGCGTGCTGCAGCTTGCTCACCGTAAGCGGATTCAGCAGATGGCGCTCGCCGCGCACGCGATACTGATATTCCCCGCCGACGCGCAGCTCCGTCTCGGATTCAGTGGCCGCCTGCATCGCGAATTCATGCTTCATCAGGGACTCGCGCGCGAGCACTTCCATGCTGACGCCCTCGATCCTCGATGCCGTGCCCGTGAAATAGCGCTCGATGAGCGAGCGGTTCAGACCAATGGCCTCAAAAATCTGCGCGCCCTGATAGCTCTGCAGCGTGGAGATGCCCATCTTGGAGAAGGTCTTCAGCAGGCCCTTATCCGTGGCCTTCATGTAGCTCTTGAAAACTTTGTCCCACGAATACTCGCCGGGGAAATGCTTCGCCTTGTAGAGGTCTTCGAGCGTTTCGATCGCAAGATACGGATTCACGGCGCTGGCGCCGTAGCCGAGCAGCAACGCGAAATGCATCACCTCGCGCGGTTCGCCGGATTCGACGATCAGCGCCACCTGGTTGCGAGTCTTTTCGCGGATCAGATGGTTGTGAACGGCCGAAAGCGCGAGCAGGCTGGGTATGGGTGCGTGGTCGCGGTCAACGCCGCGGTCGGACAGGATCAGGAGCGTGTAGCGTTCCTTGACGGCCTGCGATGCGCGTTTACACAAGTCTTCGACAGCCTGTTCCAGTTCCTGCTCCCCGCTGTTCGTCTTGAAAAGAGTGGAGAGCGTGGTCGCGAGGAAGTCTCCCCACTTCACGCTGCGCAGTTTCTCGAGCCGCCAGTTGGAAATGATCGGATGGCGCAGCTTCAGCGTGTGCGAATTCTTCGGTGTTTCGTCCAGAATATTGCCTTCACGTCCGATGTAACAGTTGAGCGACATCACCAGGTCTTCGCGGATCGGGTCGATCGCCGGATTCGTGACTTGCGCGAACGTCTGCTTGAAGTAGTTGAACAGCAATTGCGGTTTGTCCGAAAGACACGCGAGGGGCGTATCGATGCCCATCGAGCCGATGGGCTCTTCCGCCTTCATCGCCGACGGTTGCAGGATCGTCTTCAGATCCTCGTCCGTGTATCCGAACGCGCGCTGCCGCATCCGGATCGTGTCGTGATCCGTGGGCAGGACGTTCGTAGGCGCCGGCAGGTGATCGAGCGTGATCTGATTCTCCCGAATCCACTTCGCATACGGCTGGCGCGCCGCGAGCTGCTTCTTCACCTCGTCGTCTGAAATCAGCCGCTTCTGTTCGGTATCCACCAGCAGCATGCGGCCCGGAGCCAGCCGGCCTTTCATCCGAATCTCTTCCGGCTTCACGGGCAGCACGCCCGCCTCCGACGCCATGATCACCAGGCCGTCCGTCGTGACGAGGTACCGGCCCGGACGCAGTCCGTTGCGGTCGAGCTTCGCGCCGATCACGCGGCCGTCGGTAAACGCGACGGCCGCCGGCCCGTCCCACGGTTCCATCAGCGACGCGTGGTACTCATAGAAGGCCTTCACATCCTCCGGCATCGTGGGATCGTTGTCCCAAGCCTCGGGAATCAGCATCGACATCACGTGGGGCAGGCCGCGGCCCGCGAGCGTCAGCAGCTCGATGGCGTTGTCGAGCATGGCGGAGTCGCTGCCGCCGGGAGTGATGATCGGAAGCAGCTTTTCCGTGTCCTTGCCGAAGAGCGGCGAGCCGAGGACGGACTGCCGCGCGTACATCCAGTTCACGTTGCCGCGCAGCGTATTGATCTCGCCGTTGTGGCAGACGTAGCGGTACGGGTGTGCCAGCTTCCAGCTCGGGAATGTGTTGGTCGAAAACCGCTGGTGGACGAGACACAGCCCGCTCGTCACCTCAGTGTCCGACAGCTCCTTGTAGAAATTCGCGATCTGCGGCGCGAGCAGCAGGCCCTTGTAGACAATCGTCCGCGATGAAAGCGACGGCAGATAGAAGAAGTCCTTCTCCTTCAAGTCCGTTTGCGCGACTAGGGCTTCGGCGCGCTTGCGGACCACGTAGAGCTTCCGCTCCAGCGCGTCCTGATCCATGTTGCGCCCGCGCCGGATGAAGATCTGTTCGATGTAGGGCTGCGAGCTGCGCGCCAGGCGGCCGATCGTGTCGCCGTTGATGGGGGTGTCGCGCCAGCCCAGGACGGTCAGGCCTTCTTTCTTCGCGGCTTTCTCCAAAATTCCTTCGCAGAGAATCCGCTCCTGCGGATCGACCGGCAGGAAGACCATTCCGACGCCGTACTCGCCGGGAGCAGGCAGCGTGAAGCCCAGCTTCGCGCACTCGCGCTCGAAGAACGCGTGAGGAATCTGAATCAGGATGCCGGCGCCGTCGCCCGTCTCCGGATCGCACCCGCAAGCGCCGCGGTGCGTCAGGTTGACGAGAATCTGAATCCCTTTAAGCACAATGTCGTGCGACTTCTGTCCCGCGATGTTCGCGACGAAGCCGATGCCGCATGCATCGTGCTCGTGCCGGGGCGAATACAAACCCTGCGCCTTCGGCAGGCTCAGAAATGGATAGGGCACTTCGTTCGATTCGTTTTTCGGCTTTCCGTTCATCGGATCGATCCGTGATACTCGTGCGCTTCGAGAAACCCAAAATGCGGCTTGCTGGACACGTCCAGCCCGCGCTCGGCATTTCGGGGAGGCTCGGCGGGGATGGCCGAACTCCCACATACTATACACCGGAAAGACCTTGCCACGCCCCCTCTAGCTTTGGATGGGACGGATCAGCGGTTTTTGTTTGCGCCCGCCGGAACGCCCGGCGCCAAGCCCTCCTGCGGTTATGAATTCCTTATGGATTGCTTACACGCGGTTTACGGCTAGCGCGCTAGTTTGGTCCCACTGCGATGATTCAGCCTCCTCAACCCGGCGACCGGATCGGCCGCTACCGGGTCGATAGCCTCGTCAAAGCGGGCGGCATGGCCTCGATTTATCGGGGCACCGATGTGGTATCCGGTGCGACCGTCGCCATCAAGATTCCCCGGCCGGAGCTCGAGTCCGACGCGCTGTTTTTCGAGCGTTTTCATCGCGAGGCGGATATCGGGCGCAAACTCGATCACTCCGGCGTGGTGAAAGTTCTGCCGGCGGAAGACGATTCGCGCGTCTGTATGGTGATGGAGTGGGTCGATGGACGCCCGCTTCGCGACGTTCTCGACGAGCAGAAGAGACTCTCCCCCGAGAGGGCCGGGCGCATCGCGCTGAGCATTTGCGATGCGCTCGGCTACATTCACGACCACGGCGTCGTGCATCGCGACCTGAAGCCGGACAACATCATGATCGACGGGGAAGACCGCATCAAACTGATCGATTTCGGAATCGCACGCGAAGCCGGGGCGCGCCGGCTGACGTTTGCCCGGCTGACGAAGAGCATGGGAACGCCCGATTACGTTTCTCCCGAGCAAGTGAAAGGGAAGCGGGGCGACGCGCGCAGCGACATCTATGCAATGGGCGTGATCCTCTACGAGATGCTGACGGGCGAAGTGCCTTTTCGCGGGCCGAATCCGCTGGTGGCGATGAATCAGCGGCTGGTGGCCGATCAGCCGCCTGTGACCGAGACGGACGCCGAGATTCCCGCTCCCCTGCGTGAAATCATCCGGCGCGCGATGGAGCGCGAGCCGGCGCGGCGTTATCCAGCCGCGCGGCAATTTGCGTGGGACCTCGAACATCAAGAGGAGGTCGAACCCATCGCGCGGCCCGTGGTGCCGATCGACGGGCAACGGACCGCGGCGCCGCCGCGGCTGACGCTCGCCTACCTCGCGCTCGCGCTGATTCCCGTCGCGATCTTCGCGCTGCTCCTGATCATCGCTCACAGGCAGTGACGCTTGCCCGCGAACTCGGCGGCCGGACTACTGCACCGCAAGGCGTGTCGGAGCGACGACCGCCTGCGCGTCCGGATTGTAGTAGTCGTAGAGCACGGAGCGCGTGGTCTCCGCGTTGATGCCGAAGCGCGTCGTGAAGTTGAACGTGAACGTTGTCCCGCCCGCGCGCGGCCACAGGTAGACGATCACGCGGTCCGGCAGGACGTCGACCTGGTTGATGTCCCATCCCGAATCTGTCATCGCCTTGTCGAGCGAGTCGCGATTCACTTCGGCTCCGGGCGGCAGGCCGATCTCGGCGAGCATCATTCCGTAGCCGCGACGGTCGACGCGCTCCGCTTTCACGGCGCAAGTTATCTTTTCTCCGATCTTCGCTCTTGTCCTGTCGTATGTGATCGCGAGCCGCAGCGCCTCGGCGGAATCGTTCTTCTGGTGGAGAGATTCCGCGGCGGCGTCGCTGGTCCACGGCACGTAGTAGCTCTCCGCGAGCTGCGCGGAAGCTTCGGACGCGCCTGCCGCCCGGCGGATCTCGACACGATGGTCGCCCGGCCCGGCGAACTTCGACAGATCGACGATCACCGGCGCACTCAGCTCATTGTCCGGCGGCAGTGCGATGGTGGCAGCGGGCTTGCCGTCCACGAACACGCCAGCCTCGGACGCGGCCGTCTTCGCCGGAGGAGAAGCGGCGGAGACCGAAGCCGCCATTGCGCGCAGCACGTTGATAGTGGCCTGCGTGGTATACCAAATGCCGTAGCGGTCCTGATTCCGCAGGAGGAATAGAGTGCCCCGCTCGACGAGATTCCGATCGGCGGGCTGGCCGACCCTTGCGCCGCGCTCAAGCGCCTCGACGACGAGTGCCGTTGTTTCCAGGCGCCCGGCTCGCCCCCAGCCGTAGAACGGTGTGTTGGTTTCAAGCGCCCAGTACGCTGTGTCACCTTCGGTGTGGGCAAGCGCTTGCAATCGAGCGAGCGGCCGGGCAGCGGCAACGCGGTTCTGTTCCGTGCCGGATTCGATCAGTGCGAGCGCATACGATGCGATCAGATACGGCTCGTCCACCTGCTCGGTCCGCGGGCCGAGCCATCCGAGCGCCTTACCAAGTTCCCGGTCGGCCACCGTCGCCGCTTGCGTGTCCGCCGGCTGATTTCCTGTTTGCGCCGAGGTCGCGGCCAGCACTCGCGCAACGTAGGCCGTCAACATGGCGCTGCGCCTCGCGTCCTCGTCTTTGCTCCAATAGAGATGCGCGGGCCAATGACCATCGGGCTGCGCTTGCTTGAGCAGCCACTCCCGCGCGCGCTCGACCACGGAGTCATCGACGGAAATCACATCCTTCGCGTCATGCAGGAACATCACTGCGTAGGCCGTCAGCGCCACGTCCGCCGTATCCTCGCGGCCCCAATAGGTGAACCCGCCGCCGTCGTCTTGGTAGGAAAGCAGACGGTCGTAGCCAAGCTGCGCGTATTTCCGCGCCTTCATCACCTCGGAGGAGTCCTCGCGCCCGGCCCGCTTCGCATACTGCAGGAGCAAGACGCTCGGATACGTCGACGAAATCGTCTGCTCGCCGCAGCCGTACGGGCGTTCGAGGATCGCCTCGATCGCTTCCCAGACGTGCGCCATTAGATTGGGATACACCTTCAGCTCGGATTCGATTGAACCCGGCAGCGCGGTTTGAGGAATGGACATCTTGAGGACGGCCGAATCTTCAAAGATCTGGCTGACGCTGGCGGCCTTTTCCTCTCCGAAGGGCCGCACGGTGGTCTTTTTTTCGATCGCATCGGCGGCGCCTTTGCCGATCGCCGTCACGCGCTGCTTGCCGTCCTTGATGGGTGTTTCAGCGCGCATCGGGAAGATCGCGCGGGCCGAATCGCTGGCTGCCACTTCGGTGTGCTGGGTCGCCGGGCCGAGCAGAGTGAGCCACGGCTGCGCGTCGAGTTTCAAATCCACCTGTTCGGAGTGGTCGAGGTAGTTGCGGAGGATGACGGGGAGGCCGATCTCGTCACCGGCCGTCAGGAATTGCGGCAGATCCTGATCGGCGAAGAACGGCTGAAAAGCGCGCACCTCTTTTTCCGCAGTGCCGATGCGTCCGTCCACAGTGGAGGCGACGACCGCCAGCTTCCATGTGGTGATGGAATCGGCAAGAGCGAATTTCAGGTGCGCCGTGCCGTGCGAGTCTGTGATCACCTCCGGCTGCCACAACAGCGTTTCCGGAAAGTATTCCCGCAGTCGCGGCGTGGAGACCGGCGCCTGCACCACAGCACCCAAGTCCGATTTGGGAGATAGAGTGATGATTTGGGTTGCATTGACCGTAGCTGATTCCGTTTGCATGGATTCGGCCTGAGCTTCCACCGTGACCGTCTGGGTCACCGTGCCGACCTGCAGCGTCGCGTTCAACTGCGTTACCGAGGACGACGCGACCGGCACTCCTGTAAAGACGGAGTCCTGGAAGCCAAGCATCCTGAACCGCACGTCGTACGTTCCGGGCCTGACGTTGCGCACGATGAACTTGCCGTCGCCGTCGCTTGCGGCTTCGAATACTTCGCCCGTGTTGTTCCGCGTGGCGGTGACCTTCGCGTTCGCAATCGCAGCCCCGCTGGGATCGATGACTCTGCCTGCGATCGCACCCATTTCGCCGGAGAAGGTTGTCGCAGCAGGCGCGCCAGCCGGTCCGTTCGCTCCTTCTGGATAGACGGCCCGCAGGAAAATGGCCGCCTCGAAATCGTCCGGCGTGCCCGTTTTGCCGTCCGCGCCGCTGCTGCGTATGTCGATGTATTCGATATCGGCGGTGACCGGGCGAATCGTAGTGTGTTGGCCAGCTTGGTAGTCGGCGTAGCTCTGGACTCTCACGGCGTTTGAATACTGCGCCTCTTGCCGAAACGCGGCGTAGTATCGGTGGCCCCAGGGATCGCGAAGGGATTCCCAATCGACGCCCCCCGCATGAAGGGCATCGACCAGGTCCTTTTCGGTCGCGGGAAAGTGTCCCGCATCCTGATAGTAGTTGTTGACCAGTGTCTCGATCTTGTGCTGCGTCGCCGCAAAATAGTCGACGCCGGTTTGAGCGACAACGACGTCATCGAACGAGGGCGCATCCTTCGTGCCGAACACGCCGTCGGGCCCGGCGCTGACTGCGTCGATCGTGAAGAGGTTCTGGCGAATGCCGAACTCGAGACGATAAGCATGTCCCCAGGGATCGCGCAGAGAGTCGAACGCCACGCCCTTGGCAAGCAATTCCGATTGCAGCGTCGCCGCGTCGCGAATGTACTCACCGGTGCGTGTGTGGTATTTCTCCGCGGCGTTGCGGATCACGGCCGCATACTCGTTGAAATAGGGCCAAGCGAACGACGCGGCCGTGAAGTCGTCGTCGGTGTCGAATTTCTTGTCCGGCCCCGCGCTGACCAGCGTGATCTGGTAATTCGCGCCGAGCGGCTCGACTTTCGCCCGATACGGCGTGTCCCACGGATCGAGCAAGTGCGGGAAGGCGGTCGTCGAAAGGAGCTGCCGGATGCCCGCTTCTCCGCCGGGTGATTTCGGCAGATTCGACTGCGCGCGCATCGCTTCGATCACCGGCGAAAGCGGCGGATCGATGACGCGCTTGAAGAGTTCGTGCAGGCTCGATTCGCCGTACGAACTGCTGTCGAATTGCGGACCGTCGCCTTTGTCCTGCAGCAGGGCTTCGGCAACCAGCCCGTAGTCCTGGCTCAGCGGCTTGCTTGGATCGATCTTGTCGAGATCAGAACGGTCGATTCCCGCCAGCTCTCCACCGCCGTTCCAGTCGGGCAGGAACGAGTAGAAACCCCAGTTGCGCCGCAGATCCTGGTCGGTCCGCTGGCGCTCCTCCACCGCTTTGTCGATCACCACCAGGCCCAGCGCGCTCTTCTGCGTGTCGCCGTCGGAAGAGCCGACGTGGAAGCTCGCCTGCGCCTCTTCGCCGGGGCGATACGTCGCCTTCGACATGCGCACGTCAAGTTGCAGCGACGTGTCGTGAGGAAAGAGAACCGTGTGGGAGCCGTGCGCCTGGGTCTCGCGGTATCGATGGCCTGGCCGGCGCCCGAGCTCGTACGCCGCGATCTCTACCGGCCCCACGAACTTGTCGTTCGGCTCGAAAGTGAAGCTCGCCCGCCCGTGGTGCAGCCGCACGATCTGCGATGCAATGAACCGCCAGTCGCTGGCCGCCTCCAGCTCCACTGTCGCATCGGAATCATCCGAAGCGATGCGCACCTCGATCGGGTCGCCCGGACGGTAGAAAGTCTTGTCCGTGGCCACTCGCAGCGTAGCCGCATTGTAGGGTTGAAAGTCCTCGACGTGCGTTCCGGACTCGCCGGGTGCGCCGGCGGCCTGGAGCACCAGCGAAGGGTAATCGTCCTCGTCTTCGTCCTCACCGGAGATCGTCAGATTCGTGACCTTGGCCAAGCCGTAGCGGTTGGTATGAACCGTTCGCAACACGCGGCCGGAGAGCGGCGCTCCGGCCGCGGGTTCATCCTCCGCCGCGCGAATCGTGACGTCGCAAGAAACTGGCGCGCCATCCGCGCGGTCGGTCGACACGTAGAAATCCAGGCCGTGCTTCATCATGACCTGGCCGGAGGGCAGCACGTAGACGTGAATCGAGTCTTTCGTCACACGGAGGTCGAAACGCCGCTCTTCGGTGCGCGTGCTGGTCGAATCGGTGAAGTACGCCGTGAACCGGTAGTCGCGGAATCGCGAATAGTCTTCGCCCGTCAGGTCCCGATGCTCCTGCGAAAGATCGATCCTGGCAACAAAACTTCCGGACGCGTCTGTGTCGCCTTCGTAGACATCGCCCTCTTCGATGTCCCATTTCTGGTCGTGATAATTCCATTCGCGCTCGTTTTCCCGGACCACGCGGACGTGGCCGCGCGCGACCGGCTGGCCGAACAGATAGTCGGCGTGGACCGCGACTTCCGCGTTTTGTCCCGGCAGATAGAAAGATTTGTCCGGCTTCGCCGTCACGGTGAAGTTCGGCAACTCGTACCGGCTGATCTTTACCGTGGCGGAGCCGGCGCCTTCCTCGCTGTCGTCCTCGTCGTAATCGGTTTTCACCCGGTACAAACCGAGGCGTTGGTTCGAGGGGATGGTCCAATCGGCGCTCGCGATACCGTAGCGGGATGTTTTCAAGTTCGCGCGAAAGACAAGCGTGTTCTCCGGATCGAGAATGCGAATCTCGATGGGTTGATTGGCCACGGCACGCTGGTTCGGTCCGAACGCCAGGACGCGCGCATGCAGCGTTTGGCCCGGCTGATAGAGCGGCTTGTCCGTGCTGAGAAGAAATTTGGAGAAATGAAACAGAAACGTCTCGTCGTTGTCGACCGTGACGGTATATCCGCCGCGCTGCCCCGTGATCTTGAGCGAAGGACGGTCCGCGTCGGCCGTTGCGGGAATGACGAAGTCGAGCGGCGCGTAGCCGCGCGAGTCCGTCGTCGCGGACACGGCAAGCGGTTTGATGGAATCAGTGTCGCTGGCATCGAGCTCTGCCTGAATCCTCACGCCCGCGACCGGACGCGACGTGACGGGCTGTATTGCGCGGACCAGCACATGGAGCGGAGCTCCCAGCTTGGCGCCGGCCGGATACGCCACCTGAAGCTCAAACATGTCCGGAGCGATCTCGGACACGGAGATCACTCCACTGACCGGCGAGAGGCCTTCGCCGCCCGATGAACTCGGCGAAATCGCGTAGCGAAGGCGATACCAGAAGACCGTGTCGAGATCGGCGGGCTTCAGCGTTGGCATCGGCAGGTCGAACGGAACCTTGCTCGAACCGGGCGCGATCTGTTCATCGCGCTCGGCGCGTCCGCAAGATCGGCCGTCAGGATCGAGCAGCTCGATTTCGACGCGCGCGCCGAGTTTGCGGCCGGTCAAGTTTTCGACGCCGAGCGACACGGCCATCACACCGTTGCGCAGCACGACTTTGGAGCGCGACTCGTTGACGCGCACCGATTCGTCCGCATGGCTGGTGGGCGAGAACAGAAAGAGCAGGGAAAGAACCGCAAACGAAAAACGTCGGGGCTGGTGCATGGGATCCCACCCCCTTCTTGTCGGTCTACAACGTTACACGGTTGGTTGTCACAGCCGCTCCGCGGGTTGCCTGACACGATTATATTCTTGCCGGTAACAGTACGGACGATCGTTTCGCGAGGAAAGACGGATCCTTTCCTGCCGGCTGCGGCGCCACTGGCTAGCCGTTGACACAACGCGTCAATCAAAGGATTATTCGGCGGCTTTGCGGGCGCGGCCGCGCCATATCGTCGCATGCCGCCCGAGAATGATCGGCGCGAGGAGTTCAGGTGAGCCAACGACCGTTCTACGGCTGGAAGCTGTTGGTGGTCTTCTGGACGATCATCATTCTCAACTTCGCGTTTCCCACGTTCGGCACGAGCGTGGTGAACACGTACATGGCCAAGGCCATGCACCTGAACCGCGAAAGGCTCGGCCTGGCCTTCTCGGTTTTCAGTCTGATGGCCGGACTGCCGGGACCGCTCGTCGCCCAATCGATCGATCGCCTGGGCATTCGGGTCACGCTAGTCATCGGATGTTTGCTGACGTCCTGCGGTTCGCTGCTGATGGCGAGCTATGTGAAAACGGTGTCTCAGGCCATCCTCGTTCTCGGCCTGATCGTCGGAGCCGGCGGGGCGATGGCGGGCACGATCGCGCCGCAGGTCGGGATGGCGCGCTGGTTTCACAAGAAGCGGGCGCGGGCGATGTCTCTGGTGCTTTCCGCTTCGGGCTTCGGCGGATGCGTCGCGGTGCCGACGCTCAATGCCGTGATCGCGCGGTTCGGGGGAAACTGGCGGGCGGCCTGGTGGTGCATGGCGTTGATGTCCTTCCTCGCCGTCCTCGTGGCGGCCGCTTTCATCAAGGAAAGTCCGGCCCAGCTCGGCCAACTGCCGGACGGCGCCGATCCGGCTGATCCGCGACCGGCGCAACCGCTTCCCGGCCGTGCGCGCAGCGGAGTTTTCAAGACCACGGATGACTGGAGCCTCGGCGAGGCGCTGCGGTCGCCCACGCTCTGGCTGCTGGTGCCGACCTACATCGGATTCTTCATGGGGTTCTTCATCTACGTCGCGCACGGCATTTCGCACCTGATCGGTCTCGGACATCCGCCTGCCGAAGCGGCGCGGTCGATCGCGCTGATTTTCGGCTCCTCGCTGATCGGGCAGGTAGTGGTCGCCACTTTGGGCGATCGCGTCGAACCCAGATTCCTCTCCGCCGTCGCGGTGTGCCTGTACGGCGGCGGCACGCTGCTCGCAATCCACGCGGTGGACGTGACCACCATGTACGTCTACGCCATCATGATGGGCGCCGGATTCGGCACGGCCTTCACGTGCCTGATGACGATTCAGAGCAATTACTACGGGCCGAAGGTCTATCCCGCGCTGCTCGGCATCACGACTCCGTTTGGCACGGTCGTCGGTTCGGTGGGTCCAGTCGTCGCCGGGCGCTATTTCGATAGGTTCGGAACCTACGCGGGAGTTTTCGAAGTGGTCGCTGCGCTGTGCTTCTTGAGCGCTGTGATGTACTTGCTGGCCACGCCGCCCGTGCGCCGCGCCCCGGCCAAGAGCGTCAGTCCAGCGGCGGAAACGATCTGATCAGCGCCGAGCGTTCGTTCGCTCCAAGAATCCAATCACACGATCTTCGTATTCTTGCGGGGCATGGCCCAGAGCTGACGCGTGCTGCGCTCCTTCGACAACCCACAGTTCCTTCGGCCCCATCGCGGCGCGATAGATTTGCTCGGCATGGCGGCAGGGAATCGTGCGGTCGCGCGTGCCGCAGATCAACAGCACTGGAAATGGCCGCTCCGCGACAGCCTTCTCCGGAGACACGTCGTCCGGATTAAATCCACCCGCTTTTTCGAGCGCGTCCAGTGCCATGATCGGCACCGGGCGAAGAATAGTCATCCCTAGAAGGGGACTGAAATGAAGACCTGCGTAGTCGTAACTGACTTCGCGCAAGCTTGCGAAGGGGTCCTCCGCTACCACAGCCTCGATGCGCGGTTCGATCGCCGCCGATTGCAGCGCAATGGCCCCGCCCATCGAGACGCCCAGCGCGTCGAGATGTCGCACACTTTCGGATGCGTAAAGAGACTTCGTGATGGCGACGGTGTCGTAGCGCTCCTTCCAACCGTATGTGCCCATTTCGCCGCCGCTCAACCCGTGTGCGCGAGAGTCCATCATCACAACGCTGTAGCCATGGCGCACCAAGAACTCGGCGTGGCCGAGAACACCAGTCCGGTTGTCCGAGACGCCGTGGAACAGCAGCACCCAATCGCCATTCGGTGGGCGCGGTTTGATCTTCCATCCGCGCAGTTCCGCCCCATCAGGCGCGCGAACGAAGAAGTCTTCCTTCGTAGCTCCGGTTCGAGCAAGCATCTGCGCCGCTTGCTCTGTCCGGTCCGGATTCAGATTCATAGGATGCAAAAGGCCGGGGCCTATCAAATGGCCCAGGATCGCGGCGGTCAGCGGGGCCAGCAGAAGCAAGACGATGAGGGCATAACCTGCGCGGCGCATTCGGGCCTCTGACTAAGTTTACGAGTCTTCGAGGCTCGAAGTTTCACCGCTTGGGGTGTTCGCGTTCCATGCGGATGGGTTTGACGACGAGGTCTTTCGGAGCGTCTTCCTGATGGTCGAGCACGGGCGTCAGTTCGCCTTCGGTCGCGCTAGTCGGCAGGAACTTCCAATTCATGCCCGGGCGATATTGGTCTTTCTCGAACACGAAGAAGTAGAGCGCACCGGACTTGAAGCGCACGTTCAGCAGCGGAGCATCGCCGGAGTCCGCATGCGAATCGTCGGTCAGATTGCCGTCTTTGTCGAACACGACATCGAAATTGTTCAGCGTGCCGCTCACGTGTCCGTTCTGCTCGCGCAGGGTCAGAATCGCCAGCGTCTCGCCGTGGAACGTCGCCTTCCATGTGCCGACGAACGCCTTCAGGTCGGGCTGGCTTTCATCCGCGGGCTTCGCGTTCTGACCGGGAAGAATCGGCGACGCGATCGTTGCCACGAACATCAAGCCGACCGCGATCGTGCCGGTCAGAAACGACAGGGCGCGAACCGAGCCGGTGGATCGGTCAGGTTTTCTGGCGATCATCGCGCGCTCCTTCCGGAATGTTTGTCGCGGCCGGCATCCCAACTCCGGCAGGATAGCATCGTCCCATACGAAATACGCAGCAACCGCTGGTGATTGCGTAGGCAAGCGCGGAAGCGGTCTGTTACAATTTCGTGATTCGCGGGGCGAGCCGCACGTCACGATGCGGCCCATCATGGCCGAAAAGCGAAAACGCACAACCACGATTGCGATTGTTGTAGGGGTGCTCATCATCCTGGTGATCGTGGCGCGCCTCTTGCGCGGGCAGGTGCCGCTGGTGCCCGTTGTGGACGTCACGCGCGAAGACCTCAACGTCAGCATCACCAGCAACGGTAAAGTCGAACCAATCGACGCGACAGTGGCCCGCGCCGAATTCCCCACGTTCGTTGACAAAGTGACGGCGACGGAAGGCCAATCCGTGCGCCGGGGCCAATCGATTCTGACGCTCGACGCGGCCGATATCCGTTCGCAGTCGGCGCAGGCGCGAGCGGATCTGATCTCCGCGCAGAACGATTTGAGAAATGCGCGGGCCGGCGGGCCGCCCGAACAGGTGGCGCAATTGCAGGGAGACCTCGAAGCGGCGCGCGTGCAGGTGGCCAATCTGGACGGCAATGAAAAGGCGCTTGAGGCCCTCGTCGCCAAACAAGCGGCCACGCAGGACGAGCTGGCGCAAAACCAGGCGAGCCTCGCGAAGGCGCGCGCGAATCTGCGGTCGCTCGAAGCGCGGAAGAAAGACATGGACCAGCGGTCGGCCGAAACGGTCGAGTCCGCGAGCTTGCGCGTGAACCAGGCCCAAGAGTTGGTCGATTCCCTCGCGGAAAAGGTGCGCTCGGCGACCGTCGTCGCGCCCGTCGATGGAACGCTCTATTCGCTTCCCGTGATGCCGGGCGACTTCGTGAAGCTCGGGGATACGCTGGCGGAAATGGCCGACTTGCGCCACGTGCGCGTGCGCGCGTTTGTGGATGAGCCCGACATGGGCCTGCTCGAGTCCGCGCAGACCGTGCAAGTCACATGGGACGCGAAACCCGGAAAGATGTGGACCGGCCGCACCGAGCAGGTTCCCAAGCAGGTCGTGGCGCGGGGAATGCGCAGCGTAGGCGAAGTGCTTTGCTCGATCGACAACTCGCAGCTGGAGCTGCTGCCGAATACGAACGTGCAGGTGCGAATCATGGTCCGCGAGCGGCGCGGCGCCCTGGTGGTGCCGCGGGCTGCCGTGCGCGAAGGCGACAAGGGGCAGCGCTACGTCTGGGTTTTCGACGGCGATCACGTTCGCCGCCGCGATATTTCGATTGGCGTCGCGAGCGCATCCAAGTATGAGGTGCTGTCCGGCCTCGCGCCGGACGATCGTGTGGCCGAGCCGGCGGACGAGGAGCTGAAGGAAGGAATGGAAATTCGAGCGGGAGAGGCGAGGTGAGGGCGTTGCGTCTGCGCGCGCCGGTGATGGCCGCGGCCTCGCTTGCGGCGATTGCGCTTTCATGCGCGGGCGCGCCGCCGGCCGGCGGATCGGGCGAAACGCAGGCGGCCGAGCGCCTGTTCAACGCCGGCAACTACGCTGCGGCGATTTCGAATCTGCAGACCGTCGTGTCGCAAAGCTCTTCGAGCGCCGAGGGCTACTACTGGCTCGGGCGCAGCTACTACGAGATTTCCGACTACGACAGCGCGGTGGCGCAGGCCGAAAAGTCCGTCGCGCTGGATCCGAAAAACTCCGTCTACCATCAGTGGCTCGGCCGCGCCTATGGCGCCAAAGCGGACCGCGACCACAGCTTTTCCCTCGCCAAGAAAGTGAAGAAGGAGTTTCAGACGGCTGTCAGCCTGAATCCTTCCAACATCGAAGCGCGCCGCGATCTGGAAGAATACTGCCTCGACGCGCCTTGGATCGTCGGCGGCAGCAAGGACGAAGCTCTCGAACAGGTGAACGCAATCGCCGCGCTCGATCCGGTGCAGGGGCATCTGGCCCGCGCTGTTTACAATCGTGAGGCGCTCAAGAAACCGGACGATGCCGAGGCTGAGATTCGCCAGGTGCTGGCCGCCCGGCCGAAATCAATTGATCCGTACCTTGAGGTGGCGAACTTCTTCCAGGCGCAAGACAAGCCTACCGACATGGCGGCGGCCGTCCAGGCGGCCTCGGAGACGACCCCGAACGATCCGCGGCTCTCGTACTATCACGGCGTGGTCGCCGTGCTGGCCGGCAACGCAACGTCCGTGGCGGAGCGCGACTTGAAGTCGTATCTCGCGAGCACGCCGGACCGCAGCGATTGGCCGCCTCACGCCGCCGCGCGCGAATGGCTGGGGCGTCTCTATGAATCGCAGGGGAAGCGCGCCGAGGCCGCCGAGCAGTACCGCGCGGCGCTGCAGCTCGATCCCAAGCGCAGAGAGGCGAAAGCGCGCCTCGCAAAGCTGGAAAAGTCGCAGTAGCGTCTCATCCGCCCGCGCGAATCGCGTGTTGTCCGTTGGATTTCGTCGCCCGGGCCTCAACGGTAGACTGCATGGCATCCATGGAGAGCACGTCCGCATTCTGGGGCGAGATTTGGAAGCTGGCCCTGCAAGCGCTGCTGGCCAACAAGCTGCGCTCCGCGCTTACGATGCTCGGCGTCATCATCGGCAGCGCGTCCATCGTTCTGGTCGTGACGATCGCGCTCTCGGGCCAGCACTACATACTTGGACAGATCGAGGGCGTGGGCGCGAATCTCGTTTACGCCAACGTGGTTACCGGGGGCGAGGGAGATTCTCTCGCGCTCGCGGATCAGATCACCCCGGCCGACCTGGCCGCCGTAAGAGAGGCTCTGCCGAAACTCGTGTCCGAGGCGGCAGGCACCAACACCGTTCCGATGACCGTTTCCGTGCACGGGCAGGAGCGGTCGATCAATCTCGTCGGTGTGACCGAGGGATTCGAGCACATCCGCAATCTGGACATCCTGCGCGGCCGCTACTTCGATCCGGACGACATCTCGTTCCGCAGCAAAGTCTGCCTGATCACCGACGGGCTCGCGCGGCGCGCGTTTCCCTCCGAAGACCCGGTGGGAAAGGATATCCGCGTCGGCGAGCTGCATTTCAACGTAATCGGAGTATTCAAAGAGCGCGTGGGCGCGCTGGGTCAGACCGAAATCGCGCGCGAATCCGCGATCGTTCCGTTTTCGCTGCTGCGCTACTACACCGGCGCCGACTTCTTTCAGACGCTGTACGTGCGCGCGGATCAGCCGGAAGATGTTTCGCTCGTGACGCGCGAAGTGGGCGAGATTCTGCGGAGCCAGCATCGGTCCGGCGCGCATTATCGGGTTCAGAATCTGACCGGGATCCTGCAGACGGCGCGAAACATCGCCTGGGGGCTCACTTCCGTGCTGATCCTGGTCGCGTTGATCGCGCTGGTGATCAGCGGCATCGGCATCATGAACATCATGCTCGTCACCGTCCGGGAGCGCACGCGGGAAATCGGGATTCGCAAATCCATTGGCGCCTCGCACGACGCGATCCGCTTCCAATTTCTGATGGAGGCGCTGGCCATCAGCGGCACGGGCGCGCTCGCCGGCATCCTGATCGCGATATCGATCCCGGCGCTGCTCAATTTCCTGATCAGCTTCTTCCCCGACGCGGAGGGTATTGTCGTTCCTGTATCGTGGGTCTCGGTCGTTCTGGCGTTTGTAGTATCCTCATCGACGGGCTTGATCTTCGGATTTCTTCCCGCGAATCGCGCCGCGAGTCTGCAGCCGGCGGAGTCGCTTCACCATGAATGATCGCGTGAGCCACTGTTGAATCGACTGCGCAAAGACCTGATGGGCGTTGCCGCGCTTGCGGCTTTGTCGGCGCTGTGCTTTGCGCGCCCCGCGCGCGCCCAGGATTCGTCGCCGCTCACGCTCCGCGAGGCGGTCACTCTCGCTCTGCAAAATAGCCGCGACGTCAAGCTCGCTCAGATGCAATACAACGTCGCGCTGGGCGAAGTCGGAGTTGACCGCGCCGCTTTCCTGCCGAATCTCTACACCGGAGCGGGCGCGGCCTATACGCACGGGTTTCCGTCGCTGCCCGGGGGTCATGCGCCCGCGGTCTTCGAGCTGGACTATACGCAGTCGCTTTTCAATCC
>DATJXJ010000071.1:0-54062 GCA_035500255.1 Verrucomicrobiia bacterium | reverse complement strand
AAAAGTCCACATACTCCCGCGCTTGACACGCCGATCCCCGCTGCTAGCTTAGCCTGACCAGGCGAAGAGCCTGCGCGTGTGAAGATGACGACGACAACTCGACGCGGCAAACGCGGGGCGGCTTCCACAGCCGCCGTTCGCCCAAGCCCCGGCCCTCGTCTATGGTTTTCTAATCGCCAAATTCCGTTATTAGAATCCCGCTTATCTCATTGCAAACAAACGACGGCGATCGCTTCTAATCGCCAATTTTCGCGATTTCGCGCAAACGGTCTCCACGCCACGCTGTCCCAGTCCGCCAGAATCGGAGGATGACGAAAATGCCCGAAAACATCGCGGTCGAACAAATCGGCGCGGATCAGTTTCAGGTGCTGGTAATCGACGGGGAAGGCCAAACGTCGCACCGCATCACGGCGAAGACGGACGACTACAGCCGCATCGCGGGCGAACCGGTCGAGCCAAGCGAACTTGTCCGCCGCGCGGTGGCGCTGCTGCTCGCGCGGGAACACGCTAAGCCTGTCCCGCCCGAGTGCGACCTGACCATCCTGATCCAGTATTTCGCGGAATTCGAGCGCGCGAAGAAAATCGCCGCCGGGTCCCTCTAGGAGCAGACATGCCCGCAAAGATCGACGTCGAGAAGACCGGCGAAGGTGAATTCCAGGTCCGCGTGACCGAAGGCAAAACGCACACAACGCATCGCGTCACGCTGAAACAAGCTGACCACGAACGGATCACAGGCGGCAGGATCGAGCCGGCCGAACTCGTTCGCCGCTCGTTTGAATTCCTGCTCGAAAACGAACCGAAGGAGTCGATCCTCGCGCGCTTCGATCTCACCGTCATCGGCCGCTACTTCCCGAAGTTCGAAAGCGCGATCAAACAGAGGCTGGCAGGAAAGGCGTGAACACGGAGATCACAGCGCCGCCACAGAGAAATGCTCACTGAAACGCAGCCGCCGCGCCAGCCTCGGGGACCAGCGTCGCGAAGTGTCTTTAGGGGGCCGGAGCTTCAGCTCCGACAAACAGCCGCGAACAAGGAAGGGGCTTCAGCCCCTGAAGCAAACGTTCCGCCCATGCTTGCTACGTCTCCTCGAGAGCAAGGACTATTCTCCCGGCGTCATCGTCGATTGCGCGCGGCTTGGGCGCGGCGGCGGAATCTGATACGCGGCGTGCGCCGGCGACGGGTGCCGCACCTTCGACGGCCTTCCTTCGCGCACCAGCCGCTCGTGCGCCTCCTGCCACGACGGCAGTTCGCGCGACTCCTGCGTCCAGTGCGCCAGCGCCGCTTCGTCGCACCAGTCGAGCAGCTTCGGCATCGCATCGCGGTGCGCGCCCTGCGTCCGGTAGGCGTTCATCGCCGCGTCCGCTTCCCACGCGGTCAGCGTCCAAAACGCGTTGTTCGCTTCGCGCATCACGCGGCCCGCCACAAAACCCGCCGACCGCCGCGCCTGGCGCTGCGACCGCATCGCGTGCCAGATGAATTGCGGCATGAAGAAAATCGACCGGATGCGCAGGCGCGTCACGGACACAAAGACCATCGCTCACTTGCCTCTGCGGTTTTATATCACAGGCTGCGAAGACGCGCGGCAAACGCGCGAGTGCTACCGCGTCATCGTGGGAGGCGCCTTCTGCGCCGAAAGGTGAAGCAGGACGTTGGTCTGTTCGCCGGGCGCGACCCACACGCCCTCGCGCCATTCCGATACGTGCCCTTCGAAGAACGCGCGCACGGAATACTGGCCTTCGGCGAGATCGGCGACCCAGAAGCGGCCTTGCGCATTCGTGGTGGCGGATTCGATGTGGTGGCCGTCGGTGGTCTGCACGAGCACGTGCGCGCCCGCGACGGGCTTTCCGGCGGAGTTCAGCACCTGCCCGCCGATCGTGCCCATGCCTCCGGGCCGCGGCGCGGCAAGCACGCTCGCGGCAACCGCCGCGCAGAGCAGCACGCCGAAGAGGAGTTTCTTTCGCATGGCCAGCCCTCCGAGTTCGCTTTCTCTCATTGTGGCAAGAAACCCGGCCGGCGGCGGATCGTGGTGCCCGAACCGCAAACGGGCGCTGCCACGCAGGCGGACCGGGGCAAATGCTAGTGTGCGGTGATGTTGACCGTCGCCGTCGTGCGGCCGAACGCGTTCGTCGCGTAGAGGGTGTACGTCGTCGATTGCGCGGGCGTCACGACCGCGCTCGCGCCTCGGATCGCGCCGATACCGGGCGACACGATCAGGTACGACGCGCCGCTGACGCTCCAGCTGAGCGTGACCGGCGTTCCCGCCGACACGGATTGCGAGCTGGCCGTGAAGCTCGATATCACGGGCGCGGCGCCCTGCGGCACGTTCGCCGACGTGTAGATGGGATTCATCTGCACGACCTCGAAATCCGACGCGGTCACGCTGCCGAGATTGTGCAGGTCGTCGTTGCTCCAGCGGTCGTCAGGTGCGCCGCTGATGTACATCGACGATCCGTTGTCCGCCATGATCAGGCCGTATTTCTTCATCGCGGTCAGCAGCACCTGGTTCGCGGCGGAGAATCCGGAGATATCGAAGTTCTGCTTCAGGCGGAGGCGCATGCCCATCACGGCGGCGTTGGAGTTGGAAGAATTCGCCGCCCAGTGCGACGCGGGCGGCGTGAAGGCCGCTCGGCTGGATTGCAGCGTGAAGCGCAGCGCATGGCGGACCGCGCCGGAGGCGACTTCGTCGTAGCGGGCAAGTCCGGGAAAGATCGGAAGCCCGGCCGCGTCCGCGGATGTCCACGTGTAGGGGCGCTGCTCGCCGGCCGTCAGATCCCACACGGCCGCCGAGCCGGCATTCCATCCGGAGCCGCTCGGCTGCGCGTCGAAGAGCTCGTAGAGCCAGCAATTATTGTTGTCGAGCACCAGGACGTGCTGGTCGCCGCTCGGATTCGGGTCGCCTTCGATCGGAGCATTGGTCGGGATCGGCATCGGGCCCGGATCGCTTTCGTCGCCGTACGCGGTGAAGTTGATCGTCACCGGCCCTTGCGACGAATTCACGACGAGATACGGTATGCCGATGATCGAGCCGTTGTACTGGCCCGAGCCGAAATCGGCGTGCAGGCCGACGCTGCCGCCGATGAAGTTGATCAACGCGGCCGAATTCGGATCGACCGGCGCGTTGGAAATGTCCGTGTTCCACAGATTGTCCGCCGGGAACGGCACGAAGCCGTTCAGGCTGCCGCCCTGCCCCGCGCTCATCACGCTGCACGCCGAAGGCGGCGGAGGCGGAGTGCCCGGATTGCCGGGGTTGCCGGAGCTGCCGGTCACACCGGCGCAGTCAGCCTGAAGAAGCGCCGCTGCCAGCACCAGGAATGGAAGGATTCGCCGCATGATGGGACGCGCTTTCGCGACGAACAAGTATCGCGTCGCGCGTCGGGCGGAACCACTGTACCGAGGGACAAGATCGGTGCAGGCGAAGGAATTGCGAGAGAGGGAGCCGAGCGAACCGATGACGCCGAACGGGAAAAGCAGATTCCGCACACCGGCCTGACGGCCGGGTTCGGAATGACAATTTCCTCTACCCGGCGCGGGGCTACTGATTCAGCAGCGGTATGCTCGACGCAGGCTGCGGTGGCGGAAACGTCTTCAGGTACGCGTAGATGTCCGCAAGGTCCTGGTCGGAGACGACCTTCGCCGTGTACGGCGGCATCTGGCCCGTCGGCGCGCGAACGTAACGCGTCACACCGGCCAGCGTCAGCGCGGGCGGACCGATGCGCGGAGCGATGGCGGCGCCAGCGCCCTGGCGACCGTGACACTGATAGCAGCCGTACGCGGCGAACAGCTTCTTGCCGTTTTCCGCGTTGCCCTGCAACGAATCGGCCGCGGGAGACGCAGGCGCGAGCGATTTCAGAAATGCGAACACATCGGCCAGCTGCTGATCGGACGCCGCGGCGACGGGAACGGGCGGCATCTTGCCGGTCGGCTTGCGAGCGTAGGCGATCAGTCCTTGCAGATCGACGGGCGGCGGAGCGATGGCCGGGGCCATCGCGGTGCCCTGCGCCTGTGCGCCGTGGCAGGCCACGCAGCCTGCGCCGGCAAAGATCTGTTTGCCATTCGCGGCATCTCCGGCGGATTTCGCCGCGGGTGCTTGCGCCCGCGCAAAGCCGCAGCCGAGCATCAGAACGAAAACCGTCGCGAGCAATCTTGCATGGCGCACGGGCATCTCCTTGACCGAGTTCCTCAGCGGGGCTGCGTGAGCACATCGACGAGCGCGGGGCTGCCGCTCTTCACCACTTCAATCGCGCGGCGAATCGCGGGCGCGAGATCTTTCGGATCGCTAATCGGCCCTTCGGCGTGCACGCCCAGTCCTTGCGCGAGTTTCGAATAGTCGATCGGCGGATCGGTGAGCACGTTGCCGATGCTGGCGCGCGTGATGCCGCGCTGATGCTGATTGGCCATGATCTGAATCTGCATCAGCTCCTGATGGTAGGCGCGATTGTTGTGCATGAGGATCAGGATCGGGATGCGCGAGTGAGCGGCGGTCCAGAGCACGCCCGGCGCGAACATCAGGTCGCCGTCGTTTTGGATGCTGACGGTCAAGCGGCCGTGCTTGCGATTGGCGAGCGCCGCGCCAACAGACGCCGGCGCGCCGTAGCCGACTCCGTAGCCGCCCTCGGCGCCGATGTAGTGATAGTGCTTCTTGAAATCCCAGAGGCGCAACGGCCAGCGGCTGACGAACTGACAATTCGAGACGAACGACCAGTCTTCGTCCTTGATCTGCGCCCACAGCTCCATCGAGAGGCGCGCCGTGCTGACCGGGCTGGCGTCCCATCCGGACGCGGCCGCCTCGCGCTGCGCCTGCATCACCTGCTGATGCGCCGCGGCGATTTTCGCGCCGCGATCCGCGAACGCGCGCTTGCGGTCGTCCGTGATCTGGCGCTTCACGGCTTCGATCAGCGAAGGCAGCGTCGCTTCCGCGTCCGCGGCAATCGCCAGATCGACAGGCGTGTAGCGCTGAAAATCCTGATAGTTGCTTTTCAGGAAGAGATCGTTTGCGGTGACGCTGATGAGTTTCGTGCCCGGCTTCGTGATCGGGCGCGACTCCGGAAAGACCTGTCCGCGAACGGAGTTCACCGTGCTCCAAAAATCTGTCAGCTCAAGACCGGCGATAACGTCGGCTCCCGCGATGGTGGCGCCCGCGCGTTCGGTCATATTCAAAGGATGGCGCGTGGGGAAATTCATGCGGCCGTTGCGGTCGATCACGGGCGCTTGCAATGTCTCGGCGAGTTCGATCATCCCGGCCAGGCCTGCCGCGGTGCGCGCGACGCGATCGGTGACGAGCACGGGATTCTCGGCGGCGACCAACAGGCGCGCCGCCTCGGCGACGGCGCCCGAGTCTCCCGCCGGAGGCGAAGTCATCGTCAGCTTCGGCACGGCGAGACCAGCGCCGCCGGGCACGGGGTTTTCCTGCAGCTCGTGGCCCGCGACGAGCGCCACGGGCATCGTGGGCGGAGTGGTGGCGACCTTGTACGCGCGCACGGCAGACTCCGCGAAGCTCTGCAGCGAAATCGGATTGTCGTCCCACTTCGTGTAGTCGCGGATCATCGCGGCGGGATCCTGCGCGGCATGCGTCCAATCGACCTGGCCAAAGCGGAGAGCGGCGTCCGAAAAATTGCCGAGGATGATGTACACGGGAACGCGGTCGCAGAACGCGTCGTAGATCGCCATCGAGGCGTGCTGCAACCCGACCGTGCCGTGCACGCAGACGAGCAGCGGCTTGCCCTCGATCTTCGCGTAGCCGTGGCCCATGGCGACGGAGGATTCTTCGTGGCAGCAGGTGATGAATTCGGGCGCGGTGTTGCCGCCGTAGTTGATCAGCGATTCGTGCAGACCGCGGAACGAGTTGCCGGGATTCGCGCAGAGATACTCAAAGTTCAGCGATTTCAGAACGTCCACCATGAAGTCGGAGCCGGGCCGATCGACGGTGAGAACTTCGACGCTCGGCGTGGCTACGGCGGCGAGAGGTTTCAACAGCGGCGGTGGGCCGGCGACGCGAGGAGTCGCAGGCTGAGCGGCGCGAGCAGCCGCGGGCGGAACAACGAGAGCGGCCGTGCCCGCAGCAGCGGTGCGCAGAAAATCGCGGCGATTCACCGAATCTTTCTTGGATTTCCTCACGGCGGCACCCCCTCACATTCGCCGGAGAGATTACTCCGATTCTCGCCGCCGCGCACTACCGACCGTTTCACAGAACTGAAGCGGCCGAACTGATTGATGGACTTCAGGGGCTAAAGCCCCAGTCGCGCCCGGGACGTGTATGTCGGAGTGGAAGCTCCGACCCCCTCGCAGCAGTCAGTTTGCGGATCGCTGGGCGGCGCGGCGCTTTGCGACCCAGTCGAGGAACTGCTCGGTGCGGGCGCGCTCACGCCACATCAGGCGGAAGAATTTGCGGGCGTCGAGGTCCGCGGCTTCGTGGCCGAAGAATGTTTCGAGCCGCCACTGAATGTACGGCGATTTCCAGGGGCGCAGGCGGTAGCCTTTGGCCGTGATCCAGTAGTAGCGGAGAGCGTTGAGCATCGGCGAGCAAGCGTATCACGGGCAACAGAGTCAGGACGCAGCAAGACAACGGCCGTACTGCCAACACCACCTTCACAAAACGAGGGTGGGGCGCCCACACGATCCAGTCTTCGAGACTGAGAGGCGTTTACTGGATGCGGCGGACCCAGACGCGCTCAGTGGCGGGCTTGCCAAGATGAATGCGCGCGGAGCCGTGGCCGGAAACCGTGAGCGACATGGTCTGGTCGTATTCGCGCTCGAAGACGCGGACGTGGGCGCCGGGGCGCAGGCTGCGCTGTTCGAGAAATTCCAGGAACGCAGGATCTTTTTCGTATACGCGCAGGATTTCGTAGGAGTGGCCGACCTCGGCATCGGAGAGCCGCACCGCGCCATGCTTGCGTCGCAGGCGGGACATTCCGCCGAAGAGCGGCACTCCGTGCGGGCAACGGCTTTCGCGGCCGAAGCGCGCGAGCAGAAGGCGCGCGACCTCCGGCGAGATGCCGTGCTCGAGGCGCTCCGCCTCCTCGTGCGCGCGCGACCATTCGAGGCCGATGATTTCCGTGAGAAGTTTCTCGGCGAGGCGATGCCGCAGGACCAGATGCTGCGCGATGCCCTTCCCTTTCGGCGTCAGCGAAATGCGGCCGTCGCGCTGCACGCGCAGGTAGCCATCGCGCGCCATGCGCTTGACCGCGGCGGTTACGGCGGGCGGCGTGACGCCGAGGTCTTCGGCGAGCCGCGCGCTGATCGGAACCTGCTCTTCCTGAACGATCTCCCAGATGGCTTTCAGGTAGTCTTCCTGGGAGACGCTGGTGGTTTCACGACGCATAGGTTGTGAGAGAGATCTTTCGCCCCGCTCCGCCCGCCCAGGATGACGATCCTCATGGATCAGAGGCTTCGCAGCGCGTCGAGCCTGGGCAGGTAAGTCTACATCATCGCGACGGGGTTGCTGAACGGCGGCGCGTTGCCAAGGTCTATCGCCGGGCACGACATGTCGTGCCCCTACGGAAGAGCCAGAACGACCTTGCCGAACTGCTCGCGGTTTTCGAGGCGGCGATGGGCGTCGGCGGCGCGTTCGAGGGGCAGCACGGTGTCGATGACCGGCTTGAGCAGGCCACGATTGAAAAGCTCGAGGACGGCGAACAGCTCGCCTTTGTGTCCCATGAACGAGCCGAGAATCGAAAGCTGGCGCGCGAAGAGGTAGCCGATATTGATGTTGCCTTCGCGGCCCGCGGTCGCGCCACAGGTGACGAGGCGGCCGCCGACGGCGAGGCTGTACACGCTCTGCTCCCAGGTGGCCTGGCCAACGTGCTCGAAGACGACATCGACGCCGCGGCCGCCGGTCCGTTTCTTCACTTCGCGGGCGAACTCGCCCTGGTGCAACAGGACCTCGTCGGCCCCGAGCTCTTTCGCTTTGCGCAGCTTTGGCTCCGAGCCCGCGGTGGCGATCACGCGCGCGCCCGCCGCTTTCGCGATCTGGATGGCCGCGCTGCCGACCCCGCTGCCCGCCGCGATCACAAGCACTTCTTCGGCGGGCTGGAGATGGGCGCGATAGAAGAGCATGTGCCAGGCGGTGAGAAACACGAGCGGAATCGCGGCGGCTTCCTCGAAGCTCATGTTGCCGGGGATCGGGATCACGTTGGCGGCAGGGGATTTTACATATTCCGCGTAACCGCCGTGAATCGTGGTGCCGAAGAGAACGTAATCCTTGCAGAAATTGTCGCGGCCGGCGATGCATGGCGCGCATTGGCCGCAGGAAGTGCCGGGCGCGAGCAGGACTTTCTGGCCCACTTTGACGTTCTTGACGCTCGCGCCGACTTTGGCGACTTCGCCGGAAATGTCGCTTCCGAGAACGTGGGGAAATGCAACCGGGCGGTTCGGCATTCCGCCGCGCATCCAGAGGTCAAGATGGTTGAGCGCGCAGGCGCGGACGCGGACCAGGACGTCCTGAGGCCCGATTGACGGCTCGGGAATGTCGGCGAGACGCAGGACTTCGGGACCGCCGTGCTCGTTGAGGACGACCGCTTTCATGAATGCCTCCGGAGCGATGAGCGCGCTAAAGTAGCATCGGGACCAAACGGTGTCCAGACGAAGGCGGACTGAAGGGAGATTCTTCGACTGCGCGTCCCGACCGGGCTGCCGCCGGGGACGGAAGCGTCAGGACGCCCCGCTCAGAATGACGAGCGGCGGCCGTTGCGTGACAGCGCCGAGCTGGCCTCACCGCAATTGACAGGTCTGCCGGGGCGAAGTAGGCTCAGGAAAACGCGCACAGAAGAGTGTCTGTGCCACGGAAGACCGTGCCAATGGATATTTTCGAAGAGATCGTGCGGATGCGGAAGGCGGGCGAGCGCGGCGCGCTGGCGACGATCGTGCACACGAACGGCTCGATTCCGAGCTACGAAAGCTCGCGGATGCTGGTGCGGGAGGACGGCTCGATCGCGGGCACGATCGGCGGCGGATGCGTGGAAGCGGACGTCTGGGCCGCGGCCAAAGACGTGATGCACGCCGAGCAGCCGCGCAAGATGACTTTCAATTTGAACCATGAGGCGGCGTACGACGCAGGCCTGATCTGCGGCGGCACGCTGGAGATTTTCGTGGAACCAATTCTGCCGCAGCCTCTGCTCTACGTTTTCGGCGGCGGGCACGTTTCGCTGGGCGTGGCGCGTGTGGCGGCCGCGGCCGGGTTTGCCGTGAACGTGGTGGACGACCGCGCGGCGTTTGCCAACGCAGAACGGTTTCCGATGGCGAGCGAACTGCATACGTCGTATGAGGATGCGTTCGAGAAGATCAAGCCCAATGCGTCGACCTATTTGCTGATCGTCACGCGCGGACACAAGGACGACATGCGCGTGCTCGCGTGGGCCGTGCGCACCGAGGCGCGGTACATCGGCATGATCGGCAGCAAGCGCAAAGTGCTGTCGGTATACAAAGCGCTCGAAAAGGAAGGCTACGCGGCCGAGGAATTCGAGCGAGTGCACGCGCCTGTGGGGCTCGATATCGGCGCGCTTTCACCGGAAGAGATCGCCGTCAGCATCACGGCAGAGTTGATTGCAGTGCGACGGAATGCGCAGAAAGTGCCGCATAAGACTGTGCGGCTGGCTCAAGCAGCCGTACATCATGACTGAGCGTTCGGAGTCCCGGGGCTAAAGCCCAGTCTTTCTGTGCAGGTTTTGGCGGGGCTGAAGCCCCGCCCTTCCACCTCTCGTGGCGCACGATCGAAGAACTGCCATACCGCTTGCGGTCGCCATTCTTTCCGGCGGCGAATCGCGCCGCATGGGCACGCCAAAAGCGCTGCTTCCCTACCGCGGGAAGACGTTCATCGAGCATCTGCTGGAGGTGACGCGGCATCCGCGCGTGGGCGTGACGCGGATCGTGCTGGGCGCGCACGCGGAGGAGATCCGGCAAGCGCTGGGCGGTCATGCGGCGGATGTAATCGTGAACGAGAATTGGGGGCAGGGACAGCTTTCCTCGATTCAGACGGCGGTGCGCAGCCTCGCGAACGTCGCCACGGACGGACTGATTCTCTGCCCCGTGGACCATCCAATCGTCTCGGCAGCGCTGGTGGCGAAGCTGATCGAGGCGTTCGATGCGAGCGGGAAGTCGATCGCACTGCCGACGTTCCGCGGAAAGCGCGGCCATCCGCTGATCTTCCGTTCGACGCTCTACGACGAGCTTCTCTCCGCGTCGGCGGAAGTCGGCGCAAGACAGGTCGTGTGGGCCCACGCCGACGACATCGCCGACGTTGCGACGGAAGAAGAAGGCGTCGTGCTGAACCTAAACGATCCTGAAAGCCTGAAGAAGCTGCAGTCTGATCCCACCTAGACGCCCCGATCAGGGAATGTTGCGCAGGACGGCGGCGACAGCGTCCACACACAGTTGCGCGGCGTGAAACGAGGCCTCGGGCAGGCCGCCGAGAGTGTTCGAGACGAGCTGAGGCGTGACGCTGCGCGCCTCGGCGGGTGTCTTGCCGGCGAGAAGATCGGTGAGGGCGGAGCTGGCGGCGAGGGAAGCGACGCAGCCTTGCGATTTGAAGCGGGCCGCCTCGATCCGCCCGTTCCTGACGCGCACAGCAAGGCGGAGCACATCTCCGCAGACCGGGTTGGTCACTTCGGCCGTTGCGGTGGCGTCCGGCAGGTCGCCAGCGTTGTGCGGGTTTCGAAAATGCTCAAGCAAGAGCTCGCTGAACATTGGATCAGTATAAGGCACGCGGACGGCGGACGGCGGCAACGGCCCTGGTCCGAGGGCTCGCTCGCAACCTTTCGCCTCCTTCTGGAATCTGATTGACAGGAGAGGGCTTAGGACGTTATTTTTACCATTCCTAGCCGATGTTCTTCCGTCTGGGCGCGGGGGAACAATCCTTAATAATCCGCCTACATGACACTTAGGAGATTGCCGATGCGACGATTCTCACACCTGTTGACCCTCGTCATCGCCATCGCACTGTGCGCGACTGCCGGCTTTGCGCAGGATGGGAAACTGAAAGTGAAGGTCACGCCGAAGCAGGCGTACCTGTTTGTGGACGGCAACGCGATTCGCGAAGGAAGCCATTCCGTATCGCTGAGCCCGGGAAAGCACACTGTGGTGGTCGTGAACTACGGCTACAAGATCTCGACGCAGGACGTGACGATCGAAGCCGGAAAGACGACCTCGCTGGAAGTGAAGCTCGATCCGCAGGGCGGAAACGTCAGCGGACCGTTCGGCGACGTTCAACTGAAAGGCGACGAGCGCGCCGCGGTGCTTTCGAACGGGACGACGCCCGCGTATTTCGTCGGGCACGTGGACGAGTTCAACTTCGATTGGTGGCTCTGGCACCAGAACCTGCTGCTGCCTCCGGGCACGCATCACCTGACGGTGACGCATCAGGGCAAGACCGTCTGGTCCGGCGACGTGAAGGTGGAAGCCAACAAGAAGACGATCGTGGAGCTCGCCAGCGGCACGCAGAAGACGGTCGACTGGAAGAGGGGCGAGAGCCTGAAGGACGTGCCGCGATTCAAAGTGGGAATCGCGAGCGCGCAGATAGCAGTCGCTCCCGCGACGGGCAGCTTCAATTCGTCCGCGACGAACATCAACTGCGGACAGTCCGCGACACTGAACTGGCAGACCTCCGAGACGGTGGACGCGAATATCAGCGGGGTCGGCCCGGTGGCGACGAGCGGCAACCAGTCGGTTTCGCCGCACGCAACGACGACATATAACTTCACGTCGGGCGGTCCGGGCGGAACGGTGACCGGCAGCTCGACGGTGAACGTGAACACGAAAGTCGATGCGAGCCTGACGGCGAGCCCGACCGAGCTGCACTACCGGAAGATCGGCGACAAGGTGCTGACGCAGGATTCTTCGACGGTGAGCTGGCAGACCTCGAACGCCGACAGCATCATGGTTGACGGCAAGACGGTCGCGGCCAGCGGCAGCGAGACCGTGCAGGCGTCGCCGGCGGACACGAGCACCGTGCCCGAAGGCGGACAGCCGCGCACGATCGATGAGAGCAAGAGCTTCACGCTGAACGCAACGAACGTTTGCGGCGGCTCCGCCACGCAGACGGCTTCGGTGCACATCACCGGAACGGTGGAGCCGATTCCGGCCGTGACGCTGCAGAGCATCTTTTATCCGACGGACTACCCCGACAAGAAGAACCCGCAGGTGGGGCTGGTCCGCAGCCAGCAGCTTTCGCTCGCAACACTCGCCGGCGGATTCAAGAAGTATCTCGAATACGATCCGGACGCGAAGCTTTCCGTCGAAGCCTATGCGGACGAGCGCGGGTCGAAGCCGTTCAACCAGGACCTGAGCGAGCGCCGCGTGGAGCGGATCAAGCAGTATCTCGTCAGCCAGGGAATCGCGGCCGACAAGATTCAGACCGCGGCCTACGGCAAGGATCGTCCGCTCGACAAGACGACGGTGAACACGCTCGAAGGCACGAACCCGAACGCGCCGCCGAAGGCCCGGCTGAAGGACAAGCGAGGCGATTGGCTGGCGTACAACCGCCGCGCAGACATCGTGCTGCTGCCGTCGGGCAAGAAGTCGGCGCAATTCTTCCCGCATAGCGCCGACGATTCCGCTCTGATCTGGCAGGTGCCGAAGCCGGCGCTCAAGAAGGTGGAGGCGGATCAGTAGCCGGGCAGCAAGCATTCAGCGCGCCGAAGGGCAAAAGCTCTTCGGCGCGTTTTTGTTTATTGGGGACTCCAGGGGACCGAAGAAATGCGAGTTGTGGTAGCGGCGCTGATCGAGAGTGACGGCAAGATTCTGACCTGCCAGCGGGCGCGCGGCGGCAGGTTTGAACTGATGTGGGAATTCCCCGGCGGCAAGGTGGAGCCCGGCGAAACACTGGAACAGGCGCTGCAGCGCGAGCTGCGCGAGGAGCTCGGAGTGGACGCGCGAATCGGCCCGGAACTGTTCCGCGCGCAACATTCCTACGCGGAGCTGCGAGCGCCGATCGAATTGATCTTCTTCGCCGCCAGCGCACCGCCGGCCGAGGTGGAAAATCGCGAGTTCGAGCAGATCGCCTGGCGCACCCCGGAGTCGCTGACCGAACTGGATTTTCTGCCCGCCGATCGCGACCTGATCGAAAAGCTGGCGAGCGGAGAGATACGGGTTAGCGCGGCAAAAACGTAGAACTACTTCGCGCCGAAAATCTTGCGGACGATCATCGTCAGCGGATCGTAGAATTCGTCCACGACGCGCTCTTTCAGCGGAATGATCGCATTGTCCGTGATGTGAATTTCCTCCGGGCAGACTTCCGTGCAGCACTTCGTGATGTTGCAGTAGCCGATCCCCAGCTCCTTGCGCAGAGCGCCAAGCCGGTTGGCGCCGTCGAGCGGATGCATTTCCAACCCGGCGGAGCGCACGAAGAAGCGCGGTCCGCCGAATTCGCTCTTCTTATCGTGCTCGCGGAGCACGTGGCAGACGTTCTGGCAGAGGAAGCACTCGATGCACTTGCGGAATTCCTGCACGCGGTCGACGTCCGCCTGATCCATTTTCCACTCGACGTTGGGGCGCGGCGTGAAGGGCGTAATCTTCTTGTTGACCTCGTAATTCCACGAGACGTCGGTAACGAGGTCCTTGATCACCGGGAACGATTTCATCGGAAAGACGGTGATCGGCCGGTCGAGAGGCAGCGAGTCCATGCGCGTCTTGCACATCAGGCGGGGCCGGCCGTTCACTTCGGCGGAGCACGATCCGCATTTGGCGGCTTTGCAGTTCCAGCGCACGGCGAGATCAGGAGATTGATGCGCCTGAATGGAATGGATGGCGTCCAGCACGACCATGCCGGGCGCGAGCGGGACCTGATAATCCACCGGCTTGCCGGATTCCCGGTCGCCGCGAAACACGCGCAGGGTTGCGGTCCTGTCTGCCATCAACACTCCTCCCGGCTGGGCACTACTTGTCCTCCGCCAGAATCTGCTGCAGCTCCGCCGGCATTTCGCCGCGCGGCACTTCCACGAGGCTCAGCGCGCCGCCCTTCTTCGCGATCACGAGATTCTTCCTGCCCCATTCGTCCTCGGTCTTGGGGAAATCGAGGCGGCTGTGCGCGCCGCGGCTCTCCTTGCGCGCCAGGGCGGCGTGCGTGCACGCCTCGGAAAGCGTCAGCATCGACTGGAGATCAAAGAAGAGGTGCCAGCCGGGATTGAACGTGCGCGTGCCCTCCACGCGAATCTTCTTCGCTCGGTCCTTCAGCTTGTCCAGCTCGACGAGCGCCTTGCGAAGATCTTCATCGGCGCGGAAAATTCCGACCAGATTCTGCATCACCTCTTGCAGATCGTGGTGAATCGAGTACGGATTCTCTCCCGTGGCGCGCTCGAAGGGAGCAAGCGCCTCGCGGGCGGCGTCCTCGATTTGGGCGGCGTCGATCGAAGGCGCGGTTCCGGTCTTGGCGTACTGTCCCGCCGCAAGACCCGCGCGGCGGCCAAAGACGAGAAGATCGGAGAGCGAATTGCCGCCCAGGCGGTTCGCGCCGTGCAGCCCTCCGGCGGCTTCACCAGCCGCAAAGAGCCCGGGCAGCGACGCCTGCGTGCTTTCGGCATCGACGCGGATTCCACCCATTACGTAGTGACAGGTCGGGCCGACTTCCATCGGCCCTTTGGTGATATCGACGTCGGCAAGTTCCTTGAACTGGTGGTACATGCTGGGGAGCTTGCGCTTCACGTATTCCGGCGGCTTGTGGGAGATATCGAGGAACGCGCCGCCGTGCGGGCTGCCGCGGCCTTCTTTCACCTCGGTGTAGATCGAGCGGGCCACGACGTCGCGCGTGGAAAGCTCCATGCGCTTCGGATCGTACTTCTCCATGAAGCGCTCGCCGTTCTTGTTGCGCAGGATGCCGCCCTCTCCGCGCACGGCCTCGGTCACGAGAATTCCCTGCACCCCCGGCGGCCAGACCATGCCGGTCGGGTGGAACTGCACGAATTCCATGTCGAGCAGTTCCGCGCCCGCGTCGTACGCGAGCGCCATGCCGTCGCCGGTGCACTCCCAGGAATTCGACGTGACGCGCCACGATTTGCCGATTCCACCCGTGGCAATCACGACGGCCTTCGCCTTGAACACGACGAACTTGCCCGAATCGCGGTAGTAGGCGAAGGCACCGGCCACACGATTGCCATCTTTCAGCAGCCGCGTGACCGTGCACTCCATGAAAACATCGAAGCCGAGCTGCACGCCGCGGTCCTGGAGCGTGCGAATCATCTCGAGGCCGGTGCGGTCGCCGACGTGGCAAAGGCGCCTGTAGGTGTGCCCGCCGAAAGCGCGCTGAAGGATGCTTCCGTCAGCCGTGCGGTCGAAAAGCGCGCCCCACTGTTCGAGTTCGTTGACGCGGCCCGGCGCTTCCTGCGCGTGGAGCTGCGCCATGCGCCAGTTGTTCAGCCGCTTCCCTCCGTTCATGGTGTCGCGAAAATGGGGGCGCCAGCCGTCAGCTTTGTCAAGGTTGCACATCGCCGCGGCCAGGCCGCCTTCGGCCATCACGGTGTGCGCCTTGCCGAGGAGCGACTTACAAACCACAGCCACGCGCGCGCCCTGGGCGAGCGCCTCAATCGCGGCGCGAAGGCCCGCCCCACCGGCGCCAATGATCAAAACGTCGTGTTCGTGGGTCTCGTACTGGGGAGTCGGAGTCACAGCAATCGAAAATCCCTTATCGCGCCGGAGGCGACGAGCCGGATGTACAGATCCGTGAGCGCCACGGAGAAAAGGCTCAGCCAGGCCCACAGCATGTGATGTTGGTTCAATTTCGTGACGAAGCCCCACGCGGACCGGCGCGGCGGGCCGAGCGTCACGCACGAAAAACAATCCAGCTTTCCGCCCACAAGATGGCGCAACGAATGGCAGGAGGCGGAATACGTGCTGAGAAGGATTACGTTGACCAGCATGATGATCGAACCGACGCCGATGCCGAGTCCCTGCGGGAACGAGAAGGCCTTGATCGCGTCGTACCAGAGAAAACAGAGGAACAGCGTCGCGACGTAGAAAAAGTAGCGGTGGACGTTCTGCAGGATCAGCGGAAACGAGGTCTCGCCGCGATAGCCGCGATGTTCGCCCTCGCTGACGGCGCAGGCGGGCGGATGCATCACGAACGCGCGATAGTACGCCTTGCGATAGTAGTAGCAGGTTGCGCGAAATCCCGCCGGCCCGCCCAAGATCAGAATCGCCGGAGAAAACGGCCACCAGCGGTGCTGCGGGTCGATCAGCGGGGAGTAGAACGGCGAAAGATAGGGCGCCGTCCAGAAGTAGTTGTTCTCAAAGGCGCGCAACGTGGCGTAGACGATGAACGCGGTGAATACGATCAGCGTGGGAACAATTTCGATCCACCACGCGTCGTGCCGTTGCGAGCTGCCGAAGCGAGTCAGTTCCTTAAGAGCTGAAGAATCCGCCACCCTTTTCCTTCCGTGAGATCACAGACAGAATATTCGAGAACGCGAGTTTTGCAAACAGCAATTTCGCGGCGCGACTTCGCGCAATCGGAAGCGAGCGACGGCTCCGCTCACTTGGCCGCCTGGATCGATTCCAGATAACGCACGAGATTCTCGAGCCGCACGTTTCCCCGATCGACGTCTTCTTCCACCTGGTGAAAGATGGGGCCCCAGATCGGCATCTCACGCGAACCGTGCGAGGCAATCACGCTTTCGCCCGTGATGGCCCTGCGCACTCGCACTTCCGGGAAGACGCCGCGATTCTTTTTCGCGAGAGCGGTCAGATCGGCCGGCGGCGTTTTCAGCGACGGAGCGACGGGACCGTCGCCTTTCGCGCCGAGTCCGTGGCAAGGCGCGCAATAGGCGCGAAAGAGCTCCGGACCCTTCAGCGATCGAATCAGAGGTTGCTGCTCATTGGCGGCAGGAGTTTGCGGCGCCTGGGCCCGCGCGCCGATGGCGCCCAGAATCGTGAGTACGAAGACAAAACCGAGCAAGAATCGTGGCGCGTGCCCCATGGTCCGGCGCTTGATTGTCATCGTCCGCCCTCTCTTTCCTCTCAGACTGCAGGATATCGTCGCGCGCAAGGCCCCGGAGTGGCGGTCGTCACGCTGCCTCGTAACCGATGTCACGGACATGCCGAGCCCACAGGCCTGCCTTCTTAATCGCGGTGAACCGTGTCCGGCGAAAACGCCGGCAGGCAGACGGACAGATATTCGGCGCCCTCGGGCGTGGAATACTGGACCCATTCGCCGCGATGGGCAACAACGGCCTGGCCCGCGCGCACGTCGATGGTGCCGGCGCGGTGCGTCACGCGCAACGTGCCCTTCAACACGAGCGAGTATTCGTCGAAGTCGGGAGTCTGACCGGGCTCGAGCCATCCGGCGGGACTGCGCATCTGGGCCACGCTCACGGCGGGCGTCTTCGAATTCACGCGGCCGACGAATTCTTCGATCGTCTTTGGCTTGGTGCCGGCGGCTTCAATGCGAGTCGGATTTTCAATCAAAGTCGGCATGAGTGGCTATGCACTCTCCTGTGCAGTCTTCAACGCACCGGGCTAGACGAGCATACGGCCGCCGTCCACAGCGATCACCTGTCCGGTGACGAAATCCGCCGTGGCAAGGTAGGCGACGGCGCCTGCGATGTCGTCGCCCGTGCCGGTGCGGTGCAAGGGAACGCGGCGGATGTACTCCTCGTCGGGCGGCTCGCCCGAGAATTGAATCGTGCCGGGGGCGACGCTATTGACGAGGACTTCGGGCGCGAGGGCGCGCGCCAGACAGCGCGTCAGCATGATCGACCCCGCCTTGGACACGCAGTAGTGCGTGAAGCTCGGCCACGGGAGAAGTCCTCCGAGCGAGGACAGATTGATGATCCGGCCCCTGCCCTGCCGCTTCATGATCGGCGCGACGGCCTGCGAACACAGGAACTGCGATCGCAGATTCGCGTCCAGAATGCGGTCCCACTGCTCGTCGGTGAGATCCTCGAATTTCGCCGGGAAGAAGACGCCGGCGTTGTTCACGAGAATATCGATCCGCCCGAATTCCTTTTCCACTGCCGCGACCATCTTCGTGACGTCGGCGCGCTTCGACACATCCGCGCGGATCGCGAACGCACGGCCTCCACCAAGTTCGATCTCGGTCACCAGGGCGTCGGCTTCGGTCTTCGAGGTCGCGTAATTGACTGCGACGGCGGCGCCATCCTGGGCGAGGCGCAGCGCGATGCTGCGGCCGATCCGCTTGGCGGCCCCGGTGACGAGCGCAAATTGGCCCTCAAGAGGCCTCGCGGGCATGTAACATGCCTCCGGAGTACAGTGGGACACATTAGCACAGGCGCGCGGGACGCCGGCGGATCAGATCGCAAGGAGCGGGCTGCCCGCGGACGGCGATGAAGGACGACGGGATGATTGAAGCCGCGACGGGCGTTCCAGCAGGCGTGGGCGGGGAACTTGTTCCTGCGCAAACGTTGAGATTGCATCCTGGGATGCATGGAGCGAAGCAATGAGCGGAAACTTGCCGGCGTCGACGGCGCCGAAGTCAGTGATTCTGATTCGTCTGATCGTGGGATGGGTCTTTCTGTCGGAAGGCATTCAGAAGTTCCTTTTTCCGGAAGCGCTCGGCGTGGGCCGCTTCATCAAGATCGGAATTCCCGACCCGCAGTTCCTCGCACCCTTCGTCGGCGTCGTCGAGATCGTGTTCGGCGCTCTGGTGATTCTGGGGCTGGTCACTCGCCTGGCGACGATTCCGCTGCTGATCGACATCGCGGTCGCTATCTGGACTACCAAGGCGCCGATGCTGGCGAAGCAAGGGTTCTGGGCGATGGCGCACGAAGCGCGCACCGATCTCTGCATGGTATTCGGTCTGCTGTTCCTGCTCATCGTCGGGGCCGGGAGCCTCTCGCTCGACGCCAAGCTGCAGGGCGCGAAGGCTTCATGAATTCCAGTACAACGACCGCAGAGACGATCAGCGATCGCGTCGACATCGGGACGATTCTGGCGACGTTTCTGCGGCTGGGCTGCCCGTCCTTCGGCGGGCCGATCGCGCACCTGGGATATTTCCGGGAAGAGTTCGTGGTGCGGCGGCGGTGGCTTGAGGAGGGTCAGTTCGCAGAGATGATCGCGCTGGCGCAGACGCTTCCCGGCCCTGCGAGCAGTCAAGTCGGGTTCACCGTGGGCCTGGTGAAAGGTGGCTGGCCCGGCGCGCTGGCGGCGTTTCTTTTGCTGGCGCAGTGGCGCGTTCACCCGTGGAAGGTGGTGCTGCTCACGGCAGCCGTCTCGGCACTGCTGGGGCGCTGAAACATGGAGAGCCTATGAGCATGAATCGCTCGCGACGTGAATTCCTCAAGTCCACAGGCGCCGCGGCGGGACTTGGTCTGTTGCCCGGCGGAGCGAGCCTCGCGCGGGCAGCGAACGAAGCACGCGTTGCGAAGGACGAGAGCGAGAAAGCCGACTACACGCTGAGAATCGCGACGACTCCCGTCGAAATCGCGCCGAACCGCATCGTCTCCATCGCGAACTACAACGGCCAGTTTCCCGGCCCTCTGCTGCGATTCAAGGAGGGCGAGCAGGTGAGGGTCGACGTGCACAACGAAACGGACACGCCCGAGCAATTGCACTGGCACGGGCAGATGATTGCCTCCGAGGCCGATGGCTCAGCCGAGGAGGGATCGCCGTTTATCCCGCCGCACGGCAGCCGGCGAATCATCTTCACGCCGAAGCCGGCGGGCTTCCGTTTCTATCATTCGCACGTGCGCGCGGGAGCGAATCTCGCGGCGGGGCAGTACGGCGGACTCGTCGGACCGGTTTACATCGAGCCGCGGCACGAGCCGGGGCGCCACGACCGCGAAGTGTTTCTCGTGCTCAAGGAATTCGAGCCGACGTTCAGCCGCGGCGGGGACATGGCGATGGATTTTCTTTCGCCCGCGGCCCCCGACAAGGATCTGCAGGAAACCGGCGAAACAGCGATGAAGGCTTCGCTGGCAAAGGGCATGCCGCACGGATTCGAGGTCGGCTACGACTCTTTCGCGATCAACGGAAGAATGCTGGGCCACGGCGAGCCAATCCGCGTCAAAGAGGGAGAACGAGTGCTGTTCCACGTCCTGAACGGAAGCGCGACGGAGATTCGCAGCCTGGCATTGCCGGGGCACACGTTTCGCGTGGTCGCGCTCGACGGGAATCCTGTTCCGAATCCGGCGGCCGTGCCCGTGCTATGGATCGGCACAGCCGAACGCGTCTCCGCGATCGTGGAGATGAATCATCCGGGCGTCTGGATCCTGGGCGATACGGCGGATGACGACCGGCACCACGGGATGGGCATCGTGCTCGAGTATGCGGGCCGAAAGGGAAAAGCGGAATGGATGGCGCCGCCGAAATCAAGATGGAGCTATGCGCGTTTCGCCAGACCGGATGCGCGGGCAGCGGCGCCAGACGAGACGATCGAAATGACGTTTGCGAAGCAGAATGCCGCCGACGAAGGATTCAATCTATGGACCATCAACGGCGTCTCGTATCCTCGCGCCGAGATGATGGCCGCGCCGTCGTTTCACCTGAAGCAAGGAAGGCGCTACCGGATCCGGATGCGCAACGCGAGCGACGACATTCATCCGATTCATCTGCACCGCCACAGTTTCGAGTTGACGAACCTTGCGGGCCACGGCACGGCGGGAATCATGAAGGACGTGGTGATGCTGGGCGGGTATCAGCAGGCCGAGATCGATTTCGTCGCGGACAATCCGGGCCTGACGCTTTTTCACTGCCACCAGCAACTGCACATGGACTTCGGCTTCATGAGCCTGTTCGACTACGTGTAAATCACTCGCGCCGCAGTCACTGCGAGGAGCGACTACGGCGCGAGGTCGACGGACGCTGTCGAGGATTAAGGCATCAGGCCCGCCGATCTTGCTGGCGCACGCGTTGGGCTACGCGCCGCCGGATTCGTGAAGGAAGTAGACGCTGTCGCCGATCGAGTTGAGGCTGGGCAGAACCCGCTTGGCGTTCTCCGCCCCTCTCACGAAGCCGATCCGCACGATTCGGTCCGGATACATCTTGAAGATGTCGTACCGGCCGAGCTGCAAGTCTCCGGAAGCGTGTTTGGTTACACGCTTGTGCACCGGCACGACGTTGACGTTCTTGAGTTCCTTCAGGACTTCCATCAGCGCATCCACCGCGCCGGGCTGGTCCACTTGCAAGACCAAATCCTGCAGAAACTTTTCCAGCATGTCCTGGTTCCTGGAGTCCAATGACGGTTCCATGGTCCGGTCTGCCTTTCTATTTGGCGCTCGGCCCGCCCAATAGGGGCCGCAAAAAATGACGAGGAGCGTTGCCGTTAGTCCCGCTCAGGAACGGCTCGAACGGGCACGAGATCAGAGGAGAACGCCGCTAGGCTGGAAAGAGGTTTACGTTCGAAGAGTGCACAACGAATGCAGGAAATCGTCCACCGAGGGCGCTGAACCGCGGGATTGCATGCGCACGACGCGCGGCGCCGGACGCGGCGCGGACGCCGTCCGGGCAACAGAACCGGAACTCGAACGGGGAGTTTGAGCTTGTGACGCCGTGGGGGCGGCTTCCTGGACCACGATCAGAGAGTAATCGTTGGAAGTGTCGTCCGTAAGTCGCATGAACTCGGGGAATTCGATCATGGAAAGCGTGCAGAACAGCATGCCCGCCACCAGCGCGAAAATTATCTTGGCTCGCACAATTCGCTCCCCGAAACCCGGACAGTCTTTATACAGAAGCCCGCCGGGCAACTCAATAGGATTCGCCAGGGATGAATAGGGTGGCCTAGGTCATGTAGAATCACCGGGCCAAACGACGGAGGGCGAATGAAACTCGACCTGCTGGCGATCGCGCCACATCCCGACGACGTGGAGCTCACGTGCGGCGGCACGATGATCAAGATGGCCGAAGCCGGGTACAGGACCGGCATTCTCGATTTGACGCGGGGCGAAACCGGGACACGCGGAACCCCCGAGACGCGGCTGCGAGAGGCTGCCCGCGCCGGCAAGATCATGGGCGCCAAGATGCGGCAGAATCTGGGGCTTCCGGACGCGAAGCTCCACGTTTGCGACGAGTACAAAGTCGCGATCGCGGAGGTGGTCCGCGAACTCGAACCGCGCACCGTGATTCTCCCCTACTGGGAGGGCCGACACCCGGATCACTACACGGCGGCGCGGCTGGGATACGAGGCTTGCTTTCTCGCCGGGCTGAAGAGCTACCCGATGGCGGGAGAGGCGTTTCGCCCGTCCAAGATAGTCTATGCCGCGGCTTACGCGGATGTGCGGCCGACGTTTGCCGTAGACATCACCAAGCAGTACGACCGGCGCCGAAAAGCAATTCTGGCGTACGCTTCACAGTTCCGCCCAGTCAAAAAGGATCAACATTCGAAGGTTGCCCTTCCGCTCGACGAGCTGGAAGGGCGGATGAACGACACCGCGCGCTACTACGGTCGCATGATCGGCGTGAAATACGCGGAAGGATTCGTCGTCAAGGAAGTGATGCAGATCGACGATCCGGTCAAGATGCCCGTGCGTTCCATGTGAAGAGCGCGCCGACGAGGGCACTGGCAGGCCCTGGTGGAGCAGGGGGCTGAGCCGCGGGATGCCGAAGCCATGAGGATTCCGTAAGGGAAGGCCTCTAGATTTGGTTCAGTCCCATTCGAAACTTCGATGGAAGCGATGCAAAATTTTCATCGGGCCCGGCGATGGGGTGGACTTGACGGCGATTCAATCGCTGAGGTACCTTCGGCGCTCTTCAACACGGGCCCCAGACTATTTCGACGGAGGTTTGGATGGATCCGAAAAGCGTTCTCGAATATGCGGCGAAGCACAACGTAAAGATTCTCGATCTGCGCTTCATAGACGTCCCTGGCATCTGGCAACACGTGAGCTACCCGATCAAGGAGCTGACACTGGAGTCGTTTCAGGACGGCTTCGGTATGGACGCCAGCTCGATCCGTGGCTGGGCCCAGATTCACGAGTCGGACATGCTCTTGATTCCGGATCCGAATTCAGCCTTCCTCGATCCGTTTCGCGACACGCCGACGCTGTGCATGATCTGCGACGCGCAGGACCCGATTTCGCGCAAGCCCTACGATCGCGACGTGCGCAACCTGGCGCATCGCGCGGAAGAATATCTGCAAAAGAGCGGAATCGCCGACCAGGCATTCTTCGGGGCGGAGGCAGAATTCTTCATCCTCGACAGCGCGCGCTTCGATTCGCGCGAGAACCAGGCTTACTACTATCTGGATTCCGACGAAGGCCGCTGGAATTCCGGCCGGGCCGAGCACAACCTGGGCTTCCGGCCGCGGTACAAGGAAGGCTACTTCCCCGTTCCGCCGACCGATCACTACCAGGACATGCGCAGCGACATGGTGCAGAAGCTGCAGGACGTGGGCATCGAAGTGGAATGCCACCACCATGAAGTCGCGACGGCCGGCCAGTGCGAAATCGACTTCAAGTTCGACACGCTGATCAAAGCGGCGGACAACATGTGCAAGTACAAGTACATCCTCCGCAACACGGCGTATCAATACGGCAAGACAGTCACGTTCATGCCCAAGCCGATCTATTCCGACAACGGCTCCGGCATGCACACGCACCAGTCGCTGTGGAAGGGCGGGAAGCCGCTCTTTGCGGGCGACGGTTACGCGGGACTGAGCCAGACCGCGCTGCACTACATCGGCGGCTTGCTCAAGCACGCGCCGGCGATCCTGGCGTTCGCGGCGCCTTCGACGAACTCCTACAAGCGCCTGGTGCCCGGATTCGAAGCACCGGTCAACCTGGCGTATTCGCGCCGGAACCGCTCCGCCGCTTGCCGCATTCCGATGTATTCGGCGAACCCGAAAGCGAAGCGCATCGAGTTCCGTCCGCCGGACCCGTCGTGCAATCCGTATCTCGCGTACTCCGCGATGCTGATGGCCGGCCTGGACGGCATCGAGAACAAGATCGATCCGGGAGGGCCGCTCGACAAGGACATCTTCGAGCTGTCGAAGGAAGAGCTGTCGCACGTTCCTTCGGTGCCGGGCTCGCTCGAAGGGTCGCTCCACGCGCTGGAAAAGGACCACGGCTTCCTGACCAAGAACGGCGTGTTCACGAAGGAGTTCATCGACCTCTGGATCGACTACAAGATGTCGAAGGAAGTGACGCCCGTGCGCATGCGGCCGCATCCGTACGAGTTCCACCTGTATTACGACATTTAGCGATCCGATCAGGATCGCTATCCCGAGGGAGCCCGCCTCGGCGGGCGACCGAGGGATCTGCTTCGCGGCACAAACGTCCCGGTCATCCGGCCGGGACGTTTTTTTTGCGGCTGCCGTGAACGGCCACCGGGACCTTTACAGCACCAGTGACGGAGCTGCCCCGCGAGACTTGCTAGACTGATTGGGGCACTCACCTCACATGAAACTCTTCGGCGGCAAAGAATCGGCGCGTCCGTCCGGGCGGGGCGATGCGGCCAAAACGGGCGGCGAGCCTCCCGCAGCGCACCGGCTCACGCTCGAGCTGAAGCGGGCGGAGACGTTTGCCACTATGCTCGCGCGGAGCCGCTCCGGCCAGGCCATCGAAATCTCAGACTTGCTGGCGGGAATGTACATCTGCAACTGGGACCGCATCGAGCAATACTGGGGAGAAAGCAAGCGCGACGAAGTGGAAGACCTGCTGCGGCGCGTCTGCCAAATCAGCCCGCAGAGGTGGCATTCCTGGATTGAGGTTTACGACCGGCAGCGCCATGCCGGGGAAGGAAGCCGCTGGAATCCTCTCCGCCAATTCAAGAGAAAAGCCGGGGATGAAAAGCCGCTGCAACCTTCGGCGGCGCTGGCGACCGTCCTGGCACAAGCCGAAGAGATTGCGCCCGCCTACGACCGGAGCGGCGGCCGCTCGGTGCCGATCCTGACGACCGAGTGCGTGCTGCTGAGCATCGTGCGAAATCTCAATTCGGAGATCAGCCGCAGGCTCGTCGCGTCGGGCCTCGATGTGAAGCATCTCGAAAAGGATGCTCTGCTGCCCCGCCATCCACCTCGGGCCTGACCCGTCGTCTTGCCGTCATTCTGAGAGAGGTGGCCGGACTTTCTTGCAGCTCGTTCCGGAACGTCCGGCCGCAGAGTCGAAGAATCCCTCTCGGTGTGGAAGCGGAATCCCCGTGAGAGAGAAAAGAGAGCCTTCGACTCCATCTCGCGCCCGCGGAAACCGCGGGAGGGCAAATCTGCGCGAGATTGCGCTCAGGATGACAATCCTGATCGGAGTGTCAGATGATCATTTTGAAGTGCGGCCAGAGGACGGAAAGCGGCGCGACCGGTTGCCGGCAGATGTAGACCGGAATGTGCTGCTCGTTGGGCATCGCGTGAGGATTGTCGGCGGTCGCTGCGAGGCGGACGTCGCCGAATAGCTTGATAAATTCGTCCGATCGCTCTCCGAAGATGATCACGCACGCGCCGGAATAGCCGCGCGGCCCCCAGTCGTAGTAGCTGTTGTGGCCGCCGATCGCCTTCGGCAGGCCGAGTGCGGGACCGTAGTAGTCGATCGCGCCGGCCTCGCCGTAATTTCCGCCGAGGATCGCGCAGCTGGCACGCTCGGCATCGGGCAAGCTGCGATAGACGCGCGCGACGGCCGCTGCGGTGTTGTCCCAGCCAAACATGTCCGCGTAGAGCTGCGGCAGGGGCACGTCGACCGCGTCCCGCTCCGTGATGATGGCCTTCGAATACGGCAGCGCACGCTCGTAGCGCTGGAAGGCGCCGACGGGAAGCAGCGGCACGCCGAACGGCAGCACCATCAGTCCGCCGATCAAGAGAAGTGCGGGATAGGCCGTGCGCAGGACGTGCCAACTTCCCCGTTCCGTCCATTGCTCGATCGCCACGCCGCCCGCAGCCATCAGCAGCGAATACACCGGGAGCGGATAGTAAGATTTCCCGCCAAAGCCGATGAAGATCGCGAGAACGATCAAGTAGGTCCAGCCGAGAAAGCGGTACCGCTTCCCGCCGCGGCCGAAAAAACACCAGCACAATCCGCCGAGCCAAACCGGCAGAGTGAGCGGGCCGAGAAAGACGACCTGCTCGCCGAGGAACCGCAACGGCGAAATCGAAACGTTCTTATAGAGCTGGGCGTTGCGGACCACTTCGATCTGCGGCCAGCCGTGGCGCGCTTCCCACAACAAGTTCGGCAGGAACAGCGCGAGGGCGATTGTGCCCCCGATCCAGATCCACTTCGAACGGAATACGCGCCACTCACCGGACAGCGCGAGCCCAGTCACGATCCCGAAGCCGAACACCAGCATCGAGTGCTTGTTCTCCAAGCCGACGCCGGCAACCGCGCCAAAAGCGAGCCAGAGTTTCGGGGACGCGCCCTTCACGATTCGTAGGGCGACACAGGCGCACAGCAGCCAAAAGAGCGGCTCGAACGCATTCATCGAAAGGAATGTGTCGAAGGCGAGGAATCCGGGCGCGAAAAGGATCGAAAAAGAGGCGAGGAACTGCGCGAATCGCCCGCCGCCCAGCTGGCGTGCGAGCAAGCCCGTGAGGAAAACCACGGCGCTTCCCGAAAGGACAGGCAAGACGCGAATCGCCACAAGGGAGCTGCCGAGCGAATGGCGCACGAGCCAGGCGACGAGCGCGATCAGCGGCGGCTGGTCCACGTAGCCCCACGCCAAATGCTCGCCGCAAGCCAGATAGTAGAGCTCGTCGCGAAATATTCCGTAGTGGCCGATGCCGGCGAGATGGATCGCCAGCTTTGCGGCGGCGAGGCCGGCGAGTGCGAGAGTCGCACTGATCGCCGCGCCGCGCGCGGCAACGAATGGCCGTTCGGTGAGTTCAGTTACCTGAACGTCGCTCATGCGAGGCGCAGGCGCTCGAGCTGGCAGCGGCCGGAGACGTACACTCGGAGCCTCCCATCGGGCCCAAGAGGCCCAACAGCGCAACGCTTTCTATTGCTCGTTCAAGAAGCAGCGATCGTGGCCGATTTGATGCTGTCGATATTCGGGAAATTCTTGTCGAAGTACGCCTTGCCCTGCGCGGTGATCGCGCCCTGGTCGGGTTTTTCGCCATAGCCGGCGTAGAGCTTCTGCACGACGTCCATGCCCGCAGTCACCTGGCCGAACGGCGCGAAGCCCTGCGAATCGAGAAACGCATTGCTGCCGAAATTGATGAACAGCTGCGTGGTGCGCGTGTTCGGTCCGGCGGTGGCGAACGTGATGTAGCCCGGCTTGTTGCTCTGCGTTACGGGATCGTCCTTGATGTTGGCGGTGCGCCAGACGCGGTTGACGCCTGGATCCGCGCTCAATCCGAACTGAATGATGAAGCCCGGCACGACGCGGAAGAACGCCGCGTCCGTGAAGAAGCCGTGCTTCACGAGATTGTAGAAGCGGTCCGCCCCGAGCGGCGCCCACGCGCGGGTCACTTTCACGGTGAAATTGCCTTTCGTCGTCACAAACTCGGTGGAAAAGACGTCCGGGGACTTCTCGGTCAGCGAGCCGGGCTGGAGCAATGCTGGATCAGCAGTCATATCCATGTCCTCGATGATGCATAGCGATCGTTCAGTCGATCAAACCGCACTAAGGCTTTTTGGGCGGAGCGGCAGGCTTTGCCGGCGTCGCGCCGGACGCAGGCGGCGGAAAGGTCACCGTCGCCGTCTTGATGCTATCGAGCATCGGGAAGTTCTTGTCGAGATACGCCTTGCCGCCGCGGGCAATCGCGTCTTCGCTGGGGCCATGGCCGCCCATCTCGGGCAGGTCGCCATAGCCGCTGTAGAGCTGCTGGACGACATCCATGCCGGACGTTACCTGGCCGAACGGCGCGAAGCCCAATTTGTCCAAACTCTGGCCGTTGTCGCGCAGGTTGATGAAGATCTGCGTCGTCCGCGAGTTGGGCCCGCCCATGGCAAACGTTAGAAATCCGGCTTGATTGCTTTGGGCGACGGGTTCGTCCTTGATGGCGGCGCTGTCCCAGACCGCGTTGATTTTCGGATCGGCGCTGATGCCGAACTGAACGACGAAGCCCGGCACGACGCGGAAGAAGCTGGCATTCGTGAAGAATCCGTGTTTCACGAGATTGTAGAAGCGGTCCGCGCCGAGCGGAGCCCACGCGCGCGTCACTTTCACGACGAAGTCGCCCTTGGTCGTCGCGAACTTCACTTCGTACACGTCAGGCGCTTTCGCCTTGAGCGTCGCGGGATGGAGAAGGCTCGGCGCGGCCACCGGATGGGCCGGAGCCGCGTGTTTCGGGGCGGTCGATGATTGCCCCGCCGCCGCTTGCGCAGCCATTGCCGCCGGCGCCAGAGTTCCGCACGCACAGACCAAAAACCATGTAGCAATGCGTTTCATTCGGTCGTTCCTCCGACGGACTGTGCCGTCGCTTTCACGTCCTGCATGAACCGGAGCATGTTGCCGCCCAAGATTTTCCGGACGTCGGCTTCCGAATAACGACTTTGCAGAAGCGCTTCGGTGATTCGCGGCAGCTGTGAGGCGTCTTCCATTCCGTAGGGCATGTCCGCGCCGTCGAAATCGGAGCCGAGGCCGACGTGTTCGACGCCGGCGAGTTTCACGGCGTGGTCGATGTGGCGGACGATCTCCGTCCAATCGACGCGAGGCAGCTTTCCCTCCCCCACCAGCGCGCGAACGATTCTATCCGATTCGAGCAGCCGGCAGGCCATGTTTTCGCCGCAGATTCTTCGCGACTCGTCTTCGATCCATTTGCCGAGCTCCGGCTGAGCCTTTTCAGCGTCGCGAAATGACTGGCTGATGAATCCCATATGAAAGTTGATGTGAACCAAGCCTCCGCGGGAGGCGATCGCGGCGATCAATTCGTCCGGAAGGTTGCGCGGCGTGGCGCACAGCGCGCGGCAGGATGAGTGAGAGGCGAAGACAGGCGCTCGACTCTCTTCGAGGACGTCGCGTAGGGTCCTGTCCGAGACGTGCGACACATCGACGATCATGCCGAGACGGTTCATTTCGCCGATGACGCTTTTTCCGAATTCGGACAGGCCACCGTGCAGCGGCTTGTCCGTGGACGCGTCGGCCCAATCGGTATTGCGCGTGTGCGTGAGCGTCATGTAGGTCACGCCCAGCGCGGCATACTTTCTCAGCACATCGAGGTCGTGATGGATCATGTGGCCGCCCTCGAGGCCCATCAGGATCGCGATTCGTCCGGTCTGGTGCGCGCGACGGATATCCTCCGCGGTCGCCGCAGCCGCGAGATCCTCCGGATGACGGGCCACTTGCTCGCGGACGGCTTCGATCTGCCGGATGGCCCGGCGGACGGCCTCGGGACCGGAAACATCGCCCGGTATCCAAATGGCGAGAAAAAGCGCGCTCAGGCCTCCTTCGCGCATGCGAGGAATGTCAATCGAGCCGTCCGGGTGGCGCGTGGCGAGATCGAAATCGCCGAAGATGAAGCGCTGCGTGGTATCGGCGTGCGTATCGATCACAATCGAGCGGGAGTGCAGGTCACGAGCTGCGGCGGATATCCCCATGAGCGTCACAGTTATACCAGAACTCGGTGAGCCGTACCGGCGGCCGGCGTTGCAATCCAAGAACCGAGCGACCGAACCCCGCGGCGTGCAGGCAACCACTGGCGTAACATGAATCGATTCGACTTCTTTCTCTGATGGAATTATGCCCAGCGAACACATCGGCGATCTGAAGAAGTGGGTCAACCAGCTGACGCATGGAAACACCGAAGGCGACGTGATACGCCTGAATCGCGCGGTCGAGCTGATCGGGAAGAACTTCGGCGTACAGCCCCACGAGGTGGCGATTCTCGGCCTGACGCCCGACGAGCGGTCGCTCCGATTCCTGGCGCCGGACAACCTCCGGACGATCGGGCAGATTCCGCTCTCGAGCACGAACTCGCTGGCGTCGCGCACTGTCCGCGAGAAGAGGCCGGAGCTGATCAATCACTTTACGGTCGTGCCGCACGCATCGGTGTTCGAGGCCGTCCCGATCGCGGACGAGCTGCGGGGCGACCCGATTCAGAAGATCATGAGCGCGCCGATCACATCGGGCAATCAGGTGATCGGCGTGATTCAAGTCTCGCGGAAGGGCAAGACGCTGGCAGAGTCCGGTCCCGACTTCACGCATCCGCAGCTTCGCGAGCTGAAAACGATCGCGGACACGCTGGCCGCCTGCATCATGCTGTGCAACAAGGACTGATTCCCGGCCGGGCCCGCGCATGAAGCCCGCATGACCGCCGCTTTCATTCGACCGTAACAATCCGCCGCCGTGAAATGAGTTGACATCACTGCGCGTGCTTGCTAATTTTCGAGCGCCGAATTTTTCAATCCAACAATCGGAGGCACCGCAACCCGGCACGGCTCATGGCGTTCGTCGCGAAGAAAATTTTTCTCACCAAGGGAGTCGGTAAGCACCGCGAGCGCCTGTCGAGCTTCGAGCTGGCTCTCCGCAATGCCGGTATTGCAGCCTGCAACATCGTCCGCGTCTCGTCGATTTTTCCTCCCCATTGCCGGCTGATTTCGCGCAGCGAGGGCTTGAAGCACATCAAGCCCGGCCAGGTGGCATTTACCGTCATCAGCGAAAATCAGACGCGCGAGGCGCACCGGCTGATCGCGGCCGGCGTCGGATTGGCGCTTCCCGGCGACAAGTCGATGTACGGCTACCTTTCCGAGCACCATTCGTTCGGCGAGACGGAGGAAGTCGCAGGCGAGTACGCCGAGGAGCTGGCGGCGGAGATGCTGGCCACCACGCTGAATGTGGAATTCGATCCGGATTTGTCCTGGGATGAGAAGAAGGAAGTCTATCGAATTTCGAACAAGATCGTCCGCACGATGAACATCACGCAATCCGCCGTCGGCGACAAGCGCGGATTGTGGACGACCGTTCTCGCCGCCGCCATTCTGGTGGGCGAGGACGACTGACGGACCGTTTCCCTCCCCTACCCGAATCCCATTGTATGCACCGGGGTCTTGCTCTCTGCGAATCTCCCGCCAGTTATTCCTTTGCCATAGGGGCACGCCGGAAGGTAAGTTGAATTAGCCGGTCATTCTCTGGCCCACTCGAAAGACAAGGAACCGTGAATCGACGATGAGCCGATATACGCCCACGCCGCCTGAGAACTTCGGCGGGATCTCCGAAGAGCACGCGCGCTACGAGACCTCACGGGCCGTGGTCTTCCCGATCCCGCTGGAACGGACCACGACGCGCTACCCGGGCACGCGCAACGGTCCGGCGGCGATCCTGGCGGCCAGCCGCAACATGGAGCTTTACGACGAAGAGCTGCAGGTGGAACCCTACAAGGAAATCGGCATCCACACGCTGCCGCCGATCGACACGATGGACGGCTCGCTCGATGAAGTCATCACGGAAATCTTCACGGCCCAGTGCGGATTGCTGGAAGACGGCAAATTTCCGGTCGCGCTGGGCGGCGAACATTCCCTGACGCCGCCGCTGGTTTCCGCGCTCTCCAAGAAGTACCGGAACCTGAGCGTGCTGCACATCGGCGCGCACGCGGGACTGCGGAACGAATACCAGGGAAATCCCGCGAGCCACGCCTGCGCGATGCGCCGTGTCACCGAGGTCTGCCACGCAGTGCAGGTGGGTATCCGCTCGCTTTCCGCCGAAGAGGCGCGGGAACTGCCCGATCTGCACACCAAGATCTATTGGGCGAAGGATATCGCCCTGGTTCCGCTGAAGAGCTGGATCGCGAAGGTTCTCTCCGACATCAGCGCCAGCGTCTATCTGACGATCAGCATCGACGCGTTCGATCCTTCGATCGCGCCGGCGACGGGCATGCCGGAACCGGGCGGGCTCGACTGGTATCAGGTGACGTCCCTCTTGCGCGCCGTCGCGGGCCATAAGAAGATCGTGGGCATGGACGTGGTTGAACTTCTTCCCCAGCCGGGACACCACGCCTCGGACGCCCTGGCGGCGAAGCTGATTTACAAGTGCCTCGGATACGTCTTCTGCCAGGGCTGACTTGGGAGGTCAGCCTGCGATGTTTTCTCTTGTTTCGTCGTTCGTCTTCCTGCCGGACTCCGTTTTCATCGGCATACACGTGAATCACTTCATCGCGTGGGTCCTAATCGGGCTGATTGCCGGCTGGGTGGCCGGGCACGTGACCCGCGGACGCGGATTCGGCTGCATTGTGGACATCGTCCTTGGCCTGATCGGCGCGGTGATCGGCGGGTGGATCTTCACGAAGCTGGGAATCCCCGCGTGGGGCTTTTGGGGAAGCCTGGCGTGCGCCACGGTCGGCGCCGTCCTACTCGTTGCGATCGCCCGACTGTTCGGAGGCAGCCGCAACTAGCGCCCGGCGAACCACTGCCAAGCGGCCCACACAACCGGGCTCGCGAGGATCAGACTATCAATCCGGTCGAGCACGCCGCCATGGCCGGGCAGCAGGGAGCCGGAATCCTTCACGGACGCGCCACGCTTGTAGGCGGACTTGATCAGGTCACCCAGCTGTCCGGCGACGTTGGCGAGGGCCGCAATCATGAGCATGGTCGTCGCCTCTGTCTGCATCCAGCGCGCGAAAGCAATCGCCACGAGCAGCGAGCCGACCATATTCGCGAACGCGCCTTCCCAGGTCTTTTTCGGGCTGAGAGCCGGCGCGAACGGCACCCGGCCGAAGGTTTTTCCTGCAAAGTAGGCAAACGTATCGCCGGCCCACATCAAAGAGAGCGTGAACAGAACCAGCTGCCGGCCGTATCGATCGATCGCGTTGAGTCGCACCAGGTAGCTGAACGGCAAGGCCACAAAGAGCAGGCCCGCCGAACCCGCGCCAATCGCAGGCAGCACGTCGTGGAGCGCCCGCCGGGTGCCGATGCCGGCCGCCGCCGTGCCAAACACGAAGATCAGCAGTGCGGCCTCGAGCGAGAGCGTGCCGCTCGCAGCCTGTCGAACGAGGGAAAAGCCGCCCGCGATCGAATGCGTTTCGACAAGCCCGGCGCAATATTGCGCGTAGAAGATTGCCGCCGCGCAGATCAGAGTCCAATATCGAAACGCCGGCATACCCATGCGGTCGCCGAGCGCGAAGAATTCCCACATGGCAAGCATTGCGACGCCGGCGGCGATCGCCGCCAATAGCGCGGGCGGTCCCCACCAGACCAGCGCGACAACGAGAGGGATCAGAACAGCGGCGGTCAAAATGCGGGCGAGCATCCGCGCGTTAGCCCCGCACCGGATGGGTGTTGCGCGCCGGCTTGCCGTTGTCGCTGGGCGAGGCAGGCCGTCCGCGCCCGGCTCCCAGCCCGCCGTACCGGCGTTCACGCTTTTGGAAGTCGATCAGGGCCTCCAGGAGCCGCGCGCGAGAAAAATCGGGCCACAGCGTCTCGGTCACATAGATTTCGGCGTAGGCGATCTGCCAGAGCAGAAAATTGCTGACGCGCATTTCCCCGCTGGTGCGGATCAGAAGATCGGGGTCGGGCAATCCTGCGGTATAGAGATGGTCCGAAATGGTCTGCTCGTCCGCGCGGAAAGCCGAAAGACCGTTGGTGCGGACGTGATCGAGGAGCGCGTTGAAGGCGTCCGCCAGCTCCGCGCGTCCGCCGTAGTTCAGCGCCACCACGAGTTTCATGCCGGTATTGCGCGCTGTTTCGCGCATGGCTTCGGAGATGTCCTTACGCACATCCTCGGGCAACTGCTCCGACCGGCCGATCACGAGCAGACGAATATTGTTCTTGTGGATCGTCGGCAGCTCGCGCTTCAGGTACTCGCGCAGCAGGCGCATCAGGAAATCGACTTCCGCCCGGGGCCGGCGCCAGTTTTCGAGCGAGAACGCGTAGAGCGTGAGACAGGGCAGATGCAGGCGCGCGCACGTTTCGATCACCTCCCGCGCGGCCTTCACACCCGCCCGATGGCCGGCAATGCGAGGCAAGTGGCGGCGCTCGGCCCAGCGCCCGTTGCCGTCCATGATCACGGCGACATGGTTTGGCAGGCGCTTCGGGTCGAGCTTCGCGAGCAGCTCCGTTTCCTCGCGGTTGGCGGGCTTGAGAAGATCGATGGCTTTCACCGGAAGTCGCTCACAAAAGGGGCCCCAGATCGACGGTCAGTCGAGCCGGGGGATCGGTTCGCGGCCGATTGGATTCAGCGCCCTCAAACAACGGCCCGCGAGCGAAAGTAGCACACCGACTCCCGATCCGCAACCGCGTCTCGGAACGTCTGGCGGAACTTCCGTGCCGCCGGCTCGCATCATGAAGTAGCATCTGACCGCACAAGATGGCTACATCTGGCTCCACTCCCGGCGCAGCAAAGTCTCGCGGCATCGGGTGGAGAATCGCCTGCCTTCTGCTCAGCTACGTCGCGATCGCGGCGCTCTGCAACGCTGCGTGGCACTTGCTCGGTCTTCCGCCGCAAATGCGCCACGGCGTGCTCGATCCGGGATTGATGTTTCTCACGGGCGTGATTCTCGTGGGGGCCGTCCTGGCCGCTTCGGCGCTGACGCTGCGACTTTTCGAACGCCGCCCTCTCGCCACGATTGGAGTTCCCGTTTCGGGCCCGTGGGTGCCGCAATTGCTCATCGGATTGATCTTCGGAGCGATGGTTCCAATCGCCTTCTTCCTGATTGCCTGGAAATCCGGGCACGCGCACGTCTCGCGCGTGGCGGTGGACGCGCATTACATTCTCAGGCAAACGCTGCCCGCGTTCGGGGCATTCCTTCTGCTGGCATTCAACGAGGAGCTGCTGTTTCGCGGCTACCTGCTGCAAGCCATCGCCCAGCGTGGCGGGCGGCACGCGGCGGCGCTGATCACCGGCGCGCTATTCGGGCTGGCGCACGCGGCGAGCGGCGCGGACGTCGCGGGCATCGGGTTTACAGCGCTCGGCGGAGCGCTGCTCGCGTACCTGATCATGCGGAACGGCTCGCTGTGGATGGCCGGCGGATACCACGCGGCATGGAACGCCACGGCGTCTCTGGCGCTGGGCCTCGACGTCTCCGGCACTGCGACTCCGGGATCCTGGATAGCGACCGCGATCAGCGGTCCGCGCTGGTTCAGCGGCGGCGCCTACGGATTCGAAAGCTCGCTCATCACGGGCCTGGCCGAGCCGATCGTTCTGGGCGGCCTCGTCTGGCTCGCTCCGCGATTGCCGGTTCACCGGGAGCTTCTGGCGTTTTTCGAAAGGAAGCCTCCGGGCACCCAGGAGTCCAGCGCCTAGGTATCGCGCTCGCGGTTAGCGCCAGTGAAAAATGTGGAACAGGAAGCCGGAAAGTCCGGCCGAAGGCTGGAAGATCGCGGTGTACATCAGGATGAGCGTCAGGGCGATCATGATGATGCTGGAGCCCCACGCGACGATGTTGAACACGAGCGAATTCGTGTGGTCGCCCATCAGATCGCGCCGATTGATCAGCAGCAGGATGAAGATGAGTACGACCGGCAGCCAGATGCCGTTGCCGACCTGCGAATAGATCAGGATTTTCCACACCGGCGCACGCGGGATCAGCACGATGCCCGCACCGACGATGATCAGCAGCGTGTACAACGAATAAAACGTCGGCGCTTCCTTGAACTTGCGGTCCAAGCCCGCCTCGAAGCCCAATCCTTCACAGATCACGTGCGCGGTTGAAAGCGGCAGAATCGACGCCGCAAAGAGCGACGCGTTGAGCAGCCCGAGCGCGAAGAGAACGCCCGCGAATCGTCCCGCGAGCGGTTTCAGGGCCTGGGCCGCCTCGCTCGCGCTCGAAATGCTGGTCAGTCCGTGCAGGTTCAGCGTGGCCGCGCAGCACACGATGATGAAGAACACGATCACCATGCACGAAATGCTGCCGACCAATACGTCGAGCCGGGCGTGCTTGTATTGGCGCGCGGCAACGCGCTTTTCGACGAAACCCGCCTGCAAGTAGAAGAACTGCCACGGCGCGATCGTCGTTCCGACCAACCCGATCAGCATCACGACGTACGGCGTATTCATGTGGACCGACGGAACCACCGTGGCCCGCGCCGCGACGAGCCAATCCGGCTTGGCCAGAAACGCCGAGACGACATAGGAAAGATAGAAAGCGCACGCCACCAGAAAGATCTTTTCGACGATGCGATAGGTGCCGTAGACGACGAGCAGCCAGACCAGAATCGCCGCAATCGGAACGGAGATGTACTTGCTGATGCCGAGGACCGGGCTGCCCTCCGCGATGCCGGAGAATTCCGCGACCGTGTTGAAGAGATCGACGGCCAGCGCGGCGATCATCACGAAAAACGTGGAGCGGAATCCGAACTCCTCGCGGATCAAGTCGGAGAGTCCCTTGCCCGTGACCACGCCCATCCGGGCGCACATTTCCTCGCTGACGTAGAGAGCGATCGTCATGGGAATGAGGGACCAGAGAAGCGTGTAGCCGAACTGCGCTCCGGCCGACGTGTAGGTGCTGATGCCGCCCGCGTCGTTGTCCACATTGGACGTGATCAGCCCAGGCCCCACGACGGCCAGAAACACGGCCAGACGGCGGCGCACGGAACGCGTGCGGCGGTTGAACTCCTTGCCGCTGCCCGCGAGGCGCGAGACCGTGTCCGTCAGTGTGACCCAGGTGTTCATGGCATCCGCTTCGTTTTTCAGTCCGGCGCGCCCGCTAGATCTTCGCGTGCATCCGGCTCACCACGTCGTCCACGGTGATGGCGCCGATCGGAGACTTCTCCTCGTTGATCACAGCCAGGCTGCGCAGATTGTATTTGTCGAAAATCTCAAAGACATCCGTGTCGCTGGCGTCGGTCGGAACGGAGAGCAGCGGTTCCGAAACGAGCTCGGACATGCGCTGCTCGGCGCTCGAAAGAATCAAGCGCGCCACCGGGACGGTTCCCGCGAGCCGCGCGTCCTTGTTGATCAGCACGATGTTGTCGAGCTGATCGAGCGAGATTTCGTGGAAGCGAATGTAATCGATCACTTCGCCGCGCGTGGCGTCCTCGCCGACGACGACAAGTTCGGTCGTCATCATTCCGCCCGCCGTGTTTTCGTCGAAGCGCATCAGCTCCTTCACTTCATTCGCTTCATGGCGCTCCATTTCCTCCAGAACTTCCTTCGACGTTTCGGGCTCAAGATTCTGGATCAGGTCGGCGGCCTCGTCCGGGTTCATCTCTTCGATGATGTCGGCCGCCTTCTCGGGATCGAGTTTTTCGACCACCTGCGTCTGCAGTCGTTTGTCGAGCTCCGCGATCGTTTCGGCGGCGGTCTCCTGATCCAAAGAGTCGAAGATCGATTGCCGCTCGTCCGGGGAGAGCTCCTCCATGATGTCGGCCAAGTCGGCCGGATGGAGGCGAGCCAGCTTGTCGCCGGACATCCGCAACTTCACGCGCCGCAGAGGGTCCGGCTCGATCAGGTTCACGAACTCCCAGAGGATGGTTCGCCGCGGCAGCTTGGCCTGAATGCGCCGGATTCCCGTCGGCGGCACGATTCCCTGCAGCAGCCGGCGAACCGCTCCCGGCAGACCCACGTCCACCTGCGCGACCCGCAATTCGGTATTTCCGTTCGTGCGATGGTCGCTGAGGTCTACGTCGTTGACGCGAACCACTTTGCGGCCGTTCGTGTCGATGATCTGCTGGTCGAGCAGGTCCTTTTGAACCGCGAGCCAAGCCTCGTTCGGATGGTAGAGCTCGAGTGCGGACTCGTCCGTGGTCAGCCCGACGCGCCCGGGCTCGGCTGAGGCGATCTGTTCGGCCCGTGCGACGAGCGCGCGGTATTTCCCGCGTTCGATGAGAAACCGCGAAACACGGTTCGGCTGCTCGTCCGGCACGATGAACATCTCTTTCACGCGCCCGACGAAATTTCCGGCGGAATCGTAGGTTTCCGCCCCCAAAACCTCAGTTGCGTGCAGCATAGTGACTCCTTCAAGCAAAAAAAATGCCCGGGACCGGGGATTTCATCCGGCCACGGGCAGACGGAAAACCGCCTTCCGACTAGATCAGGCCGGGCCTCGCCTCCCTGTCCTCGCGTACCCTATCGGCACGCCAGCCGCAAACTTCGCCTGCGGCCCAAGACCGGTGACCGGAAAACACCACGGGCAGAATCGCTCCCCGCCGGGTCATCTCTGCCGACCCGGCCGGGCGACTACCGCCAGGCTCCGAATTGGACGAACGCTCTTCCATGCGTTAATCCCCGTTGTGACTAGTAAATGCAGACGCAACATTTGTCAAGACAAGAGTGCCCTGTTAACGCGATTTTTTCTTGCGGAAGAGCATGTTCCGCGGAAAGCGGCCACGCGCACGGCAGTCGGTCTGAAAGACGTCCCAATAGGTCGCCCGAATGTAATCCCGGGGCGAGTATCCGAGGCGGCGAGCGACGCGGTCAATCAACCGGGGGGAACCTTCCAGCTCGAGGAAGGTGCCGACCGGGGTTTCGTCCAGATCGAGGTGGAGCCCGCCCCAATGAAAAGTGGTGCGACACTTCTCGTAGCAGAAGCCGGCCCGGAACCCGATGGACGAGAGCGTGGCTGGCCAGCGCTCCGGCCGGACCACGGCGAGTTCCCTTTCGAGCTTTTCCTTGTACCGAGACTTCTCGGAAGAAGGGGCAGGGCGCTTCGATGTAACCGCGGAGCGGCTCCTGCCGCCCGGCAGCCATTTCGACCGAGCCGGGGCCTCGACTCGAAGCCGAAGAAGCCGCCCACCGCGGCGAAGGTCGCTTTCCGGCGTGTCGTAGAGCACATTGCGCTCAAAGACGCGCCCGCCGCAGCGCGCCCCCAGCGCACGCAGCCGGCCTATCAGCGCGGCCAAGTCGCGAACGCGCAACTTGATTTCCACCTCTCGCACGGTGCGCCGACGCATAGCCTAGTATAGTCCGGCCAGACCCGCTGCTGCGACGACGACCGGGACGTATGACGAACGATATTGCCAAAGCTGCGGAGCCAACACATAATCGCTTCGCTGCCGGCTCACATCGCGCTTATGACCGAACCCACTACGCCGCTCATGCAGCAATACCACGCTCTGAAGAAGCAGCATCCGGCGGCGCTGCTCCTGTTCCGGCTGGGCGACTTCTACGAGCTTTTCTACGACGACGCGGTCGTCGCGTCTCGCCTTCTGCAAATCACGCTGACCGCCCGCAATAAGGAAAAGGGCGAGCCGGTGCCGATGTGCGGAGTTCCGTATCACGCGGCGGAGAATTACATCGCCCGGCTGATTCGCGCGGGCCATCGAGTGGCAATCTGCGAACAGATGGAAGAGCCCGGCCCCGGCAAGAAACTGGTGCGGCGCGAAGTGATTCGCGTGCTGACGCCGGGAACGGCGATGGGCGGCTCCCTGCTCGACTCCAAAGAGAACAATTTTCTCGCGGCCGTGGCCAGGACCGCGGCTGCCAGCGCCGCCGCGGCCGCTGGCGGACGCTCTTCGAGCAGGCCAATCGACGCGCGCATCGGGCTCGCCTACGTGGACCTATCGACGGGCGAATTCCGCGCCACCGAATTTTCCGGCGACAGAGCTGAGGCGCGCTTGCGCGACGAACTGGAGATTCTTCGGCCGCGCGAGATCCTGGTGCCTCGCCCGGTCACGCTTTTCCCGGAGCGCGAACCCTCCGGCGGCGCGAGTTCCAACGGCACGGGCATAGAGACGCGGCTGGACGACTGGGTCTTCGAGACGAGCTACGCCACGCGGCAGCTGGAGAATCATTTTCGCGTGGCGGCTCTCGAAGGATTCGGATTGGCCGGGCACTCTCAAGCGATCGCGGCGGCGGGCGCGCTCGTGCATTACCTCCGCGAAACGTCCGCAATCGGCGCGCCAAAGCCGGAGGACGCGGCCAAGCTGCCCGGCTTGCGCCCGGCTGGCACGGGCCTGGAGCACCTCGACCGCATCTCGTATTACGAGCAGCAAGACGCCATGGTTCTCGACCAGGTGACGGCGCGGAATTTGGAACTGGTGGAGCCCTCCGCGGGAGACGACGCCTCGGCGACTCTCGTCTCGGCGATCGACGACACAGCCACCGGCATGGGCGCCCGGTTGCTGCGAGCCTGGGTGTTGCGGCCTGAGATCGCGCTCGAAGAGATCGAGCAGCGGCTCGAAGCCGTGGCGCAGTTGAAATCACAGACCATCGCGCGCGAGGAGATTCGCAAAGAACTGGAAGGCGTGCTCGATCTCGAGCGCCTTACGAGCCGCGTGACGCTCGGCGTCGCCACGCCGCGCGATTTGCTGGCGCTTCGCGCGTCGCTGGAAAGAATTCCGCCGATGCGGGAACTGCTTCGGAGCGTGGACACGGCGGCGCGGCTATCCGCATTGTGCGGCCAGATGGATGAGATGGCGGACGTCCGCGACACAATCGCGCGAGGCATTGCGGACGACCCTCCCGCGCTGGCCGGCGAACCCGGCACGATTCGCCCCGGCTTCCATCCGGAACTCGACGGACTTCGGGACATACTCAAACACGGGCGGCAGCTGATCGCCGCGATGGAGGAGCGCGAGCGAAAGCGAACGGGAATCGCCTCTCTGAAAATCCGCTACAACCAGGTATTCGGCTACTACATCGAGATTTCGAAGCCGAATCTGCCGCTTGCGCCGCAGGACTACGAGCGCAAGCAGACTCTTGCGAACGCAGAGCGGTTCACGTCGGCGGAGCTGAAGGACCACGAGCGGAAGGTGCTCTCGGCCGAGGATCGAGCCGTTGAAATCGAGCGCCGCCTTTATGGCGAGATTCGCGAGTCGATCGCGCACGAAGCCAGCCGTTTGCGGCAGACGGCCGCAGCCGTCGCGCAGGCGGATGTGCTGGTGAATTTCGCCCGGATCGCGGCGGCGCGGAACTACGCGCGACCGGAATTCACCGAGCGCAGTGTGGCGCGCAAGGGTTCACGTGGCGCGCTTCTGGTCTCCGGCGGACGGCATCCGGCGATCGAGAAACTTCTCGAACAGCGCGGCGAGCGCTTTGTCCCCAACGACCTGTATCTCGACGACGAGACGCAGTTCCTTCTGATCATCACCGGACCCAACATGGGCGGCAAGTCGACGTACTTGAGGCAAGCGGCGCTCATTTCGATTCTGGCGCAGATGGGTTCATTCGTGCCGGCGACGCACGCCAGGCTGCCGCTGCTCGACCGAATCTTCACGCGCATCGGCGCTTCGGACAATCTGGCGCGCGGACGTTCCACCTTTCTGGTCGAGATGAGCGAAGTCGCGGCGATTCTGAACACGGCGACGCCCGCGAGTCTGGTCCTGCTGGATGAAGTCGGCCGGGGTACGGCCACCTTCGACGGCCTGTCGATTGCGTGGGCCGTGGTCGAGGCGCTCCACGGAGGGGCGCGGCCGCGCACTCTCTTCGCCACGCACTACCACGAGATGACGGAACTCGAACAATTGTTGGCGGGGGTGAAGAACGTCCACGTCTCCGTGGAAGAAGCCGGACAGGAGATCGTCTTTCTCCGGCGGGTAGAGCCCGGAAGCGCCGACAAAAGCTATGGGATCGAGGTGGCCCGGCTGGCCGGACTGCCGAACAGCGTGATCGCGCGCGCGCGGGAGATCTTGCGGCGCCACGAGCGAAGCGAGGAAAAGCTGACGCATGAGCTTTCGCCGGGTGCGGCGCCGATCGCAGAGCAAACAGCGTTTGCGGCGATGGATCAGTCGGTGCTGCGGTCGCTGCGCGAGGCGGAGCTGAACAAACTGACGCCGATCGAGGCGTTGAACCTGCTCGCGGCGCTGCAAAAGCAGCTTGATTGAGTCCGAGCCGCAGGCCGGCCATCGATCGCGGCGTTTCTTGCCTCTTCCGGATCAGGGTGGATCCGGAGATGGCCCGTGTCCTTTGGGGGTGGTGCTGCGTCCATGGGTACGACAGTGGGCCTGGGCCCGCGACGGCCACGGCGCCTGCCAGGATGTGAAGAACTCCCGCAGATGATCGGATAGAGCGATGCGTGTGCTTGGAATGATGTCGGGAACGTCGGCGGATGGCATCGACGCGGCCCTGGTGTCGATCAACGGCGCGCCGCCCAATCTAGCGGCGCACCTCGAAGGTCACCACCATGTTCCATTCCCTGCCTACATTCGCGAGCGAGTGCTTCGGCTGGCCAACGGCCAGGAGACGACGACGGCGGAGATCAGCGAGCTCAATTTCCTGCTGGGGGAAGCCTTCGCACAAGCGGCCATACGGGCCTGCAGACGCTGGCGAGTCGCGCTCGGGTCGGTGTCGCTGATCGGCTCGCATGGACAGACGATTTTCCATCTTGGATCGGCGGCGCGCTTTCAGGGCACGATGCGCGCGCCCTCCACGCTTCAGATCGGCGAGACGAGCGTCATCGCCGAGCGGACCGGCATCACGACGATCGGCGATTTCCGCACCGCGGACATGGCCGCGGGCGGACAGGGCGCTCCGCTGATTCCGTTTGTCGATTACCTGCTCTATCGCGACGATCTGCGCGGGCGGGTGGCGCTGAATATCGGCGGCATCGCGAACGTGACCGTCATTCCAGCAGCGGCGCGGCCCGACGATGTGTTCGCGTTCGACACCGGGCCGGGCAACATGATCGTGGACGGGTTAATGGAGCGCATCACGCGCGGAAAGTCGGCGTGCGATCTTGACGCGCACTTCGCCTTGAGCGGGCGCACGATTCCCGAGCTCCTGGTGCGAATGATGCGCGAGCCTTACCTCCGCAAGAAGCCTCCCAAATCAACCGGGCGCGAGCTCTTCGGGCTGGAGTACGCCCGCATGCTGCTCGCCTGGGGGCACCATCACCATGCAGGGAACGCCGACATCGTTCGGACGGCCACGGTCTTCACGCCGCTATCAATTGCGGACGCCTTCCGAAGATTCATCATCCCGCGGGCGCAGGTCCATGAGTTAATTGTTGCCGGGGGCGGCGCCTACAATCCGTTGATGATGGCGCAGCTCGCCGCTTCCCTGCCGGGCATCGACGTGGTGCCGGCAAGCCGCTTCGGCGTTCCGGTTGAGGCCAAGGAGGCCTTTGGATTTGCGCTGCTTGCCTATGAGAGTTATCACGGGCGGCCCAGCAACGTACCTTCAGCGACCGGAGCCAAGCACCCGGCGGTACTCGGGAAAATCGTGCACCGGCGCGCCGGCAAACCACGCGGCCAGCGCTAAGCCACACGACAAAGGACGCGGAGCGGTTCGAGGCGTGTTGGTGTGCGCCATTCTGGCCGCAACGCTCTGCTCCGGATGCGCCAAATCCCGCAGTGCGACCGATCCGGGAGGGGTCGATTTCCTGATCGAATCGATGCCAACGAACCTCGATCCTCGCCTCGGCACCGACGCGCAATCGGAAGATCTGGACGGTCTGCTCTTTGACGGGCTGGTGGACCGCGACCCGCAAATGAATCTGGTCCCGGACCTGGCGGAGAAATGGGAGATTCCGGACGCGCTCACCTACGTCTTCCATCTTCGGCGCGGCGTCAAGTTTCACGATGGACGGCCGCTCGCCGCCGCCGATGTGAAGTTCACGCTCGATTCGATTCGCTCAGACGAAATGCATTCGCCCAAGCGCGGAGCGTTCGCGCGGGTGCGATCGGTCGAAACGCCCGACGACGCAACGGTGATCATCCGCTTGAGCGAACCGTATTCGTCGTTCCTGTACAGCCTGACGAGGCTCGCCATCGGCGTCGTTCCCCGAGGTTCGGGCGCCGAACTGGCGCGGCATCCGATCGGCTCGGGCCCGTTTCGCTTCGTGCGCATGACCACGGATGAGGACATCGTGCTCGAGCGCAACCCGGACTATTTCGGAGCGCGCCCTACCATCGACCGCGTACGCTTCCGCGTCGTGCCCGATGCCATTGTGAGAGCGCTCGAATTGCGCAAGGGCAGCACCGATATCGGCGGCGTGAATTCGCTGACGCCGGACATGATCCTGGCTCTCGGGAAACAGCCGAATCTCATGGTGGAGGAAGAGCCGGGCACGTCACTGTCTTACGTGGCTTTCAATTTCGTTGATCCGATTCTCGCCAGGCGAGAGGTTCGCCAGGCCCTGGCCTACGCCGTCGATCGCGAATCGCTGATTCAATATCTGCTCCGAGGCAAGGCTCGCCCCGCAGACAGCCTGCTCCCACCCGATCATTGGGCGTACGAGCACGACGTCAAGCAATACCCATACGATCCCGCGCTGGCGGAGCGGCTGCTGGACGAGGCCGGGCTTCGCCGCGCGCCGGACGGCGTGCGGTTTCACCTGACCTTGAAAACCTCGACGGAAGAGTCCGCGAGACTGCTGGGAGAAGCGCTGGCGGACCAGTGGAGGAATATCGGGGTCGCACTCGATCTGCGTTCGCTGGAGACGGCGACGCTGTTGTCCGACATCGGACGCGGCAGCTTCCAACTGTACACGCTTCGCTGGACCGGCTACACGAACAACGATCCGGACATCTTCGACTACGTCTACAACTCGTCGCACATGCCGCCCGACGGGGCGAATCGCGGTCACTACCGCAATCCGACAATCGACCGGCTGCTCGATCAGCAGCGCGCGGAGACGGACCGGTCGAAGCGGAAGGCGATCCTTTCGCAGATTCAGAAGATCGTGGCGGAAGACGAGCCCTACATCGACCTCTGGTATTACGACAATACGTGCGTGCACCGCGACCGCGTGAGTGGGATCGTGATTCCGCCTGGGGGCGACTACGACTTCCTCAGCAGCGAGGCCTTCCGCGTGGCCGCGGGCCGCTAGATCACGCCGAACTACGCTCCGAAAGCTCTGTGGATTTCCGAATCAGGAAGGGCGCCCTGGCGGGCGATCGACCATGTGTCGCCGTCGATCCGCACGATCGTTGAGCCTAGCGTCCCACCGGTGTCCCCCGCATCGAGAATGAGGGGCAGGCGGTCGCCCAGCTGTTCGACCAACTGATCGACGTTCGTACACGATGGTCTTCCGGAAAGATTCGCGCTGGTGCCCGTCACAGGACCGCCGACCGCTTCGATCAGGGCGGTGACGATGCGCGAATCGGCCCAGCGAAGCGCAACCCGGCCCGTGTTGCCGGTGACTTTCAGCGGCAGCCGGTGCGTCGCTTCCACCACCAGCGTCAGCGCGCCCGGCCAGAATTTATGCGCCAGCGTCAAGAACGCGTCCGGCACGTCGCGCGCCAGCATCAGCGCCTGTTCAATCGAGTTCACGAGGATCGGCAGCGCGCGGGTTTCAGGCCGCGCCTTGAGTTGAAACACGCGCTCGACGGCGTACAGATTAAAGGGATCGGCGCACAGACCGTAGAACGTGTCGGTGGGCACGGCGATCACGCGGCCGCGCTCGATGAAACTCGCGGCGTAGTTGATGAGATGCCGTTCCGGTGCTTCGGCTGAGACCTTGAGAATTTCGGCAGGCAATTTGTTTGACGCGGGCTGCTGCCCCGTTCGGGGACAGATTACAGCAGCCCTCGCCCCGGAAGCAACATCAAGCAGAACAAGCGATTAGCCGCGTGTCGAAAACATCGCCTCGGGGGGTCCGCCTGGCTCCCCCGGTTTACGCGGCCGGAGGCCTTTGTTAGGCTTGTCGGATGTCTCACTCCGCATCCGCGCCGCATCGGCGCCCAACCTCCCTGCGCAACGCGCGCGGCCCTGAGCCGAATGCTGTTGTGACCAGCCGCGACAACAAATGGCTGAAGATGTTTCGCGCGGCTTTGCAGGGCACGGGACCGCGGGCGGACGAACTCATCGGCGTCGAAGGGCCGAAGCTGGTCGAGGAAGCTGTTCGCTCGGGACTGGAAGCGGAAGCACTGCTCGTTAGCGAATCGGGCGAGCGAGAAGCCGCGCGTGTGCTGAGCGCGGCGAGCGAAAGCGACGCGGGCATCTCGCGCTCGCGCATTCTCCGCACGACGGACAAGCTTTTCGAAAGCGTCGCGGGAACCGACACGCCGCAAGGCGTCGCTGCGCTCTTCCGCCAGCGCGAATGGAACCTCGAGGACGTCCTGCGCGGTCCGGGTGCGATGCGCGAAAGCGAGCCGCTGGTGGCGGTGCTAGCCGGTGTGCAGGACCCCGGCAACGTGGGCACGATTCTCCGTTCGGCGGAGGCGTTTGGCGCCACCGGCGCTGTGGCGACGCGCGGCACCGCGGACCCGTGGTCGCCCAAGGCGCTGCGCGCATCGGCCGGATCGGCCCTGCGACTTCCGGTGCTGCGCGGAATGGCCGTGCCGATCTTGCTCGCGCAACTCAAGCTCGCCGGGGTGAAGGTGTACGCCGCCACTTCGCAGCGCGGCCCGGCGTCCGAAGATGTTTCGCAGGCGATCGACCTCTGCGGCCCATCGGCTATCTTCATTGGCAACGAAGGAAGCGGGTTGCCGCCGGAAATCGAACGCGCGGCGGACGGGACGATCTCCATCCCGACGGCGGGGGCGGTGGAATCGCTGAACGCGGGGATCGCCGCCTCGATCGTGTTGTACGAAGCGGCGCGCCAGAGAAGGCTCTCGGACGTCTAGGAATCTGCAAAGATCGAACATGGGACTTTTTCGCGCCATCGAACCGGAGCCCGAACCGCAGGCCGGACGCCCGCTCGCCGACCGCATGCGCCCACAAACGCTGGACGAATTCGTCGGGCAGGAGGAACTGCTCGGCTCCGGCAAGCCCCTGCGCACGCAGATCGAGCGCGACGAACTCGGCTCGATGCTGCTCTGGGGTCCGCCCGGCTGCGGAAAGACCACGCTCGCGCGGATCATCGCCCGCCAAACGCGTTCGCAGTTCGTTCCCTTCAGCGCCGTTCTTTCGGGAATCAAGGAAATCAAGGAGGTGATGGCCAAGGCGGAAGCCACTCGGCGCTACGGCCAGCGCACGATCGTGTTCGTGGACGAGGTGCACCGCTTCAATCGCGCGCAGCAGGACGCGTTTCTGCCGCACGTGGAGGCGGGCAATATTCTGCTGATCGGCGCCACGACCGAAAACCCGTCCTTCGAAGTGATCGCGCCGCTCCTCTCCCGGATGAAGGTCTACGTGTTGCATGCGCTGTCAGCCGAGCAGATCCTAGGCCTCTTGCGGCGCGCCGTGAATGATCCCGTGCGCGGATTGGGCAAGGAAAAGATCGCGGCGGACGACACGGTCCTCGAGCGGATCGCGGTCCTCGCGAACGGAGACGCGCGCTCCGCATACAACACCCTCGAGGCGCTCGTGCTCGGCACCGAGCCGGACGCGCAGGGACGCAAGGTGCTCTCGGAGGAACGGCTCTCCGAGGTTCTCCAGAAGAAGCTCCTACCCTATGACAAGGGGGGCGAGGAGCACTTCAACCTGATCTCGGCGCTGCACAAGTCCGTGCGGAATTCCGACGCGGACGCGGCGCTCTACTGGCTGGCGCGCATGATCGAATCCGGCGAGGATCCGCTCTACCTCGCCCGCCGAATGGTGCGCATGGCCAGCGAAGACATCGGACTCGCGGAGCCGGGAGCCCTCGCCGTGACGATCGCGGCGAAGGAGGCCTTCGACTTCATCGGTCCGCCCGAGGGCTATCTGGCTTTGGCGCAGGCGGCCGTCTATCTTTCGCTCGCGCCGAAATCCAACGCGCTTTACGCGGCCTATGGCGCGGTCCACGAAGATTTGCAGAAGACCATCGCGGAGCCCGTTCCGCTGCATCTAAGAAATGCCGTTACCGGCCTGATGAGCCATCTCGGCTACGGCGAGGGCTATCAGTACGCTCACAACACGGAAGAAAAAGTGACGGACATGACCTGCTTGCCGGAAAGCCTGCTCGGACGCTCGTACTACAAACCGACGGATCAGGGATTTGAAGCGCGCATCCGGCAGCGGCTGGAGGAAATTCGCCGCATCCAGAAAAAACCGGCGCCCATGAGGAAAGACGGGTGAGAAAGCGACGCGGACGCCCCATCGCCTGCCTAGGAGCGCTGCCTGACCTCCGATCGGTCGCGGCCGTGGCGCTTGGCTTCGCCTTCGCCGCACTTCCCGCCCGCGTCGCGGCGCAGGACGCGCCGAAGATGGTAATCGACGAGGATTGCCAGGCGTTCGACATCGCCGCGGACAACTCCATCGTGTACGCGGTCCCGCACATGAAGCGCATCCGCCAGCTGGTGATCGAGCGGGACGACATCTCGATCTCAGCCGGTCCCGGCAGGACCCGGCGCATCGTCGAGGCCGACAAGTTCATGCCGATACCGCCAACCGCAGGCTACGTGATCGATTCGATCGCCTGGTCGCCCGACGCGCAGCGGATCGCGGTCAGCATGTCGTTGCAGGAAGCTCCCAAGGGCTTCGATGACAAGCTCGCCAAGAAGAGGGGCGATCTGGATGAGGACAATTCGCCGCTTTCGCCCGTGAGAGGCCCGCGGGCGATTGCCCTGCTCGATGCCGACGGCAGAGAGATCAAAGTGGCGGGATCGAAAACGCGCTTCATCGAAAACGCGGTGCAGGGCGCCTGGCTTGCCGACAACGCGCAGGTGGTCTACCTGACCGGCGGCGGACCGTATTCCATCACGCGAATTCGCCCCGCTGACGGCCAAACCAGCACCCTATTCGAAGGGCACACGTTCAATACGGTGATCTGGGACGCCGAGAAAAATCGCGCGTTCGCCATCGGCGAGAACCTGGGCCTGCACAAGGGCCTGACGCTGGTGCAGCTCGATCTCGTGCGCGAGACGGTCACCGAAATCGCACACATCGACTCCTACCAGGGATCTCTCTCGCTCTCTCCCTCCGGCAAGAAGATCGGATTCTTCGAGGATGGGGACTACATCGACGTGATCGACGTCGCGACCGGCGCCCGGACCGCCCGCGTCCGAACCGGATTTGGGCGCTTCGAGTGGAGTCCGGATGAGCAGCGCGTCCTGCTCAAGCGCGGGCCAGTCGACCGTTCGAATATTCTGTTTTGGGTGGGACTTTCGGACGGGTCGTTCACTTCGATCCTGCACGATCTGGTGTTTCACGACTTCCGGGTGACTCCGGATGGAAAGTCTCTAGCGATCACCGAACCGGGGAAAAGAGCCCTGAAGCTGTATGCCCTGCCCTAAAACTTGCTCGCGGAAAATCGACTACTGCAGCCGGAACCGCTTGATGTGCTCTTTCAGGATGCACGCGTTCATGATGACGAACAGACCCGCGCGGCGCGCCCGCTCCGCCGCCTCCGGGTGAATCACGGCTTCCTGCATCCACACGCCGCGCGCTCCGATGCGAATCGCGGATTCCACGATCTCCGGCACGAACTCCGAGCGCCGGAAGATGTCCACAATGTCCACGCGCTCCGGAATGTCTTCCAGCCGCGCGTAACACTTCTCACCGAGGACTTCCGTCTCCGCGGGATTCACCGGAATCACGCGATAGCCGGCGGACTGCAGATACGCCGCGACTCCGTAGCTCGGGCGATGAGGCCTGCTCGAAAGTCCGACGACCGCGATCGTCTTGCTGGTCTTCAGAAGCTCGCTTGCCGGGTCGCCGGCGCGCGGCGCTGGCTGCCTGACATCACCGGCAATCGACTGCTCGCCTGATTTGTTCATTCCGATCCTTTCACATGCGCGACGAGCCCGCACGGGTCCCCGCGCGACGACCACACACGGCACACGTCCGCGCACGAATACAGATCATGCGCTCAAGGCTTGCCGCTAAGTTGGGTCGGTGAAATCCCCCCGCACCGTGGCTCCATCATACAAGAACTCGAACGAAAGAGAAGCGGGATCAACGGGAGACGCGGCGCGAGGGACGCGCAAGATTCAACGGTCTAGTACCGGCTCGTAGCGCGCGAGCGAGCGCCGCGAGTTCCGCTGCCGAAACTTCGCGGTGACGCCCCGACGCGAGCGAGCCGAGCTCCAGATTTCCGATGGCGGTCCGCTTCATTTTGTCGACGGGGTGACCGGTCTGAAAAAGCTTGTTGCGCAGAGAGTCGCGGCGCGCTTCGGAGATTGTGGTCTCGTACCACGGCGAGTCTTTCCGGCGCAGCTGCACGACACGCGCGCCGGTGGTGCGAGCGAGGCTCGCGATTTCCGCCGGAGCGAGCGGCGACTTGAGCTTCAACTGATACGTCTGCGGCAGATGGTGAGCTTGCAGAATACGATTCGCCAAGTCGCCGTCGTTCGTCAGAAAGACCAGACCTGAAGAGTGATATTCCAGGCGGCCCACGGGAAAAACTCGCTCGGAAATGCCGTGCAGGAATTCGCGCAGCGATGGCCGGCCCTCCGGATCGCTCAGCGTCGAGACGACTTCGGGGGGCTTATGCAGGATCAGGTACACGCGCCTGGCCCCGGGCCGCAGGAGCTTCCCTGCCACCTTGATGTGGTCGCGCGACTCATCCGCCTTGGTGCCGAGCTCGGTGACCAGCCGTCCGTTCACGGTCACCAGACCGGAAGTGATCATTTCCTCGGCGCGACGCCGCGAGGCGAGGCCCGCTCGGGCGATGATTTTTTGCAGACGTTCTTCCATCGAAGTTCCGGGACAACGCTCAGACTACCGAAATTCGCGAAGCGGATGAAGCGCTAAGGTTGCTGGCAGTGGCACAGCTTCCAAAAGTAGTCGAAGAACGCGCGCCCGCTGGCATCGACCGGCAGGTCTCCGGAATACGCGGGAGATTCTCCGCCGAGCTCGACCAGCGCCCCCTGGCCGGACAGATTGCGAAACGTGAATAGATAGCTCGGCTTCTGGTTCGAGGCCGCGTCATTGGCGACGAGATTCCCTCCGTCGCAATGGAACTTCGCGCCGTAGATCGTGTGGAAGAATGCGGGCGCGCCCTGCTCGATGCCCAGGTCTCCCTTGTAGGAAAGCGAATCGCCGCTCCAATCGAGCGCGCTCGCGGCACTGCCGGCGCGGAACGTGATCTTCGTGACCACCTGTGCCGGCGGCTTCGGCGGCGCCGGAGCCGCGGCGGCCGAGGGTCCTGGCGCGGCAGCGGGCAATCCCGGCACGGCTGCAAACGACTGCGGGTGCGCGGGCACGTCGATCGAGCCGCTCACGCCGCTGGGCACGTCGAGCACTGCGAAACGCAGCCGCTGATCTTCCGGCTTGGCGCTGTAGTCGAAAATGTTGCGAATGCCGCGCTCCTGCCAGACCTTGTACACATCGTCCGGCACCGGCCGCGAGAGATCCCGTTCGAAGAACTCGAAAGAGTCGCCCTTCGGATCGAACTCGCAAATCGCCACCTGAAGCGTCACCGCCCTGGATGCGCTGTCGGAGCGCAGCGTCACGGAGTTCGCCGGAATGGTCAGCAGATAGCGCACATCGGTGGGGCTGCCCGCGGCGGGAGGCACGGCCGCCACGGCCAGGGCAATCGAGGTCGAAGGCAGCGGCGCCATGCAAGCCTGCTTCAGAAGCTTTTCCGGATCGTCGTGTCCCGCGGTCGGCACTGTGCTGGTCGCGAAATATCCGCGGCGGTAGGAAAGCTTCAAACCCTTCTGCGAAGTCTTCAATACGATGCGGTGAAAGCGCCCGTCCCACTTCACGTTTTCCGGATAGTAGGCGAGCTCGTAGTAGGACGAGCTCTGATCCAGTTCGTGCTGGACGCAGCCGGCCAGGTCATTCGTGCTCTTGCAGGTCTCGCCGCCCGTTTCGCCGGCGACCGCCTCCATCGTGGCTTGCGATTCCTCGCGGTCATCGTTCTCGTGCTGGATATTGCGGGCCAGACTGGCGCCGGGATTGCGCCGGTCCATATTGGGATTCTGATCCACCGAGTAGAGACCGGCGGGTTCGAGCCCGCGCGCGTCCACCGGATAGACGGCCACCTGCGCGTCCGCCAGAGCGCCGGAGGCGATGCGAACTTTTTCGTCGTAGGAATCGGTGCCCATGAAGGGATCGGACCCGAAATCCGTGGCCGGCGCGATCCACAGCGGAAACGATTCGGAGAACCACACCAGATTCTTCCGACCCGGATAGCCTCCCAGGTACTTCGCAATGGCCTTCATCGCGTCGGCGGTTTCCTCGACGCGCTCCCTGGTCTGGTCGGCGTACTCCTGCTTTTCGAAATCCTCCAGCCGTTCGATCACGTCCTCCGGCGCCTTCGTCATGCTGCGCATGATGTTGGTGGGGCTGTCCGGATCGTCCTGCGGATTGCGCTGGCGCATGTCCGGCCCGTTGAGCTTGTCCACGGCCGCGCGCAGCAGCGCCGGATCCGACGTGAAATTCTGCACCACGCGCAGCGAATGGCCCAGCAGAAACACGGCCACCGGAGTGTCCGTCGGAAGTTTCTTCAGGAAAAGCACCATGTCATGCCGCACCTGCAATTGGTGGTACGCGGAGGTGTTCAGCGCGTCCATCAAAATCACGGTGGGAGGCAGCCGGAACCGCGTCGAATCGACGTTTGAAAACACGCCGGGGCCGGGCGGCATCGATGGAACGGCATTGGCGGCTGGGGACGGCGCCGACGTGTCGACAAACTCGAACCGTGTAATCTTCTGCTGTGAGCCGTGCTCCTCCGAGATCTGGAAATCATCCTGCTTCAGGCCGCGCACGATGTTGCCCTTTCCGTCGGTGACGACCACATCGACGGTGATCAGGCGGGTCTCGGTCTTCAGGGCCGCGGGCGCCGGAGGCTGTTGTGAGGCGGGCTTCGCCTGCTGCGCCGCGGCGATCGCACCGAGCGCGAGAGCGGCCACGACCGTCAGCGCAAGGGTGTGCGCAATCCCGACTTTTCGCATGGGACTCCCATCCGGGCGAGTGGCGTTCCAGCGGCCCGCAACGGCGGCTATTCTACATGAATTGCAGCGTCAATACAGGAACAGGAATCGCGGGCTACGACGCTTCAGACGAGCCTGCCGAGGCCGCGCGCGTCTGGTCGGGCTGGTCGGTGGGATCTTCGGCGAGCTCGGCGAGATCGTTGTCTTCGCCCGACGCCTGGATCGCGGCGGCGGCGCTGGATTCCGCCGGAGCTGCCGCCGCGTCCTCCGGTTCGGAGGGCGCGATGCCCGAATCGGACCCGAGCGCCGCCTGAGCGAGCTGCTCGAATTCCTTCAAGCTGGGCAGCTCGTCGAGATCGGAGAGACCGAAGCGCATCAGGAACTGCTTCGAGGAGCGGTAGAGGATCGGCCGGCCGATCACTTCCTTGCGGCCCGCGGTGGTGATGAGACGCTTTTCGAGCAGCGTCTTGATCACGCCGCCGACGTGCACGCCGCGAATCTCGTTGATCTCGGGCACCGTGATCGGCTGCTTGTAGGCGATCACGGCCAGCGTTTCGAGCGCGGGCATCGTCAGGCGCAGAGGCGGCTGGAGACTCTTGATGAACTTGCGCACCGCGTCGTGATGCTGCGGCTTGGTGTAGAACCTCCATCCGCCGCCGACCTTGCGCACTTCGATTCCGCGCTGGTCGGTGGCATAGGACGCCACGAGCAAATCCAGTCCGGCGCGCGCTTCGGTTTTCTCCACGCCCAGCGCGTTGGCGATCTGATCGAGTGTGGCGGGCTCGTCCGCCGCGTAAATGATGGCTTCCAGCGCTGCCTGCATCGCTTCTGGCGTCATGTTTTCACCTGGCGGCACTACAGATATTGTTCCTCGATCTTCGACATCGCGTCCGGTCCGGCAAACACCGCGTCGAACATCTTGTGTTTGCGCAGCGCGATATCGGCAAACAGCTCCGACTGCACCAGAATCACGGCCTGCATGCGCACCATTTCGAGCACGGCCAGCAGCGCGACGATCATGGCGTTGCGCGTGGTGCAAGAATCGAAGAATTCGATCAGCGAAACGGCGTCCTCGCCGGCCATCAGGCGCTGGCGGAGCCGGTCCATCATCTGCGCGATGGTCACCGACTCGTGCCGCAGCTCGAATTTCGCCACCTGCTTGCGGCGCTCGAGCACGTCCTGAAACGTCTTGATCAGGTCCACCAGCGAGACGACCATTTCGCCTTCAATCGCGTCGCCGGTATAGAGCGTGCGGTCCGGCCGCGACCAGACGTGCGCTTCCACCTGCTGCTTCTGATACAGAAGCTGCGCCGCATTCTTGAATTTTTCGTGTTCGATCAGGCGGTGGACCAGCTCCTGGCGCGGATCGTCCAGCGCCTCGGGACCCACCAGCGGATCGGCGGGCAGCAGCATCTTCGACTTGATGTGGATCAGCGTCGCGGCCATGTAGATGAAATCGGCGGAGACGTCGATATCGAGCGTTTCCAGCTGATGCAGGTAGTCGAGATACTGTTCGGTGATCTTGGCGATCGGAATGTTGTGGATGTCCATCTCCTGCTTGCGGATCAGATCGAGCAGGAGATCGAGTGGGCCTTCGTAGACCGGCAAATTGATGCGATAGGGCGACGGTGTTGGTGACGCTGATGCCAACTCAATTCCCTCCCGCGGCCTTGCGGGCCTCATCCCACTTGAAAATCGCGTTGCGGACGCGCTTCATGGTGCGGCGCGCGGTCTTTTGCGCCTTCTTCCCGCCGGCGTCGAGAATATCCCAAACTTCTTTCGGGCGCGCCTCCAATTCTTTCCGGCGTGTCTGAACGGGCTCGATCCACTTCACCAGGTTTTCGGCCATCA
>DATJXJ010000070.1:0-31422 GCA_035500255.1 Verrucomicrobiia bacterium | reverse complement strand
CGGCGTCCGCTGCTCGCTACACGCGTCGAGTTTCCGGCGATTGCGCTTGCCCGGCCCAAACGCTTTTGATAGGCTGCGCCGCAACTGCTTTTCCCGGGGGGAGTGTCATGGCACATTGCACGAAATGCGGGGCAGTTGTCGCCGATAACGCTGGGTTCTGCGCGAGCTGTGGAGCGCCGCAGGCAGGCGCGAATCCGGCGGCGAGCCCGTCGGCGCAGTCTCAGATGGATGAAAAGCTTGCCGGGCTGTTGTGCTACGTCGTCGGCTGGATCACGGGGCTGATTTTTTACTTCATCGACAAACGGCCCTACGTCCGGTTTCACGCCGCGCAGTCGATCGTGGTCTTCGGCGGCCTTCACATCCTGTCCATCGTTCTTGGCATGTTTTTCGGCGTGAGCATGTTCGCGACGGGCTTCGCTGGATTCTCGATGGCCTGGGCGCTGATTGGGCTTATCAACATCGCCGCGTTCGTTCTCTGGATTCTGCTGATGATCAAGGCGTATCAGGGCGATCGATTCCGCGTGCCGGTCGCCGCCGACATCGCCGAGAAAATCTTCGGCAAGGCCTAGAAGAACTTCTTCACGACCTTCCCATCCGATTCGCGCCACGCTCGCGCTTGCCTTCGGGCAGGGCACAGCGTAGGATTGTGGATTGGTGCGCGTCGCGCCAACCCTCCTGTAACGTTTCATTGGTGAGCCGGAGCGGGGCAACGTGCGACTTGTGTGATTGCGGGGTGCAGTGGTGCCGGAGCGGGCTCGAACCAAAGCGATTGCGGTGGTCGGCGCTCAGTGGGGCGACGAAGGAAAAGGCAAGGTCGTCGATTATCTCGCCTCGTCGTTCGATTTCACGGCGCGTTACGCTGGCGGGCACAACGCCGGTCACACGGTCATCTTCGACAGCCATCGTTACGTCCTGCAACTGGTCCCCAGCGGAATCCTGCGGCCCGGAAAGAAGGCCGTGATCGGACCCGGCGCGGTCGTCGATCCCGCTGCACTCGTCGGCGAATTAGAGAATCTCAAGAAATCCGGCGTTGAAGTGCGCGGGCGGCTGTTCCTAAGCAATCGCGCGCACGTGATTTTCCCGTACCACCGCGAGATGGACAAGGCCGCCGAAGCGGCTCGCGGCGAGGCAAAGATTGGAACCACTTCGCGCGGCATCGGCCCCGCGTACGAAGACAAGATGGCGCGGCGCGGAATCCGCGTGTGCGAGCTGCTGGAGCCTGAATGTTTCCGCGTGAAGCTCGAGCGTGTGATTGCCGAAAAGAACGCGATCAGCCAGGCGACCTACGGCCATCCTCTCGAAACCGCCGGGCTGCTCGATCACTATCTGGAACTTGCGGCGCACATTCGGGGGCTCGTGGCCGACACGGCCGTCCTGCTGAACGATGCGCTGGACCGCGGCGAATCCGCGCTCTTCGAGGGCGCGCAGGGCACGATGCTCGACATCGACCACGGCACCTATCCGTACGTGACTTCGTCGAACGCGATTTCCGGGGGCGCGGCTACGGGCCTCGGAGTCGCCCCCACGCGGGTTACCGGCGTCGTCGGCGTGACGAAGGCGTACACCACACGCGTCGGCAGCGGACCTTTTCCGACCGAGATGCCGGACTTGGACGCGCAGGAGGTCCGCCAGCGCGGCAACGAGTTCGGCGCGGTGACAGGCCGCCCGCGACGCTGCGGCTGGCTCGATCTCGTCGTCCTTCGCTACGCGAAGATGCTCAACGGGATCGACTCGCTCGTTGTTACGAAACTCGACGTCTTCGACGAGCAGCCGGAAATCAAGGTGTGCGTCGGATACAAGTTCAAGGGGCAGCCGATCACAGAAATGCCGCCGGACGTCGAGACGCTCGCGCAGGTGGAGCCGGAATACAAGACGCTGCCCGGATGGAGAAAACCGACGCCCGGCATCCGTGACGTGCGCGATCTGCCCACGGCGGCGCGCGACTACCTGAACTTCATCTCCGACCAGCTCGACGTCGAAATTGGAATGATTTCCACCGGCCCGGAACGCGACGCCACGATTGTCCCGCGCGGTACGAAACTCGCCGCGTGGCTATAGCCTGCCATGCTTTCCTTCGAAGAGGCCCGCGCAAAAGTCATTGAACTGATCGCCGCGCGCACGGGCGCGCCCAAGGCGAAGGTTTCGGCGACGGAAACCATCGACATCAGCCGCAATCCCGCTGATGCGCTCGGACGCGTTCTCGCCGAGGACGTGCTGGCAGACCGGAACTATCCTCCGTTCAATCGTTCGATTCGAGACGGCTTCGCGCTGCGCGCGGCGGACACGTCCACGCCCGGCGCACGCCTGAGGCTGATCGGCGAAAGCCGCGCCGGAATTGCGTTTGAAGGCGCCGTGGCCGAGGGCGAATGCGTCCGCATTCTGACGGGCGCGCCGCTGCCAAAGGGCGCGAACGCCGTTCTGATGCACGAATTCACTCGGATCGACGGCGAATTCATCGTTCCGCAGCAGACGGCCCATGCGGGGCAACACTACGTGCTGGCCGGAGCCGAAGCGCGCGTGGGAGAAGTGGTCGTTTCGCGCGGCACGCGCCTGAGCTACTCAGAGCTGGCCATGGCGGCCGAAGTCGGCCGCGCTCAGCTGCAGGTGAGCCGCCGGCCTCGCGTCGCGATTCTTTCGACGGGCGATGAGCTGATCGGCCTGGGCGAAAGGCCCGGCCCATTTCAAATTCGCAACAGCAATAACATTTCGCTCGCAGCCCAGGTCTCGCTGGCGGGAGGCGAGCCGATTCTTGCGGGCAACGCCCGGGACGAGATCCGTGAATTAAGCGCGAGAATCGAGCGGGCTCTCGAATCGGACGTGCTCGTGATGAGCGGCGGCGTTTCCGCGGGAAAGTACGACCTCGTTGAGAAAGTTTTGCAGGATCTCGGGGCGGAGCTTTTTTTCGATGCTGTTGCGATTCGCCCCGGCAAGCCGGCCGTCTTCGGCTGGTGCTGCGGGAAGCCGGTGTTCGGGCTCCCGGGCAATCCCGTCTCGACAATGGTCACTTTCGAACTGTTCGTCGTGCCCGCGATCGAAGCTCTCAGCGGCCGCGCGCCTCAGCCGCTGCCGCTCTTCAAGGCAAGGCTGGCACATCCGCTCAATGAGAAGGGAACAGTCGCGCACTTCCTGCCTGCCCGAGTCGTTTGGCCCGCCGGCGAGTCCGGCGGCGATCCCAAAGTGGACGTTCTGCTTTGGGAAGGCTCCGGCGACATCGGCGCCGTCGTTCGCGGCAACTGCTTCCTGGTGGTTCACGCGGACCGATTGCAGCTTGAGGCCGGCGAGTGGGTGGATGTGCTTCCCCTCCGCGGCGAATTCTAGCCCTCGCTCGGACGTCCCGCGTCGCATCATTGCGGAAACCGGCCGCCACTTCAGCACATCCTACTGACGAGCGCCGCGAAGCCTACCGTATTCGACTCGGCCCGTGGGCGTCGCGGTGGCTACCTTACGAGGAGAGGCTGAGATGAAGAAACTAGCTCTGCTCACTACGGCAGTGTTGATACTTTCCTTCCCAGCTTTGGCACAGAAGAAAGGCCACCCCGAAGTCGGCGGAGGGCACGTTCCGTCTCACGGCCCTGCGCCCTATCACGGCACACCTCAACCCGCGACTCCTGACCGCCGCTACGACCAGAAACCGGGACATCCCAACGCGCCTCACGTAGAGGTGAAGCACGACCGTTGGGTGGGCCACGACACGGGCCGAGACGACGCGCATTATCATCTCGATCATCCTTGGGAGCACGGGCGCTTCACCGGAGGATTCGGGAAGAAGCACATCTGGCACCTCGGAGGCGGCGGACCGAGCCGATTCTGGTTCGGCGGCTTCCATTTCAGCGTCGCTCCGTATGACTTGATGTTCTGCGGTGATTGGCTTTGGGATTCCGATCAGATCGTCATATACGAGGACCCGGACCATGACGGCTGGTATCTCGCGTATAACGTCAGGCTTGGTACGTATGTCCACGTGATGTATCTCGGCACTTAGTCCGGTCGTTGTTGTGTGATACAAGGAAGCGCTCCGGTTGCACTCGCCGCAACCGGAGCGTTTTGGCATTGAGGAGGGAGTCATGCGCTATTCTTGGATGTGTCGTGGCTACTGGCCCGTCGTAGCCGCAGTTGGAATCGTGCTCCTGATGGCTTCCGCGCGTTCGCTCGGTTCGGCTCAGCCGCCAAAGCCTTCGCCTCGGCCCGATCTCGATCCCACGATGGTCACGTACCAGCATCCGGATCAAATCAAATGGACCGGCCGCGAAGGAGCGGCGCAGACGGCCATCCTGATGGGCGATCCGACGAAGCCGGGCCTCTACATCGAGCTCGTCAAGTGGTATCCGCACAACACAAGCCGCCCGCACTTTCATCCGAACGACCGCTATATCACCGTGCTTTCGGGGACATGGTGGGTTGGCAGCGGCACGAAGTACGATCCTGATTCCATGGTGCCGATGCCCGCGGGCAGTTATGTGGTCGATTTGGCGAAGCAGCCGCACTACGACGGCGCGAAGGACGAGATCGCGCTGATCGAAATCGTCGGCGAAGGCCCCGCGACCATCACGCCCGCCGAAGTGAAGTAATCGGCGTCGAGACCGCGGGGCGTGCGCTTGACACCATCCGCGGCTTCGATGTATCTACGCACGCATGAAAACACAACTCGCTCTGCTCACTGCGCTCACGATTCTTTTCTTTTGCACACCGGCGGTCGCTCAGGAACCGGTGGTCGGCGTCACCGGGGCTGAGGCCGACGCTCTCTTCACCAGCAAGGATCCCAAGCTGAACACCAACAAGCAGGCCGCATATCACATCATGAAAGACCTGCTGGAAGCGAATCATTGGGAGCTGGCGGACAAGTGGATCACGCCCGAGTATCACCAGCACAATCCCATGGTCGTTTCGGGACGCGACCCCGTCGTGAAGTTCTTCACTTCCTTTGCCAAACCGTCCGAAATCCCGGAACACATCACGAAGACAAAGATCGTCGCGGTCGTGGCGGAAGGCGATCTCGTCATCGTCGTGCAGTCGCGCGAATTGACCAACCCGCGCGATCCGTCGAAGAAATACACCACGTCTTGGTTCGACATGTGGCGCTTCAAGGACGGCAAGGCCGACGAGCACTGGGACGCCGCTACGCTTCCCGCACCGCCTCCGCCGAAGACGAACTAGGCTCGCCGCGAAGCCTTTCGCTCGATCGACGATCCCGAGTCCCAATAGCGGGGGCTCGGGATTTGCTCGTTTGGGCGTGCCTTCCCAGCCTATCTCCTAGGCCCGCATTAACTCCCGCACCGAAACCGGTAAGCCACTACCCTTGCGCTGTGCCCGTCATTGTGCCAACTTGAACCCAATGAGGGTTCTCGCTTGATGAAAGGGCTGTCGCACTACGACAAATCGGGCCGCGTGCGCATGGTCGACGTGACGGCGAAGCCGGCCACCTCCCGCAGCGCCGCCGCGCACGCCTTCGTGCGCATGAAGCGCGCGACCGTTAGCAGTTTGAAGCGCTTCCAATCGCCGAAAGGGAACCCGCTCGAGGTCGCCCGAATCGCCGGAATCACCGCGGCAAAGCGGACCTCGGAGCTGATTCCGCTTTGTCACCCCCTCTCGTTGACGCACGTGGATGTGCGCGCGAAGCTATGCCAGAATGGAATAGAGATTGCTTCGGAAGCCACGACGACCGGGCCCACGGGTGTCGAAATGGAAGCGTTGGTCGGCGCGGCGGTGGCGGCACTGACGATCTACGATATGTGCAAGGCCCTTGAGCGCGGTATGGAGATCACGGAATTGCACCTGGTGAAGAAATCCGGCGGACGCAGTGGCACGTATGTGCGCCGGGAGACGAGCCGCAAGCGATGACGCCGGCCAAGGACGTCCGGGTGCTGGTCGTGGACGATAACGCGCTGATCCTCGACCTCCTGATGAAAGCGCTCGCGCCGCACTGCCAGACCATCGCTGCGGCGGATGGCGCCGACGCGCTTTTGAAAATCGTGGACGATCCGCCCGACCTGATCCTGTGCGATTACCGCATGCCCGGCCTCGACGGACGCCAGCTCTACGAAAAGCTCCGCGCGCGGCAGCAAACCAGGCTGATCCCCTTCATCTTCTTCGCGAGCCGCAGCGACGTGGAAGAGAAGCTGCGCCCGATCGTCGAAGGCGTCGAGGAATTCGTCGTCAAGCCGTTCTTCCTGAAAGACGTGATTCGCCGCACGAAGAAAGTGATCGACCGCCTGGCGCTGGAAAAGCTGCAGAACCGCGCGGTCCGCCCGGGCGTGATCCAGGGACGTTTGGAAGAGATGAGCATTCTCGACTTGATGCAGTCTCTCGAAATGGGTCAGAAGAGCTGCCGGCTCAGCATCCGGCACGACGGCGAAACCTGCGAGATGTTCTTCACCAGCGGCCAGTGCGCCGATGCGAAACTCGGTTCCTTCGAAGGCGAGGAGGCGGTATTTAACGTCGTCCGATGGCCCGCCGGCGAATTCGAAATCGATTTCAACGCAACCAACTCGACTCGTTCCACGATTTCCCGCACCACCACCGGCCTTCTGATGGAAGCGCTTCGCCTGATGGATGAAGGGCAGCGGGATGCGGACACCGTCGAAGGCGTCGAAACCACGGGATAGCTTTGCCCGCGATGCGCGTTTCGATTCTCACCGTCAGCGATTCCGTATCCTCGGGAAAATCGCCAGACCGCTCCGGCCCGTCTGTTGCCGCCCGCTGCAAGGAACTCGGCTGGGAGGTTGTGTTGTCCGCCGTGCGCGCGGACGATCGCGCCGCGATCGAGGCGTTCCTCAAGGAGACCGCGGATTCGAATGCCGCGGACGTGATCCTAACGACGGGCGGCACCGGCCTCGGCCCTCGAGACGTGACGCCGGAAGCGACCGCGGCAGCCGCGGAGCGCATGATTCCCGGCTTTGCCGAGCGCATGCGCGCGGCAGGTCTCGAGAAGACTCCGAGAGCGATTCTCTCGCGAGCCGCTGCGGGAATTCGCGGCAAGACGATCATCATCAACCTTCCAGGCAGCCCGACCGGCGCGGTCGAATCATTGGATGTGATCGCTGACCTGCTTCCGCACTCCGTCGCCGTCCTTCACGGCGCCCACCACGGCTGATTGCAGCCTGCGCCCGTTGGCGTGCAAATCCGGCTCGTTCTGCGCTACACTCCGCTCGGTTTGGGGGATCCATCATTGGTGACCGCACCGCGTCATCATCATAGGGGGAGTTCAGATGAGTCCGAAGCGCAAGGCGAGCAAACCTAAGGCAAGGCCGAAAAGGAAGAATTACCGCCGGATCGCGACGGAAGAGGCGTTCGCGATTCCCGAGCAGATGGAAGCCCAGCGCGAACTGGTTGCCAACGCGAAGGAATACGATCCCGATCTATTCCTGTGGAAGATTCAAACCGACCCGGCCGGCCCGGTGCACAACAAGCTGATCGACCTCTACGAAATGCGCCTGCGTGAAATGGACAAGTACGGCGTGGACATGCATCTGCTGGCGCTCACGTCCACTGGCGTTCAGATGATGGCGCCGGACCGCGCGGCGGCGGTGGCCGAAGCGGGCAACGACCGGCTGGCTGCAGCCATTCAGCGCCATCCCGACCGCTTCTCCGGGCTCGCCACGATCCCAGTGCAGGATCCTCCGCGCGCGATCAAGGAAGCTGAACGCGCAATCACGAAGCTGAAGCTCAACGGCATCATGATCAACTCACATACGAACGGGGAGTATCTGAGCGAACGCAAATACTGGTCGATCCTGGAAGCGATCGAGAGCCTGAACGTGCCGCTGTACATTCACCCACGCGCGCCCATTCCGCTGATGGCCAAGGCCTTTCGCACGGACCACCTCGAGCATGCGATCTGGGGTTATGCAGTCGAAACGGCGCTGCATGGGCTCCGCTTGATCACCGGAGCTGTGCTAGATCAGTTTCCAAAGCTTCAGATTGTTCTCGGTCACATGGGCGAGGGGATCCCGTACTGGCTCTACCGGCTTGATTTCATGCACGGCCGCGTGCGGATCGGGTTCGACCGGCCCAGGCTGAAGCTGACGCCCAGCGAATACTTCAAGCGCAATTTCTACATCACCACGAGCGGGATGAACTGGGAGCCGACGCTGAAATTCTGCATTGAGGTCCTGGGCGCCGATCGGATTATGTGGGCGATCGACTATCCTTACCAGGACCACGAAGACGCCGTCGAGTTCCTGGACGCCGCCCGCATCTCCGAAAAAGACAAGCGGAAGATTTATCATGAGAACGCCGAGCGCGTTTTCAAACTCAAGAAGAAATAGGGACTCGCAGTGGCCTCGAAAGACCCCTCAGAGAAGAAAGAGACGCCAGGGGCGGTAAGGCAGGCGGCGCTGGCGTATTCGCTGCCCTTCACGCTGATCGGCCCGCCCGTGGTGTGTGGCGGCATTGGGTATTTGCTGGATCGCTGGCTCCACACGCTGCCGGCGTTCACGATCGGTCTTGGTTTCGTCGGCCTCGCTGTCGGGCTCCGCGACATCCTGAAGGAGGCGGCGAAGTTCGACAAAAAAGATGGCGGATGAGGCCGAATACATCGCGATCGAACGCCGCATCGAGCGGTTCATCGTCGCCCTCGGAATCGTTGCCGCGGTGGCGGCGCTCATTGCATGGGGGTGGCGCGCCGGGGCGGGCGTGGCGCTTGGAGCAGCGCTCTGCTGGCTGAACTTCAACTGGCTCCGGCAGGGCGCAGCAAGCCTGATCCGGCTCGGGCTTGCGCAAGCGGGGGCGGAAACGGTGAAGGTCCCAAAGCGGGTCCACGCCAAGTTCTTCGGTCGGCTCGTGTTGATGGTGCTGGCTGTGTATGCTATTCTCGTTTGGCTTAGATTGCCTGCTGTTTCAGTCATTTGCGGGCTTGCCGCCGTGGTTCCGGCAATCGCGCTCGAGCTAGGGTACGAGCTGACGCGGGGGGGCCACCGGCTGGATTCGCGGTAAGTCTGAACGCATTCACTCCGGTCTTTATCGCTTCGGGAGAGGCATGGGCGAAGAGAAAGTCCTTGGCATTACGAAGCTTGTGAACCTGCTGCTGGGCAAGCCAGCTGCCGCGCTGCTCGCATTGCTGCACATCCAACCCGCCGATGCGGCGTATCCCATTCCGAACTATCTGGCGATGGAGTTTCTCGTCCTTCTGATCGGAGTCGTCTTCTTTCTGTGGCTCAAGGCGCGGATTTCGGTGGACCGTCCAGGAGCCACACAGCAGGTGATGGAGCTGGTCCTCACGAACCCGATGGGCGTGGGCCTGCGGGATCTGACGGACGACATCGTCGGCCACGGCGCCGAGCGGCACATCCCGATGATCGGCACCATCTGGATGTTCATTCTGCTATCGAATCTGATTTCGCTGGCGCCAGGAGTGATGTCGCCGACGGCCGAAAAGACCGTCCCCCTCGGCTGCGCAACCATCGTCTTCCTCTACTACAACCGGTTCGGCATCAAGAAGCACGGCCCGGGCGGCTACGCGAAGACGCTGCTGGGTCCCGTCCTCGCGATCTCCCCGATCATGGTGGTCGTCGAGACAGTCAGCCATTTCGCTCGTCTGCTCTCGCTCACCGTGCGTCTCTGGGCCAATATGCTCGTGAGCGAATTGATCTACGTTTCGTTCCTCGGGCTTTCGATTTCCCTATTCACGTTTCTCGGCCACTTGAATCCCGTCGGGTACATTTCCGGCATCGTTCCGGTGGGAGTGCCGCTGATTCTCTCGGGCCTCCATCTTTTCGTGGCGATCTTGCAGGCGTACATTTTCACGATTCTCTCGCTCGTCTATCTCGGACTGGCGGTTTCCGAAGAGCACTAATCCGGCATCAAACGCGGCCAGCGTGAGGCCGGTCGCCTCCCAAGGCTTCCGGCAACCACCTCCTGGCGGCAAATTCATAGGAAGGGGACAAAGATGAGCAAGAAGGCAGCGTGGTTCCTGCTGGCGATGGTCATCGCGCTTGCGTTCGCGCCCGCGACGTTCGCGCAGGATACAGCGGCGCCGGCCAAGGCGGTCGATTGGATCGACTTTGCCGCGGCCCTGGCGTTGGGCGTGGCGGCTGCGGGTTGCGGCCTCGGTCAGGGTCGCGCGACTGCGGCGGCTTGCGAGAGCACGGCGCGCAATCCGGGAGCGAGCGGGCCCATCCGAATCGCGTTCATTCTCGGTATGGCGCTGATCGAATCGCTCGTGCTGTATGCTTTCGTCGTCGTTCTGATCAAGTAAAGGCGGGTTCTCAGCAATCTGGCCCCGGGGCTTCCAAGCCTCGGGGCCTTTTCTTTTCCGGGAGAATTTCGCTAGCGAAGCGTCAGGGAATCCGCCGCGCGTTGGGCGAATGCCAGAGCCTGCGAGGGCAGGATACCGAGATAAAGCGTTCCCAAGGCTGCAATGAAGATGGCGAAGCTCAGCGCGGGCGCAACGGCGGTTGGTGCATAGTCCCTCGAAGGCTCCGCGAAATACATCGAGATAATCACGTGCAAGTAATAGTAGGCGCCGATCACGCTGTTGATCGCGGCGATGACCACGAGCCAGATGATGGCGGTCCCGTGCACGCTATGCGCGTCCAGCGCCGACTGAAATGCGAAGAATTTTCCGAGGAAACCGGCCGTCGCCGGCAGGCCCAGCAGCGAAAGCAGGAAGAGCGAAAAGCACGCTGCCAGCACCGGCTGCTTCGTGCCCAGGCCTGCGTAATCCTGAATCGCCAGCCGTTTTTCACCCTGCTGGCCCAGATGCGTGACGACCAGGAACGCGCCGACCTTCATCAGTACGTAGGCCGCCAGATAGAAAAGGACGGCCGCGATTCCCAAGCTCGTCGAGGCGGCAAACGCGACGAGAATGTAGCCGGCGTGCGCGATCGAGGAATACGCCAGCATGCGTTTGACGTTCGTCTGCACCAGGGCAGCGAGGTTGCCGATGAACATCGTGAGCACAGCGGAGATCCATACGGCCCAGAACCAAAACTCGCTTGCCCCTCCAAATGAAACGTAGAAGACGCGGAGCATTAGCGCGAACGTGGCGGCCTTCGGCGCCGACGCCAGCAGCGTCGTCACCGGAGTGGGCGCGCCCTCGTACACGTCCGGCCCGTATACCTGGAACGGCGCGATGACGACCTTGAATCCGAGGCCGACGAAGATTAGACCGAGCCCGAGAATCGCGAGCGCCGGAACGGGCGCCGCATTCTGCAGCGCGGCCTGGACTTTGTCGATGTACGTGGTTCCCGTCGCGCCATAGACCATGGCGATGCCGTAGAGAAAAAATGCAGTGGCGAAGGAGCCAAGCAGAAAATACTTCATCGAGGCTTCGTTCGACGCGGCCACGCGGCGGCGGAAGCCAACGAGCACGTAGCTCGATATCGAGCTCATCTCAAGACCGATGAACGCCGTGACCAACTCGTTCGCTCCGGCCAGAATTCCCATTCCGGCGGCGGCGAAGAGGACCAGCGCGTAGTATTCGCCGCGCTGGATTCCTTCGCGATCCAGGTAGTCGATCGAACCGAGAATCGCCAGCGCCGCGGCAACGACCACGATCACGTGCACGAAGACGCTGAACAGGTCCGTGCTGATCAGATTGTCGTAGGCGGGCCCCGGAAAGTGATTCGCCACGTGCACGCCGAGGAGCGCCACTACGGTGCCGGCAAACGCGAGCCAGCCCAGCGCCCGCTTGCGGGCAGCGCCTACGAAGGGATCGATGGCCATGATGACGATGCCGAACAGGCAGAGGACGGCTTCCGGCATCAGCCGGTGAAGATTCAAGAGCTGATTGGCGCCCGGCACTATTCTCGACCTCGGGTTTGAAGCGCGGCGGGCGAATCGGCGCTCGCCGTATTCGTGCCCTTGGCGCCCATACAGGGAATCGAAGCGGCTTGTGGAGCGTTCTGCACGGCGATCACGCGCGCGACCACGCTATCGACGGAGGCTTCCATCCGGCGCGTGAATAGCGGAGAAGCGACGCCCATGAAAAGAATCGCCACGGCCATCGCTACAAGGATGATCCGCTCGCGCGTGGAGGCGTCAGGAAGCGTCCGGTTCTTTTCCACCGTGATCTCGCCGAGCGCGACGCGCTGATACGCCCACAACAGGTAGATCGCGGAAAGCACGGCGCCGCTGGCGGCCCACGAAGCCCACGCATGATGGCGAATATAGGTTCCGAACAGGATCATGAACTCGCCGATGAATCCGTTGAGCGGCGGCAGCGCAAGCGAAGAAAGCGCGATGAACAGGAAGAAGGACATCAGCACCGGCATCGGCGTGGCCAGGCCGCCGAACTGCTTGATGTCGTGCGTATGGCGGCGGTCGTACAGCATGCCGACGCCCAGGAAGAGCGCGCCGGTGGAGACGCCGTGATTGAGCATCTGGTAGATCGCGCCCTGAATGGCGGTCGTATGGAACGCGAAGATTCCCAAGACCACGAAGCCGAGGTGGCTCACCGAAGTGTACGCAACCAGCCGCTTCAAGTCCGTCTGTACCGTGGCGACGAGCGCTCCGTAGACGATGCCGATGATCGCCAGCACGCCAATCGCCGGGGCCATCTCGCTCGCGGCGCGCGGGAAGAGCGGAACGCAGAACCGAAGGATGCCGTAGGTGCCCAGCTTCAGCATCACGCCGGCCAGGATTACGGAGCCGGCCGTCGGAGCCTCCGTGTGCGCGTCGGGCAGCCACGTGTGCAGCGGGAAGAGCGGCACCTTGATTGCGAACGCGAGGAAGAACGCGCCGAACAGTAAAAGCTCCGTCGTATGGGGAAGAGTGGTGCCGGAAAGGAACTGTTGAATCCCATCGAGATCGAACGTGCCGCTCAAGCCGTTGAGCCACAGGATCGCAACCAGCATCAGGATCGAGCCGAACATGGTGTACAGAATGAACTTCACGGTGGCGTAGATCCGGCGCTCGTGTCCCCACATGCCAATCATGAAGTACATTGGGATCAGCGTCAGCTCCCAGAAGACGAAGAAGAGGAAGAGGTCGAGTGACAGAAAGACGCCGATCATCGCCGTTTCGATCACGAGCAGAGCGATGAAGAAGCCCTTCACGTTTTCGCGGATCGATTCCCAGGAGCACAGGATCGCGACCGGCGTCAGAAACGTCGTGAGCAGCACGAGGAACAGGCTGATGCCATCCACGCCGAGGTGGTAGTAGATCGTTTCGCCGATCCAGTGGTGATACTCCGTGAATTGATAGCCGACTTTCGCGGAATCGAATCCGCGGAGCAACAGCAGCGACACCGCGAATTCGGCGAGCGACGCAGCCAGCGCAATGCGCCGAATCCAGGCGTGATCATCCGAACGCAGAAACAGCAGCGCCGCGACGCTCAACAACGGCAGGAACGTGACGACACTGAGCAGAAATGGCTGCGGAGGCACCACGCTAGTGCACCTCTCTCAAGAAAAGCGCCAGCAATAGCACCGTGAACCCGACCGCGCCGATCAGCACCCAGGCCGCGTAGCTGCGCGTGTTGCCCGATTGCAGCTCGCGCACCTTGCCGCCCGATTCACGCGCCACCCGCGCCGAGCCGTTCACCACGCCGTCGATCACTTTTTCATCGACCACGTGCCACAGCACGTTCGTCGAGATCCACAGCAACGGACGCACGATCAGCGCCGCGTAGATTTCGTCCACATAATACTTGTTCAGCAGCAGCAGATAGAGAGCGCGCAGGCTCTGAGCCCAGCGCTTGGGCGTCTCCGGACTCTTGATGTAGAGCCACCACGCCACGAGCAAGCCCAGCACGGCCACGATGACCGGGACCCCGGTCAGCGCCTTCAGAAGTTCCATGCCGGCGCTCGCTTGAGTCTCACTAATCACATGGGCGGGTTCAGCCATCGGCGGCGCATACATCGAGAACACGGGCGACAGAAACTTCTCGAAGTAGTCGATGCCGCCCATCAGCTTCGGCGCGGCAAACCATCCTCCGAAGATCGAAAGGAATGCCAGGATTCCCAGCGGCACCGTCATGTTCGCAGGAGATTCGTGGACGTGCACGTGATGCTCGTCGTAGCGCGGCTTGCCAAAGAACGTGAGGAACACCAGCCGGAACATGTAGAACGAAGTGAGCGCCGCGCCGGCGACCCCCAGCAGCCAGAGAATCAGGTTCGCATTGGGCCCCGATTGCGCGGCTTCCAGAATGGCGTCCTTGCTGAAGAAGCCGGCAAATCCGGGAATGCCTGCGATTGCGAGCGTCGCGATCAGCATCGTCCAATAGGTGATGGGAATCTTGCTCCGCAGGCCGCCCATCTTCATCATGTCCTGCTCGCCGCCCATCGCGTGGATCACGCTGCCCGCTGCCAGGAAGAGCAGCCCCTTGAAGAAGGCGTGAGTCATCAGATGGAAAATGCCCGCTGCGTACGACCCCACTCCGCACGCGAGGAACATGTAGCCAAGCTGCGAGACCGTGGAGTATGCGAGGACTTTCTTGATGTCTGTCTGGACGAGGCCGATCGTCGCCGAGTAGAAAGCCGTGACCGCGCCCACGATCGCGACCACCAGCATGGCGATCGGCGCGCGCGAGAACAGCGGATTCATCCGCGCGACCATGTACACGCCCGCGGTCACCATCGTGGCGGCGTGAATCAGCGCGCTGACCGGCGTGGGACCCTCCATCGCGTCCGGCAGCCAGACGTAGAGCGGCAACTGCGCCGACTTGCCGATCGCGCCGGTGAACAGCAGGATGCAGATCCACGTTAGCGTCACTTCCGAGATCGGATCAGCGGAGACGGCCTTGAAAATCGTGCCGAAGTCGATCGAGCCGAACGTGGCGAAGACGAGCAGCATGCCGACCGTGAAGCCAAAATCGCCGATACGCGTGGTGATGAACGCCTTCTTGCCCGCATCGGCAGCCGACTTCTTGAGGAACCAAAATCCGATCAGCAGGTAGCTGCACAAGCCGACGCCTTCCCATCCCACGAACATCACCAGAAGGTTGGCGCCCAGCACCAGCGTCAGCATGAAGAACATGAAGAGGTTCAGGTAGCTGAAGAAGCGGTAGTAGCCCTCCTCATGGGCCATGTAGCCGGTCGAATAGATGTGGATCAGCATGCCGACGAAGGAAACCGTCAGAAGCATCACGACCGTCAACTGGTCCACCTGCAGCGCGAAATCGACGTGGAACGGCCCCGCCGTCATCCACGTGAAGTAGTTGCCCAGGTAGGGAATCTGATCCGGCGCCAGCAGGGAGAACTCGCGAACCAGCTCGGCGACCGTGAGAAAGGCGAGCGTGACCGAGCCGACCGCGACGCTATTGACCGCGGACTTCGGCCACCGCTTTCCGAAGAGGCCGTTGATCGCCGCGCCCGCCAGCGGCAGCGCGAGAATGATCCAGAGATTGTGGAGTATCGGCATTAGAACTTGAGCAGATTCACGCGTTCCACGCTGAGCGACTGACGATTCTGCGCGAGCATGATGACGATGGCGAGCCCGACCGCCGCCTCCGCCGCCGCGACCACGATCACGAAGAACACGAATACGAGCCCGTCGAGCTGATTATGGGCGCGCGCGAAGGCCACAAACGCCAGATTCACCGCGTTCAGCATCAGCTCGATGGACATGAAAATCGTGATCACGTTGCGCTTGAACACGAACGCCACGACTCCAAGCCCGAAGAGAATGGCGCTCAGCACCAGGTAATACGAAATCGGAACGAAGCTCATTCTTCCTTCCTTGCCAGCACCAGCGCGCCCAGCAGCGCGATCAAGATCAGGACCGAGGTGGCCTCAAACGGAAACAGAAACTGTTGGAAGAGTTTTTTGGAGAGCTCCTCGGTCGACGAAGGCTCGATGTTTGCCGATGTGCCGACGGCCGCGGCTGCTGGCGTGTGCGCCAGCCAGTGGCCGACCCACAGCATCAGGACGAGCGCGAGGGGCACGCCCGCGAACTTTGCGATCTTGCTGAAATCGGTGTGCTCTTCCACGCCCATGTTCAGCAGCATGATGACGAAAACGAACAACACCATGATGGCGCCCGCATAGACGATGATCTGCACGGCCGCCACGAACGGCGCGCCCAGCAGCAGGTACAACACGGCCAGAGCCACCATCACGAGGATCAGCGCAAGCGCGCTGTGGATCGGCTCGCGCGCCAGGATCAGCGCCACGGCGCCCCCCACCGCGAGCAGCGCGCAAAACGCGAAAAGTATGAACGCCAGGCTCATCCATGCCTCAGCCACGGCCAGATCATCACAAACGCCGTAATCACCAGGTTCGCCAACGACACGGGCAGCAAAAGTTTCCAGCCGAACGACATTAGCTGGTCGTACCGGAACCGTGGCAGCGTGCCGCGCAGCCAGATGTAGAAGAACAGGATCACCAGAATCTTGGTGGTGAACCAGAACGGCCCCTGGATCACGCTCGCGACCGGGGGAATCAGGCAGAGGAGGCCGCCGCCCAGCGCCAGCGCCGTGACGACCGCCAACTGAAGCCGGGCGATCCCGCGCATTTCGGTCAGCGTGTCATAGGCGCAATAGATCCCGAGCAGGACAAGACCGGCGCCCGGCAGGAAAATCTGCCAGTGCCAGCTTTCAGGCAAGGGCGAGAGCCAGCCTCCGAAAAATAGAATCGTGGCGAGGCACGAAACCGTGATCATGTTCGCGTACTCGGCCATGAAGAACATCGCGAACTTGAAGCTCGAGTACTCGGTGTGGAAGCCGGCCACGAGCTCGGTTTCCGCTTCAGGCAAGTCGAACGGAATGCGGTTCGTTTCGGCGATCGCGGCGGTCAAATAGCACAGGAAGCCGATGATCTGGGGGAAGGCACCATGCTGAAGCCCCAGAATGTTCCAATGCCAGAACGCACCCTTTTGGTGCTGGATGATTTCGTTGAAGTTGAACGATCCGGCCACAAGGACCACGCCGACGACCGACATCGTGAGCGAAACTTCGTAGCTGATCATCTGCGCCGAGCTGCGCAGGCCGCCCATCAGCGGATATTTGCTGTTCGACGACCATCCCGCCAGCGCGACGCCATACACGCCGATCGCCGTAATCGCAAAGACCATGAGCAGCCCGATGTTGATGTCCGTAACGGACCATGCCTGCTGCCGAAGCACGGGTATCAACACGTCCGGCGGCCCGAAGGGAATCAGCGCAATGGCCGTCAGCCCGACCGATAGGGCCAAAAACGGCGCGAGCGTGTAGACGAGCCGGTCTGCGACGGGCGGCGTGATGTCTTCCTTAAAAAGGAACTTCAGACCGTCGGCCAGTGGTTGCAGCAAGCCGTGCGCGCCGACGTAGTAGGGGCCCCATCGCGACTGAATGTGCGCGATGATTTTCCGTTCCATCCAGGTGAGATACGCAAGCGCCGTCATCACAATGAACAGCAGGACGGCAATCTTGATTATCGATGCCACCAAGACTGGGTGCTGGGAGATGAATCCCACGGTCTCTCTTTTGCCTCGTTTGTGGAAGTGAGCCGGGAACAGTACCGGCCCAGGGTCCCGCTTGTAAACAGATAGTCGTTCGACGAGAAAACAGCGCCCGCGGGCGCGTCGTACGACGCTTCAACCGTTCTGCACGTGGCAGTGGCCTGCTCGGAGCCGCCCGCCAGCAAATTCGCCTGCGAAAGATCGTAGCCCGCCACGTTCTGGCGGATCTCATCGAACGCGGCTTCCGCGGTTCGCAGCTTGATCGCGGCGCCCGTGCCGAGCATGCTCAGCTGGTGCGACAGAATCCGCAGCAGGTCGAAATCGCTGCGGGGTCCCTGGGCATCCACGGAGCGGTGCGTCAGTTGCACTTCGCCGGCCGTGTTCGTCAGCGAGCCGTCTTTTTCATACGAAGACGCCGCGGGCAGGACCACGTCCGCGCGCAGCGCCGTCTCCGTCAGGAACATGTCGTGCACCACGAGCAGCTCCAGGCCGGCCAGCCGGTCCGGCTGCGCGACTCCGAATGTCTTCAGCGGATTCGCGCCCACCACGTAGAGCGCTTTCAGCTTTCCGCCCACCGCGGCCTCCATCATCGCGCGCGCCGTCAGGCCCGGCGTCGAAGGTATCTCGCCGCCCCAAAGCTTGCCGAATCGCGCACGCTCCGCGCTGTCTGAAACGGGCGCGTAACCAGGCAGCCGGTCGGGCAGAACTCCCATGTCCGCAGCGCCGCGCGAATTCGAGTAGTCGCCCAGAGCCAAGAACTTGGTCTTGCCGCCGAATCGCGCGCCCAGCGAAACCAGTTCTCGGATCGCCGCGCCTTGCATCTCGGCGCCGAAGATGACCACCACGTCTTTTTCCGCTTCGAGCGCCGCCTTCAGCTGTACCAGCGCCTCCGTCGTCTTCGCGTCGAAGCTGCCGTGCTCGTTCGCGAGCCAGTGCAGCGCGTGCACTTCGCTGCCCTTCGGCACCTGTACGGCGATTTTGGCCTGGCGATGAATCTTGCTGTCGCGTCCATTGATGGCGTAAAGCCTCAATCCGTGATGGCGCACGCCGGTGCGAATGTGCCACGCGACCAGTGGATTCTGATTTGTAACGTCGTTGCCGATCAGCAGCACCGCGGGCGCGTGATAGACGTCCGCCATCGTCGCCAGCGAATCCTTCGCTTTTGGACCGAGCGCCGCGGCCAAACCTAAATAATCCGCCGTGCGGTGATGATCCAAGTTGTTGGTGCCCAGCGTGACGCGCGCGAAGCGATTCAGCAAGTAATTCTCTTCGTTCGTCGTGTGATTCGAGCCGATTACGCCGATAGCGGCCGGGCCGTGCGAGTCGCGCACCTGTTTCAGGCGCCGCGCCACTTCCTCGAGCGCGTCCTCCCAGCTCGCCGGCTCCAGCTTTCCGTTGCGGCGGACGAGCGGCTGGCGTACGCGCTCCGCATTCGCCGTGAAATCAAATCCAAACCGGCCCTTCGCGCAGAGGAACTCGCCGTTGATGCCGGAATGATCGCGGTTATTCGCGCGCAGGATCTCGTTGTTGCGCACGCTGAGCGTCGTCTTGCATCCGTTCGAGCAGTGCGCGCACGGATTGCCGACGTACGTCATTTCCCACGGCCGCGTCTGATAGCGGTAGGTGCCGCTGGTCAGCGCGCCGACGGGGCAGATGTCGATGCACATCCCGCACTCTTCGCACGCCAGTTCGCCGGGCTTGTTCGGCAAGATCACTGAATGCACGCCGCGCGCTCCGACGCCGAGCGCCTTCACGTCCATGCCCTCGTCGCACACGCGCACGCAGCGGAAGCACATGATGCAGCGAGGCGCGTCGTAATAGACCAGCGGCGACCACTTTTCTTCGGGGTAGTGCAGCTTTTCCTCGACGAAGCGCGTCTTGTCCAGGCCGTAGCGGAACGTCATGTCCTGCAGCTCGCACTCGCCGCCCTTGTCGCACACGGGGCAGTCGAGAGGATGATTCGAGAGCAGGAACTCGATCATGTCCTTGCGCGCTTTGCGAACCTGATCGGTGGCCGTCTTGACCACCATGCCCTCCGTCGCGACGAGCGTGCAGGCCGTCTGCAGCTTCGGCATTTTCTCGACTTCGACCAGACACATGCGGCACGCGGCCTGCAGCGAAAGTCCCGGGTAGTAGCAGAACGAAGGGACTTCGATTCCCTGGCGCTTCGCCGCTTCGATCACCAGTGTGCCCGGCGAGGTCGTCACCGGCTGCCCGTCGAGCGTGAACGTGATATTGGGTTGATCCGCCATGCGTTTCCTAGTGCGCCGCCGCGAGCGCGTCCGCGGTCTTGTACGCGCACTTGCCCTGCAAATGATCCTCAAACTCGTTGCGCCACTTTTTCACGATGCTGATCGTCGGCAGAGCCGCAGCGTCCCCGAGCGGGCAGAACGTCCTGCCGAGCATGTTCTTCGAAAGCTCGTCGATCAGCGGAATATCTTCCGCGCGGCCGCCGCCATCGTGGAAACGGTCCAGCATTTTGCGCAGCCACGTGGTGCCTTCGCGGCACGGAATGCACCAGCCGCAGGACTCGTGCGCGTAGAAATGCATGATCCGGCGCGCGACGTCCACCATGCAGGTGTCTTCGTCGATTACGACAGTGCCGCCCGACCCGAGCATCGAGCCGGCCTTGGCTACCGAGTCGTAGTCCATAGCGATGTCGATTTCATCGGCAGAAAGAAGCGGGCACGAGCTGCCTCCGGGAATCACGGCCTTCAGCTTCTTGCCCCCGCGCACGCCGCCGGCAACTTCTTCGATCAGTCGCCGCAACGGAAAGCCCAGCGGCAGCTCGTAGATCCCGGGGCGATTCACGTGCCCGGAGATCGAGTAGAGGCGCGTACCACCGTTCTTCGGGGTGCCGAGATTCGCATACGCTTCGCCGCCCATGCGGATCACTGCGGGGACGGTACTCAGTGTCTCGGCGTTGTTGATAACGGTCGGGCAGCCGTAGAGGCCCACCACGGCAGGGAAGGGAGGGCGGATGCGCGGATAACCACGCTTTCCTTCGAGCGATTCCATCAGCGCCGATTCCTCGCCGCACTCGTAGGCGCCCGCGCCCGTGTGAGTGCACAGGTCGAAATCGAATCCGCTGCCGAGGATGTTCTTGCCGAGATAGCCCTTGGCGTAGGCTTCCGACAGGGCTTCGTCCATGATGTCGATGATGTAGCGATATTCGCCGCGGATATAGATGAAGCCGCGATTCGCGCTCACGGCGCGGCCCGCGATCACCATGCCCTCGATCAATTGGTGCGGGTCCATCTCCATCAACGGGCGGTCCTTGCAGGTGCCCGGCTCGCTTTCGTCGGCGTTCGCGAGGATATATTTCGGATTGCTCGTATCCTTGGGAACGAAACTCCACTTCATTCCGGCCGGAAAGCCCGCGCCGCCGCGCCCGCGCAGACTCGACTTTTTCACTTCGTCGATGATCTGGTCCGGCGTCATCTGCTTCAGGGCCTTTTCCAGCGCCTGATAGCCCTCGTTCTTCAAATACACGTCAATCCTGCGCGAATTCGGTATGCCGAATCGCTTGCTGATCACGGGAACTTCAGCGGGGAGCCGTTCATGTACCGATCCCGCGGTCACTGGCGAGGGTTGCGGTTTCTTTCCCTGTTCGAGCTGCTCGAAGAGCTTGTCGACTTTGCCGGGATCGAGATTCTCGTAGAAGTCGTAGTTCACCTGCATGCACGGCGCGCCGGTACAGGCTCCCATGCACTCGACCTCTTCCAGGGAGAACGTGCCGCTCGGCGTCACTTCTTTGTTGCCGATTCCCAGCCGCTTTTGCACGTGGGCGTAGAGCTCGTTGCCGCCGCGGAGCATGCAGGAAATGTTCGTGCAGACCTGGATATGATGGCGCCCCGCCGGCTTGCGCCGCAGCATCGAGTAATACGCCAGCGTCTCTTCCACCTGAATCTTGTTCAGGTCGAGCCGTCGCGCAATCTCTTCCAGAATCTCGTCGCCGAGGAAGCCGAAATGGTCCTGCGCATACAGCATCATCGGGATCAGCGCCGAGCGCTTGACCGGGTAGCGGCCGACAAGGTCCTTGAATTTGGCTTCGAGTTGCGGCGGCAATTGCATCATCTGGTTCTGTTTGCTCTCCGCGCCTAGCGATCCACTTCGCCGAGCACAATATCGGTGGTGCCGATGCACGCCACGACGTCCGCCAGCAGGCGGCCCTCGCAAAGATTCGGTAGCGACTGCAAGTTCACGAACGACGGCGTGCGAAACTTCACGCGGTACGGTTTTGTTGATCCGTCGCTCGCCATGAAAACGCCCAGCTCGCCGCGCGGCGATTCAATCGCTTGATAGACCTCGCCCTGCGGCGGCGCGAAGCCTTCCGTGAAGATCTTGAAGTGGTAAATCAAGCCTTCGATCGAAGTCTTCATTTCCTCGCGTGACGGCGGAATCACGCCCGGCAATTCCGCGCGGAACGGCCCCTCGGCAGGAATCTTGTCCATTGCCTGGCGGATGATCTTCAGGCTCTCGCGCATCTCGGCGACGCGCACCTGGTACCGCGCGTAGCAATCGGCCCCGGTCGATGTCTTCACCTCGAAATCGAACTCGTTGTAGCTCGAATACGGGAAAACCTTGCGAATGTCGTAGGGAACGCCGCTGGCCCGCAGCAGGGGACCGGAGCAGCCCATCGCGATCGCCGTCTCCGCGCTCAGCATACCGACTCCCACAGTGCGCGCCTTCCAGATGCGGTTTTCAGTGAGCAGCGTTTCGTATTCATCGATGTGGCCCGGCATCGCGTCGAGGACGCGCCGCACTTTGTCCAGCCATCCCGGCGGCGGTTCGAGGGCGAGCCCTCCGATTCGGAAATAGCTCGTCATCATCCGCTGGCCGGAGACGTACTCGTAGATCTTCATGATCTCTTCGCGCTCGCGGAAGCTGTAGAGGAACACGGACATCGCGCCGAGATCGATGGCGTGCGTGCCCAGCCAGACGAGGTGCGAAGTGATGCGCGTCAGCTCCGTCAGCAGCACGCGGATGTACTGCGCGCGCTTCGGAACTTCAATCCCGATCAGCTTCTCAGCCGCCAGGCAGAATCCCAGGTTGTTCGAAAGAGGCGCGAGATAATCGATGCGGTCTGTCAGCGTAATGCACTGGGAATAGGTCTTCGATTCGCACGATTTCTCGATGCCCGTGTGCAGATATCCGATCACGGGCTTGGCTTTGAGAACTATTTCGCCATCGAGCTCGAGAATCACTCGCAAGACGCCGTGCGTCGACGGATGCTGCGGTCCCATATTAAGGACCATCGGTTCGGCTGGGCCGGCTGGCGTCTCGATTGTCGTCATGGCTCGGATGCCTCCATCTACGACTAGCGGAACCCCTCGACGGGATAATCCTTCCGCAGCGGGTGCCCCTCCCACTCGTCCGGCAGGAGAATGCGCGTGAGATCGGGATGGCCGTGAAACCGGACTCCAAACAGATCGAAAGTTTCGCGCTCGTGCCAGTTGGCCGTCGGCCAGACCGGCGTCACGGAGGCGACCGCCGCTTCCTTGCCTGTCAAGCGCACGCGCAGCCGCAGCCGCTCCTTCCGATCCAGGGAAAGGAGGTGATAGTTCAACTCGAAACGCGGCTCGATCGGAAAGCGATCGACGACGGTCAGATCCGAAAGAAACGAAAAACGCAGGGCGGGATCGCTGGCCAGATACTCTGCGACGCGCAGAACGTGCTGCGCTGGGACGACGACAGTCGTTTCGCCTCTGAATTCAATCACTTCGGCGACGGCCTGCGGGTCCCAATCCCTGAGCTTCTGCACGACAGGGTTTTTGCCAAGGTCCTGTGATTCCACTATGAATCCGATTCCGGACAGGCGCCCGCTTAATGCCAGTCGAGCGCGCCTTTTTTCCAGAGGTAAATGTAACCAACCAGCAGGATCATAATGTAGAGCAACATCTCCACAAAACCAAACACTTTCAGGTCGTGGTAGATGAGCGCCCACGGGTAGAGGAAGATGGCCTCGATATCGAACAGAATGAAGACCAAGGCCACCATGTAGAAATGCACGGAAAAAGGTTGCCGCGCGTCGCCCGTCGGGCGAATGCCGCACTCGTAGGGCTGATCTTTTTCGCGCGTTCGCTTGTGTTTTCCGACCAGCGTGGAGACGGTGATCAGGGCGCCGGCCGTGAAAGCCGCTAGTATAAACATGAGCAAAAGCGGCCCGTAGCTGTCGAGGTAGTTGCCGTTCATTTTCGATGCGTTGCTATAATAACTTCCGAGGGTACGCCGGTCAAATGAACTCCCCAGAATCTTTGACGCGGTATTCTTGCGGCCTGGCAGCCGGGGAACTCGCTCCGCGATGAGCTCCGGATTCAACACGGACGTTCGAGTTGGAGAACGGGTGTTTCACGTTCAGACCGAAGACCGCGGCCCCGCCCGTCCCGTGATCGACACCACGATCTATCAGCACGGGCGGATCGTCCACCGGCGCGCCACCAACTACGAGCATCTGACGCTTTCGGTCGAATTCAGCGATGATTCGCTGCGCCAGCGCGTGGAAGACCACCATCGCGCCGTGATCGAGGATCTCCGCTCGGGCGCACTCGACGCGCAGATCGCCGCGGCTGCCGAGCAGGCTCCCCGGCCCGCCGGCATTCAGGTGCAGTTGCTCAACCCGCAATCGTGGCTGTCAGCCGGAAACGTCGCTCTGGACGTCGAGATCTTGCGCCGCGCGGATCAGCAGCCCGAAGCCGGAGCGCACGTGGAGGCCGCGATCGAAGGCGCCTTGCAGGATTCATCGCATGCCGCCACGAGCGACGACCACGGACGCGTGCGGATTGAATTCCCGCTGCCGCCGCTCAGCAAGGGCGACCTTGCGCTGGTGATTCGCGCGAAAACGGGCGTGGCGAAAGACGAGATCCGCTTTGCGATGCGGTCCCGGCAGAAGAACCCGCCCGTTGCGCCCGCCTGACCCCCGAGCAGAATGACCGTCACAATCAACGGAGAGCGCCGCGAAATACCCGAAGGCCTGAACGTGCTCGCGCTGATCGAGCATTTGGGAATGAGAACGGATCGTGTGGCGATCGAGCGCAACCTCAATATTCTGGCGCGCGCACAGTGGCGGGAAACGCAGGTGCAGGCCAACGACAGCTTCGAAATCGTTCAGTTTGTCGGCGGCGGCTAGCGCTTCTCGCGTTTGGCCGCCAGATACTTCTTCCACGGCCTCCAATAGTACGTCGGCCAACCCTTCGACACGCCCTGGCGGTCTTGCTGCGGCACGTTCACATGAACGAGATCGACGCGCGCGCCACCGGGTGTCTTGCTGAACTTCAAAACGAGGATTGAGTCGGCATCGCCCGGCTTGAGATTCACGCTGCGCCACGCTTGCACGATCAACCGGTTCGGCACGATCTGCAGATTTGTTCCCCAGATCTGCTTGTTCCACGCTGTGAATGCGCCGCCGGCCTTGCGGCTCATCGTTGCCTTTCCGCCGGTCGCCGCAGAGTGCTGCTTGGAGTCGAGATACATTTCGAAGAGTTCCGCCGGCGTCGCCTTGAATCGCACGGATTGTTGAATGGCCTTCGTCACAGGCTGCTCCTCCAGTCGGCTACCGGCTTGCGAGGAGATGACCGAGCTTGGCTTGCTTCGTCTTGAGGTAAGCCCGCGAGTGATGGCTGGTGCGCGGGCGGCAGGGAACTCGCTTCACCACGCGTACGCCACCGCGTTCGAGCTGTTCGATCTTATCCGGATTGTTCGAAAGCAATCGCACGCATCGGACGCCGAGCGCCTTGAGCGCCGCTGCTGCAAAATCGTAGTCGCGCGAATCCGCGGCAAACCCGAGCCGGCGATTCGCCTCGACCGTGTCCAGCCCCTCGTCTTGCAGTTCGTAGGCCTTGATCTTATTGATCAGGCCGATGCCGCGGCCCTCCTGCGGCAGATAGAGCACAATTCCTGAGGGCTCCTTCGCGATCTTGCGCAGCGAGTATTCCAGTTGCGCGCGGCAATCGCACCGCTCCGACGTGAAAACGTCTCCGGTAAGGCACTGCGAGTGTACGCGCACCAGCGGCGCATCGCCCGGCTTGACTCGCCCGTGCTGGATCGCGACCGCTTCTTCCGTCGGCCCTCGTCCTTGCAGGGCCAAGATCGTGAACCGCCCGAATCGCGTGGGCAGTTCCGCCCGCGCCACGAGCCGCACTCTCCCGGCTTTCTTCCTGGGTTTCATGGAAGTCATACAGTATAGCAGGCCCGCCGAAAGCTGATCTTGCGCGCGTGAACGTAGCCCGGCCGGGCATCATGGCGGTGATTTAACTTTGAGGTTGAGTGGTTTTTGGCTTACCCTTCGACACTTGGTTGGCCCTGAGGATAAAGGCAAGTGCCCTCGCAAGAATCGCAGGACGCGAATGACAAACACCCCATGATGCCTGGCGACAAGCTGGGCGCGTACGAAATTCTCTCGACGCTTGGCTCCGGCGGCATGGGCGTGGTTTACAAAGCCCGTGACACCAAGCTCGGCCGGCTCGTCGCGCTCAAGTTTCTTCGCGATGCCGACCGCGACGGCGAAGCGGCGCGCGCCCGCTTGCTCCTCGAAGCGAAAAACGCCTCGGCTCTCAATCATCCGCACATCGCGACAATTTACGAAGTGGGCGAAAGCGGCGGGCGTGCCTACATCGCCATGGAGTTCATCGAAGGGCGCTCGCTGAGCGCGGTGATCGAACGCGATTCGCTCGCGCCTGAAACGGCGATCCGATACGGCCTCGAAATATCCGCTGCTCTGGCCCACGCGCATGAGCGCGGCATTGTCCATCGCGATCTGAAACCGGCCAACGTGATGATCACGACGGCGGGAAACGTCAAAGTTCTCGACTTCGGGCTCGCGATCCGCACGCTCGACTCGGATCTCTCGGCGGTCACTCGTTCCCGCGAACCGATCACCAAAGAGGGAGGCGCCGTCGGGACACTCCTTTACATGGCTCCAGAAACGCTCCGGGGAGAGGAAGCGGACGCGCGCACCGATTTGTGGGCTCTGGGCGCGGTGCTGTACGAGATGTTGATCGGCCACGCTCCGTTCGCGGGGCGCACGCCCTACGAGATTTCATGGGCAATCTTGCGCGAGCCGCCGAAGTCGTTTCCCGCTCACGTGCCGCTGCGTCTCCAGGCCGTGATCCAGCGTTGCCTGGCCAAGGAGCGCGAGCACCGGTACCAGCGTGCCAGCGAAGTGCACGCGGCTCTCGAAACAGCCGGGATCGACGTGCTCGCGTCATCGGCGCACTCCGTCGCATCGGGTACTGCCGCTTCGCTCCCGGCGGCTCGGCCCGGCCGGCTGAAATGGCTTGCTCTAGGCGGTTCCGCCGCTGCACTGGTGCTGCTCGGTTGGGGAGGATACGAGATTTTCGGCTCGAAGCCTGCTCCTCGTCCGCCGGCATCCTCCGACCAGTGGACGCAGATCACGGATTTCGCCGACTTCGCCACGTCCCCCGAGCTTTCACCGGATGGAAAGATTCTCACCTTTATTCACGGCCCGAGTCCTTTTTTCGGCCCGGGACAGATCGACGCCAAGGTCATGCCAAATGGCGATCCTGTCGAACTCACGCACGACGGGACGCTGAAAATGAGCCCCGACTTTTCGCCGGACGGGTCGAGCATCGACTACAGCGTCTACGACGAAGGCAAATGGGACATCTGGACCGTGCCGCTGCTCGGCGGTGAGGCGCGCAAGACGATTACAAACGCCGAAGGCCTCACTTGGATCGACCCGAGCCACTTGCTCTTTTCCGAGATCAAGACGGGCTCGCACATGGCCGTGGTCACCGGCGGCGCCGGCGGCGAATCCCGTCGCGACGTGTACGTGCCACCGCGCGAGCGCGGCATGGCGCACCGTTCCGCCGTTTCACCCGATCACAAGTGGGTTCTGCTGGCCGAAATGGACAATGGCGGCTGGCTGCCGTGCAAACTGGTCCTCTACGAAGGGTCGTCGGCCCCGAAACCGGTCGGGCCGCCGGACGCGGCCTGCACCGATGCCGCGTGGTCGCCGGACGGCAAATGGATGTACCTCAATTCCGAATCGGGAGGCCGCTTCCACGTATGGCGCCAGCGCTTCCCGGAAGGGCAACCCGAACAGCTGACCTCGGGCGCCACCGAAGAGCAGGGAATCGCCCTTGCGCCCGACGGCAATTCGTTCATCACCTCCGTCGGTTTGCGCGAAAGCACGATCTGGGTGCACGACGCCAAGGGGGATCGCCGGATTTCCTCCCAGGGCTTCGCTATCGGTCCGACATTCTCGCGCGACGGAAAGAAACTCTATTACCTTGTTCGCCGCCACGGTTTCTCGGGACAGTTCGTTGCCGGCGAACTGTGGGTGGCGGACCTGGCGACAAATCACAGCGAACGTGCTCTGCCAGGGTTTGAGATTTCGGGCTACACGATTTCGCCCGACGGCAGGAATGTGGTCTTTGCTGCGACGGACAAGAACAACGTTCCGAGCCTCTGGATCGCTTCGCTCGATTTGCAGTTCCCGCCAAGACAATTGCCGTCATCGGAGAACGAAGATCAGCCTCACTTCGACGCCGCCGGAGACCTCTATTGCCGTTCCACCGATGGCAAGCGGAACTTCATCTATCGCACGAAGCTGGACGGTAGCGCTCCCGAGCGGGCCTACCCCGACCCTATTCTCGAGCTCAACAGCGTTTCTCCGGACGGAAAGTGGGCGGTCGTTTGGGCTCCCACGGAGGGCACGAACGCAGTGATCGCCGCATATCCTCTCCCCAGTGGCAAGCCAGTTCCGATTTGCAACGGGGATTGCGGGGGCGGGTGGAGCGCGGATGGCCGCACGTTCGCCATGAGCTTCGTCGGCATGGACGGCGGGTTCACCGCCATCGTACCTGTGCCGCACGGCGGATTGCCGGCTCTCCCGCCGGGCGGAATAGTGGGCCGCGCAGATGCCGAGAGTCTGAAGGGCGCCAAGGTCTTTGACGCCACGATATATCCCGGCCCGCTGCCGGGCCAGTTCGCGTCACAGCGCCAGGAAGCTCACAGCAATCTTTATCGCATTCCCCTTCCGTAGCGCCCACCACGTCTTTCACGAAAATTTAACAGAAGCAACGAAGCGCCCAAATGACAATGCGGGAGCATGAATTCGGTGGGCATCCGCCCAGGCGGATTCTGAGGTCCAGCGGCCGGTGGGCCGCTAAGGAAGAACGTATGATTCGAAGTGCAGTGCGCGTGGCCATCTTCGCCGTACTCATGCTCGCCACAGTTCCCGCAGCTTCGGCGGACGACGTCACTTGGACTTTGACCGGCCTGACGTTCGTCGGTGGTGGTACCGCCACTGGTTCGTTCACCTACGATGCGACAACGGACACGGTCACATCCATCGACATCGTGACCACGGGAGGTCCGTCCGGAACTGTCACCTACACGGCCTTGGATCCGGGTTATGGTCCATACGCGTTCGACATGGCGTTCGTGCCTGCGCCTTCGTTGTCCGACTATGTTGGGCAACCTGCCTTGGAATTGCAGTTTCAGGACAGCACGGGAGGCCTGGAGAGCCTGACGAATGCCGGCGGCGTAGTCATCGTGGATGTCAACGAGTTCGTTTGTACGAACGCAGTCTGCAGCACGGCCGACGAGGTCCGCGGAACGCTTGACGGCGGCACAGTCGTCGGCGTCCCTACTCCTGAACCTTCGGCGCTGTCGCTCTTGGCGATTGGGCTGCTTGGATTATTCGCCGTGGCCGGACGCAAGATCCTTCGGGCCCAGCCCGCCTAGCTGGCTATTTCTCATACTGCTCGAAAAGCTTTTTGTAGTCGTGGTTGTTCTCACCCCGAGAGCCACAGGCCGCACGAAATCCAACCGGGTGTCCTCTAGGTGTCCATGAAGATGAAAAGCGGAAAGTGGCTCGCCGACTGGCGAGACGCCAGCGGAGTCCGGCATCGAAAGGCCTTCGCCTCGAAAAGCGCGGCCCGCAGATACCAGCACAGGAAGCACACCGAAACGCTCGCAGCAAAAAAAGGACCACGCCATCCACGGCCGAAGGCCTCGCGCGCGGGTGGCAAGCGGCATCGCCGCCCGACCGCGAGGCACACCGCGTCGCGCGCGAGCTAGCCGACAACCTCCACAATCATCGCGGGCCGATCAGCGCCTCGCTGATCGCCGGAATCCTCGCGCGCTGGCGGGCAACCTACGCATACAACACCATCCGCAGCCGCACGCAAAAACTGAAACGCATGCTCCGCGAGATCGACCGGAAGATGGACACCAACCTCGCCGAACTCCTGCCACGCACCGGAAAGCAGCGCGCCCGGCTCCGCATCCTCCAGCCCGGCGAGCTCGACCGCCTCTATCAGCACGCCACGCCACACATGCGGCTCTTTCTGATCCTCGGCCTCCAAGCGGGCCTCCGCTTCGCCGAAATCCTCCGCGTGGGGCCAGCCGGCCACGACGCGGCCAAGCAAACGGTCACCATCCGCGTGAAGGGCGGCGCAGTCCGCACGATCGCGCTCCCGTTTCAGGCCACGCAGCTCATCGCCCTCGCGCCGCAAATCGAAGGAGCCAGCTACATCGAATGCCTGCGCGGCCGCAAATGCACGCCGCAGCGAATCCGCGAGGACTGGAACCGCCTGACGAAAAAAGCCGCGTGTCCAGACCTCAACCCACACGACCTGCGGCGGACGGCCGCCGTCCACATCTACCGCGAAACCAACGACGTGTTCGCAGCGAAGGCCCTGCTCGGGCACGCCGACCTCGCCACCACAGCCCACTACCTCAAAGCACACGAAGCCACGCTGGCACCGATCGCCGAAGCCACGTGGACACCGAAAGGAAGAGTCCAATGAACGCCACCACAGAACCCCGCGCGATACCCGCACAGATGTGGAACGAAATCGCCCGCGCCGACGAGATTGCCAGCAGCGCGATCGCCAGAGAACTCCAAACCACGCGAGAGGCGATCACGCGCATCGGCGCGAAGTACGGATTCACCGCCGCCGAACTCACGGCGCGCGGCATCCTCGCGCCCGAGCCGAAGCCGAAGCCGAAGCCAGGCGCGCTGAAGGGAAGCCGCCGAGGCTGAGCCGATGCGGCGCGGCGAATTCCTCGCGAAAATCACCCTGCTCGGCGGCAGCCTCGCAGCCGCGACACGTGCGGTGTCCAAGCTCACCGGACTGCCCGCCGAGCGAATCCTCGAAGACGTCACCACCGAAGCCCGCGCCTGCCTGATGCGCTGGCGCTGGAAATCGCCAAGCACCAAAAGATGGGGCCCCCAGGCGGCGGACCAGAAAACGCGCGCCGCGACCCCCACCACCCTCGAATCCACGAAAAAGGACGGTGCCACCAGTGAAAAACCGGAAGAAACCGAGGACACCACGCACAACCGAAACGCTCGCAGACAATCTCGTCGATGCGCTCGCTGAATTCGTCGAGCGCATCGAAGCGACCGACGAGAAGAAAATCTACGTGCTCTATCACCGAGTCCCACGGCCACGGCCGAAACAGCCGGACTGGTCGCAGAAGGTCGTCGTCGTGTACGTCCCACCAGAGGAGGAAATGCCCAAATGAGCAACCGAAGAAGGATCAGCAGCCAGCGCGGCGGCGGAGCGCCGCCGCCGCGCCTCGAACAGGACCGCCTCAGCGAAACCGCGAAACAAACGGCGGCAGGCCAACAGAAGCCACCAGCGCAGGGACTGGTGTCCTCGGCCGAGCAAATCGCAGAAGCCATCGACAATCTGTATCTGCACGTGCTGAACGTCTGCTCCCAACGCGAAATCGAACTCAGAGCGCCACGCCACTCCTTCGCCAACGCCATCGCCCACAAAATCCTCGGAGGATAGCGAAACCGCCCAGGCATAGGAGGTCAGGCAAAATGAGCGTCGCAAAGCAGATCACGCTGACCGTGATTCTCGGAGCAATCACAGCAGCGGTGTCCATCGCGGGCATCATCCTCGCGTGGTGAAAAGGACAAACCATGCTGACAGGATCGTTCACGTGCATCGGCGTGCGGCTGCTGCGCGCCTGCTTCAAGATGTACCTCGACGCAGCAAAGCCGATCGCGATCGGGAATCGGTGGGAAGTCAGAGCATTCTTGATCCCGATGCCGAAGCATGACCGCTACAACGCAGCCGAGAGAAAGACGGCCTTCCGCATCGCACGAAAGAACTTCGAGGACATGCT
>DATJXJ010000069.1:0-66236 GCA_035500255.1 Verrucomicrobiia bacterium | reverse complement strand
CGCATTACCGATCTCCGAAAACGAAACGTCACCGAGGAAATATCCTCGTACGAGCGTGCAGGAAAGGGAGGGATTATAAACTTGGTAACATATCCGGTCAATGCAAGAGGAATGGCGGAGAGGGGGGGATTCGAACCCCCGGTACCGGTTTTAGCCAGTACAACGGTTTAGCAAACCGCCGCCTTAAGCCTCTCGGCCACCTCTCCGCTGAAATGCAAGTGCGCGGTCAATGTTTGCCCGGCAAGTATAGCATCAAGGTTTGCGAACGGGCGAGGCGCGCTCCGGGGACATGTTTCTCGGGAGGGTGTCACCGAGCGCGGCTTGGATACGTCCCAAACTGTGTTCCTGAGAAGCCATCGGAGATTAGGAAGCGGCGCTCCCAAAGAATCGGGCTGACAATGGCGGCGCTTGCGCAGGGTGCATCGAGGAGGTCGAACGCAATGAGGAGTGGTGGCGCTCTTCGAATTGGCGCTCCCCTTTTTCTGCTGGCGCTGCTTCCATTGTTCGCATCACCGGCGCGGTCGCAGACGTACACAGCCGCCGGCGAGTTTACGGTCGAGCCGCCGACGCTGGTTTCGCTCGGCTTCGAATGGCGCATCGCGGGCGACGACAACCGCAACGCGCGCGTGGACGTCACATTCCGCAAGAGGGGCGACCAGAAATGGCGGCAAGGATTGCCGCTCCTGCGGCTGCAGCGCGAGCAGGTGTCCGGCGGCAACCCGCGCGACGGCGGCACGCACTATTTCAACTACGTCGCACCCAACATGTTTGCCGGCAGCTTGCTGAATCTCGATCCCGGCACGGAGTACGAATGCCGGTTCGTTCTCTCCGATCCGGACGGAGTGAAGGGCAAGAAGGAACAGACCGTGACGGTGAAGACTCGAACGGAGCCTCAGCCCGCCGAGGGCGGCCACGTCTATCACGTCTATCCGTTCGGCTACAAAGGAACGAAACAGGAGCCTTCGTTCACCGGACTGCTTGCGGCGTACTACATGGGCGCGGACGAGTCCGACCATTCGAACGTGATGCCGCCGCGCGTCCGGCCTGGCGACATCATCCTGGTGCACGCGGGACTCTACAAAGACAACCGCTTCGTCTATAGCGGGTTCGACCGGACGATCGCCGCGTACGGGACGCCGTTTGACGGGACCTACTATCTGACGCAGAGCGGCACGCCCGAAAAACCGATCGTGATCAAGGGCGCGGGCGATGGCGAAGTGATCTTCGACGGCGACGGCTGCCAGAACCTGTTCGATCTGATGGCGGCGAACTACAACTATTTCGAGGGCATCACGGTTCGCGACACGAACGTGGCCTTCCTGCTCGGGATCAAGAACATCACGGGATCGAGCGGCTTCACGCTGAAACACTCGCGCCTGGAGAACATCGGCCGCGGCGTGGAGGACGACTGGTCCGGCTCGAAGAATTTCTACATCGCGGACAACGTCTTCATCGGCCGGCACGAACCCGACAAGCTGCAGAGCTGGTGGACGCCGCAGGTTTGGGCGAAGTTTCCCGGCTATCCGGCGCCGATCACGTCGGAATACGCGGTGAAAATCTACGGCCAGGGCCACGTGGTCGCCTACAACTACGTGGCGAACTGGCACGATGGCATCGACATCGCTACGTACGGCGATCCCGACGGCACGCCGAACGAATCGCCCGACCGCGTTCCCGTCTCGATCGACTTCTACAACAACGACATTTACAACATGGCGGACAACTGCATCGAGGCCGACGGTGGCGCGCACAACATCCGCGTCTTCCGCAACCGCTGCTTCAATGAAGCCGGCGGCGCTTTCAGCGCCCAGCCCACGTTCGGCGGCCCGCTCTATTTCTTTCAAAACATCGCCTACAACAACACGACCGGCGGCCCTGTGAAGCTGATCGACACGCCTGCCGGCGTGCTGATCTACCAGAACACGTTTTTCGGCCAGGGCCGACTGATGGGGCCGGCCTCCAACGTCCATTTCCGCAACAATCTGTTTCTGGGCGACGGCTGGGCCGATCCGATCCTGAATCTGCGCACGTTCACGAACTACTCCGATTCCGATTACAACGGTTTCTATCCGAATCCCGGCGCGGCCGTTTCATTCGAATGGACCTCGCCCGATTTCGGCGCGCTCGGGGACTATTCGGGGAAGCTCGTCACGCGAAGCTTCCAGACTCTCGCTGAGTATCAGAAAGCCACCGGACAGGATCGGCACAGCGTGCTGATCAACTACACGATCTTTGCGAAAGCCGAGCCGCCGGACAAAAGCGATCCGCAGCACCTCTACAATCCGGAGGATTTCTATTTCCAGCTCCAGCCCTTGCTCGGCGGCTTCGAAACTGGGCAGTTCGCCAATCCCGCCATCGACGCCGGCGTTTTGCTCCCTACCATCAACGACGACTTCACGGGCGACGCACCGGATCTAGGCGCATACGAACGCGGCAAGCCACTTCCGCACTATGGACCGCGATCGGCGCCATTGGGCACGCCCGATCCCTCTGCACCGCGATCCGTGAAGGGTCCACCTCCGCAGGGCGATTCGAATCCATAAGCTGCGCTGGGCGCTGTGGCGACTTCCTGAGCGAACTTCGGTAAAATAGCGGCCGAACCCCGGCAGGTGACCCATGGCTTCTGTCCCTCAGCGCAGCGCTCTCGACGCGCAGACCCAGATGTTCCCGACGCTTACGCCCGCGCAGATCGACCGCATGCGGCCGCTCGGCAAGGTGCGCAGCGTCCAAACGGGCGAGATCATCTTCGAGCCCAATACGATCGGCGTCCCGTTTTTCGTGCTGCTCTCCGGCAGCATGGAGGTGGTGCAGCCGACCATCAACGGCGAGCGGACCGTCGCCACGCACGCCTCCGGCGAATTCACCGGCGAAATCACGATGATCTCCGGCCGGCGCGGACTGGTGCGTGGACGCGTCACCGAGCCCGGCGAATTTCTGGAACTCAGCGGCGAGGGTTTGCGCTCGGTGCTCGCGAAGGACGCCGAGCTGAGCGAAATCCTGATGCGCGCGTTCATTCTGCGCCGGCTGGAACTGATCAGCCGCAACCAGGGCAATTTGATCCTGATGGGTTCGGACCACTCCGCCGCGACGCTCCATTTGCGCGAGTTCCTGATCAAGAACAGTCATCCTTACACGTACGTCGATCTCGATGCGGACCAAACCTCGCAAGAGCTTCTGGACCGCTTCGGAGTGAAGGTGGACGAGATTCCCGTCATCATCTGCAACGCCGGCGTGGTGCTTCGCAATCCGACTCCGAAGAAACTGGCGGATTGCCTGGGCTTCAACGCCGATATCGGCGAGGACCACGTGCGCGACGTAATCGTCGTCGGCGCCGGCCCCTCGGGCCTCGCGGCGGCTGTGTACGCAGCGTCGGAAGGCCTGGACGTGCTGGTGATCGAAACCGAAGCGCCGGGAGGCCAGGCGGGATCGAGCTCGAAGATCGAAAACTACCTCGGCTTTCCGACGGGCGTTTCCGGGCAGGAGCTCGCAGCGCGCGCGACGGCGCAGGCGATGAAGTTCGGCGCGAAGATGATGATTGCGCGCAGCGTGGTGCGCTTGAATTGCGACCGCCGCCCCTACGAAGTCGTCCTCGATGACGGGACGGTTCTCGCGACGCGCACCATCGTGATATCCACCGGCGCGCAATACAAGAAGCCTGCCATCGCAAACCTGGAGAAATTCGAAGGGCGCGGAATCTACTACGGCGCAACGCACATGGAAGCCAAGCTGTGCGAAGACTGCGACATCATCGTCGTGGGCGGCGGGAACTCGGCCGGACAGGCAGCCGTGTTTCTCTCGCAGACTGCGCGAAAGGTGTACATGCTGGTGCGGTCGGAGGGACTCTCCGATACGATGTCGCGCTACCTGATTCAGCGCATCGAGAAGAATCCGGCCATCGAGCTGCATTACCGAACCGAGATCGTGGGCCTGGAGGGCAACGCCGATTTGCAGCGCGTAGCGTGGCGGAACAACACCGCGGGAGAAGTGTCGACACACAACGTCGCGCACGCTTTCATCATGGCAGGCGCCTCGCCGCGGACGAACTGGCTGCAAGGCTGCCTGGCGCTCGACGAAAAAGGCTTCATCATCACCGGGCGGGATCTGGATCTGGCAAGCGGACACAAACGCTGGCCGCTCAAGCGTCCGCCACAAATGCTTGAGACGAGCCTGCCCGGCGTGTTCGCCGTCGGAGACGTTCGCGCGGGCAACGTGAAGCGCGTCGCGTCGGCGGTCGGCGAAGGATCAATCGCGATTCATCTGGTCCACCGCGCGCTGGCTGAACTCTGACCGTCCGGCTTAGGCCGGCGAAGGCGGGCGTCTCGGCACGAGGAGCTTTGCGGTAAAGACCTGCACCGGCTCGCCGTGCTGATTCAATGTAACGATTCGCACTCGCACGACGCCCAGATCGGGCTTGGAGCGAGACGGTGTGATCTCGAGTATCTCGCTCTCGACTTGGAGGGTGTCTCCGGGACGCGTGGGCCTGGGCCACTCGATCTCTCCGCCGAGGCCGATCAACCCGCCGGCGAAATGCATCTCTCCCAGAACGCTGAGCCGCATCGCCGCCGCAGCCGTGTGCCATCCACTGGCCACCAGGCCCTTGAAGATGCTCTGCCGCCCCGCCTCTTCGTCCAGATGAAACCGCTGCGGATCGAATTCCGCGGCAAACGCCTTCATCCGCTCCAAATCCATCCGGTACGTGCCGGAAGCGAATTTCTGTCCGACGGACAGGTCATCCAGATAGAGCAGTTTCCGGTCTCCATTCGCCATGATGGGGATCGCTCTCGCGGGACTTGCCGGCGCTCTCGCTGCTCGCGAACCGACGGCAGCGCACATGATACATCGGATATCCGGCTCGCCTCTCATGCAACCCGTCCCCGACGATTCGGTATCATTCAGGTAATGGCACCCCGGCCCGCCAACTCGTCGCACGCGACGAACTCGGGGCAAGTGGAACTCGCATCGCCCGAGAAGTCCGCGGGATTTCGTTTTCGGCCTTCGCTTGCGTCTGCTCTCGACCGATGCTGGCACAAGGCGGACGCGCCCGCGGACTGGGGACTTTCGCGCGGCCAGTTTCAGGCGGCGCTGGAGCGCAGCACGGCGCATCGATTCGGGTCCACGCCCGCGAGCGAGAAGACGGTCGAGGCGTATCTCGAAACGCTGAACCTGCGCGATCTGGCTCTGGCGTGCGCATGCAGCGCAGGCAATCCGGAGGCGTGGGATTTCTTCGTCGCGCAATTTCGGCCGGAGCTGTACCGGGCCGCGCGGGCGATCGCGGGCGATGCGAATGCGCGCGAGCTCGCCGATTCGCTCTACGCCGATCTCTACGGCCTGCGCGAATCCGAGGGAAAAAGAAAGTCACTCTTCGAATATTTCCACGGACGCAGCAAACTCAGCACGTGGCTTCGCGCGGTGCTATCGCAGCGCCACGTGGACGAGATCCGCCGCACGAACCGCAACGAGCCGCTCGAGAACGAATCGGGCGACGAGCATCACGAGGTCGCAGCGAAGGCACAGGCCTCCCAGCAGAGCGCGGCGCCCGATCCCGAGCGCGCAGCGCATCTTGCCGCGTTGCAGGCCGCGATGACGGCGGCGCTCGGCGCGCTCGAAGCCCGCGACCGGCTGCGGCTGGCTTGTTACTACGCCGACGAGCGGACGCTCGCCGAAATCGGGCGACTGCTGGGCGAGCACGAGGCGACCGTCTCGCGGAAGCTGGAGCGGACGCGCCGCGACGTGCGAAAACGCGTGGAAGCCGCGCTGCGCGGAGAAAAGAAGTGGACCGAGGCGCAAGTGCTCCGGTGCCTCGAACATGCGCGCGGCGAGTGGCCCTTCGACTTGACGGAGGCGTTGCGATCCACCGGTGCGGGTCCGGCGCAGGCCGCGCAGCCAAAGGCCGCGCCCGCCCAGGATTGATCGCAACGGCGCAAGATTTGGAGTTTCGAGCGTTCTAGCAAGTGGAGGAGAATCGATTCATGGCTTCGCAGGACCGGGATAAGGCTAGCGCCCATCTGCTGCGCCAAAGTCTGCGCGATTCGGCGGAGGCTTGCCCGGAACCCGAAATCCTGGCGGCGTATTTCGAGCGATCGCTCGACGCGGAGGAAACCGCCCGGTACGAGCTGCACCTTTCGCAATGCGCGCGCTGCCGCGACGAACTCGCGGCCATGCACCGGGCTGCGGAACGCGTCGCGGCAGGCGGCGCTGCACCACACGAAACGCGCCGGATGTGGCTGTGGGATTGGCGGCTACTGGCGCCCGCGGCGGCAGTCATCGTGGTGGCCGCAGTTTGGATCGCGCGCTATTCCGGTCAGAGGCGAACAGCGACGGATTCCTCGCAAACGCGTCTCGTAGCGATGTCTCGCCAGAGCGGGGCTCCCGCGCCTCCCGCGGCGGCTCCCATGCCGGACCATGACGCAGGCGCGTCCGTCGAATCAGCTCCCAAGACATTCGTCACTCCGGCCTCAGGCGTCGCGGCCGGAGCCCTTGAGCCCCAGGCGCCAGCGAGAACACGAACGCTTGATGACAAGGAAAAACAAGAGACAGCCGCGAACATTCCGCAAATGACGGGCAATGAGCTGCGGTCGGACGCGCTCGCGAAAGATGCCGGAACGCTGAAACGCGACTCGAATAGCGCCGAATCCGACGAGGCCAGCCAGGCTCTGAACTCGCGGGACGTCGCGCCGGCACCGGCAGCCGCGCCGCCAAAAGCCGCTTCCGGGACAGGGGCCGCGGTAGGCGGGAACGCAGAAACGGTGATTGTAGAGGCGGAAGTCAAGTCCGTTGCGCCGACATCGCCTGCTACCGCCGGGAAGCCGACAGGCGCGGCAACCGGCGTGCGAACGCTGACCCAACAGGCGCAAACACAGTCAGTGATGCAGTCTCGGGCGCTCGCGCTCGAAGCGTTCAGTCAGCCCGTGAAGATCAACTTCATCGCCACGCCCGATCCGAAGGTGATGTGGCGAATCGACGCCGATGGCGAAGTTGAACTGTCGAAAGACGGCGGCAAGACTTGGCAAGGGCAGCAGCTTCGGAGCTTCCAGCCAAATCCGCAGATCACGACCGGGTACGCGCCCACGACGAAGATCTGCTGGCTCGTGGGCCGGGACGGCGCGATTCTCTTGACCAGAGACGCTGCTCACTGGGTGCCGATTCCGCCGCCCGTGACGATCGACTTCGTCGGCGTCACCGCTAGGGACAGTTTCTCGGCGACGGTAACCGCGGCGGACGGCCGCAAATTCTCAACCGACGACGCCGGAGATCATTGGAATCCCGCGCCCCAGGCGGTGTCTAAATAGCTGGCGGAGCTGCAAGAAAACGCGCCGTCTTCGTTCTCTCCTGTGGAGCGATCCTCAAGCGAAGGAGACAAATCATGTCATCAGGCAAGATTCGAATACCCGGTCCGGCGGCTGTGGCGGCGCTTCTGATCCTGGGAGCGGCGAGCGGCGCCACCGCGCAGGCCACGGCGCAAAAGCCGGACCACCTCGCGACGACGGAGAAGGACCAGTCGGAGGTATCCGTGACGGTGTACAACTCGAATATCGCGCTGGTGCGCGACGTTCGCCAGATCCACCTGCAATCGGGCGTCTTTCCGCTGCGATTCGAGGATGTCGCAGCATCGATCAATCCCGCGACCGTGCATTTCCGCTCACTGACCGATCCGGCGAAGCTAAGCGTGGTGGAGCAGAACTACGAATATGACCTGCTGGACGCCCAGAAGCTGCTGCAGAAGTACGTCGGCCGCGAGGTGACGCTGGTGCAGCGTGAAACGGATGCGGGTTCGACGAAATGGATGGAAACGAAAGCGCTGCTGCTATCGGACAACAGCGGTCCCGTGTGGAGGATCGGCAACGAGATCGTCACCGGCATGGGCGCTGATTCATACCGGTTCCCCGACCTGCCCGAAAACCTCTACAGCCGGCCGACGCTGGTCTGGACGCTGGACAATCGCGGCGCGGAGACGCAGAAGGTGGAAGCCTCCTACCTGACGAACAACATGAATTGGAGCGCGGACTACGTCTTGACCGTGGGCCGCGATGAAAAGAGCGCCGATCTGGATGGCTGGGTGACGCTGGTCAACAACAGCGGGGCTGCATACCGCGACGCAAAACTGCAGCTCGTCGCCGGGGAAGTCCACCGCACGGCCCAGCCTGTCGTCGCGGGGATGATGGCGGACATGGCCGTGCCGCGAGCGAAGGCTGCACCACAGTTCGAACAGGAGGGATTCTCGGAGTATCACCTCTACACGCTCGGGCGGCGGACCTCCATCCAGAACAATGAGACCAAGCAGATCAGCCTGCTGAACGGGACCAACGTCCCGGTGGAGAAGTATCTTTCGGTGGAAGGACAGAGCTATTACTACCGAAGCTCGCAAAACATGGGCAACCCGGTGCCGCAGCCCGTGAAGGTCTTCTACCGCTTCAAGAACGACGAGAACTCCGGCCTCGGAATGCCGTTGCCCGCCGGAACCGTGCGCGTGTATCAGGCGGACTCCAAGGGCGGCGTGCAGTTCGCCGGCGAAGACTCGATCAACCACACGCCGAAAGACGAGAACCTGCGCATCTACGTCGGCAACGCGTTCGACGTGGTCTGCGAACGCAAGCAGACGGACTACAAGAAGCTGGCGAGCAATCTTTACGAGATGGAATACGAGATCACGCTTCGCAATCACAAAGACGGGCCGGTGAGCGTCGAGGTGCGCGAGCCCGTGGGCGGAGACTGGGAAGTGGTCAACTCGAACTTCAAGTGGACGAAGCTGGACGTCTCGACCATCGGCTTCCAGATTCCGGTGGAGAAGGACGGCACGGCGACGCTCGACTATCGCGTTCGCGTGAAGTGGTAGCCGGCTAGCAGCGGCCCGGGTTCCGGCACCCGCTCGGATGGTTAAGGAGTTCCAGCTCGCGGGCGAAAAGCGGATTTGCGGGGAACTCGGTCGCGAGCTCCGTTAGCAGCAGCCGGGCGCGGTCGGTCTGGTGCTCGCGCTCGGAGGCGAGCGCCAGCAGAATCTTGGCGAACGGCTGCAGATAGTGCCCGTGGTCCGCGGCGCGCTGCATTTGATCCATGCCCTTCGCGCGGTCGCCATGAATTCCGCCAAGCCACAGGAAGGCGCGCTTGTAGCTAGGCAGGCAGCCGATCACGTAGTTCGCGGCGCCGAGCGCGAGATACGCATCTTCCGCTGAAGGATCGATCGCGAGCAGCTTGGTGGCTTCGCCTTCCGCCTGTCGCGTCATGCTAAGCCCGGCCAACTGCTTTTTCACGATGAGCGCGTCGTAGTCCGCTTCCATCCCGTCGGTCATCGTCAGCACGAGCAGGGCGTGCGCGTTGGCGGGAGCGGACTTGAGCTGCTCCTTCGCCATTTCGCGTGCAGCGCTATTGGCCGTCAGAAAAGCGTCATTGCGGTTCTGTGCGGGAGTACCGTCGGCGCCGTTCAGGAATTTCGAATCATTCAGGAAAAACTCGGAGCTGAAGATTCCTTTCGCCTTGAATTGCTCGTAGAGGTAGCTCGCTGCTTCCGCTGCCTTGCCCAGTGGATCCTCGGGATGTTCCTTCTGATAGGCCAGAAACTGGCCGCGAGCCGCCTGGAAATCCATCTCGTACAGCTGGCGAAAGCCGGTGTCGAGCACGGCCGAGGGCAAAATAGCCGCGTGGGGCGCGTCGGGTGAAGCGTCCATCTCACCTGCCGCGCAGTTCGAGGGGGATAGCGCCACCAGCGCGAGCAGGCACACAGCCAGGGCCGCGATATGCTGCGCTTGCGTCTTCGTCACGATCTCCAACGTCCGTTCCTCATTCCATCTCGCGGGAGGCCGTCCCAAGGCTGGAACACCATTGTATTCGAATGGCTCCGAAATGAATGGGTTGCATCGTTCGTCTATTCCTAGAGGTTATCGACCAGGAATTGCGTGATCGCTTTGAAGAGCTCGATGCGCGCGGCGGCGTCCGTGACGCCGTGACCGCGGCCGGGCAGAATCACCAATTTGTCCGGATACTTTCCGGCAAGAATCATCTGGTTGATGAGTTCCGAGGTGTTCGCGAAGTGGACGTTGTCGTCGCCCGTGGCGTGGACTAGCATCAGCTTGCCTGTGAGCTTCTGCACCTGATTGACGGGCGAGGCGTCGCGGTAACCGTCGGGATTATCCTGTGGCCGACCCATGTAGCGCTCGGTATAGGCGGTATCGTAGAGCCGCCAGTCGCTGACGGGCGCAACGGAAACGCCGGCCTTGAACACATCCGGGGCGTTGAACATCGCCTCAAGGGTCATCGTGCCGCCATAGCTCCATCCCCAGATTCCGATGCGCGTGCCGTCCACGTAGCCGAGCGACTTGAGGTAGTTCACGCCGGTCAACTGATCCTCAAGTTCTATCTTGCCGAACTGATGATAGATGGGCGTCTCGAACGCGTGACCACGCCAATACGAACCGCGATTGTCGAGGCGGAAGATGATGTAGCCTTTTTCCGCCATCATCTGAAGCCACGGAAAGACGTCGCTTTCCCAGCCATTCTGAACATTCTGCACCTGAGGGCCGCCGTATACGTCCACGAGCGCCGGATACTTTTTCGACGGATCGAAACTGGAGGGCTTGATCATTTCGGCGTAGAGCTTCGTGCCGTCGGAAGCCGGAATGTTCAGAAACTCGGGTGGCGGCAGACGATAGTCGCTCAACTCGGAGACCCTGTTCTCGTTGATTGCCGCAACGCGCGAGGCATCGATGCGGTCAAGGTCCTGACGCGGCGGAGTCACGGCTGTGGAGACCGTGTCGACGAAGGCCGAAAGGTCGGGAGCGAGGAGGACGTCGTGCATGCCGGGCGCGTGCGTCACTTGTGCGACGCGTTTATCGCCGAGCGACAAACGATAGAGCTGCGTTTCGACGACGTTGTCCTTGTTCGAGAGGAAGTAGGCGAAGCCATGCGATTCGTCCACGGCCGGATGGCTGCCGGCACCGGGCCCAAAGCCGCCATTGCCGGTGATTCCCCAGTCACCGGTCGTCAGCTGGTCCAGTTGTTTGCCGGAAAGATCGTAGAGATAGTAGTGACGGAATCCGGTTCGCTCGCTGGACCAGAGAAAGCGCCGGTTGTCTGCAAAGAAATAGAGATCGAAGCTGAGGTTGATCCAGTATTTGTCGGACTCCGTCAGGATCGATTGCGAGGCGCCCGAGGCGGCATCGCAGAAAAGAAGATCGAGGCGGTCTTGCGCGCGGTTGAGACGCTGGATCGCGACGCGGCGGGAATCGCGCAACCAGTCCACGCGCGGAAGATAGATGTCCGCATTCGCTCCGGTGTCCATCCAGACCGTGTCGCCGCCGGAGACCGGCACGACGCCCACGCGCACAATCGGATTCGCTTCGCCCGCCTGCGGAAAACGCGTGTACTCGATCGCACCAAGTGGCGAGCTCATGTCCATGATGGGATAATGAGTCACCGGCCGCTCGTCCATTTCGTAGTAGGCGATCCTGGAGGAATCCGGCGACCACCAATACGCCGTAGTCGCGTCCAGCTCCTCCGGATAGAGCCAGTCCAGCTTGCCCTTGAGAACGTCCTCGCTGCCCGCCGTCGTCAGGGCCCTTGATTCTCCGGTCGCCGCGTCCGCGACGCAAAGATTCGAGCCACAAACGTAGCTGACCCACGCGCCGTCAGGCGAGAATTTCGCGTCCTCGATATCGGCGGCGTTCGCCAGGATCCTTGGCGCCATCGTTTTCAGATCGAGCAGGACAAGGCGCGTATCGCCGATGAAGAGCAGCGCATTTCCGGAAGGCGACCAGCGGTAGTTGTCGGCCTGCACGCGGCCGAGGCCGGTCGATTGAATCGCGCTCGTGTGCTCCGGCTGCATGACGCCTGCAAGGATGCTGGCTCTGACGAGAATCTTTCGTTCGCCCGTCGCAGCATCCATCGTCCAGATCTCGGTGCTGGAACCATAGCCGGCGATGTACGAGATTCGTTTGGAGTCGGGGCTCCATTCGATTCCGCGCGTCGGATAGCCGCCGAGGCTTGGCGCGGCGTAGATGCGTTCGACGGTCAGCGATTTCGAAGGCTTTGGCCGCGCGGCAGCGGCTGTCGCATGCACCGCCACTGCGAGCGCCAGCGACACCGCGCCGCGGCCGACAGCCTTGCGCCAATCTGTATGCGTCACTCCGCCTCCCATTTGCAGGCTAGCATGATGCATGACGGCGGACACTTTTCAAGAAGGAAGTCCCGCAGATCCCGGCGCCCAATTTCGCGGGATGAACGACCCTTGCCCAACAGGACACCGCCGTCGCAGCCCGACGAAGCGATGTCTTTCGGCATCCTATAATTCGGCTGCTCCGCAGCCGGAGCAACGAGCCAGCGGCCATGAAGCGAGCCATCGAAGAATTCATCGAGTATCTGCGCTACGAGCGCGCGGCCTCGCCCGAGACCGTGCGCGAGTACCGGCGGGACATCAAACAATTCCACGAGTTCCTGACGCCAGCGGGACAGAAGGCGCCGCCACTGGACAGGATCGACCACAACATTGTCCGCGAGTACGTCAACTGGATGTACGACCGACGGCTGGAGCGGGCGTCGATCGCGCGGCGGCTTTCTTCTCTGCGGACGTTCTTCCGGTTTTGCGTGCGAGAGAAATTCGCTTATCAGAACCCAGCGCGGCTGGTGAGTTCACCGAAGCTACCGAAGCGCGTTCCGCGCGTGCTGACGGCGGAAGAGCTCAACGGTTTCCTCGATAATCTCGGCGTTGTGGGAGAGCGATCGCGGCGCGCGCGTCCGCTCACTCCAGAAGCGGAAGAGGAATCACGCCTCCTGCTGAAGCGCGACCGCGCGATGCTGGAGCTGCTCTACGCGTCCGGGCTGCGCGTGAGCGAGATCGTGGGCCTGGACCTCGGCGACATGGACCGGGCCGGACAGATGCTTCGCGTGCTCGGCAAAGGCCGGAAAGAGCGCGTCGTGCCCTACGGCCGAAAAGCCGGCGCTGCACTAGACGCCTATTGGCCCGTGCGCGACGAGATTCTGGGGCGGGCAAAAGGCAAACCCGCCCATCAGGCGATATTCCTGAACCATCTGGGCGGACGGCTGACGGATCGTTCCGTGCACGCCATGGTGAGAAAGTACGCGCGGCTGGCAAACGTGAACTGGGATCTGCACCCTCATTCGCTGCGGCACGCGTTTGCCACGCATCTGCTGGCGGACGGCGCTGACTTGCGCGCGATCCAGGAGTTGCTCGGACATGCATCGTTGTCCACCACGCAGCGGTACACCCAGGCGAACATCCGGCAACTGATGGACGTGTACGACAAAGCCCATCCGCACGCGTGACACGTCAGCGCTTCGGCGCATTCAGATCGCGCGAGAGGATCAGTTTGAGCGTGATCTTGTCGGACGCGGGAGTGACGCCGAAGCCGACTCCTGCCTCGATCTCCGCGAACTTCGTGCTCCGGTCGAAGACTCCCCAAACTTCATGTGATTCCTGGTAGGTGGGATAGACCGACCGCAGTGGCCCGACATCGGAATATTCCTCCGTGGCGAGCGCGAACTTGGTCGTGAAGTTGTAGGCAATGCGCGCGGCGGGGGCGAAGGCGAGGTTGCCGAAGCCGCCCCGCCAGGAATTGTCGAGAATCGGGTTCACGATGATGTCGACCGGATGCAGATGCACTCCAAGAATGGGCCGAATCTCGGATGTGAAGCGGTTTGTGTCCCAGTGCGACATGTTGTAGCTGAACTCGAAATTGCAGCCGTAGAAGAAAGTGCGCTGCGCGGCGCGCGGCAAGACGAACAACAGGCGAATCTTGCCGCCGTTGAAGGTCGCGTCACGATTTTTCGAAAAACTGTAGAGTGGCAGATAGAGTCCCGCTTCGAACCAGTCCGTGACTCCGTAGGCCCACTCGGTGACGCCATTGAACGAGTGGTCCGGGATAATCCCGCCAGGGAAAGCAGGCGTCTTCAGTCCGTTGGGGGTGAAGTGTTGTGCCAGGTGAGATTGAAGACGCCTTGCGGAGCGATCGTGGCGTCGTAGACCTGAATCTCATCTGTCTGCGCAAACGCGTAGCGCGGCGCGAGGACGAAGATTACAGCCGCAAGCACGCACAGGCGGATTGTGCTGGGACTAATCATACGAACGAAAGGTTGCAGTGTTTGCGGCACGCATGCTAGCGAAGAAAGAGATCTTGAGGGCGAAGCTATGCAGAGAGGGAGCTCGCGGGGACAAAACCATCGGAGCGGCGCGGGGACGGCGGAGGTGCGACCGAGCCGTCGATTCGGTTGTAAAGCGTGTCGCGCTCGACGGGAACGCGCCCGGCGGCGCGAATCAGCTTTTCGAGTTCGGCGCGGCTCATGTGCTCGGGCGTCGTCGCGCCGGCGTCGTGGTAGATCTTCTCTTCGACGACTGTGCCGTCGAGGTCGTTGGCGCCAAACCGGAGCGCGATCTGCGCGATGCGCGGTGTGAGCATGATCCAATAGGCCTTGATGTGGTCGAAATTGTCGAGCATCAGGCGCGAGACCGCGATCGTCTTGAGCGCGTCCATGCCGGTCGGCTTCGGGATGTGCGCGAGGCCCGTGTTGGCCGGATGGAATTCGAGCGGGATGAACGCGACGAAGCCGTGCGTTTTGTCCTGCGTCTCGCGGAGCCGCACAAGATGATCGACTCGCTCCTCAAGCGTTTCGACGTGGCCGAAGAGCATCGTGGCGTTCGAGCGCAGCCCGATTTCATGAGCCTGTCGCGCGATCGAAAGCCACATCGTGCCGGAAACTTTGTGGTCGCAGATGATTCGCCGCACGCGCGGATGGAAAACCTCGGCGCCGCCGCCGGGGAGCGAATCAACGCCCGCCTCCTTCATTTTCAGCAGCGTGTCTTTGATCGAAAGCTTCGCGAGGCGCGCGTAGTAGTGCACCTCCACCATGGTGAACGCCTTCAGATGCACATGCGGAAAGCGCTGCTTCAGGCCGCGAATCATGTCGAGATAGAACTCGAAGGGCAGATCGGGATGCAAGCCGCCGACGATGTGGAATTCGGTGGCGCCTTCGGATACGCCGTGCGCGGCGCGCGCATAGATTTCATCGAGCGAAAACGTGTAGGCGCCGGACGCATCCGGCGACCGGCCGAAGGCGCAGAGCTTGCAGTGGGCGACGCAGACGTTGGTCGGATTGATGTGCCGGTTGACGTTGAAGTAGCAGACGTTGCCGTGGCGCTGCTCGCGCACATGGTTGGCGAGCCATCCGACGGCCAGAAGATCGTGCGACTGAAAAAGCGTGAGGCCGTCGTCGGGCAAAAGGCGCTCGCCCGCCAGAACTTTCTGCGCAATCGGCTCAAGACGCGCGTCGGTTGTTTGAAGCTCGGTCATTCCGTTCATCTCTCTTGCTATTGAGATCGCTGGGCGCGCTTGCCGCCAAAAGCATGGATCGTTCTCGTGCCAGCTTCGGGTTCGCCGCCGTGCCAGAGCCCCTTAGGAATGAAGTATTCCTCTCCCGCCCTCACGGGAATGCGCTGGCCATCGATGATCAGCGTGTAGCAGCCTTGTACGACGACCATGTACTCGTCGTAATCATGCACGTGTGGCGCTGACGCAGCTTTCTCCCGGCACGTCCAGAACGCCATCTGACTGCCATCGGCGCCGTCAAAGACGAACCCCTCGATACCCGGCGTAAACTGACTGCTGGCAGCAATCTTGTTCGCAGGACGCCTCATGAATTCCGGGAAGTCGTCCATCACACATACCTCGAACTCGAACATCGAGCTCGCGCAAGGCTAGCGCCGCATCACGACCACGGCAGCGCCCCAAAACAGCAGGAATAACAAACTAATATAGCCATTCACCGCGAAAAACGCAGCATTCATTTTGCTCAGATCGTTGGGCTTTACGAGCGAATGTTCGTAACCGAGCAGGAGCGCGACGACGGCGATGCCCGCCCACGCCGGCCATGCAAGATGGAATGCGGTGGCGAGCCAGATGAGCAACGCGACCATCGCCAGATGCACAACCCGCGCGAAAAGGAGCGCCCGCGCGATGCCGAGTCTTTTCGGAATCGAATGTAAACCCACGGACGTATCGAATTCGACGTCCTGGCAGGCGTAAAGCACATCGAAGCCGCCGACCCAAAGCGTGACCGCGGCGCAAAGTATCAACATGCGCCAATCGAGCGAGCCTCGAATCGCAATCCATGCCGCCGCAGGCGAAATCCCCAGGCAAAAGCCGAGAACGAAATGCGACCATGCCGTGAAACGCTTGGTGTAGGAATAGAAGAAGAGAATCGCGAGCGCGACCGGTGAGAGTTTCAGAGCGAGCAGGTTGAGCTGCCATGCCGCGAGGACCAGCACCGCCGACGCAACAATGGTAAACATCCAGGCGAAGCCCAGGGAGAGCTCGCCCTTCGGAAGCGCGCGATTCGCAGTCCGTGGGTTGCGGCGGTCGAACTCGACGTCGGCGATGCGGTTCATGGTCATTGCGGCGGAGCGCGCACCGACCATCGCGACGACGATCCACAGAATCTGCCGCCAGGAGGGCAAGCCTCCGCCCTCGCGCGCCGCGAGCAGCGCTCCCACAAGCGCGAATGGCAGCGCGAAGACCGAGTGCTCGAACTTGATCATCTCGAGCACGGTGCGGATCCGACCTTTGCCGTTCACGGCTTGCCGCCCTTCCAGCGATATTGCTTTTCCTGCGGCAGGCCGAGCTGCGCGAGGACGCGACACGCAAACTGCTCGACCACGTCGCCGATGCTCTTCGGGCCGTAGTAGAAGGCGGGCATCGCCGGCATCACCGTGGCGCCCGCGTCGTGGACGCGCAGCGAGTTTTCAAGGTGAATGCGATTGAGCGGTGTCTCTCGCAGGCAGAGAACGAGGGGACGGCGCTCCTTGAGGCAAACGTCGGCGGCGCGAGTCAGCAAGTCGCCCGCCGTGCCGGCGGCGATCGCGCCCAGCGCTCCGGCCGAGCATGGGACGACGACCATGCCGTCTACAGTCGCGCTGCCGGAGGCGATGCTTGCACCGATATCCTTGTTAGGCAGGTACTCGATCTTCCGCGCCGGCGTTCCGATCAGGAGAGAGGGGAGCTTCTTTCCGTCCGCCGCAACCGCGCCCAGCTCGGTCGAAAGCAGGCGCAGACCCGCATCGCTGGCCACGAAAAAGACGCGCGAAACGCGCCGATCCGCATCCAGCATGCGGAGCACGGCCTGTGCATAGACGGCGCCACTCGCACCGGTCACCCCGACCGTGATGACGCTTTCAGGCATCGTTTTTGGCATGGGTCGAAACGTCGAGTCTAGGCGGCGGATTTCGGCAAAGTCAAGGCGAGCCGTTATATGATGCAAACGAAAGCGCGGGTCGTGCGTCAAAGCCCGCAAGGGGTGAGCCATGCTCAATCAGCGAAGACTGGCCGGTGCGGCAGCGATCGCCGTTCTGGCAGCCGGATTTTTCGGCGTCGCCGCACGGCTGCACGGGGCGGACGTAGCGCTGCCGAAGCTCGAACTGCGCGACACGAAACTGGACAACGGCCTGCGCGTGATCCTCGTGCCGGACCACAGCGCGCCGGTATACGCCGTCAACGTGACGTATAACGTCGGCAGCCGCAACGAGCGTCCCGGACGCACGGGCTTCGCGCACCTCTTCGAGCACATGATGTTTCAAGGCTCAGAGAATGTCGGCAAGGGTGAGCATTTCATCCTCGTGCTCAACAACGGCGGCGGGATGAACGGGACCACGAACGAGGACCGCACGAACTACTTTGAGGAGCTGCCGAAGAACCAGCTCGACCTCGGGCTCTTCCTGGAATCGGATCGCATGCGATCGCTGGCGATCACGCAAGCGAATCTGGACAACCAGCGCAACGCGGTGCAGGAAGAGCGCCGCCAGGGAATCGACAACCAGCCGTATGGCCGCGCCTACCTCGACATCGACAATCTCTCGTTCGACAATTTCGCGTACAAGCACTCGACGATCGGCTACATGTCCGATCTGGACGCGGCATCCATCGATGACCTGAAGGATTTTTTCCGCATCTACTACGCGCCGAGCAACGCGGTGCTGACGCTGGTTGGGGACTTCGATCCGGACGAGGCGATGGCCAAAGTGAAGAAGTACTTTGGCTCGATTCTCGCGCAGCCAGCTCCGCCGAAGGTCAATCTATCCGAAGAAACGCACTACGGCGAGCGGCGCGAGACGATCTACGACCCGCTGGCACGATTGCCGATGCTGATCTACGCGTACCATATCCCCGCCGGGAACACGCAGGAGAACTACGCCGCGCAGGAGCTGTCCGTGATCCTGGGCGAAGGCGAGAGCTCGCGGCTGTACCAGCACCTGGTGAAGGACAAGCAACTGGCCGCGCAGGTGCAGACCCAGGCCGATGCACGCATCGGCCCGAGCCTCTTCTACATCCTCGTGATTCCGGCGCCGGGCGCGAAGGTGGAAGCAGTGGAAAAGGGAGTGGAAGACGAAATCGCATCGCTGGTGAAGGATGGAATCACGGCGGATGAACTCGCCAAGGCGAAAACACAGCTTCTGCGAAGATTCATCGAACAGCGCCGGTCGACTTTGAGCACGGCGAATCTGATCGGCCGCGACGCCGTCTACTTCGGCGATCCCAATCTCATCAACACAACCATCGACAAGGAAGCAGCGGTGACGGTCGATCAAGTGAACGCCGTCGCGAAGAACTCTTTCGTCCGTGATCAGCGCGCGGTCGTCGTGACGTATCCGGCGAGTCAAAAGAGCGCATCGCAGGGAGCGGGACAATGACGCGACCGGGCCAGCGCGTTTCGACAGGAGCGGGTGCGATGACAAAAGCGAGTTCCGTTTCAAGAACGGCGCGGCGGGCAGCGGGGATCGGACTCCTGCTCGCGCTCGTCGCGGCAGGCACATCGAGTGCGAGTGCGCAGGACAAGTCGATGGCGGTGAGCAAGGTCGAGCGGCTGAACCGCGCGCCCGTAAACAAGGAAATCCTGCGCGTGCAGCTCCCGCGGCCCACGGTCGTGAAGCTGCCCAACGGGCTGACGCTCGTCCTGCTCGAAGATCACAAGCTGCCGACCGTCACCTTTTCGATGCGGATTCGTCCGGGGCAATTGGCGGATCCGGGCGATCTGCCCGGACTGGCTTCGTTCACCGCGTCGATGTTGCGCGAAGGCACGGCTCGGCGGAGCAGCACGCAGATCGCGAGCGAGGTTGATTCGCTCGGCGGGTCGCTTTCGGCCGACTCCGATTTCGGCATCAGCTACACGTCAGTGGAAGCCTCCGGGCTGATGGATAGCGCACCGCAGCTGCTCGATCTGATGAGCGACATCGTGCTGCATCCCTCGTTTCCGGCGGACGAACTCACGCAGTACAAGCAGCGGGCTTCGACGGAGCTCGAACAGAATCTCTCGTCGCCGTCATTCCTGGCCCAGCTGCAATTGCGGCATGCGCTTTACGGCGAGGCACCGCTATCGATCGCGTCGCCCACCAAAGAGTCGATCGCGAAGGTAACGGCCGACGACCTGAAAAAGTTTCACGATGCGCATTACCGCGCCGGCAACGCGATTCTGGGTGCGGCGGGCGATTTCAAGACCGCCGACATGCGCGCGCTGATCGAGAAGTATTTCGGCGCGTGGACAGGCGCCGCGGAGGCTCCGATTCCGCTGCCCAAGGCGACCGCGACGGCAGCCAAGATTACGCTGGTGGATCGCCCCGCGTCGGTGCAGACATATATACTCGGCGGGAACCGTGCCGTGCGCCGAACCGATCCCGACTACTACGCGCTGGTGGTGATGAACCAGATTCTGGGCGGCAGCGCTCAATCGCGGCTCTTCCTCGATTTGCGCGAGGAACACGGCTACACGTACGGGGCCTACAGCGGACTGAACGCGGAAATCTATCCGGGGGAGTGGTTTGCGCAGGCACCGGTGCGCACCCCGGTGACTGACGGATCGATGACGCAATTCGTCTACGAATTCAAACGCATCAACAGCGAGCCGGTGCCGCAGGGCGAACTCGATGACGCGCATCGCTCTCTCGTGGCGCGATTCGCTCTCTCGCTTGAGCAGCCAAGCGTCCTGCTTCAGAACTGGATGGTCACGCAGTACTACAGCCTTCCCGCCGACTATTGGGACAAATACGCGGACCATATCTTTGCCGTCGACGCGGCCGCGGTTCAAGCCACCGCCAAAAAATACGTCGATCTGGACCACATGCAGTGGGTCTGCGTGGGCGACCGCAAGCAGATTGCGGACGTGCTGAAGAAATACGGCGACGTCACGATCGTGGATGCCGAGGGGAAAGCCGTCAACTAGCTAGCTGCCGGCCGCGGCACGAGAGCGGAAAGCGACTTTAGCGGAACGCGGCGATCAGGGCGGAAGCAAGTACGGATTCCTCGTCGGCAAATACGGTGCGGAGATCGAGGATGAGGCGGTCTCCGGCAATCCGCGCAACGACAGCCGGTCCGGCGACCGGCTTGCGGAGACGGGCTTCGAGCGCGGCGGCCGAGCGGCTGCGACTCTTGATCGAGATCAGATGCGTGGGCAATCTCTGGTCGGGCGTCGAGCCGCCGCCGATAACGGATTGTCCCGAACTGAGCGTGATTTCGGTGTCCGGCGGCAGCGATGCCCGCAATCTCTGAGCGAACGCCTCCGCACGGCGGGCGATTTCAGACGGCGCCACGCGAATCATGCGCAGCGCGGGAATCTCGTCGAACCCACCGCGATAGTAGGCCTTGAGCGTCGCCTCAAGCGCGGCGATCGTCAGCTTGTCGACGCGCAGGGCGCGAAAGAGCGGATTGCGGCGGATGCGCGCGACGATTTCTTTCTTTCCGGCAATGATTCCCGCCTGCGGACCGCCAAGCAGCTTGTCTCCGCTGAACGAAACGATCGCGGCGCCCGCCCGGCAGCTTGCGCGCACCACCGGCTCGGCGATTCCCGCAGACGCGAGATCGGCCAAGCAGCCGGAGCCGAGATCCTCGAAAACCGGAATGCGCTTCCGCCTGCCGAGCGCGACGAGATCTTCGAGCGAAGGCCGCTCCGTAAATCCCGTCACGCGAAAATTCGACGGATGGACGCGCAGCAGAAGACGCGTGCCCTTGTTGATGGCCCGCTCGTAGTCGCGGATACGGGTGCGGTTCGTCGTGCCGACCTCGCGCAGCGCGGCGCCGCTTTCGGCCATGATGTCGGGAATGCGAAATCCGTCGCCGATTTCGATCAGCTCGCCGCGCGAGACGATCACTTCCGCGCCTTTCGCCAGCGTGTTCAGCACCAGGAAGACGGCCGCGGCATTGTTGTTGACGACGATGGCCGCTTCCGCGCCGGTGAGATCGGCGAGCAGCCGGGCGGTGTGCACGTCGCGCTTGCCGCGCTCGCCGGTGGCGATGTCGTACTCAAGATTCGAGTAGCGCCAAGCTGTGGCGGAGATGGCAGCGACTGCCGCCTCGGCCAGCGGTGCGCGGCCCAAATTCGTGTGCAACACCACGCCCGTCGCATTGATCACCCGCTGAAGGGATGGAGCGAGCAGCCTTTCCACTCCGGCGACGACCTGATCCTGAATCGCCTCGCCGCTGAGGGCGGCCGGCGTGGCCTCCGCGCCCTTCACCAGAAGCGCCCGGAGGTCTCCGAGAACGGTGCGCGCGACCTGGGTCACAACCGGGCGTCCGGCGGATTCGGCCAGCGCCACGAGGCGCGGGCGGCTGAGTATCTGGTCCACGGACGGAATTCCGCGGAGAAGGGACGCCAACTCCCTGCTTTTCTGCGACTTTGCCGCGACTTGTGCCCGAGCCGGCATCGGCCGCCTATTTGAACACGCGGCCCCAAAGCCGCGCAACCTCCGGGCTTTCCCTTTGCGACAAGCCCCGGCGCGGTTGGGTTGACGCCACTGGGAAGCCAACTTACGCTGGAACGACGCCGATTCAGGCACCCTCATGGCCACTGTCGACGAAGACCTGAGTCAAATCGAGCGGGACATTCGCACGCTGAAGATCGAGTACGAGCAGTTCTTCGGCGGAGGGCGGCCACGTCCGCCCGCGGACACCCAGTGGCGCGTCGACAACCTCATACGGCGCTACAACGAGCGGCTTGGAGACTTGAGCTTCGGGCAGCGCTTCCGCTTCAACAACATCGCCCAGACCTACGCGAAGTACCAGGACATGTGGCGGAAGAAGCTGATGCAGCGCGAAACGGGCGCCCAGCAGCACCATTACGGCGCCGCCGCCAAGGCCATCGAGGCCGAGCGCGCGCGCAAGGCGGCGCAGGACAGCGGCAAAGCCGCCGAGGACGTGGCCTCACGATCCGTCGCTGCTCGCGGTCCTTTTGCGCTCTCTTTCTCCAATCCCGCAAAGGAACAAGAAAAGATTCAGACGCTCTACGACAAACTGATCGCGGCGCGTTCGGAAACCGGCGAAAGCGCCGGCGCGCCGAGCCTGAAAGATTTCGAACGCTTCGTGCAACAGAAGACCAAAGATCTGCAGGACAAGGGTGGCCGCGAAGTGGAATACAGCGTCAGCATCGAAGGCGGACGCGTGAAACTGAAGGCGCGCGTCTCGAGCTAGTCCCCGCCGTTTTCGATCCTCTTTCCGATTTCCCGGCAAACGAATACACTCTGTGGCTGCCTTCACCTTCATCGCTTCGGAGGCTCCTCCTTGCCGATTGAACGCGCGCTGATCAGCGTCTTTGACAAAACCGGAGTTGTGGATTTGGCGCGCGATCTCGCGGCGCTTGGGATCGAGATCGTATCGACGGGCGGAACGGCGAAGCTGCTGCGCGATGCGGGGATTCCAGTGCGCGATGTGGCCGAGCTGACCGGATGGCCTGAAATGCTTGGCGGGCGCGTGAAGACGCTGCATCCGAAAGTTCACGGCGGGATCCTGTTCCAGCGTGGCAAGGCCGAGGATCGCAAGCAAGTGGCCGAGCACGGGATCGGCCCGATCGATCTCGTCGTCGTCAACCTCTATCCGTTTTCCGCGACGGCGGCCAAGCCGGGTGTGACCGCGGAGGAGCTGATCGAGAATATCGACATTGGCGGTCCGGCGATGGTGCGGTCCGCGGCGAAGAATTTTCAAAGCGTGGGAGTCGTAACGGACCCAGCCGACTACGCAGCCATCACTCGCGAACTGCGGGAGAAGCGGGAGCTGAGCCTGGCGACGCGACTTCTGCTCGCCCGCAAAGCGTACGCGCGAACGGCGCGATACGACGGCGAGATCGCCACGGAGCTCGAGCGGCTGGCCGCGAACGGCGGGGTATCGATCGGCCCCATCGAAAAACTGCCTGCGCGCATTCACATCGCGCTCGAACGCAAGCAGGCGATGCGCTACGGAGAAAATCCCCATCAGGCCGCGGCGCTCTACGTTCCGGCGGCACGCCCGGCGGCAGGGCTCGCAGGTGCGAACCAGCTTCAGGGCAAGGAGCTTTCGTATAACAACCTGGTGGACCTCGATGCGGCGGCGGCACTGGTCGAGGAATTTCACCGGCCAGCGGTCGCCATCATCAAACACAACAATCCTTGCGGCGCGGCGGAGCAGGATTCGCTTTGCGAGGCGTATTTGAAAGCGTTCGCGTGCGATCCGGTTTCCGCCTACGGCGGCGTTCTCGCGTTCAATCGACCGATCGATGCGGCGACGGCCGAGGAGGTGGCGAAGCTCTTCGTCGAATGCATCGTCGCGCCCGGCTACGCGCCGGCCGCGCTCGAAAGATTCGCGTCGAAGAAAAATCTACGGCTGCTCGAAATGCCGGCAGGCACGGGAACCGAATCCCTGGCGATCAAACCGATCTCGGGCGGCATGCTCGTGCAGGAAGCCGACCGGCACGAGCTCACCGAGGCGGAACTCAAGGTGGCGACGCAGCGGGCGCCCACGGCAGCCGAAGTGCGGGCTATGCTTTTCGGGTGGAAAGTTGCCAAGCACGTGAAGTCGAATGCGATCGTCTTCGCGCGCGAGGGGCAAACCGCCGGCGTAGGCGCCGGACAGATGAGCCGCGTCGATTCGGTGAAGATCGCCGTCATCAAAGCGGCCACGGCGGGACTTTCGCTTGCGGGCAGCGTGGTCGCGTCCGATGCGTTTTTTCCGTTTCCCGATGGCGTCGAGGAGGCCGGGAAAGCCGGCGCGACGGCGGTGATCCAGCCGGGCGGCTCGGTGCACGATCAGGACGTGATCGCGGCCGCAAACAAGCTGGGCATGGCCATGGTTTTCACAGGTGTGCGTCACTTCCGCCACTAATCTCGAAATGGCCGAACCAAACAAGCCGGGCGGGCTAAGCGGACTGCGCGTGCTTTCCCTCGAAAGCCGGCGCGCAGCCGAAATGGCGAAACTGATCGAGAATTACGGCGGCCACGCGATCGTCGCGCCGTCGATGCGCGAGATTCCGCTCGAATCCAACACCGAAGCTCTCTCCTTTGCCCGAACACTTGCTGCCGGTGGATTCGACATCGTCATTTTTCTCACCGGCGTCGGAACACGTGCGCTGGCGCGCGTCGTCGCGACCGTCTATCCGATCGAGCAGTTCGCCGGGGCGTTGCGCAAGATTGCAGTCGTGGCACGCGGGCCGAAACCCGTGGCGGCGCTCAAGGAAATCGGCGTTCCGGTGACGATCGCGGTGCCCGAGCCGAATACGTGGCGCGACCTGCTGCGCACGCTCGATGAAAACAGGGGCTCCTTGCCGCTGGCGGGCCAGCGCGTCGCTGTGCAGGAATACGGCGAATCGAATCCCGGCTTGCTGGCCGGCCTGGCGGAACGCGGCGCGCATGTGACGCGCGTGCCGGTCTACCAGTGGGCGCTGCCGGAAGACACTGCGCCGTTGCGCGCCGCAGTGGAGTCCATCGCGCGCGCGGAGATCGAGATGGCGTTGTTCACGACGTCGGTTCAGATCGTGCACTTGCTGCGCATCGCGCGAGAAATGCACCGCGAGCAGGAGTTCCGACGCGGCTTCGCGGGAATTGTGGTGGGCTCAATCGGCCCGGTTACGTCCGAAGAACTGCGCGAGCAGAGTTTCCACGTGGATTTCGAGCCGGCGCATCCGAAGATGGGATTTCTAGTGAACGAGGCGGCCCGACACGCAAGTTTGATGCTCGATCGGAAGCGTCGGGGAGTATCCTGCTGAAGGGTTTCTTTGAGGTCGGCGAGCGGCTGGGCCTCGGAAGGTTTGGGTGGGGGGGAATGCCGCGACCCAGCCGCATCGGCGAATGCAGAGACTCTATCAGACGAATTGCGCGTCGCGTTCGTCGATTTATCGATTGAAACGATTCGTCTTCCGAATCCCCGCAACTGGTTGATTCACTTCACGTTCTCATCGCGCGTTCACAAAACCTTAACGTGAGCGACTGTTATTTCCGCTTGCGTTTCTGGCGGCGAAGGAACTTTTCGAACGAAAGTTCGCTCGCCAGCTGGTGCAGCAGAGCCTTGCGGCGCTGGGGCGGAACGCGTTTCTCGAAAAGCCTCGTGCGCACCTTTCCGATTTCCTTCAGCCACTGCCCGTATTCCTCGCCGAACTCGCGCTCGAAACGCTTGCGAAGCCGCTGCGCCAGCGCGGGACTGTGGCCGCCGGTCGAAATCGCGATTTGCAAGGAGCCACGCCGCACGACGGAGCCGTAATAGAAGTCGCAGTGTTCGGGATCGTCCACGACATTGCATAGAATTCCCCGCCGCCTGGCCTGGCCGAAGATTCGCGCGTGGAGCGCGGGCGAGGACGTGGCGGCAACGACCAGAAAGGCGCGGCTCAAATCGGATTCACGATATTTGCGCGCGGCCCAGTGCACCTTGCCCGCGCGCGTCCAACCCCGGATACCCGCCGTGGCGTCCGGCGCAACGACTCGAACCTCCGCTCCAGCCCGCAGCAGGCCTTCGATCTTTTCTTCGGCGACGGGCCCGGCGCCCACAACCAGGCAGCGTCGCCCAGCCAATTTCAGGAATGCGGGAAAGAGGAGCATGGATTCAAGTCGCTTGTTGAAGCGCGACGAACAAGATCTGCGGGAGCCTAGGCTTGCTCTCCGCGAACCAGGTCATCATACGTCTCGCGCTGACGCACTACACGAAACTCGCCGCCATCGACGAGAACCTCTGCGGCGCGGCGTCGCGCGTTGTAATTCGAGGACTGCGCGAAGCCGTACGCGCCGGCCGTCCACACCACCAGCAGATCTCCCGCCTTGACGGGAGAAAGTGGCCAATCGCGCGCGAGAAAATCTCCCGATTCACAGACGGGACCGACGATGTCCACACGCTTCACTTTCGAAGAAGCGGCGCCACCGCGAAAAGCCGGAGTGATCGCATGTGTCGCGCCGTAGAGAACGGGGCGAATCAGATCGTTCATCGCCGCGTCGACAACGACGAATGTCTTGCCTTGATTCTCCTTCACATACAGGACGCGTGTCAGCAGCACGCCGGCCGGGCCAACGATCGTGCGACCCGGCTCGATCAGCAGACGACAGCCGAGCGGTCGAACGATCTTCGCAAGCGCGCGCGCGTACGCCGCGGGAACGAGCGGCAATTCCTTCGTATAGCGAATGCCGAGCCCGCCGCCGATATCGAGGATCTCGAGGCGAATCCCGTTCGACGCGAGATCGCGCACGTAGGATGCGATGCGCGTGAGCGCCTGGCGATAGGGCGTCAGACTGAAGATTTGCGAGCCCAGATGCGCACTGACCCCGCGCCATGCAATCCAGCGCGAATCCTTGTGCGCAAGATAGAGCTTGCGAGCCTCCCGCCAATCCATGCCGAATTTGTGGTGATGAGCGCCCGTCGCAATGTGGGGATGTCCTCCCGCCATCACGTCGGGATTCACCCGGACGGAAACTGATGGCGGCGCGCCGCCCGCGGAGATGTGCCGCGACGCTTCCGTCAACAGCACATCCAGCTCGGCGGCAGACTCGACGTTGAACAACAGAATGCCATTGCTCCCCGAGCTCTCGCCTGAATAGCGAATCGCCTCGCGAATTTCCTCCGCCGTTTTCCCGACGCCGGAGAAGACGATGCGCTCCCCGGGAACGCCGACACGGCGCAGGCGTTCAAGCTCGCCGCCGGAAACGATGTCAAAGCTGCTGCCAAGCTCGGCCAGAACGCGCAGCACGGAAAGATTTGAGTTGGCTTTGACGGCGTAGCACACCGCATGCGGCAGAGAGCCGAGAGCTTCGTCGAGCGCGCGGTATGCCCCCTCGATGCTGGCGCGGCTATAGACGTACGCCGGCGTGCCGGCGGAGTGGGCGATCTGGCCGACGGCGACGCCTTCGCAGAATAGGGCTTGCACGTCCGATCCAGCCGCCTGATATGCAAAGCATGGCGTGAACCGCGTCGGATCGATGTTGCTCCGCGCCCGTGTCTTGCGCGCTCGATTTGCCCGGCGGGTCATCGCTTCGCGCGGCGATTTTCGGGATTAACTCGCGAGAGAATCATGGTGCACCATCATACAAATTCTGGCGCGAAAAGCCATGGTTCGCGGGCACGCTCGCCTGCGCGCACCTGGGCGGTGAATCGGCTGAGATCCCATTTCAAAATGTGATTCGCCCGAGCGCGAATTTGAATTGGCAGGGTGCCCGGGGCGCTGACTACACTGGCAACGTGCCCGGGGCCCTGGACGCCGAAACCTACCTGGAGATCGAATTCCTGCACGAGCTGGGAAAGCGACTGTCAGCCGCTCCTCTTCCCCAGGTCCTGGCGCAAGTGGTGCGTTTCGTCGCGGACTTCGTGAAGTGCGATTCCTGCTTCATCTACACGTTGGACGGGCGCGAGCTGACCCTGCGGGCGTCGCAGAACCCTCACGCGGAATCGCTGGACCGGCTCAGCATACGGGTAGGACAGGGCATTACGGGCTGGGTGGCGCAACACCGAAAGACAGTCGCGATTCCTCGCAAAGCATACGAGGATTCACGCTTCAAGTCATTCAGCGAACTGCCGGAAGACCGCTTCGAAGCGTTCCTCTCGGTTCCCCTGATGTGCCGCGAAAGATTCATTGGCGTGATCAACATCCAGCATCGCCAGCCGCATTTCCACAGCCGCCGTGACATTCAGTTGATCACCGTCATCGGCTATCTGGTGGCAGCGGAGGTCGAGCTGGCGAGACTCGAAGCGGAAAACTGGAAGTACTCGAGAGAATTGCGAACGCGCAAGTAGGACGACGGCGAATCCACGCGCCTCGCATCGTTGGATATTGCTCCGCGCTGAATGGGTCATCTATCATCTCCTTATGCTCACAATTGTTCTGCTGTGCATTTCGAACATCTTCATGACGATTGCCTGGTACGGGCACTTGAAGCACCGCTCGGCGCCGATCATCGAGGCGATCGTGATCAGCTGGCTGATTGCATTCGGCGAGTATTGTTTCCAGGTGCCTGCCAACCGAATCGGCTACGGCCTGTTCACCGGCTACCAGCTGAAGATCATCCAGGAGACAATCACGCTCACGGTGTTCGTCGGGTTCGCCTGGGTGTATCTCGGCGAGCGAATTCGGTGGAACTACGCAGCTTCGTTTGTCTGCCTCATGGGAGCCGTCGCGTTCGCTTTTTGGGGAAGGCGGTGAATTGCTTGCGGCGCGAAGAGGAGAGGCCCCGCACCCGGTCTAGACCCACTCTCCGGCACGCATCAGCGGCTCGAGCTTTCCTTCCGCAGTGACACCATCGACGTCCACGCGACTCGACCCGATCATCCAGTCGACATGGATCAGACTCTTGTTGGCGCCGCGCGCCGCCAATTCCTCGGGAGTGAGGCTGTCACCCTTCTTCAAGCACGTGCTGTAGGCTTGGCCGAGAGCAATGTGGGAGGCGGCATTCTCGTCGAATAGCGTGTTCATGAAGAGCAGGCCGCTGGAGGCAATCGGGGACGAGTGCGGCACTAGAGCCACTTCGCCGAGCCGCCGTGCGCCTTCGTCCGTCTCGATCATGCGCTGCAGGACCTGCTCGCCGCGCGCCGCGCGCGCCTCGACGACTTTTCCAGCCTCAAATCGCACGGAAATCTCGTCGATCATCGTACCCATATGCGACAACGGCTTGGTGCTCGTCACGCGGCCGTCCACGCGATCCTTGTGCGGCGTGGTGAAGACTTCCTCCGTTGGAATATTAGGAATGCAGTAGCGCCCGTTCCTCGCCGTCGTGCCTCCTCCCAGCCACAGATGATCGTCCGCGAGCCCTACGCGCAGGTCCGTGCCAGGTCCGCGGAATTGCAATGCCGAGTATCGCTTCTGGTTCAACTGGTCGGCCCGCGCATGGAGGGCGGCGTCGTGGGTCTTCCACGCCGCCACAGGATCCGATTGATCCGCACGCGAGGCGGCGAAAATGGCCTTCCAGAGTTTGGCCAGCGCTTCATCCTGCGGAAGATCGGGAAACACAGCCGCCGCCCATGCGGGAGTCGCGCTCGCGACGATGGTCCAGTTGATATCGTGGCGTGTAATCAGTTCCAGCGCCGGACGGTATGCTTTCGAGGTCGCGCGATTCACGCGGCTCACTTTCTCCGGATCTTCCTTCGAGAGCAACGAAGGATCGCTGCCTGCGATGGCCAGCCGCGCGGCGCCTTTCCGGAATGCCTGGGCCATGCCCTCGTATAGCCACGAAGGCGCCGCATCGAAGCTGGAGTCGGGACCGTGGCGATAACGGAACAGTGCCGATTGCTCATCCGCAAACAAGGTCGTGACGAGAGATGCGCCCGCCTTGTAGGCGTGCTCGGTGATTCGCCGGGCAAGCGGGACTGCGTCGAGCGTCGCGGTCATCAAGAGCTCTTGCCCCGGCGCGAGTCCCAGCCCGGCGCGCACCCCGATTTCGGCAAGACGGTCGAGGTTCCGATCGAACTCAGACTGAGCATTCACGAGTCGTGTGGTCGATGTCATGGCTGGCATTATCCTGCGAGCGCGGTTCGATCCACAACAAATGCTTGCGACGGAGGCCGCTGATCCGGCTGCGTCCTCATGCGGAATGGCCGTTCGGGCCTGGCAGCGCTTGCTCCAGTCGCTCGTCTCATCATGTGTGATTGGCGTCACAGAACGTCGGGCCGCTTCGGACGAAAGTAAGACTGGTTCCAAACGTGAAGCTCAGAGTTCCCAGGTTTCAATCCGCTCAACGCCGCGGACGCGAAAACTCGCGCGGCGTGTTCTCGGGAGGAATACGACATGGCCAGAATCATTGGAGCGGTAGCGACTTCCCACTCGCCCACGATCGGTTTCGCTCTGGACCGGCACAAGGAGAACGATCCGGCGTGGGCTCCCATTTTCAAGGCGTATGAGCCGGTGCAGCAATGGTTGAAAGAGAGAAAGCCCGACGTCCTGTTCATGATCTTCAACGATCACGTGACGTCATTTTTCTTCGACCACTACTCGGCTTTCGCGCTGGGAATCGACAATAGGTACGAAGTGGCCGATGAGGGCGGCGGCGTGCGCGTGCTGCCACCGGCGAGGGGCCATTCGGCGCTGGCGCAGCACATCGGCGCGTCCCTGATGGCCGATGAGTTCGACATGTCCTTTTTCCAGGACAAGCCTCTCGATCACGGTTGCTTCTCGCCGCTTTCGATGCTGTGGCCGCACGAAAAGGAATGGCCCGGCGCGATCATCCCGCTGCAAGTGGGCGTGCTGCAGTTCCCGATTCCCTCGGCAAAGCGCTGCTACAAACTCGGCCTATCGCTGCGGAAGGCCATCGAAAGCTATCCCGAAGATCTCTCCGTGGTAATCGTCGCCACCGGCGGCCTGTCGCATCAGGTCCATGGCGAGCGGTCCGGCTACAACAATACCGAGTGGGACATGCAGTTCCTCGAGATGATCGAGAAGGATCCCGTGAAGCTGACTGACATCCGCATCGCGGACTATGCCCGGCTCGGCGGGTTCGAGGGCGCTGAGATCATCATGTGGCTGATCATGCGCGGCGCTCTCTCGGAAAACGTCCGCAAGATTCACCAGACCTACTACCTGCCCACGATGACGGCGCTCGCGACCGCGATCTACGAGAACGAAGCTGTCCAGCCGATGGCGGAAACCAACCAGGACTACCGGAATCACGTCGGCTATCAACTGGCGGGCGTCGAGAAAATTGCGGGAACGTACCCGTTCACGCTGGGACGCAGCGTGAAGGGATACCGGCTCAACAAATTCCTCCACAAGCTCATTGAGCCGGAGCACCGGCGGCGTTTTCTCGAGGAACCGGAAAACCTATTCGAAGAGTTCGGCCTCACCAACGAAGAGCGCGACCTTGTCCGGCGGCGCGACTGGCGCGGGATGATTCAGTACGGAGTGATCTTCTTCATGCTGGAGAAACTGGGAGCCGTGGTGGGCGTGTCGAATCTCCACATCTACGCGGCCATGCGCGGCGAGCCGCTTGAGGAATTCTTGAAGACACGCAATCAGCCCGGCGCTCTCTACTCCGTGGCGGGCAAGGACGCGACGAAGCTCGATTGGGAGAAAACTCCGGCCGGCAAGTCGGCCTGAGCGCCTTGAAACAAGAAATGTTCCGCGACGAAGTTCAAATCTGACAGATGCCGCTGCTGGAAACACATGCGACCGGCAGCGGTTTCCTTGACTTGCCCACAGCGCGCCGATAGACTCAAGTTGTTCCTGGTAGAGGTGCGGAGGCCACGAGTAGCCGGGCTGGATGTTCCGAGCAGCATCGGACGGCCAGGTGAAAAGGGCGCTGAAAACAGCTTTCTCCGCCGAAATCGTGTCGATTGCTGCATCGAACGGTTGGGGGATAGGCTGAAAGGCCGATCCACTGTCATCCGCGTGAAGGCGGGTGGAGCGCTATCGAGGAGAGAAGACACGAGCTACGCTCTCGCGGACCCTTCCTCTCTGGTTTCGCTCCATCCTGAAGCAGGCAAACAATGAACGTCATCGAGCTGACTCGAGCGCTGGTAGATATCGAGTCGATCACAGACAACGAGGGCGCGGTCGGATCGTACTTGCTCGACCACTTGTCGAAGGTGGCGGCGGGCACGGGCGGGCGCGTCGAGCGAATGGACGTCGAGCCGGGCCGCTTCAACGTGCTGGCGACGTGGGGCGAGTCCATTGTGACGCTCTCGACGCATATGGACACCGTGCCGCCGTTTTTCCCTTCGCGCGAGGATTCCGAATTCGTCTGGGGCCGCGGCGCGTGCGATGCGAAGGGAATCATCGCGGCGATGATCGGAGCGGCGGAGAAGCTGCTGGCCGAGGGCGTTAGAAACATCGCGCTGCTTTTCGTCGTCGGCGAAGAACGGAACAGCGCGGGAGCGGCGGTGGCCGCGCGCGCGCCTCGCGGCTCGAAGTACCTGGTGAACGGAGAGCCGACCGAAAACAAGCTTGCGCTCGCGTCCAAGGGCGCGCTGCGCTACGAACTGGTGGCGCGGGGCAAAATGGCTCATTCCGCATACCCCGAACTCGGTGAATCGGCTGTTGACGCGCTGCTGGACGCCCTGGAAGCGATCCGGCGTGTGCCGCTGCCAAACGACGCGCTGCTTGGGCGCTGCACCGTGAACATTGGAACGCTTTCCGGAGGCCGTGCGCCAAACGTGATTCCCGACGCCGCGAAAGCCGAGATATTCGTGCGGCTGGTCGGCGACGCGGCGCCGATCCGGCAAGCGTTCTCACGCGCCGTGGATGGCCGCGCGCAACTGAACGAAATCCTGTGCATTCCGCCAATCCACTTTCACAGCGTCGATGGCCTGCCGACCACGGTCGTGTCCTTCACGACGGACGTTCCCGTATTCGGCCACGCGTGGGGCCAGCCGCTGCTGCTGGGCCCGGGGAGCATCCACGTGGCGCATACCACCGAAGAGCGGATATCGAAACGCGACCTCACGGAAGCCGTTGGAATGTACGCGGATGTGGTAAAGAAGCTGCTGGCGAAGGCCTGAGAAGGGCGCAGATGAATCTCGCGATTGTTGGTTACGGCAAGATGGGCCGGCTGATCGAGCAGCTCGCGCCGGAGTACGGCTGCGACGTGAAGCTGCGCCTGGACGTCGACAACAACGCGAATTTCGAAGGGCTGACGAAGGAGAATTTTCGCGGCATCGAGGCGGCGGTGGAATTCTCGACGCCCGCAACAGCGCCGGAAAATATCGAGCGGCTCGCGCGGCTCGGCGTAAACACTGTGGTCGGTACAACGGGCTGGTTCGGCGAAATAGAGCGGGCGAAGAAAGCCGTTGAGCGCGCCGGCACGGGCCTCGTCTGGAGCCCGAATTTTTCGGTGGGCGTCAGCATCTTCGCGCAAGTCGTCGCGGAGGCGGCGCGGCGCATGGCTCGCCAGCAGGAATACGGCGCGTGGGCATGGGAGATTCATCACGCGACGAAGAAGGATGCGCCCTCGGGGACGTTGCTGGCGCTGGTGGAAACCATGAAGCAGAATGGCTACGGCAGGCCGATCGACGCGAGCGCGAGCCGCGCCGGTTCGCATCCGGGCACGCACGAAATCGGCTTCGATTCGGCCGCTGACACAATCACCATTCGCCACGCGGCTCGAAGCCGCGAGGGATTTGCGCGCGGAGCGCTGCGGGCGGCGCGCTGGATCGCAGGCAAGCAAGGATTCTTCGATTTTCGTGAGATCGTGAACGAGCTGGAGTAAGGTTGTTGCAAGGAGGCGGGACGATGTTTACGGGATGCGGCACGGCGCTGGTCACTCCGTTTCGCAGGGATTTATCGCTCGATGAGGAAACGCTGCGCCGCCTGGTGCGGCGGCAGATCGACGCCGGAATCAATTTTCTCGTGCCCTGCGGCACGACGGGCGAAAGCCCAACGCTGACGAGCGCGGAACAGCGGCGCGTCGTCGAAATCACGATCGAGGAAGCGCGGCCGCGCAAGGTTCCCGTCGTTGCCGGCGCGGGCGGCAACAACACCGCACACGTGATCGAAATGGCGCGCGAGTGGGAAACGCTCGGGGCGACTGGAATTCTCTCCGTGGCGCCCTATTACAACAAACCGACGCAGGAAGGCCTCTACCAGCACTACAAGGCGATCGCGAACGCGATTTCGCTGCCGATCATCCTCTACAACATCCCAGGACGCACCGGCGTCAACATCGAGCCGGCCACGATCGCCCGCCTCGCGGAGATCGACAACATCGTGGGTGTGAAGGAAGCCTCGGGAAACATCTCGCAGATGGCCGTCGTGCTCGATATGGTGCCGTCGAGGTTCCTGGTGCTCTCCGGCGACGATGCCATCACGCTGCCGTTGATGGCGCTGGGCGGGAAGGGCCTGATTTCCGTATCGTCGAACGAAATTCCGGCGGAGATGACGCGCATCGTGCAGTTGGCGCTGGCCAACGACTTCGCCGCCGCGCGCGAGGTTCACCGGCGCTACTCGAAACTGATGGACGCGAATTTCATCGAAACGAACCCTGGTCCGGTGAAAGCCGCGATGGCGCTGATGGGGTTGCTCGAACCCGTATTCCGCCTGCCCCTCGTCGCGCCGAAACCGGAAACGCTCACGAAGATTCGCGGCGCGCTCGAAGCCGTCGGGCTGGTCCAGCAGGTTTATGCCGCCCGCTGAGATCAGCCGTGAAATCGAGCGGCTATTCGACGAAAACCCGGCCCGCTACACCGACGAACAATTCCAGCTCTTTCAGCGCTTCAAGGATTCGTTGAATGCGGGCGAGATTCGCGCAGCGGAGTCCGATTCCACGCGCGCCACGGGTTGGCGCGTCAACGCGTGGGTCAAGAAGGGCATTCTGCTGGGATTCCGCATGGGCGCGATCGTCGATATGTCGATCGACGCGGCGCGCCAGCCGTTCCTCGACAAATCCACGTATCCCGTAAAGAGATTCGCGCCTGGCTCCGGCGTCCGCATCGTGCCCGGCGGGTCAAGCGTGCGCGACGGCAGCTACATCGCGAAAGGCGTGACGTGCATGCCGCCGATGTACATCAACGTAGGCGCGTACGTGGACGAAGGCACGATGATCGACTCACACGCGCTCGTCGGAAGCTGCGCGCAGATCGGGAAGAAGTGCCACATCTCGGCGGCGTCGCAGATCGGTGGCGTGCTCGAGCCGGTCGGCGCGATGCCGGTGATCATCGAGGACGAAGTGCTGGTTGGCGGAAATTGCGGCGTATATGAAGGCACGATCGTGAAGCGGCGCGCGGTGCTCGGCACCGGCACGATTCTGAATCGCTCGACGCCCGTCTACGACATCGCCACCGGCAAGATTCTGAGCGCGACGGACGAGGAGCCGCTCGTGATACCGGAGAATGCCGTGGTGGTCGCCGGTTCGCGCGCCATCTCGCAGGGCCGCGGCAAGGACTGGAATCTTTCGCTCTACACGCCCGTTATCGTCAAGTACCGCGACGCCAGAACCGACGCCAAAGTTCAACTCGAAGACCTCCTGCGCTAAGCCGCCTTCCTGCAGCCCACGAAACAGTGGTTCTCGAATCCGCTTGACATCTGGCCGCCAGTTGTATATTGTACCTATACAATAGTCAATGGCGAGCCCGCGCACAATTCGGATCGATTTGGCGTCGCCGCGGCCCGTGTACGAGCAGATCGTGAGCAGCCTGCGGGCGCTGCTGGTGGCCGGCGAATTTTCGCCGGGCGAACAGCTGCCCACCGTGCGCCAGCTGGCGGTGGACCTCGGCGTTCATCACAACACGGTGGCCGAGAGCTATCGCGTTCTCGCCGAGGAAGGCTGGCTCGATTTGCGCCGCGGGCGCGGAGCGGTGGTGCTCGATCGGCTCAATCCTAAGCCGGTGACAGTGGCGAAGCACGGTTTTGGGCGCCATCTTGAGGAGCTCGTCGCAAAGGCCATCACCGATGGCGTGCCGCGATCGGCGCTCGCCGAACAGATGGCTGCGCTCGCGCGGAAACTGGGCAAACCGTAGACGCGGAGGAAGAATGGTCGCGTACCCGCAACTCATTTTCGGTGCCGCGATGCTGTCCGTTGCTGTGCTGGTCGGGTGGCTCTATTGGGCGCTGCCGACTTGGTCCCGGCCGGGAATATTCTTTGCGGTCACGGTCGTGCCGAGCTTCCGCAACTCCCCGGAGGCCGCGCAGGTGCTTCGCGGCTATCGAATGCAGGCGCTGGCGCACGTGGCAATCGGCTTTGCTCTGATTCTCTCCGGCGCCCTGTCTCAGCAGTTTGTATGGCTCGTCATCGGGGTGCTCTGGCTCGGTCTGGCACCGCTGTTTGCGATTGCGCAGGCGCACAAAAGGGCATTGGCGCACGCCGTCGCCGTGCCGACGGTCCGCGAAGCATCGCTTTCTCCGCGAACCACGCAGCTGCCGGGCGGCTGGATCGTTCAGGTGGGACCGTTCGCCATCCTGATCGTCACCGCCGCGTATCTTTGGCTGCACTGGAGCCAGATTCCCAATCGATTCCCGGTCCATTGGGGCGTCGACGGCATGCCGAACGGCTGGTCGGAGAGAACTCCCGGCGGAGTATTTGGGCCGCTTCTGTTTGCCGTCGCCATGGTGACCGGCATTTCGATCATCGCGTACGGAGTCCTGCACCTCGCGAGGCGCGTTCCTTTGCCGGCAGGCGTTTCGGCCACCGATCCCGCGCAACGCATCGCTCTGTTTCTGATCGCCGTGGAATTCTTCCTCTCCGGAGTCTTTTCTCTCGTGGCTTTGTTGCCGTTCACGGGCAGCCCCGGAGCGGCGCCAATCGTGATTCTGGCGCTGGCCATGCTCGGCGCGGCGATTTTTCTGCGCGGCTGGTTCAGCCGCCAGCGAGACGCGGAGGGCCACGCACCCGGAGACGGAACGCCCGACTCCTGCTGGAAGCTCGGCCTGTTCTACTACAACCCGGACGACGCGGCGCTGCTGGTCGAAAAGCGCATCGGAATTGGCTACACGCTTAACTTCGCGCGGACTCCGGCGTGGATTTGCCTCACGTTGGTCCTGTTCCTTCCGATCTTCCTTCTGTTCCTCATCTACCACACGCGCTGATCGCTGCGGGACTCCGCGCTTGACAGGCGCGGCTCGATAGCCTATTTTTGAAGACGTCATGAAACTGTCGCAGGCGCATCACGGCCATCACTACCATCACGTGGAACCGTGCCTGCGGCGGTGTGGCTAGTTCGAGCGACAAGAACAGCACTCATCGGCCCGCTGGCGCGGAAAACGCCAGCGGGCTTTTTTGTTTCTACGGAGAATGAAATGGAACTCGACTTCGAGAAGGAGAACGGACTGATTCCGGCGATCGTCCAGGACGCGATCAACGGCCAAATTCTGATGCTCGGATTCATGAACCGCGAGGCTCTGGCGAAAACGCAGCAGACCGGGTTCGTGACGTTTTTCAGCCGCTCGCGCCAAAAATTGTGGACGAAGGGCGAGACGAGCGGGCAGAAACTCTTGTTGCGTGAACTTCGGGTTGACTGTGATCTCGACGCGCTCCTGGTGCGCGCGGAGCTCGAAGGCGGCGCGGTCTGCCACGAAGGTTACCGCAGCTGTTTCTTCCGCCGGCTGGAGCGAGACGGCAATGCCACGCTGGTCGAAGAGCGCGTCATTTCTCCCGAGGAACTCTACGGCAAAGGGGCGAAGCAATGAGCTGCCTGAAACTCGGCATTCCCAAAGGGAGCCTGCAGGATTCCACGGTGGAACTGTTCGCGAAGGCCGGATGGCGCATTTCCGTCAACTCGCGCAGCTACTATCCCGGCATCGACGATCCCGAAATCGAATGCATGATGGTCCGCGCGCAGGAGATGGCGCGCTACGTCGAAAACGGCGCGCTCGACGCCGGCTTGACCGGAAAAGATTGGGTTCAGGAGACGGGCGCGGACGTCGAGGAAATTTCGGAACTCGTGTACTCCAAGACAGGCCTCGGCCGCGTGCGCTGGGTGCTGGCCGTCGCGGAAGATTCTGCGATTCAGAGCGTCCGCGATCTCGAAGGCAAAGTGATCGCCACCGAAGCGGTGAAGATGACGGAAAAATACCTCGCCCGAAACGGCGTGAAGGCGCGCGTGGAGTTTTCCTGGGGCGCGACGGAAGTGAAGGTGCCACAGCTGGCCGACGCGATCGTTGAAGTGACGGAGACCGGCTCGTCTCTGCGCGCCAACCACCTGCGCGTGGTCGACACGCTGATGGAGTCCGCCACGTGCTTCATTGCCAACCGCGCCGCATGGAAGGACGCCTGGAAGCGCGAGAAAATTGAAAACATCGTGCTGCTGCTCGACGGCGCGATCAAGGCCTACACGCGCGTGGGGCTGATGATGAACGTGCGGCGGGAGGATCTCGAAAAAGTGCTCGCGGCGCTGCCGTCGCTGCGGAATCCCACGATCGGGCAGCTGAGCGATCCGGGCTGGGTCGCGATCAATACGATCATCGAGGAAAAAACGGTGCGGCAGTTGATTCCAAAGCTGAAGGCCGCGCGCGCCGAGGGGATCGTAGAATATCCGCTGAACAAGGTCGTGTACTGATGCGCGTTCTGCCGCTTACAAGCGCCGTCGAAGAGAAGGTTTTCGCATCGCGCCGCGCCAGCAGCCGCGACGCGGAACGCGTTGCCGCTCGCATCGTGGAAGACGTGCGGCGGCGGGGCGATGCGGCGCTCTTCGCCTGGACGAAGCGGCTTGATCGCGTCGCGCTCACTCCGAGGAGCGTGTGGGTCTCTCGCAAGGACCTCGCCGCGGCGCGCAAGCAGATCTCGAAGGAGTTTCTCGCGGCCATCGACCACGCCGCGCGCAACATTCGCTCGGTCGCGCGCCGCCAGCGACCGCAGGAATGGACGATCGAAGTCGAGCCGGGAGTCTGCGCGGGGCAGCGCGTGCGAGCAATCGACTCGATCGGATGCTATCTGCCGGGCGGCCGCTTTTCGCTGGTTTCGACGCTGTTGATGACCGTGATCCCCGCGCAAGAAGCGGGCGTGCGGGAGATCGTTGTGGCAAGCCCTCAGCCGGGCCCTGCGCTGCTGGCTGCCGCGGAGCGGCTTGGGGTGCAGCGCGTCGCACGCGTGGGCGGAGCGCAGGCGATTGCGGCACTGGCCTACGGCACGCGGTCGATTCCGCGCGTGGACAAGATTTGCGGCCCGGGGAATCGCTTCGTGACGGCCGCCAAGAAAATCGTGAGCAACGATTGCGCCATTGACATGCTGGCCGGACCGACCGAGGCGCTGGTGTTTGCCGCGCGGGGTAACGCGAAATTCGTCGCCGCCGATCTGATCGCGCAGGCCGAGCACGATCCGGACGCGATCTCAATCTTCGTCACCACGTCCGCGCCATTTGCCCGCGCGGTCGCCGCTGAAGTCGAGCGGCAACTCGCCGAGCTGCCGAAAGCAAATCTGGCGCGCCGCTCCCTCGAACGAAATGGCGCTGCGCTCGTGGCGCGCGACCTCTCTGCGGCTGCGCAATTCGTCAATCGATTCGCTCCCGAGCACCTGACTCTGCCCGCCGGTGCGAACGGCCTGCTCGATCGCATCAGCTCCGCCGGCAGCATCTTCCTGGGAGACTGGAGCGCGCAATCTTTCGGCGACTATGCGAGCGGCACGAATCACGTGCTCCCGACCGGCGGTGCGGCGCGCACACGCGGCGGCCTTTCGGTCACCGATTTCGTGAAATGCATCAGCGTGCAGGAAGTGTCGCGCGCGGGCTTCCGCCGTCTGGCGCCCGTCGTCCGGGAATTCGCGCGAGCCGAAGGGCTGGAGGCGCACGCGCGCTCCGTCGAGGTGCGCAAATGAAAGCGATTCCCGTGCGGCGCGCCGTGCAGCGAATGCGCCCCTATCATCCGCCGCTCGAGGGGCGCACGGACAAGCTGCGCCTGGACTTCAACGAGAATCCGATCGGCTGCTCGCCCGCCGTGCGCCGCGCGCTGGCGAAATTGAGCGCCGCGTCGATTTCCGCGTACCCCGAACAGCAGACGGTTCGCCGCACGGCGGCGCGCTATTTCGGCGTCCGACCGGAAGAGCTGCTGCTTACGAACGGCACCGATGAAGCGCTCAGCCTCGTCGTGCATTCATTTATCGAAGCGGGTGATCGCGTTCTTTTCGTGGAGCCTACGTACGCGATGTACCGCTTCTATTCCGAGCTAGCCGGGGCGCAAATCGTGGCGCCTCGCTTTGACTCGGAAATGCGGTTTCCCTGGACGGGAGTGCTCGCCGAACTGCGAAAAGGTCCGCGCGTGTTCTTCCTGCCGAACCCGAATAGCCCAACGGGAAATCTGCTTTCTCACGCCGAACTGCGGCGGATTCTCAGAGCCGCGACGCGGACGATGGTCGTGATCGACGAAGCGTATTTCGAGTTCTCCGGTGTCACCGTGATTCCGTGGATTCGGCGACACAAGAACCTGATCGTCACGCGCACATTCTCGAAAACCACCGGTCTCGCCGGGCTGCGCCTCGGCTGCCTTTTCGTCAACGCCAAGATGGCGGCGAACATGCGCAAGGCGCAGTCGCCTTATCCGGTCAACGTGGCGGCGCTCGCAGCGGCAGAAGCGGCGATGCGTGACCGCAGCTTCGTCGCGCGCACCGTGCGCGAGGTCCAGCGCGGGCGGCGCGAGCTTGCGGGCGGGCTCGCCCGCCTTGGCGTCGTGGCGTTTCCCAGCGCGGGCAATTTTGTACTGGTCTATTTCGGCCAGCGGGCCAAAGAAATAGTCTCCGCGCTGGAGCGCAAAGGGATTCTGCTGCGCGATCGCTCCAGCGATTTCGGCGGCGCAGGCTACGTCCGCATCACGCTGGGTACTCTCAATCAGACGCGGCGGCTGCTGCGTGAATTGGAAGAAATTCTATGAGGCGAGCCACGATTCACCGTGCGACGAAAGAGACCGACATCCGGCTGCGGCTGAATCTGGACGGCCATGGCAAGGCCAAGATCGCCACGGGCATTCGCTTCTTCGATCACATGCTCGAACAGATCGCGCGGCACGGCGCGCTTGACCTCGACCTCGCGGCGCGTGGCGATCTTGACGTGGATCAGCATCACACCGTCGAGGACGTCGGCATCGCGTTGGGAGACGCGGTGAAGGCAGCGCTCGGCTCCAAGCGCGGCATCCTGCGCGCGGGCTATTTCCTGATGCCGATGGACGATTGTCTCGCCGCGGCGGCGCTCGATTTTTCCGGAAGGGCGTACTGCATGTGCGATTTCAGGATTTCGGCGGCGCGCGTGGGCGATTTCCAGACGGAACTGATGGAAGATTTCTTCCGCGCGTTCGCGCACGCGGCCGCGGCCAACGTGCATCTGCGGCTCGTCTACGGGCGCTCGTCCCACCACCAGGTGGAGTCGATCTTCAAAGCGTTCGCCAAGGCGCTGCGCTTCGCCGTGACGCGCGACAAGCAGCTTCGCCGCGTGCTTCCGTCCACGAAGGGCCTGCTATGAAAATCACCATCGTCGATTACGGCGCTGGGAACCTGCCGTCCGTCGAGCGCGCGCTCCACAAGCTCGGTGCGGAGACGGAGCGCGCTGTCACGCCCGAACAGCTGGATTCCGCCAAGGTCATCGTCCTTCCGGGCGTCGGACACTTCGCCGCGTTCGTGGACGGGCTGCGCGAACACAATCTTACATCGTCGCTGCGCGCGGCATTCGATTCAGGCAAGCCGATGCTCGGCATTTGCCTTGGCCTGCAGGCAATGTTTTCTTCCAGCGACGAGGCGCCCGGAGATCCGGGCCTCGCGTTCTTCCCCGAAGAAGTTCGCGCGCTGCCGACGAATGTGAAGTCGCCTCACATCGGCTGGAATCAGCTGCGCCGTGTGCGGCCGAGCAAGCTGCTGCGCGGCATCGCTGACGATGCGTACTTCTACTTCGCGCATTCCTTTGCGGCGCCGGCCTCGGCGGAGTTCACCGTTGCCGCCTGCGATCACGGCTTTCCGTTTGCGGCCGTGATCGAACGGGAAAATCTGGCCGCCGTGCAGTTCCATCCGGAGAAGTCGGGCGGGACGGGCGCGCAAGTGCTTCGCAATTTCGTGGAGTCGGTTCAATGACTCTGGCCCGCCGGATCATTCCCTGCCTGGACGTGGACGCCGGGCGCGTGGTGAAGGGCATCGAGTTTGAAGGCCTGCGCGACATGGGCGACCCCGCGGATCTGGCCGCGCGGTATAACCGCGAGGGTGCCGACGAACTCGTAATGCTCGATATCAGCGCGACCTTTGAAGGCCGCGCGACGTTCCTCGAAACGATCCGCCGCGTCGCCGAACAGCTGAACATCCCGCTCACGGCGGGCGGAGGAATTCGAAGCATGGAAGACGGCCGCGCCGTGCTGCGCGCGGGCGCCGACAAAGTGACCGTGAATACAGCGGCGGTCAAGAGGCCTGAGTTGCTCACCGAGCTCGCGCAGCAATTCGGCGCGCAAGCCGTGGTGCTTTCGATCGACGTGAAGCGAAAAGGAGATTCCTGGGAGGCCTACACGCGCGGTGGGCGCGACGCGACGGGCCTCGATGCGGCAGAGTGGGCCGCCAAAGCCGTCTCGCTGGGAGCCGGGGAAATTCTGCTCACCTCCATCGACCGCGACGGCACGTGCAGCGGATTTGATTGTGAGCTGACCGCCAGGATCGCTTCGACCGTGCCGGTGCCTGTGATCGCGTCGGGCGGCGCAAACACTTTCGAGGATTTTCGGGCGGTGTTCATGGAAGGCAACGCGGACGCAGGCCTTGCCGCTTCGATATTCCACATGGAAACGCAGTCCATCGGCGCATTGAAGAAGTACCTGGCCGAGCGGGGCGTGCCTGTCAGGCTGAGTCAGTAAGATGATCATTCCCTGTATCGATCTGCAGGACGGCAAAGCGGTGCAGCTCGTGCGGGGACGCCGGCGCGCGCTGGCGGTTGACGACGTGCTGGGGTTGCTCGATCGCTTCCGCGACTATCCGATTCTCCACGTTATCGATCTCGACGCAGCGATGCGCAAAGGAAACAATTCCCGATGGATCAAGCGCATCTGTCGCCAGGCCGAATTGAAGGTGCGCGTCGGGGGCGGCATCCGCACCGTCGCGCGCGCGGAAAGAATTGTGAGCTGGGGCGCGGAGAAAATCATCGTCGGCAGCGCCGCGTTTCGGGATGGGGACGTGAACCGCGAGTTTCTGGGTGCGCTCGCGAAGCGGGTGGGTCGCAAGCGGGTAGTCATTGCGGTCGATACCGAACGCGGCCGGATTGTGGTGCGTGGCTGGCGCGAGCGGCTGAAGCTTCGGCCCATGGACGTGATTCCGGCCCTCGAACCGTTTTGTTCGGGATTCCTTTCCACCTTCGTCGATAACGAAGGCACCATGCAGGGCACCGATCTCTCCTGGTTTCGCGCCCTCCGCCGCACGACGAAGCTGCAAATCACGGCTGCCGGCGGAATCCGTAGCATGGGAGAAGTGCGGGCGCTCGAAAAAGCCGGGATGGACGCCGCCATCGGCATGGCCATTTATACCGGAAAGCTCGCCAGCGAAAGGACAGGCCTACGAGGGTAACCGGCGTCTACCCGCCAGGCCCCAGACCGATCTATCCGTAACCTTCAGTAAATAGGCATTTTACCTCTTGTTACCTGTACCGACAGACAGGTCCTGGCCTGAACTTCGGTACCAGTCGATTGGGAAACCCGCGCTATCGCCCGGTCTTGGACCGGGACAGTACCCTCAGTTCGTTGACAAGAAAGCCAGCCCGGCCTGGCGACGAAAAGCTGAGGGAAAAGCGAACATGTTTACTGAGGGACTCCGCAAGATCGCACGCAAGCTCATGATTCTGACCGCTGCGCTGGCGCTCGGACAGCCTGTCCATGCGCAGCACGTCTGGACCGTTCTGCCGCACCTGACTCCGGGCGATGAAAACCCAATCAGCTACATGCGACCCTACTATGCGATTCACGCCGCTGCGGGCAGCAGCCAGTCCGCTCCTCCGTCGACGGCGTTTACACCGGCGCAGGTGCGCCATGCCTACGGCTTCGATTTGATCAGCAACCAGGGAGCCGGGCAGGTGATCGGCATCGTGGACGCCTACGACGATCCGAATGCGGAGGCCGATCTGGCCGTTTTCGACGCACAGTTTGGTCTTCCGTCGTGCACCACCGCCAACGGCTGCTTCCGCAAGATTTACTCCGGGTCGAAACCCGCAACGAACGCGAACTGGGCGGTGGAAATCGCGCTCGATGTGGAGTGGGCGCACGCCATCGCACCGAAGGCGACGATCGTCCTGGTGGAGACGCCGACGAACAGTTTGGCGAATCTATTGACGGGCGTCGACGTCGCCGTGCGCAACGGCGCGTCGGCAGTATCGATGAGCTGGACCGTCGCCGAATTCTCGGGTGAGAACGGCTACGACAATCATTTCGTTGCCAGCGGCGTCACCTATCTGGCGGCTTCGGGCGACGGCGGCACGGGCGTCGCTTATCCGGCGGCTTCACCGGATGTGGTCGGCGTTGGCGGCACGTCGCTGCACCTCGACGCGAACGGGAACTATCAAGGCGAATCGGCCTGGAGCGGCAGCGGCGGCGGCTTGAGCAAGATCGAGCGCGAGCCTCTATTCCAGGCGCAGTTCGCCATCCCGAATGACAGCCGCGGCTACCGTGGGGCGCCGGATGTTTCGTACGACGGCGATCCGGCGACCGGCTTCGCGATCTACGATTCCGTCGGCATCAGCGGTTACGCGGGCTGGTTTCAAGTCGGCGGGACGAGCGCCGGCACGCCGCAGTGGGCGGCCCTGATCGCTATCACCAATTCCATGCGAGCCTCCGCAAGGAAGGGCCATCTCTCAAGCACCGATACGAATCTGTACTCGCTCGCGAAAACGGTTTCGGCGACGAATTTCCGCGCGATCACACAGGGAACGAACGGCGCATGCGGCGCGCTGTGCACCGCGACTACCGGATACGACTACGTCACAGGGCTTGGCACGCCTCAGGCGCCCGCGCTGGTCTCCGCGCTCGCCGCGAAATAGCGAGCGGTTGGGCGCAGCAGATCCACCGGCGCGACCAAGTGTATGGAGGGCCCGTCGACCGGGCGGCGGTTGGTTTCGCGCAACATGGCGACGCCCGCGCCGTCGCGCCAAAACAGCCCGATAGTGTATAGTTTTTGAAGGCGCGGCTGTCCCGAAAGCCGGATTACTTCGTACTCCAGGCCGCTTCGAATCGCTGGACGCCGGATCCCTGACAAATGAAGAAACCATTGCGAGTGATGAAGTTCGGCGGCACGTCTGTGGGTGATGCCCCGTGTATCGCGCGCGTCGCGCAGATCGTGAAGGATGCCGCGCAAGAGGGTCCCGTGGTCGCCGTCGTTTCGGCCATGGGGGGAGTCACGAATCGCTTAATCGATGCGGCGAAACGGGCCGAGGCGGGCGATCTTGAGCACTCGCACCGTATTTTCGAGGCTCTCCGAAAGCAGCACGACACGGCGTTGGCTGCGCTGATCCACGACGACGAGCGGCGAACCTGGATATCGGCGTCCCTGAGCAAGATCTTTTCCGAGGGCGAGCAGCTGTGCAAGGGCACGGCCCTGCTGCACGAACTGACGCCCCGCACGCTCGACACGGTTTCCAGCCTCGGCGAGCGTCTTTCCGCGCCGATGGTCGCCGGAGCGCTTCAGGAGCTTGGCGTTCCGAGCGAATCGGTTGAAGCCACTGAACTGATTGTGACGGACGCGTATCATGGCGGCGCCGATCCCCTCATGGACCGCACGCGCGAACGCTCCCAGGCCCGGCTCCGGCCGCAACTCGACCGCGGAATCACGCCGGTGGCCACGGGCTTCATCGGCGCGACCGAGAGCGGCGTTCTCACAACCCTCGGAAGGGGCGGTTCCGACTACTCGGCGACGATCTTGGGTGCCGCGTTGGATGCGGACGAAATCATCATCTGGACCGATGTGGACGGCGTTCTGACTGCCGATCCGCGTCTGGTCAAGGAAGCTCGCACGATCCCGGAGATTTCCTATAGAGAGGCGACGGAGCTGGCCTATTTCGGAGCCAAGGTGCTCCATCCGAAAACCCTTCGCGCGGTTGAGCAAGCCGGCATCCCCGTCTGGATTCGGAACAGCTTTGCGCCCGACCATGCCGGCACGAAAATCACTCCGAAGGGCCGCAGCAATGGCGGCGGCGTAAAAGCGCTGACGGCCATCAGGGACGTCGCACTGATTACGATCGGAGGGCCGGGAATCGTAGGACTGCCGGATGTGGTCGGCCGCACTTTTTCGACCACGGCGGAACTGAAAGCAAACGTGCTGCTGATTTCGCAGTCCTCGTCGCAGAACGACATCTGCTTCATCGTCGCGGCTGCAGACGCCAAGCGGACCGTCGACGCGCTGCGCAAGGAGTTCGCGCAGGACGTGGCGCACGAGAAGGTCGAGCACATCACCCTCGACCCGAACATCGCGATCGTGGCTGTCGTCGGCGAGAACATGCGCGGGACTCCGGGCGTCGCGGCGCGGACATTTAGCTCCGTTGCCCGCGAAAACGTGAACCTCATTGCGATCGCGCAAGGTTCGTCGGAAAGCAACATCTCCTTCGTCGTTTCCGAGAAGGACATGAAGGCGGCCCTCGAAGCGGCACATCGGGAATTCGGCCTGGGCGGTCCGGCCTCGCGCGAATCTGCCATGAAGGTTTCCTGAAATGCCGGGAAACGCCGCCCGAGCCGACAAGAAAAAGGCGGAGCCGGGCATACAACGCTGCGTGAACGGCGCATGCGGAGCCACCTATGGTCTCCGCGAACGCGTCTACCTCTGCTCTCGCTGCGGCGAAACCCTTGAGATCGATTGCGGGCTGGCGCGTCCCAGGAATCCTGAATCGCTGCGCCGCGAATGGGCGGCCCGGACAAGCTCACGATCGGCTTTGGACGCGAGCGGCGTGTGGAGGTTCCGCGACCTGCTTCCGTTCAAGAACAACGCGCCGATCGTCACCCTCCGCGAAGGCAATACTCCCCTTTTCGACGCGCCGCGTTCGGCGAAATATTGCGGCCTCGCCGGCCTGCGGCTCAAGCATCAAGGTTACAACCCGACCGGCTCTTTCAAAGACACGGGCATGGCTACGGCGGTGACGCAAGCCGCGATTTCCGGGGCGCGCACGGCCGTCTGCGCGAGCACGGGCAACACCGCCGCGAGCCTGGCGGCGTATGCGGCGCGAGCGGGAATGCAGGCCGCGATCCTGCTGCCGCACGGACAGGTATCGTCTTCCAAGCTGGCGCAGAGCCTTGATTACGGCGCTCTCGTCCTCGAAATCGAAGGGAACTTCGACGCGTGCATGCGCCTGGTGCAGGAACTCGGAGATGATCCTTCTATCTACGTCGCCAATTCAATCAATCCATTTCGCATCGAGGGACAAAAAACGGTCGCATTTGAAATGATGGAGCAGTGCGGCTGGCGTGTGCCCGATCATGTTGTCGTGCCGGGCGGAAATATGGGCAACAGTACCGCGTTAGGCAAGGGCTTTCAGGAACTGCTCGATCTCGGCCTGATCCGGCGGGTGCCGAAGCTGAGCGTGATCCAGGCGGAAGGAGCGGCGCCGCTGGCCCGCATGTTCGCGGCGCTCAGTCCGAGGCAGCGCGCGGATTTCGACCACCTGCCGCAGAAGCTCGAAGCAGTGGAGAATCCGCAAACCCTGGCGACCGCAATCAAGATCGGCGCTCCCGTTTCATGGAAGAAAGCTCTGCGGAGCGTGCTGCGCTCCGGCGGGCAGATTATTTCGGTGAGCGAACAGGAAATCGCTGATGCCAAGGCGATGATCGGGCGCGACAGCATCGGCTGCGAACCTGCTTCGGCAACGACGGTGGCGGGCATCAAGAAGCTGGTTGCAGCGGGCCATATCGGGCGCAAAGACGATGTGGTCGCTGTCCTCACAGGACACGCGTTGAAGGACCCGGACTACATGATCCGTTATCACGAGGGAACACTCTCGCTCGGAGCGAAAGATGAGCCGGCGGAGCTGAAACTGGCGGGTGCGTTCCGCAACGCCCCACAGCGCGTGGCGGCGACAAAAGCTGCTATTCTCTCAAGCCTGGAGCGACAAAGATAAGCAGCCTGGCACGCGACTGTAACTGCGTTCACCCTCAATGACTGCCTCTCGCCAAATCTCATTCGAAGTGCGCGTCCCTGCATCGACCGCGAACATGGGAGCTGGCTTCGACTGCCTCGGCCTCGCGCTCGAGATGTACCTCAGCGTGCGCGCGACGCTGCTCTCGAAACCCGAGGGGCGCACGCTGGCGCGCAGTCGGGGAGTGCGCGGCACATCGGAGCTTCCGAGTTCTCCCGACGAGAACTTGATTTTTCGCGCGATGCGTCACACGGCGGAGCGCGAGAGTTTCGAGCTGCCTCGCGTGCGGCTGGCAGTAAGAAACGAGATTCCGGTGGCTGGCGGTCTCGGGAGCAGCGCAGCCGCGGTCGTCGCAGGAATCGCGCTCGCCTTCGCGGTCACGAACCGAGCCATTCCGAAAGACACTGCCCTGCGCTACGCGACGGAAATCGAAGGCCACCCAGACAACGTCGCGGCGGCGCTGTTGGGCGGACTCGTTGTGACGTTCACACGGAGCGACGGCACCGTCGGCGCCGTGCGCAAGCACTGGCCGAAGGTGATTCGTCTCGTCGTCGCGACTCCCGACGTGAAACTGGAAACGAAGAAATCCAGAGCGGTGCTGCCCGCGACCGTTTCCCGCGCCGACGCTGTGTTCAACCTCCAGCGATCGGCGCTGTTTGTCGCAGCTCTGGAAGACCGGCGCTACGACTTGCTCTGGGACGCGATGCAGGACAGATTGCACCAGGCTCCTCGCCAGCCGCTGATCCCGGGCCTCAGCGAGGCTCTCGCGCTACCTCGGATGCCCGGCATGCTGGGAATTGCTCTCAGCGGCGCGGGGCCCAGCGTGGTCGCACTCGCGACGGGCCGCTACGATGAAATCGGGAAAGCCATCGCGCGCTGCTTCGAACGACACGATCTTGCTCCCACAGTCCGCATCATGGAAGCCGCTCAGGAAGGTCTGACCTCCACGCAGAAGTAGGATCGATTACCTGGATTCGTCACGCGAAACGGACGGCGCGTCGCTAGACTCCGCGGCGCCGGCGGAAGTTCACCAACCCGCCTGCCGCGAGAAGCGTTGCCACCCCGGCCGCAAACATCGCTATCGAACTGGGTTCGGACACCCTGACGGTGGGGGGCGGGGTGGGCCACACGGGCGGGCCAGGCGGAGGGCCCGGCGGTATGGGCGGAGTCGTGGGCTGGTGCGGGTTCGAGGGAGGGGGAGGCGAGCCTCCACCGATCGGCGGGAAAAACGGCGGTGGGATCGCGCCGCCACCCGGTGGGTTGCTAGGCGGCGTCTCAGGCGAAGGCGGTGGAGCGATCGGAAAGCTAAATGGGGGCGGCTCGAGAAGAGTGACAAGTTCGGGCCCGCTCGGAGGCTCCAATGCCTGCTGCGGCGGTTCGTGCGGCGAAACGGGCTGACCGGGCAAATCCGAAACGCGATTCCCGCACCGCGTGCGTGCTTCGTGCGCGCCATCGGTGATGATCGTCTCGCCCTTCGGCAGTCTCACCTTCTTGCTTGTCCAGAAGATGTGACTCCCGATCCGGTACGAAACGAAGGCGAGGCGATCTTGATTCAAACGCACGACGCGCGCCTTCGCTACGTCGAAATCGGCATAGTGCGCAGCGGCCACGGAATCGCGCAGCAGAGCGTTCTTGAGTTCTGGGACGCCTTCGACTCCTCCCGGTATGACTGAATACGGGTACAAAGGACGGGCCGCACCCTCCACTGAAACGGGAGCTGCGGAAACGTGCTTCTGAGCAGGCAGCGCGACAGCCGCAGAATGTCTTGTCGGACCGCTATGTCCATTGACTCCGAAGACCGCTACCGTGAAAGCGATCGCAAGTGCTGCGACGTGCGCCCACCCAATAGCGCTAACTTTTCTGCCCAACTCTCCTCCGACTTTCCACACTGCCCCGGAACTACCGGAGCAACCGTTGTGCCAGCGACTAATTCGTTGATTTCACGAGGCAAGCACTGTCACCGGCGATGCAGACCCAGCCCGGCTGCATGACTTTTTCTGCCTGAATTGTGCAGGGAATTCGCCAGCGCGACAGCGCCGCGGAACACCGCCATGCTCACACAAAACAGCTCGGACAATCCAAGAGCGGACTCAGAGCCATGCTCCTCGCTATCGTGTCTGGGTGGTTCTCGCGTCTCGCAGACGCGCCATCTCTCGCAGCTCCCTGCGCCAGTGCCAGAACATGACGGCAAGAGCCGCCAGCGGACCTACGATGAGCAGGACGGAACCCAGAACGAGGAGACACAGGAGAACAGCGTTCGTCACGGTTCCCGTCATTTGCTCCTCCCGCAGACAGGCGGCCGCTCAACAGAACTACAATTCTGGCGGCTGCGGCGCGATTCGTCAACCGTCTGGCCGGGAGTGCGCAGGTTTTGCTTCGGAAACGCGCGTGAGATAATACCTGCGGCTGATCGGCCAAGCGCAACCGAGGGTATTGCTTTTCCGTCCTAGGATTCGAGGAGCAATTCAGCGATGTGGATCGTCCGCCTGGCTCTGCGGCGCCCTTACACCTTTGTCGTGGCATCCATCTTGATCCTGATCCTCGGGGTTGTTTCGATCGTTCGCACTCCGGTCGACATCTTCCCGAACATCAATATTCCGGTCGTAACCGTGGCCTGGCAATACAGCGGACTTTCTCCCGAGGAGATGTCCGGCCGCGTGATCTACAACTACGAGCGGTCGCTAACTACCACCGTAAACGACATCGAGCATATCGAGTCTCAATCGCTCAACGGCATCGGCCTCGTCAAAGTCTACTTCCACCCCCAAGCGAATCTTGCCGGCGCCATCGCGCAAATCACGGCCATCAGCCAGAGCACGGTGAAGCAACTGCCGCCGGGCATCACGCCGCCGTTTATCATCACCTACAACGCTTCGTCGGTGCCGATTTTGCAACTCGGCCTGTCCGCTCCCAGCCTCAACGAGCAGCAGCTCGCCGACATGGGCCAGAACTTCATCCGCACGGGACTGATCAACGTTCCGGGCGTCGCCATTCCGTACCCATATGGCGGCAAGCAGCGCACTATCATGGTCGACCTCAATACGAGCGCGATGCAGTCGAAGGGAGTCTCTCCGCTCGATGTGGTCAATACGATCAACGCGCAGAATCTGATTCTTCCCGCCGGCACGGCGAAAATCGGATCCTACGAGTATCAAGTGGATATGAACGGCTCGCCGCAAACCGTAAGCGAGCTGAACGACCTGCCCATCAAGACGGTGAACGGTTCGACCGTATATGTTCGCGACGTCGGCTACGTCCGCGACGGTTTCACGCCCCAAACCAACATCGTTCGAGTCAACGGAGCGCGCGCGTCCTTGATGTCGATACTCAAGCTGGGCGATGCGTCCACGCTCGACGTGATCGCGGGCATCCGGAACAAGCTACCCTCGGTGGAGGCTTCGCTGCCGCAGCACGTGAACATCTACACGCTCGCGGACCAGTCTATCTTCGTGAAGGCATCAATCAACGGCGTCGTCCGCGAGGGTGCCATCGCGGCATGCCTCACCGGCCTGATGATCCTCGTCTTTCTCGGCAGCTGGCGAAGCACAGTGATCATTGCCGTCTCGATCCCGCTGTCGGTGCTGACGTCGCTGATCGTCTTGAGCGCGCTCGGACAAACAATCAATATCATGACCCTTGGAGGACTGGCGCTCGCCGTCGGCATTCTCGTGGACGACGCAACGGTCGAAGTCGAGAACATCAATCGCAACCTAGACCAGGGGAAGGAAATCATCCAGGCGATTCTCGACGGCGCTTCGCAGATTGCCGTTCCAGCCGTGGTCTCGACGCTTTCCATTTGCATCGTCTTCGTGCCGATGTTCTTCCTCACTGGAATTCCGAAGTATCTCTTCGTTCCTCTCGCCGAGGCAGTCATCTTCGCCATGCTGGCGTCGTACCTGTTGTCCCGAACTCTCGTGCCGACGATGGCGCGATATCTGCTGATCGAGCAGACCGAGGAAGAGCGCCGTGAGCGGACCGAGCGTTCGCGAAACCCGTTCGTGCGGATGCAGGCTCAGTTTGAGAGCGCGTTCGAGCGCTTCCGCGACGGATATCACAGACTACTCGAAGCCGCGATCCGGCATCGGGGGGCCTTCGTCACGATTTTCTTTGCCGCGTGCGCCCTGTCGTTCGCGCTCGTGCCGTTCGTGGGCCAGGATTTCTTCCCGAGCGTGGACAGCGGCGAATTCGTGATGCACGTCCGCGCGCCAACCGGCACGAGGATCGAGGATGTCGCCGCGCTGTGCGACCGTGTCGAGGGTGACATCCGCAAGGAGATTCCGCCCTCGGAGCTCGCCACAATCATCGACAACATCGGGTTGCCGTACAGCACCCTGAACCTGTCATACAGCACGTCGGCTCCGATCGGCCCCGCGGACGCCGACATCCAAGTCGAATTGACGCGCAATCACCATCCCACCGAACAATACGTTCGCGATCTTCGAAGCAAGCTGGCGCACGATTTCCCGGGCGTCACCTTCTACAACCTCCCCGTCGATATCGTGACGCAGATTCTCAACTTCGGCCTTCCCGCGCCCATCGACATCAAGATTGTGGGGCGCGACCTCGTTGACGACCGCTACTTCGCCGAAAATCTGCTGAACCGATTGAAGTTCATACCCGGAATGGTGGACCTGCGCATCCAGCAGCCGTTTAACTACCCGAAATTGCATATCGATGTGGACCGCACCAAGGCCGACCAGGTGGGCTACACGCAGCGGGACGTGGCGCAGAATCTGCTGATTTCGCTCAGCGGCAGCTTCCAGACGGCCCCGACTTTCTGGCTCGATCCGCGCACGGGCGTCAGCTACAGCATCACGACCCAAACGCCGCAGTACCGCGTCAACTCACTGCAGGACCTCGAAAACATCCCAGTCGCCAACGCCGCGGGCAGCAACGCGCCGCCGCAAATTCTGGCGGGACTGGCCTCGTTCAGCCGCGGCGCGGAAATGGGAGTGGTGACGCACTACGACATCGAATCGGCCATCGATATTTTTGGCGGCGTGGATGGCCGTGACCTGGGCGGCGTGGCCCGCGATATCCAGCCAATCCTGGCGCAAAGTGAGAAGGCGTTGCCGCCGGGATCGCGGATCCTGGTTCGCGGCCAGATTGATACAATGAATTCTTCGTTCGTAGGCCTGCTGGCCGGGCTTGGATTCTCCATCGTGCTGGTCTATCTGCTGATCGTGGTGAATTTCCAATCATGGCTCGATCCATTTATCATCCTGATGGCGCTTCCGGCGGCGCTGGCGGGCATTGTCTGGTTTCTGTTCGTCACCCATACGACGATCAGTGTGCCGGCGCTGACGGGCGCGATCATGTGCATGGGTGTGGCGACCGCGAACAGCATTCTGGTGGTCAGCTTCTCGAAAGAAAAGCTGCAAGCAGGCAAGACGCCGGAGGAATCAGCGCTGGAGGCGGGATTCACGCGGTTCCGTCCGGTTCTGATGACGGCGCTGGCGATGATCATCGGTATGCTGCCGATGTCGTTGGGGCTGGGAGAAGGCGGCGAACAGAATGCCCCGCTGGGCCGCGCCGTAATCGGCGGCCTTTTGCTCGCTACGGTGGCGACGCTCTTCTTCGTTCCGGTTGTGTTCACGATCGTGCATTCGTGGCACCGGGAACGTTCGGCTGGCTCGTAGAGAAACGAATGCCCGGAAAATCTCGTCTATCAACTGATGTGCGCCATGAAAGGGCGAAACGTGTCTGATAGCGGCGAAACCAGACGTTCGAGTGCAGGCGGAGCGCCTCAACCCGTTGCCGCCCGCCCGAAGCACGGCGTGCTGACGTTGCTCATTCTGCTTGCCATCGTAGTGGCTATTGTGATCGCGACCGTCGTTCCCCGCCTGAAGGCCAGGGCTGAATTGGAAGCCCGAACCAACGATTTGGCGGTTCCCACGGTATCTGTCGTTCATCCGAAGCTCGGCGCCCCTCAAACTGAAATCGTGCTGCCGGGCAATGTTCAAGCCTTTGCCGATTCGCCGATCTACGCGCGCACGAACGGATATTTGAAGAAATGGTACGTGGATATCGGTGCGCGCGTCCGCGCGGGACAGTTGCTGGCAGACATCGAAACGCCCGAGGTCGACCAGCAGCTTGACCAGGCACGGGCCGATCTGAACACCGCGGAAGCGAATCTCGCCCTCTCGCAGATCACCGCACAGCGATATCAAGAATTGGCGAAAACGGATTCAGTGTCCAAACAGGACGTCGACAACGCCAATGGAGACTACGCCGCGAAGAAAGCGATGGTTGCGTCCGCACAATCGAACGTGCGGCGCCTCGAGGAGCTGCAGTCGTTCGAGAGGATCTACGCGCCGTTCGACGGTGTGATTACCGCGCGCAACACGGATGTCGGCCATCTAATCAATTCCGGCGCCGGGGCTCCCGCGACCGAGCTATTCCATATCGCCGCAATTCAACAGCTTCGCGTCTACGTCAACGTCCCGCAGCAGTACTCGCCGTCAGCGAAGCCCGGCCTCACGGCCGATTTGACACTGCAAGAGCGGCCGGGACGACGTTTCACGGGCACGCTCGTCCGGACCGCGGATTCAATCGATCCCGCGACGCGAACCCTGCTGGCCGAAGTGGATGTGGATAACCGCGCCGGTGAGCTCCTGCCCGGCGCCTATGCTCAGGTGCATTTGAGAGTTCCGGCGGGTACGCCTGCGCTGATTCTGCCCGTCAGCGCGCTAATCTTCCGTTCGGACGGGCTGCAAGTCGGGATAGTCGAAAACAGCAATCGTGCGACGCTGAAGAATGTCGTCCTCGGCCACGATCTTGGAAGCGAAGTCGAGGTCGTTTCCGGCCTCGCGGCGGAGGATCTGGTGATCACAAATCCGCCGGATTCTCTCGTCTCGGGAGAAACTCTAAGAATCGAGACGGGAAACCATGGCGGAGAATGAAACGTCCGTCACGTGCTAAATATCGGGCCCGGGACGATTGGGCCTCAGTGCAATCGGAACGTCTCTCACAAGGGGGGAACCAAGAATGAAACGTGTCTCTCAGCTGGCCGCAATCCTGTTCAGCCTAGTCGCGCTTTGCTTCGTCGCGACTCGCATCGAATATGCCGCAGCGCAGGGGCAAGGCGGTCCACCCGCGCCGCCGCCGAGCCACCCAGTCGATCCAAACGCCAAGGCCGGCACTCCTGGCGTCTTTACCGATTTCACCGGCGAGGCTCCGGGCAATGTCCACCACATTACGGCAAAGGATCTGCCAGATCCCTATGCGACGAAATCCTCCGCCGTCTTTTCGCGGCCCGTGCCCCGGGGCGATGCCTGGCCGCAGGCACCGAAGGGATTCAAAGTTGAACTCTATGCCGAGAGTCTCAAGGGCGACGACGGCAAGGCAATCTCTCCACGCACCATCATCACCGCCCCGAACGGTGACTTTTTCGTCGCGGCCCAGAACCAGGGCGAAGTGCTCGCCTTCCGTACCGGTCCCGACGGCAAGATGGCGCAAATGTCTGTCTTCACCTCGAAGCTGAATCTTCCCTTCGGCCTGGCGTTCTATCCACCGGGGCCAAATCCGAAATATCTCTACGTCGGCAACACCAACGCGGTGCTGCGTTTCCCTTACGCCAATGGCGACCTGAAGGCGACTGCCGATCCCGAAACCGTTGTGACCAACATTCCCGCGGGGCCTAACCACTTCTCACGAGGCGTGGTGTTCTCACTCGACGGCAAACAGATGTGGATTTCCGTTGGCTCGAAGAGCAACGTGCACGATACGGACGCGGACGACACCGAATTCCATCGCGCCGATATCCTTGTCGCCGATCCCACCACCCTGAATCAGGATGCAAAGAATCTGGAGGTCTACGCCTGGGGAATTCGCAACGGCGAAGCGATCAACGTGAATCCCACGACGGGAGAGCTCTGGACTTCTGTCAACGAACGCGATGAGCTGGGCGATAACATTCCTCCCGACTACATCACGCACGTGCAGAAGGGCGGCTTCTACGGCTGGCCGTGGTATTACACCGGCGGAAATCCCGATCCGCGCTTTCCCGCAAAACACCCCGAACTGAAAGACAAGGCAATCGTCCCCGACGTGCTGATGGAGCCGCACAATGCCTCGTTGAATATCACGTTCTATGAAGGCAAGCAGTTCCCCAAGGAGTATCAGGGGCAGCTCTTCGGCGCCGAACATGGCTCGTGGAACCGCTCCGTGCGCACGGGCTACGAAGTGGTCCTGGTGCCATTGAAAAACGGCCACGCCACGGGCGAGTATCAGGACTTCCTCACCGGTTTCGTGACCGCATCCGGCGATTGCTGGGGACGTCCGGTGGGTGTGACGGTCGCTAACGATGGATCGTTGATGGTTACCGATGACGGCTCGAACTCGATCTGGCGAGTCACGTACGCCAAGCAGTAATTCGGCGCCGTCTCGCATGGTGTGGAAGTCTCAGAAGTACTGGCATGTCCGCCGGGCGGGAGCTCTCAGCATTGCTGCGCTTCTGCTCGGCGGGTGCACCGTCGGACCCAAGTACGCGCGTCCATCCGCGGATACCCCCGCGGCCTTTAAGGAATCCGGGAACTTCAAGGAAGCCCAGCCGAGCGACGCGATTGCCAAGGGCAAGTGGTGGGAAGCCTACGGCGATCCGCAGCTGAATGCGCTCGAGGAGCAGGTCAGCGTTTCGAACCAGACGCTGAAGGCGGCGCAAGCGCAGTTCTTGCAGGCGAGGGCGGCGCTCCGAATCGCGCGCGCTGGATATTTTCCCACCATCGGTGCCGGCGCATCCGCCGCAGGCAACCGGCAATCGCAAAACAAGGCTCTTTTCGGAGCTAACTCCCCGATCACATACGGTGACTTTCAACTGCCGGTGGACGCCGCGTACGAGCCAGATGTGTGGGGACGCGTGCGCCGTACGGTGGAAGGAGCGCGCTCGGAGGTGCAGGCAAGCGCCGCCGATCTTGCGAGCGTCGATCTAAGCCTGCACGCGGAGCTTGCACTCGACTACTTCCAACTGCGCGGGCTTGATTCCCAGAAGCAGCTCTTGGACTCGACCGTCGCGGCGTATGAAAAGGCCCTGCAACTGACGCAGAGCCGCTATCAGGGCGGAATCGCATCGTCGGTCGATGTGGCGCAGGCGCAAACGCAGCTTGAAACGACGCGCGCGCAAGCCGTCGACGTCGACGTCCAGCGTGCGGCCTTCGAGCACGCGATTGCCGTCCTCGTCGGCAAGGCGCCGGCGGAATTCAGCCAGTCTTCAGCCCCACTCACGAACCCGCCCCCAGCGATTCCATCGGGATTGCCCTCGGACCTGCTCGAACGCCGCCCCGATATTGCGGCAGCGGAACGCCGTGTGCAGGAGGCGAACGCACAGATCGGCGTCGCCCGCGCCGCGTATTTTCCGGTGTTCGCGATTACGGGCGCCGGTGGTTTCGACAGCTCGCGGCTTGGAATCCTCCTGCAAGGCCCCAGCGGCTTCTGGTCCCTCGCGGGATCGGCGGCCGAAACTCTCTTCGAAGGCGGCCAGCGCCGGGGCGTAAGTGAACAGGCGCGAGCAGCCTACGATCAATCCGTCGACGTCTATCGGCAAACCACGCTGAGCGCGTTTCAGGAGGTCGAAGACGACCTCGCCGCCCTGCGGATTCTGGAGCGGGAAGCGCAAACGCAGGACGGCGCGGTGGCCGCGGCGGAGCATTCTCTGGACCTTTCGAACAGCCGCTACAAGGGCGGAGTCGCGAGCTATCTCGAAGTGACCACGGCGCAGTCGGCGGCGCTTGGCGACGAACGGGCCGCCGTCGACATCCTCACGCGCCGCGTCGTGGCCAGCGTCCTGCTGATCAAGGCGCTCGGCGGCGGTTGGAACGCCTCCCAAATCCTCAACGCTTCGCGGTAGGATGCTGCGTGCCGAATCCTTCCGGCGCGCGATGATTCTCTGGCGCAAGCCCACAGACACATCCCTGATTGCGCTGGCCCTGGTCGCCGCGCTCTTGCCGTTCACTGCCCCGTTGCGCGCGGATTCTGCGCTGCCGGAAAGCCATCCGATCGCCCTGAGCGAAGCCTGGATGCTGCAGTCCGCATGTGAAGTGAAATCGGCCGGTGCGCAAATCTCGACAACCGGCTTCCAGCCCGACGGATGGCACGCCACCAAGGTTCCTTCCACTGTCCTCGCGGCTCTCGTAGCGGACGGAACGTATCCCGATCCCTTCTTCGGCACCAATCTTCGCAAGATCCCCGGAGCCGCTTATTCCATCGGCAAGAACTTTTCCGAAATGCCCGTGCCAAAGGACAGCCCGTTTGCATGCTCCTGGTGGTACCGCACTGAGTTTCATTCTCAAGACCGATTCAAGAGCGATCACGTATGGCTTCGGTTCGACGGCATCAACAACCACGCGAACATCTGGCTGAACGGCCACGAAATCGCGCGGGTGGAAGGCGTCACCGGCGCATACCGGACGTATGAGTTCGACGTGACCGAACCGTTCGTCCGCGATGGCACGAATGTCCTCGCGGTCGAGGTTTTCCCGCAGAGCGCGCGCGATCTCGGCATCAACTGGAACGACTGGAACCCTGCGCCGCCGGACAAGGACATGGGGCTATGGCGGGGCGTCTCGCTCCGGGGAACGGGGCCGCTTCAGATCCGCAACCCTCAGGTAATCACCCGCTTTCCCAGGGGATCGCTCGACGAGGCCGACCTCACGATCGAGGCGGACGTACACAATGCGAGCTCGAAGCGAATCTCGGGGCAATTGGGAACCGTCGAAGATCCAAGCCTCAAGCAGTCTTTTGTGCTTGCACCCGGCGAAACCCGCACGGTGCGCCTTGTGCCGAGCCTTTTCCCGAGTCTCCGGATTCACCAGCCCGAGCTGTGGTGGCCGTATCAAATGGGCAAGCCGGTCCTTCACAATTTTCTGCTGTCGGTGTCCACCGGCGGCGCGATCTCCGACTTCGCGAACGTCACGTTCGGCATCCGGGAGATCAAATCGGAACTCGACGCGCAGGGCCATCGCGTGTTTTTCGTGAACGGCAGGCGAATCCTGATTCGTGGCGGCGGGTGGGCGCCGGACATGCTTCTTCGCGAATCTCGCGAGCGTCTCCAGACAGAATTCCGCTACGTCCGTGACATGAATCTCAATGCGATCCGCCTCGAGGGACCCACGGTCCCCGACGCCTTCTACGATCTTGCCGACGAGCAAGGCGTGCTAGTGCTTGCCGGGTGGACGTGCTGTGATTATTGGATGGACTGGAAAAAATGGACGCCCGCCGATGTCGCCGTCGCGAAGGCGTCGCTCCACTCGGAGATTCTCCGGATGCGGCGCCATCCGAGCGTGCTCGCCTGGCTCAATGGCAGCGACGAAGCACCTCCCGCTCCGGTCGAGAGCGCCTACATCGCGGAACTTAAAGCGCTGGATTGGCCGAACCCGTATCTCGCGTCTGCTTCGGAGAAAGGCGGCTCATTCGGCGGTCCGAGCGGATTCAAGATGCTCGGTCCATACGACTACACGCCACCGGACTATTGGCTCACGGACACGAAACGATTCGGTGGCGCGTTCGGCTTCGCGTCGGAGATTTCTCCCGGCCCCGCGATTCCGCCACTCAGCAGCCTTCGGAAGATGCTCCCAGCCGCCGACATCGAGCCGGGCAGCGCCGCGTGGAACTTTCACGCGGGCGGAGAACGGTTCACGAATCTGCGCCACTTTGACGAAGCGATGCGCGCCATCTACGGCCCGGCCGCCGGCATCGAGGACTACGAACGAAAGGCGCAGGCCATGGCTTACGACTCCGAACGCGCCATGTTCGAAGCGTACTCGCGCAACAAGTACGGCTCGACGGGCGTGATTCAGTGGATGCTGAACAACGCCTGGCCATCACTGATCTGGCACCTCTACGACTACTACCTGCAACCCGCCGGCGGATACTTCGGCGCAAAGAAGGCCTGCGAGCCGCTGCATGTGCAATATTCTTACGACGACCGCAGCGTGGTTGTGGTGAACAGCACCTATGAGTCCGTCCACGGGCTCAAAGTGACAGTCGAACTCTACGATGCGGGTCTGCACGAACAGTTTTCCGCGCAAGCGCATACGGACGTCGAAGCGGACGCGGTCGCGAAGGTCTTCACGATTCCTCGCGAGGCGTTTGTTTCCACTTCGGCGATCGACTTCGCAAAGCTGACTCTGGAAAACGCCAGGGGCGAAGTCATCGGCAGCAATTTCTATTGGCTCACCGCGAAGAGAAACGTGTATGACTGGGTGAATACGGACGCGTACACCTCGATCTCGTCCTACGAGGACTTGACCGCGCTCGAATCGCTGCCGAGCGCCGGAAGCATGGATGTCTCGGCGACGGTGGAGCAAGACAGCGAAGGTCCGGTCGTTCGCGTCAAGCTTCACAACCCAGGCGATCGGCTCGCATTTCAGATTCGTCTCGGCATACGTCTGAAGAACGATGACTCGGAAATCCTGCCTGTCCTCTGGCAGGACAACTACATCGCTCTGATGCCGGGCGAATCGCGCGAACTCACCGCTCAGTTTCTCTCCGTCAATGCGTTGAGGGGTGGTCCCGAATTGGACATCACGGGCTGGAACGTCACGCCGAGGACGATCCCACTCAGCGGAGGCGCGCACTGATGTCTTCCAGCGCCCTGGATCCAGTCGGAAGCTCGCCAGTGTCCGCGAACCTTCGGCGCTCTCTGCGTCTTTGGGACTTGATCATCATCGGCATCGTGATCATTCAACCGATCGCGCCGATGGGCATCTACGGCGTGATCAACAACGAGGCCCGCGGACACGTGGTCACGGCGATTCTGATCGCGATGGTGGCGATGCTGTTCACGGCCGTCAGCTACGGGAAGATGGCTCGCGTCTATCCCACAGCCGGGTCGGCCTACACCTACGTGGCGCAGGAAATCCATCCCGCGCTCGGCTACGTCACCGGTTGGGCGATGGTGATGGACTACATTCTGAATCCCCTGATCTGCACGGTGATTTGCAGCAAACTCACGCAGAACATCCTGCCGGGTGTCCCGTACTGGCTGCTGGCCGTCGGATTCGCGAGCATGTTTACCTTGCTCAACCTGCAGGCCGTCCGAACGTCGGCGCGCATCAACGGAGCTCTGGCCGCAGGAATGATGATTGTCGTCGCGATATTCTTCGTGTTCGTTGCGCGGTTTGTGTGGGATCTGCACGAGTACGGTGCGGGTTTCTTCACGCGGCCTTTCTACGATCCGGGCACGTTCAGTTCTTACGGAGTCTTCCGCGGCACTTCGATTGCTGTGCTGACTTACATCGGATTTGACGGCATTTCGACGCTTTCAGAGGAAGCGGAGAACCCGAGGCGAAACATTCTGCTCGCGACGGTCCTCGTCTGCGTGATCACGGGTGTTCTAGCGTCGTTGGAGGTCTACGCTGCGCAGTTGGTCTGGGGATCGAAGCAGTTTCCGGAAGGCATGGTGGAATCCGCGTTCCCCCTCGTGGCGCGCCAGGCGGGGGGCTTCTTTCTCTTTCATCTGCTCAACTTCACGATACTGATTGCCAATGTGGGATCGGGCATGGGATCGCAACTCGCCGCGGCACGGTTGCTCTTTGGCATGGGGCGCAGCGACGCCATTCCCGCCAGGTTCTTCGGAAAGATCGAACCACGGAAACAGGTGCCGATGAACAATGTGATTCTGATTGGAGCGGTCGCGTTGGTCGGCGCATTCTTTATCAGCTACGAACGGGGCGCCGAACTGCTGAACTTCGGCGCATTTATCGCTTTCATGGGCGTGAACGCGGCCAGTTTCTGGCGCTATTTCATCCGCTCCGCGAAGAAGCGGTGGACGGACCTGGTGTTTCCGCTGCTCGGGTTTTCCATCTGCCTTTTCATCTGGCTGCACCTCAGCCGTCCCGCGAAGCTCGCTGGAGCCGCCTGGATTCTTGTCGGAATTGCATACGGAGCTATCAAAACGAAAGGGTTCCGCGCCGAACTCGTTCGATTCGAGGCATCGACAGAGTAACCAGCCGAGAATGAGGGGAATTGCCAAGGGAGGCGGCGTGAGCCTCCCTTGGCATTCGGCAGTGGTTAGTGTGCCGCTGCGCGTCCTGCGGCTGCCTGTTGCAGCTGTTGTAGATCGGCCAGCAACTGCGTGACATTGAATCCCTGCGCAAAAGCAGGGTTCTTGGCCTCGGGAGGCAGGATCGCGAACGCCTCGTCGACGCATTCATCCCACCACGCCCACGTGGCCTGCTGCGTGTTGCCCCACGTCAGCACGGTAACGCCGTTCTGATCGTAGGCCACGGCGTAGACGGCGTGACCATCCTGCGTCAGCTTGCCTGGAGTCCAGGGCTGACGCGCGTCGAACTCCTGAATGCAGTTCTGCTGGACCTGGAAACCGAGATAGACGCCGCCGAAGAGTTTGAGGGCTTGCTGAACGTGGGTGTGGTTTTTCGGATCGATGCTGACGTATGCAAGAATCTCGTCGCCCGAGACCTTGTTCTTGCGCCAGTAGTTCAGGACGTCGAGCTCCTGAAGACCTGTGTCCGGACCGCCGGTCAACTTCTCGTACAATCCGACGACCGACTTCGCGGCCATGATCTTCTCCTTGCCGAGCATGCCGTGATACACGGTCATCGCGTGCGCCAGGGCCGCGATGGTGCAATCACCCAGCGTGTCGTTACCGTCCATCGGAAACAGCCCGGTTGGAGATGAAGTGTTCAGCTTTTGGTAAACGCCCGTCAGCACGTTGTAGGACGGGGGAGGCGCGGCAAGTTGAGATGTCAAATAGTTCTTGAATCGCAGGGTTCGGTAGTCAAGCTTGGCCGGATGCTTTCCAAAACGATAGTTCGGCATGTGGGATCTCCTTCGAGGAAGTGAACTCTGCAGGATAGTGTCAAATGAGTTGATTTCGTTTCACGCTAAATAAGGACGGAAAGGCTCCCGGCCGCAATGAACGGATTCCAGGCCGGTCGCTTCTCGAAGGGTCAGTCAGGCTCTTGGGTCACAATGTGGACGTCGACGGCGGGCGCGTCGCGCAGGAAGCGGCTGATCGCGTTCATGTACCGGAGTTTGTTCAGGCCTTCCGTCGCGGTTCTTCCGAAAATCATCTGCGTAATGTGTTTTTCGCGCACGAAATTCGCCGCAGCGTCGGGGACGCTGTCCCCTTTCAGACGCACGACTTTCGCGCCGAGACTTTCGGCGAATTGCAGATTGGCTTCGAGCGATTTTTCATCGCGCGCGTTTGCCCCGTTGCCCACGTCCACATGCACCGCGAATAGCTCGGCGTCCATGCGGCGAGCCATGCGCGCCGCACGAGCGAGCAGGTATTGGGCGCGCGGGTTCGAACTGATGCAGACCGCAATGCGTTCGCGGACCGCCCAGTTTTCCTGGATGTCCTTTTCGTCCATATAGGACGAAAGACTGCGGTCCACTTGTTCGGCGACCTGCCGCAGCGCCAGCTCGCGCAGGGCGATTAAGTTTCCGCGGCGGAAGAAATTCCTGAGCGATTGCTCGACTTTCTCTTTCCCGTACACGTCGCCGCGCTTCATGCGGTTCTGAAGGGCTTCGGGGGTCAGGTCCACCATGACGGTTTCGTCCGCGACCTGGAGCACCCAGTCTGGCACCGTTTCGCGCACGACGACGCCGGTGAACACGTTCACCGTGGGCGCCACGCTCTCGATGTGCTGGATGTTGACGGTCGAGAGAACGTCGATTTTCGCTTCGAGAATTTCGAGAACATCCTCGTATCGCTTGCGGTGCTTGCTGCCGGGAATGTTCGTGTGCGCCAGCTCGTCGACCAGAACGACCTCCGGCTTTCGCTGAATGATCGCGTCGACGTCCATCTCCTCGAAGATCGTGCCCTTGTATTCGATTTTCTTGCGCGTGACGATCTCGAGCTGCGGTACCAGCTCGGCGATTCCCTTGCGTCCATGGGTTTCGACGACGCCGATCACCACGTCCTCGCCCCGGCTGTGGCGGCGTATCGCCTCTGTGAGCATGCTGTAAGTCTTGCCCACGCCCGGGGCGTACCCAAGGAACAACTTCAGCGCACCCTTGGTCTTTTCTTGCGATGGTGAGACCTCTGCCAACCATTGATCGGGCGTCTTGGCCACGGCGGTATTCTCGTTTAGGCGGGCTTGGAAAGCTACGCTAGAATGACGCGGTGCGCTCCTCCAAGCTCAACCGCATACTCCAGCTTGGCGGCGCACTGGCGATCGTCGCAGTCATCACCGCGCTCTACCGAAGAATCTATCCGGTCGAAGCGAATCATACGACGATCGCGCTGACGTTCATACTTGCCATTCTAGCCGTTTCGACGGTCTGGGACCGCATCGTCTCGGTGGTGATGTCGTTCGCCGCCACCCTGGCATTCAACTACTACTTCCTCCCCCCGGCCGGCAAACTCACCATCGCCGACCCGAGAAACTGGGTTGCGCTCTTCACATTCCTGGCGGTGGCGCTGACCGCTGGCCAGCTAGCCACAAGAGCGCGACAAAAGGCCGCCGACGCTTCCGCTCGGCAGCATGAGATCGAAAGGTTGTACACGTTCAGCCGCGGGCTGCTCGAATCCCGCAACGTGATGGAGCTGCTCAACCGTGTACCGGTGCAGATCGTGGATGCGTTCGAAGTGGGTGCTGCAGCCATTTTCCTGGCCGACAAACAAAAGGTGTACCGCTCCGGCCCCGTGGTGCCTCAGCTCGATACGGAAAGCCTCAAGGCGATCATGGCGCGCGAGGAACCGGTGATCGACGCGTCCAATAGCACCTGTTTTCTCCCAATCCGGCTGGGAGTGCGGCCGGTCGGCAGCTTGGGAATTTCAGGCCAGATTCTTGCGAGGCAAACGCTCGAGGCGATCGGCACGCTCGTGGCCATCGCCATGGAGCACGCCCGAGCGATGGAACAAGTGGGCCAAACGGAAGCGGCGCGCGAAGCGGAAAAGTTGCGGACCGCCCTTCTCGACGCCGTCACGCACGAGCTGCGCACGCCGCTGACGTCGATCAAAGCCTCGGTCACGAACCTCCTGTCCAATCCGGGCTTGTCCCCGGAGCCGAGGCAAGAGCTGCTGACGATCATCAATGAAGAAACCGACCGCTTGAACCGTCTGGTTGGAGAAGCGGCCGAAATGGCGAGGCTCGACGCCGGCGAGGTTGAACTGCGGGCCGACCCGCATCCGATAGACCATGTCATCGCCGCAGCGCTGGACCATTGCCGAAGTTCGCTGGGGAACCGCGACGTCCGCGTGCAGGTTGCCCAGGGGCTGCCGCGGGTCCGTGTGGACGTGGAACGCGCGCGCGAGGTGCTTGTCCAATTGATCGAAAATGCCAACCGCTACTCGCCTCCGGACCAGCCGGTAACGATTACCGCGGAAGTCAGCGGAGATTTCGTGGTTACGAGCGTGGCCGATCGCGGCGACGGAATCGACGATCAGGAGCAGGCCCTCATTTTCGAAAAGTTCTATCGCGGCAGGGATCAGCGCTACAGCGTCGAAGGCACGGGCATGGGGCTGCCGATCGCGAAAGCGATCGTTGAGGCGCATGGCGGAACCATTGGCGTCACCAGCCAGCGCGGGCGCGGCTCTGTCTTTTCCTTCTCGCTGCCAACCGAGCGCAGCAGGACAGCGCCGTCCGCGGCCCCGGTCCGGACAACTTCGAATCCATGACCTCCGCCAAAGTACTTATCGTCGACGACGAGTCGCAGATCCGCCGCGTCTTGCGGACCACTCTCACGTCTCAGGGCTACACCGTGGCCGAAGCGAAAAGCGGTGACGAGGCGCTCGAACTGATTCGCCAGGAGCGGCCCGATCTCATTCTGCTCGACGTGAACATGCCGGGACGATCGGGACTGGAGACCTGCCGCGAAGTGCGCAGCAGCTCCGATATTCCCATCATCATGCTTACGGTGCGCAATACGGAGCGCGACAAAGTGCAGGCGCTCGACGCCGGCGCCGATGACTACGTGGTCAAGCCGTTCGGCTCAGAAGAATTGACGGCGCGCATCCGCGCGGCGCTGCGCCGCACGGCTCCCGCAGAGGCCCTGCCGCCGTTCGCCTCCGGCGACCTCAAGATCGACTTCGAGAAGCGCTCCGTGATGGTCAAGGGTGTAGCGGTTCGCCTCACGCCCAAAGAGTTCGAGCTGCTGCACCACCTCGTAGCCAACCAGGGAAAAGCGCAAAGCCATCGCCGGCTGCTGCAAGCCGTCTGGGGACCTGACTACGGCGAGGAAACGGAATACCTTCGCGTCTTTATCAACCAGCTGCGCAAGAAGATTGAACCCGACCCGCGGCATCCGCGCTACATCCATACAGAGCCCTGGGTGGGCTACCGCTTCGAACCTCCCGCGGAAAAACAACGGAGTGGCCGCGGAGAAAAGTAAAGGAGGGAGCCGATGCCCGCGCCACCCGTCATCAAGCCTCCGTTCACGTACGAAGCGGCAAAAGCCAAAGTGCAGGCCGCGCAGGACGCCTGGAACTCCCGCGATCCGGAACGTGTTGCGCTCGCCTACACGGAGGATTCCGATTGGCGGAATCGCGACGAATTCTTCAAAGGCCGCGACGCGATCAAGGCCTTCCTCCGCCGCAAGTGGGCGAAGGAACTCGACTACCGCCTGCGCAAAGAACTCTGGTGCTGGACGGAGAACCGCATCGCGGTCACGTTC
>DATJXJ010000068.1:0-50555 GCA_035500255.1 Verrucomicrobiia bacterium | reverse complement strand
CTATCACGGAATTTGATTAGCCTTTCACCCCTACCCTCAGCTCATCCGAGCGATTTTCAACTCACAACGGTTCGGTCCTCCAGTCGCGGTTAAGCGACCTTCAACCTGGCCAAGGGTAGATCATCCCGCTTCGCGTCTATTCCCACAGACTGAACGCCCTATTCGGACTCGCTTTCGCTACGGCTCGCTTACGCTTAACCTGGCCTGTGAGAATAACTAGCCGGCTCATTAAGCAAGAGGCACGCCATCAGGCATTCCCGGCCGAAGCCGGGCATAGCCCTCTGACTGCTTGTAGGCATACGGTTTCAGGTTCTATTTCACTCCCCTCGCAGGGGTGCTTTTCGCCTTTCCCTCACGGTACTGGTTCACTATCGGTCGCCAACGAGTATTTAGCCTTGGAGAGTGGTCTCCCCAGTTTCCCACGAGGTTTCTCGTGCCTCGTAGTACTCAGGATACCGCTTCGAGTCCGGTAAGCTTTCGGCTACATGGCTGTCACATTCTTTGGCCCCGCTTTCCAGCGGGTTCACCTAGCCTCCGGATTGGTAACTCTACTCACGCGGTCCTACAACCCCCCGATATAAATACCGGGGTTTGGGCTGTTCCGATTTCGCTCGCCGCTACTATCGGAATCTCGTTTGATTTATTTTCCTCCAGGTACTGAGATGGTTCACTTCCCTGGGTTGGCTCGCACCCGCCTATGGATTCAGCGGGCCGTTATCGGGTTTTACCCGATAGGGTTTCCCCATTCGGACATCCTCGGATCAAAGCCTGTTTGCGACTCCCCGAGGCTTTTCGCAGCTAACCACGTCCTTCATCGCCTGTTGGCGCCAAGGCATCCACCGTACGCCCTTAGTAGCTTGACCATAAAACTTACCCAACACGCCTCAAAATTCGTAAGGCTCTCAAAACACATGAGTAAGGGTCTTGCAAGCCCTCATTCTTGTGCATTTAAGAGAGCTTAAGCGCTGTTTAGAGGCCAAGAACAGGCCCAAAACGCACACTTAAGCGTCGCGAAGAGGCAAGTTCGCCTTTCCACAAAACGCTACTCTCGAGCAAAATTTGCGGTTTTGCGCCACGCGAACTTGAGATCGCGCGACGCAATGCCTACTTCCTTCAGTTGTCAAAGATCGTCGTTCCGCTCAACAGTTTCCGATCGGAACGTCTCCGCTCCCGGCGGAGCGCGAGATCGGTTTGGAGCCGAAATCGCGAATACAAATAAAAAACCCGGCGACGAGCGCCGGGCGAATCCGTCCATCTCTTTGGGCGTCATTTCCGCGCGCCCTCGGACGGATGTGCTCGAAGCTCGATTTCCAGCTACCCGGTGTTCGTAACCAACCTCACCTCTGGATGAGTCGGCAGGCCCGGTCCGTCAGCAGACTTCCCCGCGAATCAGGGCTCCACCAACTTCAGAGCAGTATATCAAAATCCAAAATTCCGTCAAGTTGCATTCAAGATTTTTTTATCGTGCTTTCGCAATGCCCCTGTGAATTCCACCGCCGCCTGTGCAAATCGCGACGAGCTAGCCCCGACTGTCATGATTTCGATTGGGCGGGAGCCGTGCTTTTGATGATTGGATGCTGGTTCAGCTCGGCGGGATCGTACGTCTCGGGCGTGACGTCGTGGGACTTGAGGACGAATTCCCCGTTCTCCCAGACATAGATGTCGGTTTCGTAGTGCTGGTCGCACCAGACGCATGTCTGGTCGACGCCGGCGGACCAGACGCGGATTTCGGCGGGATCGGTTTCGAGGATTTCCATTCGTCCTGCGAAGCTCTCCGCGATGCTCTGGATGGCGTATGACTGGCCGTCGAAACGGAGCAAGAAAAAGTTGGTGCGCGAGCCATCGCCTGCGCAGCGAAGCGCGATCGCCGCAGCGTTCGATTTCGCGTCGAGACGGAATTCCGAGAACCCGGCGAGATCGCAATCTTCCTCCGGAGCACCGAGATCGCTAGCCACTTTTCCGTCGCGCAGAATAACGACGTGCGCGTTCTTGATCATGCGGCCGGAGGTGCGATCGGGATCGTCTTCGGGCGGTTCGAACAGGTCGTAGACGACAGTGGTTTCGCCGGAGGGCGCGAGCTTCGTGTTTTGCAGCACACGAACCATGGCCACGCGTGGCAGCAGCGACGCGATGTCTCGTGGCGCCCGGATCGGATGGACCGGTTCCGGGACGGCTCCGAAAGGGCCGACGCGAAAGGGGGTCTCCTGCTGGGCGACCGCAAGTGGCTGAAAACAGAGGGTCAAGAGAAGAGCGAGAAATCGGGCTTTTGGAGCGGCATGTTTCATCGACGTTTCCTCCTGCGATTTCGCGCCTGATCTGCCGGACCGCACGACAGGGGAAGTGCACGGGCAGGGCCAAAATGAAACACGACGACAAAAGAGAGATTCCCCGGAGATCCATCCGGGGCGCAAAAGCCGCGCTTCGATTCACCGCCGCGCGCCCAAAGCTCCGCGTTGGGAAAAACGAAGACGCGCGGCTTCGCTCAGAATGACGCGCTTGTTGGCGGAGCAGGTGATTCGGGTAGATCGCGGTGGCGGCCGAAAGCATCGGATATAATTTCGAATTCGATTTCGAACAACGAAAGGATCTTGCGCGTGCAGATAGGGAAACTGTTCGAGCCGTTCACGCTGAATGGGGTCACGCTGCCGAATCGAATTGTGATGGCGCCGATGACGCGCAACCATTCGCCGAATGGCGTTCCCGGCGCGGATGTGGCCGCATATTATCGCCGGCGCGCCGAGGGCGGAGTTGGTCTGATCCTGACAGAGGGCACCGCGCCGAATCATCCGCAGGCCAGAAACTTGCCGAATGTGCCGCAGATGTACGGCGAGGAGGCGCTTGCCGGATGGAAGCGAGTCGTCGACGGAGTGCACGCGGCGGGCGGGCGGATTTTTTCGCAATTGTGGCACGTGGGGGCAGTGCAGATTCAGGGCACTCCAACGTTGCCGGTGGCGCCAGTGAGCCCTTCGGGGTTATTGAAACCGGGAGTGAAAGTGGGCGAGCCCATGACGCAGGCCGACATCGACGCCGTAATTGAGGGATTCGCGCAGGGCGCGGCGAACGCCCAGCGCGTCGGATTTGACGGGATCGAAATTCACGGCGCGCACGGCTACATCATCGACGAATTCTTCTGGTCCGGCACGAACCAGCGCACGGACAAGTACGGCGGCGACCTGGTGGAGCGCACGCGGCTGGCGGTCGAAATCATTCAAGAATGCCGGCGGCGCGTGGGCCCAGACTTTCCGATGCAGATACGATTCTCGCAGTGGAAGGGGCAGGAATACACGGCGCGGCTCGTGACCACGCCGGAGGAGCTGGCGCGATTTCTCGAGCCGCTCGTGGCGGCGGGAATCGACGCGTTCCATTGCTCACAGCGGCGATTCTGGGAGCCGGAATTCGAGGGCAGCGATCTGAATCTGGCGGGCTGGACGAAGAAGATCACCGGCAAACCGACGATCACGGTGGGGTCGGTAACTCTGGACGTGGACTTCATCGTATCGTTTGGGCGCGTGGCCGCGCCGGCGAAAGCGCCCGGCGAAGCCAGCGGACCCGAAGCGCACATGGACCGGCTGGTCGAGATGCTCGCGCGAGGCGATTTCGACCTGGTGGCGGTTGGGCGCGCGCTTCTTGCCGACGCCGCATGGGCGAAAAAGCTACGCGAGGAGCGGTTCGCGGAGTTGACTCAATTCACGCCCGAGGCCCTGAAAACATTGGCATGAGGGCGCACCCGCGGCAACAGCTGCGACCGCTGCCGCGGGTTGCAGGCCCAGATCATTTGTCCCGCAACGGGCCGATTGTTTCCTCTTGCTCGATTCCGACTACTTCTGTTGGATGGACTTGACGTACGCATTCAAATTGCTGATGCGAAGTTCGGTCAAGGCGGTGTTTTGAGTGCGGAACAGGGGACCCCAGACCGGCATATCGCTTGTGCCGTGCGCGTGGCCTCCTGCCCCGAAGTGAAGGACCGCAACGAAACGGTCCTCGGGGAATTTGCCGTTGTTGTTCTTGGCCAGTGCCGTGAGATCGGGCGGCGGCGACTTCAGGAGTTCGGCGGCCGGTCCGTCTCCCTTGCCGGTGGCGCCATGGCACGCGGCGCAGTAGTCCTTGAACATCTGCGTGCCTGACGCGGCGTTGCTCCGGGTGATTGGCGCCTTCTCGATAGTCTTCTGTGGTGGTTGATTCGTGGCCCCTGCTTGTTGTCCGGGCAGAACGGTCCCACTTGCCGCAAAAAGGACCGCTGCCAGGGCGACGCGCAGATATTGAGTGGCAGTCATATACCACCTCCGGCAGGCTATGTAACAAGCGCGGGGATACATGTATGTGATATCTATCACAGTGATCAATACCGAGGTGGACAGTACCGCGACGCGCGTCATGGTCCGAATCATCAAGCGGAACAGGAGATACTGAAGCCGAGGCCGTTCGGCCAAACAGAGGAAACGATCCCGGATGCCGTACTACGCGCTCCTATACGAACTGGTGGACGACTACATCGAACGGCGCGCGGCCTTTCGACAGGAGCATTTGCGGCTCGCCAAGGAGGCGAGTGAGCGCGGAGACCTATTGCTTGGCGGCGCGTTCGCCGATCCGCCGGATAAGGCTCTTCTCATTTTCCGGGCCGAAGACGCTGGCGTCGTCGACGAGTTCGTCCGCCAGGACCCGTACGTGATCAACGGGCTGGTGAAAAGCTGGAAAGTGCGTCCGTGGACGGTGGTGATTGGGAACACGTAGGCCTGCGCTGTTGTGAGCCGATTTGGCACATTCGTTTTTCTGTTAGTACCCATCACGAAAAACCGAGCACCCCGACGCTGCCCGCCCGCATCGTAGTTGCATGACCACCAAGATTCCGAAGCCGAGCCTGACGGCTCGGGAAATGTTTTCGGCCTGGGGAAGGATTTTGGCCGGGAACGTGCCAATGCTGTCGATCGAAATCACGCGCGAATGCCCGCTCAGCTGTCCCGGATGCTACGCCTACGGCGATGCGCATCTGGGCGGCGGCGTGACGTTGAGCGAGCTGAACGACTATCGCGGCGACGCTTTGGTGAACGGCGTGATCGGGCTGGTGCGGAAGCACCGTTCGCTGCACGTGTCACTGGTCGGGGGCGAGCCAATGGTCCGGCACCGCGAGCTGAGCCGCATTTTGCCCGCGCTGAGCGAAATGGGTGTGTTCACGCTGCTGGTGACGAGCGGCGTGATTCCGGTTCCGTCTGAGTGGATGAAGATCCCGCGGCTGCGCGTGGCGATTTCCGTGGACGGATTGCCCGAGCATCACGACGTTCGCCGGAAGCCGGCTACGTACGACCGAATTCTAAAGAACGTGGCAAGCTGCGAGGTGAACGTTCACTGGACGATCACGCGTCCCATGCTGGCGAGGCCCGGCTACCTGGAGGAATACGTTTCCTTCTGGAGCGCGCGCCCGGAAGTGAACCGCATCTGGGTGAGCGGTTACACGCCGCAAATCGGCGAAGAGAGTGCGGAAATGCTGACGCCGGAAAATCGCGAGACGCTGGCGCGCGATTTGCCGGCGCTGGCGAAGCGATACCCGAAGTTCCTGTTCAACGAGGGACTGGCGCGAGCGTTCGTGCAGCCGCCGAAAAGCCCAAGCGATTGCCTTTTCGCGAAGATGTCCGCGAACTATTCGGCAGACCTGCGGAGCCGCGTGGAGCCGTGCGTTTTCGGAGGGAATCCGGACTGCTCGCAGTGCGGATGCGCCGCGAGCACGGGCCTGCACTGGGTGCGAGGGGTGCAAATCGTCGGCGGATTGAAGGTCGACCACTTCGTCAGCAGTTCGGTGCGGATCGGAGCGGCGATGAACCGCCTGCGGTCACGCCCGGCGCCGCCGACGCGGTGGACTTCGGGGCCGGCGGGTCGCGGCGCTGGCGACTCCCTGGTGCAGATCGAGGCTTGAACTCGAGAGTCATCCCTTCCGGCGCTTGAAGAATTCGACCTGGCGCAGCCGCTTCTTGGCTTCCTCCAATGTCTTGTATGGGCCGCCGAGATTCCGTCCCGTGGTTTCCGACACCACTTTGTAGCCGCCCTTCACTTTCTTGATCATCGCGAAACCCTCCTTGCCAGTAGGATGCGCCAAACAGCGCGGCGACGATGTGCCGTGCGTCACCGCCGATTTTCTGCCCGAAACAGTTCGCTAACAAGGGTTTGCGCGGCGCGGAGGCTTCTGCTAGCTTGCTCGCGAAGTTGAGATGCGGCCGGATTGCGGGCCGCACTCGTTTGGGTGGGGGACAGATGATCTCGTGCAGATGGGCGCGGGTTCAGGCGGCGCTTGCCTCGCTCGCGATGGCGTTGGCAATTCCAATGGCGGCGCGCGGGCAGGCGAGCGACGCGATGAAGGCACTGAACCAGCCCGTGCCGCCGTTTCACATCATCGGCAACATCTACTATGTGGGCGCATCGGATATCACGTCGTATCTGATCGTGACGCCGAAAGGCGACATTGTGATCGACGGCGGGTTCGTTGACACGGCGCCGCAGATCGAAGCGAACATCGCGAGGCTCGGCTTCAGGTTGAGCGACGTGAAATACGTGCTGAACAGCCACGCACATCTTGATCATGCAGGCGGCATTTCGGAGCTGCGGAATGCCACAGGCGCGCAGTTCGTCGCGATGGATGGCGACGTGGCGGCGCTCGAGGCGGGCACGACATTTCCGGTGACGAAGCCGGACCGCATCATTCACGACGGCGACGCGGTGTCTCTTGGCGACGTCACGCTGACCGCGCATCTGACTCCGGGGCACACGCGAGGCTGCACGACGTGGACGATGACGACACGCGACGGTGGCAAGACGCTGAACGTAGTCTTCGTCGGAAGCGCGACCGTGCTGCCGCAGTACAAGCTGATCGAGCGGCCCGGCGCGCCTGCGACCTATCCCGGCATCGAGCAGGATTACGAAAAGACGATTCGCGTGCTGAAGTCGCTGCCCTGCGACGTGTTCTTGGCGTCGCACGGATCGTTCTACGGGTTGACGCAAAAGCGCGAAGCGATGGCCAAGAGCCCGGCGCAGAATCCATTCATCGATCCCGCGGGCTATCAGGCTTACGTCGCCCGTGCCGAAGGCGCATTTCAGGCGGAGCTGAAGAAAGAGCAGGCGCAGGCAAACTGAGCACAGCGAAGCCCGCCGCGTGTTGACCCGCCTGTCCGGAGCCAGTACGATTCGCTAAATGCTTGCCATGCCAGCCAGGCGGCTGACTCCGTCCCAGAGGAGGATTCGATGATTTGTGCATCGTGTGGCGCGACGGCCAAGGAAGGCGCGGCGTTTTGCGGGGCCTGTGGGAAACCCATCATCGGCTACAACGTGGGCCAAGCTCCGGCGGGATCCATCCCGGGAGGCGCGGTCGTCGCAGGCGGCGCGGTTGCCGGAGGCGACACGGGGCGGTATGCGGGATTCTGGCTGCGATTCGTCGCGGCGATCATCGACGGGCTGATTCTCGGCGTACCGTTCGGATTCGTCGTGGTGATGATCGTGATGAGCGCCCTGCCCGGGCTGATGCAGATGCAGAATCAGCAGTCGCCGAATCCAGTTGCGATTGTAATGCTGATCCTGCCGCGGATCTTTTTCATCATTGTCCTGGCCGCGGTGGCGAGCTGGCTGTATTTCGCGTTGTGCGAAAGTTCGCAGTGGCAAGCGACGCTCGGCAAGAAGGCGCTGGGACTCTACGTCACGGATTTGGGAGGAAGCCGGGTAACGTTTGGCAGGGCGAGCGGACGATTTTGGGGCGGCCGCGGCCTTAGCATGGTTCCGTATCTCGGCGGCCTCTACTATCTGGTTGACTGCATCATGGCCGGCGTGACCGAGAAGAAGCAGGCGCTGCACGACATGATCGCGGGCTGCCTGGTGCAGAGGAACGCATAGACACGCGGCGTCCGGCAAGCGCTCCGCCGACAGGAGAACGATTTGCAGTGTGCGAAATGCGGAGCCGAGCTGCCGGAGGGCGCTGAAAGCTGCCCGGCGTGCGGGGAGCGGGCGGCGGATTCCCGGAGCGGCGAAGCGACGCAGCGGGGATTTGCGACCGCGCGGCGTCCGGTGGTCTACGCGGGCTTTTGGATTCGGGCGGCGGCGTACTTACTGGATTCGGTGCTGCTGGCCGCGGCGCTGACGCCGTTTCTGCTGCCGATCGTCCGCAACAATCACGCCGACAGCTCCCTGCAACAGATGCTTCAGTTCTACGGAAGCTGGACGCGACAATCGATCGCATTCACCTTGCTGATCCACCTGACGGAGTGGCTCTATTCCGCGACGATGGAGAGTTCGGCGTGGCAAGCTACGGTCGGGAAGAGAATCTTCGGGTTGAGGGTGGCGGACGCGGAAGGGCGCCGGCTGACTTTTCTGCGCGCGACGGCCCGGCACTTCGGCAAGTATCTTTCGAGCTTTCTTTTTCTCGGGTTCATTCTGGTGGGGTTTACCGAGAAAAGACAGGGACTTCACGATCTGATCGCGGGAACGTTTGTTCTGAAGCGGGTCTGATGGCCGCGGGCTAGGCGGTTGAGCCGCTGCGACCACCGGCGGCTGGCGCGGCCCGCAACTGCTCCCGAATTTTCGCCGTGAACACCGAACCGGGAACAGAGCGGGTGCCGGGCTCGGCGATGTCCGCGGTGCGGTATCCCTGATCGAGCACTCGATCGATTGCGTCCTCAATCCACTGCGATTCCGTTTCAAGGCCGAACGATTCCCGCAGCATCAAGGCGGCCGAAAAGATCGCGCCGAGCGGGCAGGCGACGTCTTTGCCCGCCAGCGTGGGAGCGGAGCCGTGAATCGGCTCGTACAAAGCGGGCTGGCCCTTATCGCCGCGGCTCAGCGACGGGATCAAGCCGATCGAACCGGCGAGCGCGGCGGCTTCATCGCTCAGGATGTCGCCGAACATATTGCCGGTAAGAATCACGTCGAATTGCGTGGGCCGCAGCAGAATCTGCATTGAGGCGTTGTCGACATACTGATGATCGAGGGCGATGCCGGGGTATTCGCGAGACAGCGCGGTCACGGTGTTGCGCCAGAGAGTCGAGCTGGCAAGAACGTTGGCTTTGTCGATGCTCGTGACGTGGCGCTTGCGTGCCGCGGCGCGTTCGAAGGCGTAGCGCGCCACACGCTCGATTTCGGGAACGGAGTATTCCGCGAGATCGCTCGCTTTTTCGTCGGTAATCTTGTGTTCGCCGAAATAGATATCGCCCGCAAGCTCGCGGACGATCTCGAAATCGCTGTCGCCCAGCCGCTCCGGGCGAAGAGGCGAAATCGCGCGCAGCGCGGGCCGCAAACGGATCGGCCGCAGATTGATGTACAGGTTCATCTGCTTGCGAAGACCAAGGAGCCCGGCTTCGGGGCGCGTACCAAATGGCAGCGACTCCCACTTAGGTCCGCCGATCGCCCCGAGCAGAACTCCGTCGGATGACCGGCATCCGGCCAGAGTCGCGGCGGGCAGCGGCTCGCCGCAACTGTCGATGGCGTTTCCGCCGAACGGATATTCACGGAATTCGAAGTGATGACCGAAAGCGGCGGCGCAGTCCTTCAAGAGCTGAACGGCCGCGTTCGTTACTTCGGGACCGATGCCATCGCCGGGCAACACGGCGATTGTCTTTCGCAGTTGCGTCATTGACTGAATCCTTGGGCGAGTTAGTGGACGGCCGCAGCGTTGGAGCCGGAATCCGACGGTGCGGGCGCCTTGCCGCGGCGGACCTGATGGATGATCGTGATCAAATCGCGATCGCTGATTTCTTTTTCCTCGTCGGCTCGCAGAATGGCCAGGCGGTAGCACTCGGCCAGTTCCCCATCGGTCGTTTCAAAGCCCAACTCGGCCAGCCGCGCGCGAAACGCGTTGCGGCCGGAGTGCTTTCCGAGCACGAGACGACGCGCGGGCACGCCCACCTTTTCAGGGACGATGATTTCGTAAGTGAGCGGGTTTTTCAGAATGCCGTCCTGGTGAATGCCGGCCTCATGCGCGAAGGCGTTGGCGCCGACGACGGCCTTGTTCGGCGGGACGGAGACGCCCGTGATTTTCGAGAGCATGCGGCTCGTTGGGTACAGCTTTTCGAGCTGGAGGTTCGTGGTCACCGGGTATCGGTCGTTGCGGACGTGCAGGACGACTGCCAGTTCTTCGAGCGACGTGTTTCCGGCGCGCTCTCCGATTCCGTTGATGGTGCATTCGATCTGGCGCACTCCGGCGTCAATCGCAGCCAGCGAATTGGCCAGAGCGAGGCCGAGATCGTCATGGCAATGCGCGCTCAGCACGACCTTGGAATGTGGGCCGAGGCGCCCACGAACCGTGCGGAACATTTGGGCGTAATCGTCGGGCGTGGAGTAGCCAACCGTGTCCGGCAGATTGATGATCGTCGCGCCGGCGTCCACGACGGCGAGAACGACCTGGCAGAGATAGTCGATGTCGGTGCGGCTCGCGTCTTCGGCAGAAAATTCGACCTCGTCACAATGCTGCCGACCGAAGCGGACCATCTTGGTCATCTGCTCGAGCGCTTGTTCGCGACTAATTCGCAGCTTGTGCTTCAGGTGAAGATCGGAGGTGGCGAGGAAAAGGTGCAGGCGGGGCCTGGCGGCGGGTTCGAGTCCTTTCAGCGCCGCGTCTACGTCCTCCTGACGGGCGCGGGCCAGCGCCGCTACGCGCGCATGCCTGATTTCGGCGGCTACGGCCCGCGTGGCTTCCAAGTCGCCGGGGGAGGCGATGGGGAAGCCGGCCTCGATGATGTCCGCACCCAACTGCTCGATCTGGCGGGCCAGCTCGAGCTTTTCCTCCCGGTTCATCGAAAAGCCGGGGGATTGCTCGCCGTCGCGCAGCGTGGTGTCGAATATCTGCAGCGTATCCATATCAGCTCCTTGCCTTGATGATGCCAGTGAACCGCGCGGCGCGCAAGAAGTCCAATTTATAATGATTGCGAAGAGGGATAAATTTCCCTTATATAGTGGGAGCGGGGGGAAGGAGCGTTTCGTGGACCTGGCGTCGCTGCACGTGTTTCAGACGGTTGTGCGGGAGCAGAGCTTTTCGCGCGCGGCGGAAAAGCTCTATCGGACGCAGCCGGCGGTGAGCATCGCGATCAAGAAGCTGGAGGACTGGGTCGGCCAGCCGCTTTTCGTGCGCGGCTCAGGGGCGAGGACTCTGACGGACGCGGGCGTTCTGCTTTCCGAATACGCCGAGCGGATGCTGAATCTGCGCGAAGAGATCCGCAAGGGCATGCAGGAGCTTCGCGGGCTGGAGCGAGGGCAGGTTTCGCTGGGAGTGAACGAAAGCTCGATCCACGCCCTGCTGCCGGCGCTGGACTGTTACCGGCGGCAGCATCCCGGCATTCAGATACGGGTGCAGCGCGTTTTTTCGCGCGAGGTGCCGCGCGAGGTGATGAACCACCATCTCGACATCGGCGTGATTTCGTATCTGCCCGAGGAGCGCGAGCTCGAGGCCACGGAGTTCTACCGCGATTCTCTGGTGCTGATCGTTTGGCCGGGCCACAAAGTATCGAAGCGGCGCGAAGTGGACATCGCCGATCTGGGGCAGGAAACGTTCGTGGCGCACATCGTGGAGTCGCCCTACCGCCAGCGAGTGGTGCAGCTGTTTGCGCGGCACCGCGTCCCGCTGCGGATGGAAATGGAGCTGCCGACAATCGAGAGCATCAAGAGATTCGTCGAGATGAAACGGGGCGTGGCGATCGTGCCGCAGATGTGCGTGGAGCACGAAGTGGCGGCCGGAGATCTGCGCCAATTGAGGATTCGGCAGATGCGCGTGATCAGGAGACTCTATCTGGTGTATCGCCGGGACCGGCCCTTGACCGCGGCGGCCCGGGAGATGGTGGAGACTATCCGGAGCTCGCCGCGGAGGCGCCCTTCGGGGGGATGAAGGGCTGGACAACAGCTAGAAGCTCGTGGTCAAGCGAAGGGCGAAGCTGCGCGAGGGACCAATCGCGTTGCCGGAGAAGAGTCCGCCGAAGTCGATGACGTCCAGCACGTCGCTGAGGTTCTCGCCGTCGACTTGAAACCTCATGCTCAAACGGTCAGACTTGTACAATTCGGCTCCCGCCGAAGCGCTGATCTGAAACGACGGGTAGATGCGGCCGCGATTGAAATTGATGCGATTGACGATCTGCTGGCCGTACTGACCCACCACGCCGGCGATGCAGTCGTCGAGGCTCTCCCCGTCGGGACACTGAAACTCGAATGGCAACCCGGTGTCGTATTGAATTCCTGTGGCGAGCCAAAAGCGCGGCGTGACCTGATATCGGACGCGCCCGCGAACTGTGTTGCGCTGATCCTGCGAATCGGGAAAATGGCCGGTGAGTTGTGTCTCCGCGGCGGTGGCGTCGTCGCCCAGGAACAGACCGCCGGTGACGGGAAACCACGCGTTGCCCACCTGGTAGGAGTAGCTCAGGAAGCCCGAGAAGCCTCGCCAATCGGGCACTTCGAGTTTTGCTTCCGTGCCGTAGATGATCGATTTGCGAAACGCGATCGGAAAGCTGATGGTGGTGTTGTCAATCTGGTCGTCGTCCGCGTAGTTGCTGACGAGGCGGCGGAAGTAATTCGCGTCGAGCTTCAACTTGTTGGCGAAGACTTTGGTCAGACCGGCCTCGTAGTAGTTCCCCTCGGAAGGCTCGACCGGCAGACGAAGAAAATTCTGCGGATCGATGGACTCAACCGCGGTGGAGCTCGAAAGCAGGATGTTCTCAAAGGATGGCGTTTGAAAAATGCGGTCGTAGGAGAAATGGAGCACGACGTCAGCCGACGGAAAGTAACGCGAAATCGAGAAGCGCGGATCGACGGCCTGGCGATTGAGAATCAACTGGTAGTGGTCCCAGCGGAGACCGGCGTTGACGGTCCAATTGCCGAGGCGGATCAAGTCCTGCGCGAACGCGGACTGTTCGAGATCAGGACGCGCACCGCGAAAAGCGAAGGCGCACGCCGTGCCTCCGCCGCCGGCTCCGCCGGATGGGTGGATGATCGCTCCGAGGCGAGCTACGGCGTCGTCCCCGGTGCCGCAGAAATCGGGATTGGTGATGTTGTAGGCGGTGTTCTCGTGCAGAAAGGCGTTGTCGGACTCGACGCCGAGCTTCCATTCGTGGCGGCCGCGCTCGATCGTGACCGCAGCTTTGAAGTATCCATCGCGGAAGCGATTGTGCTGGAAGACTTCGACGGGCGTCGAACTGTCGTTGGAATCGAAGTCGTTGGCGTTGTCGCGGACCATGCCGCGGAAGTCGGCCACGACGTTGGGCGAAAACGTGTGCTGATAGGCGACGATGCCCATGGTCTCGACGTTGTCGGCCGTCTGGCGCTGGCCTGCGGCCTGCTGGATCAGTTCATTGGGAATATCGTAGCGCGAGACTTCGTGGCGGACGATGAAACTCAGACGGTCGTTGGGCGTCAGGTCACGCGCGTAGTGGGCGGAGAAATCTCCCAGGGTGCCCATATTCGAATAGTTCTGGGGAACGACCGGGTTTAGATAGTGATCGGTCATATTGCCGCTGACGCTGCCCCCGAGCGTATTCTTGCCCCAGACGTACTGGCCTTGCGCGGATGCGCCGGCCGAGCCAAAGCTGCCGCCCGAGAGCACGACCTGACCATGAAAGCCGGGCTGCGAATCCTGGAGAGTATTCACCTCGACGACGCCACCCAGCTTGCGACCGTATTCCGCAGGAATTCCCGCGGTGTAGATGCTCATCGACTGAACGTCGTCCGCATCGATCTCTGGCCCGAAACTGGGCGAACGATTGTCCGTCAGCGGAATGCCATCGATGACGAACTGCGTTTGATATTCGGAGCCGCGGGGGTGCAGGACGGCATTGCCTTCGTAGATCCAGCCCGGCTGGGAGTTCACCAGGTCCTGAATGGAGCGGCCGGGAAGCGAGCCGACGCGATTCTGAATGGAGGAGGATCCGACCTGGCTCACGGCGCCCGACTGGTCCGGATCGATCAGCGTGCCGGCTGCCGTGACATTGATGGATTGCGTGACGAGCGGAAGCTTCAGTTGAATCGCGTACTCGGTCGGTATGGACGAGCGGACGTCGACGGTCTGGGAAACGTCGGCGAATCCCGCCTGGTGAATCTCCAGATGATAACGGCCGTAGGGGAGCCGCTGCGCGGTGGCGTCGCCCTGCGCGTCGGTGGCCAGCGTATTCCGATATTGATTGGCGTCGCTGGTGATCCGCACGGTGGTTTTGACGCCGAGGCCGGAAGGGTCGGTGACCTTGATGCGCAACTCGCCGTTATTGGCCTGCGCGAACACTGCGGATGCTGCGACGACGAACAGAGCGAGAAGTCTCTTCACTTGGCGTGGTCCCCTGTGGACTTGGCTCATTCGTTGCGAACGCGCCCACCCTTCATTGGAGATATTCCCTCACGGACGACGTTGTTCAGTATTTATTTTAGGCGCGGGCAAGATCGGTGAACAAATCGGCTTTGCGAGATGTAGAATCCGCTGGGGCTGCGGAAGACTGCCATGGCAACCGATACTTCCAATTCCGGCGCGAGAGTGGCGCTGATGAGCGCGATCGACGCGGCGCTGCCGCTTGCGCCGCGCGCAGCCGAAGAGGAAGTGGTGGCGCTGTTCGATCAGTTTCGCGGCGGCCTGCTTCGTTACGTGCTTTCGCTGGGGATCGATTTGCACGACGGCGAGGACGTGATCCAGGAAGTGTTTCTATCGCTTTTCCGGCATCTGCGGCTGGGGCGCTCGCGGGCGAACTTGCGCGGGTGGATTTTTCGTGTGGCGCACAATCTGGCGCTGAAGCAGAGAAGCCGAGCGCAAAGACAGCAGGCGAGGATCGCAGCAGGGGAAGATTTGCTCGAAGAGCGCTTTGACCCGGGCGCGAATCCGGAAGAGCAACTCGCGAAGAGCCAGAGGCAGCGGCAACTGCTGCTCGTGGTCGCCGCACTTTCCGCGCAAGACCGGTGTTGCCTGCTGCTGCGGGCGGAGGGCCTGAGGTATCGCGAAATCGCGGACGTGCTGGGAATGTCGCTGGGAGCGGTTTCGAATTCGCTCACGCGATCGATGGAACGGCTGATGCGGGCGGATGGGCGGTAGAACGATGAACAAGAACGAACGGCATCTGACGGACTCGGAAGCGCTGCTGCAGGTGGACGGCGAGCTTGCCTCGCGGCGCGGGGACGAAGTGCGGGAACATTTGGCGGGCTGCGCCGCGTGCCGCGCGAAAGTCGAGGAAGTCAAAGCTCTCATGGCGGCGTTCGCCGGAGCGTACCGGAGCAGCCTCGACGGATTGGTCCCATCTTCGGACGCTTCGCGGTCACGTTTGCGGGCGCACATGGCAGCCGCGAGCGGCGAGCGCGGCGGGTGGTGGCGCCGGGAAGTGGCGGGCGCGCTGCCTGCGCCCGCATGGGCGTATCTTGTCGCTGCGATCGCACTGGGCGCTGTCCTGCTCGGGCTGCGCTACCAGGCGCAAAGACCGTCAGAAGCACGAGAAGGCGGAAGTGAGTACATATCGGGGCCTCTAGTGCCGGACACAAGACTGACACCGGGAGCCGTGGGCGCGGTGACGGTGGGCCAAGTGTGCGCGATGGCCGAGGTTGTGGCGAGCGAAGCGCCCGCGTCCGTGCGGCAGGTAGTCTTCCATGAATACGGCCTGGACGGAGCGCCCACGCAGGAGTACGAAGTGGATCATCTGATTACGCCGGGGCTGGGCGGAACGGACGACATTCGAAATCTCTGGCCGGAACCGCACGGCAACACGACCTGGAATTCCTACGTGAAGGACGAACTGGAAGACCATCTGCACGACCTAGTGTGCCAGGGGAAGCTCGATCTGGGCACGGCCCAACACGACATGGCCACGAACTGGATATCCGCGTACAAGAAGTATTTCCACACGGATCAGCCGCTGGTCCACAACATCAGTGTCGTCACCATTCGCAGGGGATCGCCGAACGGCTAGCCGGGACTAGCGGAATCGCGCGGAGGCGCGACGCTGTTCCGCGAGCGTCTCGAGGAATTTCTCCGAGTCCGGACGCGCCTCCGAGGGAACGCCGATTCGCTGGCCGAGGCGGTCGGCAATCTGCCGCGCCATGTTCCAGCGGACGTCAGCCTCGAGGCTGCCGCGCCGCTCGAGAAAGGTTTCCACGAGCTGCAGTTCCTCCGTGCTGATCTGCGCCGAGGAAGCGAGCGGCACGGGCGAAGCGTGAGCCTGCGCCGCGGGGGCCTGCCAGATCGAGCTGACTGCCTGCAGCGGTTTCTCATGAATTACGACAGTACCCGCGGCGTAGTCGCCGAGGCGCTTGTTTTCGCGGCTGATGATCATCGTGATGAGGCCGGTGGCATAGAGGCTCGGAAGCGCGTCGACGATGCGCACCAGGTTGCGCAGCACCGCGTCGTACGCGCTGATCGGACGGCCGGAATCCTTGATCACGCGCAGGTGGGTCCAGCGTTTGCCGGGAGTTTGCCCGTTCCACAGCGCTTCGAAGATCGCGAAGTAACAGAACTCGATGCTGAATATGATGAGAATGATGATCGCAATCGCCCACATCCCGATGCTGTTGAAGAACGCGCTGAAGGGAATCGCGATGGCGATCACGAGGAGGGCGATGATCCAAGCGGCGGCCATTTGAAGAAGCGTGTCCAGAGCGAGCGCCAGGAAACGGCTGCCGATGCCGGCGAGCGGGAAGTCGAGCTGCGTTTGCTCGGGTGTTTCAATGGTAAGCTTGTCGAAAGAGGACATCGTGATCTCCAACAGCTGGTTGCAGAAGCGGCGTCCCTATTGGGCCCGAATCGACGAGCTCCTCACGCGTTCCGGCGGCGCCGGCGTGCGCAACCTGACTCACCCCGAGCTGCAAGAATTGGCCCTATTATATCGCCAGACCGCTTCCGATCTGGCCACGATCCGGGAAGATCCCTCCAGCCGGAGCCTGGCGCACTATCTGAACCAACTGCTCGGGCGCGCGCACAACCTGATCTACATGGGCCGAAGGTCGCGGCCGTGGAGCATCATCCGGTTTTACGCCGAGACTTTTCCGCAGGTGTTTCACGAGACGTTCGCGTACACGGCGACTGCCTGCGCCATCTTCTGGGCGCTGGCGGCGGCGGGCGCGATGATGGCGATTGTGAACCCGGGTTTCCAGCGATACCTGCTGGGCGCCGCCATGATGGAAACGATCGAGAAGCGGCAGATGTGGACTCATTCGATCGTCACTCTGAAGCCGCTCGAATCGAGCTTCATCATGACGAACAACCTGTCCGTTTCCTTCACCACCTTCGCGCTGGGAATCACGGCGGGAGCTGGCACAGTCTGGATGCTGATGCTGAACGGGCTGCTTTTCGGCGTGGTGAGCGCGGCATGCTGGCAATCCGGAATGTTGGGGCAATTGATGAGTTTCGTGGCGCCGCACGGTGTGATCGAATTGCCGGCGATCTTCATCGCCGGAGGCGGCGGGTTGCTGATCGCGAAAGGGCTGATGTTTCCCGGCACTCTGCCGCGGCGCGCGTCACTGGTGCTGGAGGGAGGGCGCGCGGTGCGCCTGGTGCTCGGAATCGTTCCGATGCTGATCGTCGCCGGAACCATCGAAGGATTTCTTTCTCCATCCGAGGTGTCCGCCAAGATCAAATACCTTGTCGCGGCGGGAATGTTTTTTCTGCTGCTGCTCTACCTTAAGAGAAAGCCGTCCGCTGCCGCACCGGTTGAGTCGTCCGGCGGCATTCCCACGTCGGCCTAAAGCAGACTTCGCTCTTTCACTTCCAGATACCGGTTCACGAGCGCCGTCGACAACTTCCGGGGATCGACTTCCAGCGTAAGCGCACCCTGCTGGCGCAACCGGCGGAGCAAGAGTCCGCGGCGCTGCACGATTTCGAGTCCCGCTGTGTATTGGTACATCTCGCTGGAGTTCTTGGGAGCTGCGGTTACGACACTGCGAAGCTCCGGCTGTCCCATCACGACAAACAGCACCAGATGACGCGAAGCCATCTTGGCTGCACATTCGATCACTTCCGGCGTCGCCGCGGTTTCCGCGAGATCGGTGAGCCAGACGATCAGGCTGCGGCGGCTCTGCATGGCCAGCAGGTGCTCGGCCGCGTAGAGATGATCGGCTTCATACGGTTCAGCGCGCACCTGCGCCAGGCTTTCCATCAAGGCGCGGAGCTGCGGCACGCCGCGTCCGGCGCCCACTCGCTGCTGCAACTTGCGCCCATAGGCGAGCAGTGCCACGCGATCGCCGGAATAGAACGCAACCTGCGCGAGGCCGAGAGCCGCGTTCACGGTGTAGTCGAGTTTCGTGAGACCGTCGACCCGCGTTCGGAGCAGCCGGCCGGCGTCGAGAACGAGCCAAAGGACCTGGCTGCGCTCGATCTGATGAACCTTGGTGATCAGCTTGCCGCGGCGGGCGGTCGCGGTCCAGGAGATATCGCGAAACTCGTCGCCTTCGCGATAGTCGCGCAGACTTTCGAATTCGCGGCCCTGCCCGCGCTGTCGCTTCAGCCGTTTTTCCAATTCGATCTGGCGGCTGCGAATCAGATAGATGCGAAGTTTCCGCGCCTCGTCGAGATCGGGATAGACGCGCACCGTTTGCGCCAGGCGCACGCGCGCCCAGCGTTCAGCGAGAGACAACGGGCTCTGATAGCTGATCCACGTGTTGCCGAACGCCGCATCGCCGCGCGCGCGCGGCGAGATCGCGTATGCTCCGCCAGCACTTCCTCCCGCGGGCACGGAGAGACTGACCGCCGGAAGATCGCGTGAAAACGTGGGAGGGGCCTCATCATGGATGCGGCAGACGATCGAACGGCGCGAAGCGTTGTGAACTTCGATTCGAATCATGCCCGGATTCGTGAGGCCGAGCGGCTCGCTCCAGATGCGGCGGATTTCCAGGTCATTGGGTCTTGCCATTCGGTAGAGGTCCCAGCCCCAGATGGCGAGCACAGCCGCGTCCCAGAGCGCGAGAGCATAGAGGAACCGCGAATCACGCCAAGCGGGCGCGATCCAGACGAGTCCGATGAAGAAAAGAAGAAATGCGCGCCGGCCGAAGGCAACGGGAAGCCAGCGCGCGTCCTTCGCGCGGCCGGCGACGTTGGGAGGTAGGAGTCGCTCCACGGCGTTATTTCGGGACGGCGATTCCGGCGACCACTTCGCCGATGACCTGGTCGGGCGTGATTCCTTCGAGGTCCGCTTCGGGCTTGAGCAGCAGGCGGTGCCGCAGGATCGGCAACGCGGCGCTCTTTACATCGTCCGGAATCAGAAAGTCGCGGCCTTCGGTGGCGGCAAACGCTTTCGAGACGGACATCATCGCGACGGCAGCGCGTGGGCTGGCTCCGAGGCTGGCCGCGGCGGAATCGCGCGTGGCGCGCACGATAGCGACAATGTAGTCGAAGAGTTTGGGTTCCACGCGGACGCGGGCGATTTCCTCGCGAACGGCTTTCAGCGTTTCCAGAGAGACTGGCTCGATTCCCGCTTTGTCGAGCTCTCTCACTTCGAAGCCACCCTGATACCGCGACAGAATCTCGGCTTCCTGCGCGGCTTCGGGATAGCCGATGCGAATCTTCATCAGAAAGCGGTCGAGCTGCGCTTCGGGGAGCGGATACGTTCCTTCGAACTCGACCGGATTCTGCGTGGCGAAAACAGAGAAGGAGCGCGAGAGGGGATAGCTTTTGCCGTCGATCGTGACCTGCAGTTCTTCCATCGCTTCGAGCAGAGCCGACTGGGTGCGGGGCGGCATGCGGTTGATTTCGTCGACGAGAAGCAGATCGGTGAAGACCGGCCCACGGTGCAGGCGGAACGTCCCCTCGGATGGCTGGAAGATGTTGCCGCCCAAAATGTCTGCGGGGATGAGATCGGGCGTGCACTGCACGCGCTGGAATTGCAGACGGAAGATCTGCGCGAGGCATTTCACCGCGAGAGTCTTCGCCAGACCGGGCACGCCTTCGATCAGCCCGTGGCCGCCGGTCAGGACGACCAACAGCAGCTGATCGAGAGCTTCGCTTTGGCCCACGATGACCTTGGCGAACTCCTTGCGGACATGCGCTGCCAATGCCGCCGCACTCATCTCCATGCAGGTGTCTCCTGTTCGGGGCCGCCCGCGGGCTCCAGGCTGGCCGAATAATCGTGCAACTGCCGGACCAAATCGAGCGCCTCGCGGTCGCTCAGATTGATGCTGCGCATGGCCCGCTCCGAGCGCGTGAGTGTATCGAGAAGCGAATCCTCCTGCCAGCCGAATCGAACCGCCGCGGCGCGGGAGATATCCGACAACTTCGCGGCGGGCGCCATGGCGAGCTTGCGCGAAAGCGCGAAACGGAAGCGCCGGTAGGACACGCCGACGGCGGCCGGAGCGGCGCGCGCGGATTGGTAGAGGTCGCCGAGCGTTTCTACGAATTCGAGAGGTGAAAGACGCGAATCGGCTGCCGGCGCTCGCTTCGCGCCGGAGCGGCGCGAGAAGGTCAGCAAGATCGCGAGGAAGGCAACGCCGATCTGCAAGGCAGCCCAGGGCAGCGGAGTGCCGAGAATGTATGAGCCGAGCGAGCCGCGCGCGCCGTGGAAATACTCGTCCCACAGGACGCGCGAGTTCTCCGGCGCGCCGATCGAATTCAGGAAGAACGCCATGTTGCCTTTGTCGCGGATCGAACCGTTGGAAATCGGAGAAGGAGACGCCCACCAGATCACTTCGCCCTGCCCGACTTTGTAGGAGAGCGCGACGATATTGTCGCCCGCGCCATAGAGGTTCAACCAGGTGTGCGAGCTCGAATCCCAGCGATCCGGCGCGATCATCGTGATTTCGGGCGCCCCATGCGTCTGTGGCGAAGGAACCAGAGCGGAATAGGTTTTCGGCTGCAGATTCCAATCAGGGACTTCCGTCGCGCCTGCGTCCGGCACGATCTTGGCGGCAGAGGCGCCCATGGCGACGACGCGTCCGCCGCCCGAGACGAATCTGCGAACGGCCGAGCGTTCGACGACCGTCGCTCCCTGGAAAGGCTCGGCTAGCACGAGAACCATACCCTTCGAATCGATCGGCAGATCTTCCGGCGACTGCTCCCACCGCTCGACGCTGTAGCCCAGATTCTGAAGCAGGAGAAAGGCAGCCTTGGCGCCTGCCCAATCCCCGGAATAGCTCGACGGATATCCCAGCGACTGCTGCGCGGGCGGCGGGCTGACGGCGTACGTCAGCCCCAGGAGCAGCAACATGACGACTCCGGCGCCGATCAGGAGGCGGAGATCGCGGGCGTCGAGGAACGAAGGCATCCAAGTGTCTCCAACTGCTGCATCGCATCGCTCCAATCCGCTGAATCGGCGGAGCGGTAGCCGTACCAAACCAATTCGAAGCGGCGCGTCAACTGCGAAAGCGGCGCGTATTCCGCGCTCTCGCGCCTGATCAACCGCAGCGACTCCCGGGGAGTACGCGAACGGTCTTCGGGCAGCGCCTTCATTTCTTCCAGGCGCGCGATCGCGGCCCAATAAGCGGCATGGATGGCAGCGCGATAGTCGCCGCGCGCCGCAGCGTCGCGGGCGCCGCGCAGCCAAAAGGTGGAGTCCTGGCCTGTGGCGGACGCACCGCGCAAATCCATGCCCGCGCGCGCACCGACGCGAGCGGTGGCGCGGACGGCCCAAAGTATCAGCAGCACGGCCGTCAATACGATCACGGTCCAGGCCACGATGTTGCCGAGAGCCTTCCTCTGCCCGAGCTTGTCGAAGATCTTGCCGAGCTGGCGCTCGATCCAATCGTAGAAGCGCGCGCGGAGCGAATCGAGTTTCGTAGGTCCGTGGATGGAGGCAAATTCTCTCGCGTCGAGAATGTGGTTCAACCTGGCGCGCGAGTCCTCGAGGCGCTGCGACGAGGCGGCTTTGTCGAACGACTCGGCGGCGTCGCGGTGCGCCGTGATCTGTGCCTGCAGCCGCCGCACGGCGTTGCGGTCTCCGTGCGACGCGTTTTCGACGCGAGCGAGGCCATCGGCAAGCCAGTCGGTGTCGATCGTGTACCTCTGGCCGCCCGTGTTCAGGGACCACTGCGAAGGAAGCGACATGCGAACCTTGCGCAGCGCCGCGGGATCATTTGCGGAAGTTCCGAGGGCGGCCGAACACCGATCGAGCGCCGCGATGTATTCCTGCAAGGAGACTTGCCGTGCCGGCGATTCCGCGGCCGCGAGGTGGGCGCACATCGCCGCAAGCAGGCAGGCGAGAATCGCGAACCGCCGGGCGATCAAGCGTGCGCGTCGCGAGTTCGTTCGCAAGGGAGAGCAGGCCTCACGCCGGAGCTACGTTGCCCGCGGGCGGAGCGGGATTGTCGAGCGACGCCATCATGAATTGCAGGTCGAACGCTTCTTTGCGAATGCGCGAGTCGTAGTAAAGGAGCACGATGGCGATCATGGAGATTGGTCCGGTGAGCGAGCTGCCCACGGCGCCCGCGACGGCCGACGCGAAAGCGAGCGGCTGAGACCAGTGCCCCTGCGACATCGAGACCATCATCGCGATCGTGAACGGGATCTGGAACACGAAGATGCCTGCGTACGCGATGATCATAGCCACGAGCAACGTGAGAAAAATCTGGCCCCGGCGCCCGCGCGTAAGAAACACGCTGCGGCGAATCGTGGCCAGCACGCCGGGATTCTCGATCATCAGCACCGGTATCGAGACGGCGTACCGCAGCCAAAGATAGACGCAAAGGACGAGTCCTCCGACGTAAGCAATCAAGATAATGATGGCGAGAAAGGCGGCAAAGATTGGATTTCCACGGCCGCCGGAAAAAAGCAGGCCGATTCCGAAAACGCCCCCGACGAGGACGCCCATAACCACCGCCATCAGACCGACGACACGCAGCAAGATATTGCCGACGATACCCATCAGCTTCCAGAAGCGGCCCCGGAGGCGAGTGTACGAACCTCGTACGGTAATGGAGCGGCCCAGGTAGACTTCGCTGACAGCCGAGGAAGCGGCCGCGACGGCGATCGAATACACGATGGCTGCCACAAAGAGGAGCGCCAGGCCTCCAGCGATCATGCCCGCGATCAGCCCTACATTCGGAAGCGTGGGCGGCTGATCGGGCGCGGCGAGGGAAGAGCTCATCATCGAGCCCTGAAAACCGAGAATCAACACGTTGAACGGGAGCCAGAAGGCGGCGGGAATCGCCATGATGCCGACAAACAGCCAGAAATGACTGCGGTAGAGGCGGAAGGTCCGGTCCAGGAGCTCGCCTAGACTGAGAGGTCTAAGGTCGACGGCCTCCATGGATTCCTCCGTTCCAGGCGTGAAAAACGAGCGAACGAGACGTATCTAACCACACGATAACGGCGGACGCAACAGCGCGGCAGGAAGGATTGTCCAATCGTGGCCTGAGCGAATGAATCTCTGCGCAGCGGAGGTTATTGCCATCCCATCGGGGCTTTGTAGGCCGCCGTGACGATCACGGCGGTGATTTCCTTAATCTTGCGGTCCTTGATCTTGAAGAGCTCGGCGATCTGCGTGCTGTTGGGCCACTGGGAGTACTTGCCCATCGTCATCTTGCCGTGGCCCGCCACCTCGACGGTCTGCTGCGTGGCGGGATGATTGAACCGCACGATCGCGAGGACGAGGCCGCGTTCTTCGTCCACGATCGGGAAGCGGCGAGGATTCACACTTTGAATGTAGGTGAAAATCTTCGTGCTGAGCTGCGCGGCGCAACCGAGGGCGCCGAGCGGCGAGGACGCGGAACCTGGGCAGGTTTGGATGCCGTTTTCGATGCGGATCGCATCCGGGGCGAACGGGACGATGTCGCCGTTGCCCTGCTCGATGCCGTCGAAATACTTGCCGACCATCGAAACCATTTCCTGGCGCGACGGACGGTCGGCGGGAGGAATGGTTTCGAGGAATATCGGCCGCGGCTCGGTGAGGTTGTCCGTATTCAGGATCGACGTGGTCTGTTTGCGCGCGACGAGGGTTTCGATTTCGGTGATCTGATGTTTGACGACTTTCAGCCGCAGCATCAGGATTACCGCAGCGCCGTTTTCTTGGACGATCGCGTACGCGCCCACCGCTCCAGCTGAGGGTTCAGCGAAATAGAGTTTGTACGTTCCGAGGCTGCCTGCTGTGGCCCAGAGCCCGTCGCCCAACTGCAGCTGGACACCGTCCTCGGTGAATTTCACGTTCTTTGCCAGCGGCAAGTGCGAGGGATCGTGGGCGACCATAGCCGCCAGATACTGATCCACGATTCCATTGAGGCATGCGCGGTCGCAGGATGCGCCGGCTGCGCGGGCCGGGGAGCATTGAAAGATAGCCGCCAGCGCAAGGGCGGCGCCGAGCGCACACACGATCCCGAGTTTGCTGCGCACGCTAAGCCTCCGTTGAGCAGCCGAGCCGGTGGACTACCGTCCGGCGCTCACCACTGCGGTCTATCGGACCGGCAATCTTCCCAGGAGCTCCATCCCGAGCACATTCCGTAAATCCCCTGGGTCAGCACGGCCTCGATTTCGTGAAGCTGCCCGCCACGGACTTTGAACACTTCGGCGATTTCCCACGTGAATGGCGTCGTCGGGCCGGCTGTCACGGTTTGGCCCGTCGGCGTCTGGAAGTTGCGCGTATCTCCGGCGCTGTGGTCGAAGAAGCCGAGAGCGAAGACGATTCCGCGCTCCTCATCCACGACCGGATAGCGTCGATCGTGAATCCACGTCACAAAGTGCAGCAAGCCCGAGCGGAACTGATCCTTGCACGACCATCCGGCCGAATACATCGTCGGATTCGCCGACGGGTCGTACTTCGGACTCGGGGCCGGACGCGGTTGTCCGGAAGCGGTCAGGCCTGGCATCGGCGTAAGGTTGTTGGTGGTCTGCATTCCGTTTTCGAGGCGGTTGCAGTCGTCGCCGAAGAATGAGTAGTCGGCCTTGCCGTCGTCTTGCTCCATCCCGGAGAAATACTTGTTGGCTGTCTTGATGAGTTCCAGCCGTGAAACTCGATCGGCCTGTGGAAGATCCTGCAGGAAAGCGGCACGAGGGCTGCCGAGTTTTTCGAGATTCGCCGCACCGCCTGCCGCCATCTGCCCGCGAGCGACGATCGTTTCGGCCTCCGAGATTTTCTGGTTATCGATTCGCAGCCGCAAGGCCAGAATGACGGGCTGGCCGGCCTCCTGCATTGTTCCCAGGAAGCCCACCTGTCCCGCGTGGGTGTCGGCGACATAAAACTTGTAGTTGCCCCTTGCCGTCGCCGTTCGCCAAAAGCCATCGCCAAGCTCCAAATGCTGTCCGTCTTCGGTGAACTTCGCGGGTTTGGCCCACGGCAGCCGCGACGGATCGTGGGCGACCAGAGCATCCAGATAGCGGTCGACGAAGCCGTTGAGGCAGGCGCGGTCGCAGCCGCTGGCCGCAGCCGCCTGGTTTCCGTTGGCTCGAGTTGATGCCGGCATACTGAGAGCAGCGACCAGAGCGAGAACTCCGAGCACACATAGGCACACTTGTTTCTTGGTCATTCCATCCCCCGGGAACCCGATCTCTATTCCCAACCCGTCTTCGAGTTGTACGGCATTGTGAAGCCCATGGCCTCGATCTCATGCATCTTGCCGCCGCTGATCTTGAAAATGTGAGCGGCGGGCAGATCGAACGGATTGAAATTCATGGGCACCGAATCGACGCCCGGCACGCCGACGATCTTCAGCGATTTTTCCACCATCGGATGGCGGAAGTGCGAGAGGCCGAAGACCAGGCCGGTTTCCGGATCGGCGATCCAGACGCGGCGCGGCTCGATGCGCTTGATGTAGTCGAACGTGTGTGTGCGCAACTGGGCTTCGCATCCGAGTGAGCCCATGATCGACATGCTGCCGGCTCCCGGCTTCGGCGGGGGATTGGTGGTCGTCTGCATTCCGTTTTCGCGGCGAACGCAGTCGTCGCCGAACGGCGCATTATTGGCATCAGCAGAGACCAGCGCTTCGTAGTAAGAAGCCCCGATGGTCAGCATCTGCTCGCGAGAAACGCGCAGATCGGGCGGAACCGTCGCCAGCAGGCCCGGGCGCACCACTACCAGATTCGCGAGGCTCGGCCCGCTCAGATTACGCGCGATCAGGTGCTCGGCTTCCACGATTTGACCGTCGACGAGCTTCAGGCGAAGACCCAGCTCGATTGGCCGATTGTTCTCCTCCATCACACCCAGGAATCCGATTTGCTGAGCGACGACGTCGGGCACATAGATCTTGAACGTCGTCGGTATGGCCGTGGCAGTCTTCCAAAGTCCCTCGCCCGGCTTCATCGGCACGGTGTTTTCGACGAACTTCACGTCTTTCGAAAATTTCACGATCGATGGATCGTGCGCCACGAGACCGGCCAAATAGATATTCGTGGCCGTGATCAGGCATGCGCGGTCACACGGCGCGGCCGCTTGCGGCGGATTTGCGGCGGCCAGCGAACCGGCCGACAGAATCAGAATGGCGAGTGCCTTACACAAAGTTTTCAATGGCCTGTACCTCCCCCCAGTTGTCAAATCTCTTGCTTAAGTCGAAGAAACGCGCAAACGAGTGATGCGCCGGACCCATACCGGCTCGCGGAAGATAGCGCAGGAAACCGCCGGATTCAACAGGCGGCGCGATATTTCTTGCGCAGCTGGGGGCGCCGCGGCCGGCGGGTAACGGGCAAGGGAATTGCCTCAGGCGTACCGAAAGAGCGCTTTGAAGCCGTAGTCCATATGCTGCTGGATGTGGCAGTGAAAGAGCGTCAAGCCGGGCTGGTCCGCCGTGAAATCGACGGTGGCACGGCCGTAATAGGGAACGATCACGGTGTCTTTGATGATCCCGGAGGTTTTCTTCCCGTTGATGTCCACCAATTCGAAAGTGTGGCGATGCAGATGGAGCGGATGCGCGTCGTCCGTGCGATTGCGGAAGACGAGGCGATAGCGCGCGCCCTGCTGGAGCACGAATTCATTTTCGTGCGGATACTGCTTCCCGTTGACGAGCCAGGCGTTGAACCGTCCCGCGCCGCCGGGGACTTTTTCGAAAGCCATGTCGATCGTATGGTCGGGAGGGGGCTGCGAATCCGTCCGGCCGAAAATGCTGTAGTCCCAGGGAGTCTTCGGAGGAGCCGTCCATTCAGGCTGGCGGTGCTGATTCGCGTATTCGACCACGACGCCGAGACCCGCGTTGCGGATGTCGTCCTGCGTAGCGCCGAGAATCCAGACTCCCGGCTGATTCATTTCGACGAAGGCATCGACGCGCTCGCCGGGGCCGAGCAGCAGCGTATCCACCGACTGCGGCACGGGAACGGGATTGCCGTCGAGCGCGAAGATATGGAATTTGTGGCCGGGGAAGGCGATTTTCTTGTTCTCGATCGCGCTGGCGTTGAGCACGTGCATCAGAACGCGCTGGCCTTCCTTCACGCGAATCGGCTCGCCCGCGCCCAGCACTTTGTCGTTGATTGAATAGATCTGCGAGCTTACTTCGAGGCCGTTCGGTCGGGTGTCGAGGGTTGCAGGCCGTTCCGGTTGCGGACCGCTCTGATCTTCTTCGTCGGTGTCCATCGCGTCGGAAGTGAAGAACGGTTCCCAATCGCGCAGCGCGAGGAAAACCTCCTGATCGTAGTGTCCCGGATCGCGGCCCGAGTCGATCATCAGAAAGCCGAACTGGCCCGTGTAGGTGCCGCGATGCAGATCGGCGCCGGACATCGCGTGCGTGTGATACCAGCGGGTGCCGGCGGGGCGCGGCGTGAATTGATAGCGGCGCCGCCCTTGCGGCGGGACGGGAGGCGTGCCTTCCTCTTCGGAGCCGTCGACTTCAGATGGAATGAAAAGGCCGTGCCAGTGCACGAACTCGGGAACGTCAGTCTCGTTGATCACGTCCACGGTCACCGGCGCGCCTTCGCGCATTCGCAGGATCGGGCCGGGAGACGTTCCGTTGTAGCCGATGGTGCTGATAATGTGGTTCGGCGCGAGCTCCACGGCGACGGGTGCGATTCGGAGAGTGACATCGGCAGGAGGCAGGTTCGGCGGCTGGGCCGCGGAATGATTCTGCATTCCTTCTTGCATCTGGCTCTGTTGTATCTGGGCCGGGAGGAACGGAGCCCATCCAGCTCCAGCCGCAGTGGTGGCTGCGAGCCGCAGAAAATCTCTTCGCTTCACGAGTTCCTCGCCGAATCGGGGCCTGAAACCCTTCGCCGGCCTCGCAGGAAGCGTGGCAGGGCGGCTGGAGATGGGTCAGGCAATCTGTTACGCTCTCTCGGCGCATCAGAGTATCTCATGAAGCTCTTGCCACGAAGGGCGGCCGCGTTTTCTCTCGTAGTCGTCGCCGGTGGACTACTCGCGCTGCAGTCCGCACACTCCCAATGGTTCGGCCAGAGCCCTTTCGATCCGGTTGCGCCCGGCCAGAGCAATGAAAAGGCGGAGTTTTCCTGGTCGCGTCTTCAATACGACTCCTCGGCCGGCGGCTTTGGCGGGTATGGCTACCGGTATGGATACGGCGGTGGGACGTGGGCCCGCGACTATCCCAAAGCGGACCGGCAGTTCCTGATGGCTCTGCGGCGGCTGACGCGCACGAACGCGCGCTCGACCGAACAGGTGGTCGATCTGAACAGCGACGATATCTATAACTATCCGTGGGTCTACGCCGTCCAAGTAGAGACGTGGACGTTCACGGAGCCGCAGGCGCGGCGGCTGCGGGAGTATCTGCTGAAGGGCGGCTTTCTGATGGTGGACGATTTTCACGGCACCGCGGACTGGCAGAGCTTCCTGACGGGAATGCGCATGGTGCTGCCGGACCGTCCGATTGAGGACCTCAACGACAACGACGAAATCTTTCACGTGCTTTACGATCTCGGCGAGAGATTTCAGGTGCCCGGCGAGCAGTACGTGCAGACGGGCCGTACGTACGAGAAGGACGGGTACGTGCCGAAGTGGCGCGCGATTCGCGACGACAAGGGACGGATTATCGTCGCCATCTGCCACAACATGCACCTGGGCGACGCATGGGAGTGGGCGGATAGCCCGGAGTATCCGGAAAAGTTTGCGTCGATGGCGTTTCGCGTGGGAATGAACTACGTGATGTACGGGATGACGCACTGAGCGGAAACGATCCGGCACCGCAGCGATTGTCCACAGTGATCGCGAATCATGTTTCAGTTCTTCTTCAAGTATCCGGCCGCGGTGTTCGCCAGGGGCGAACTGATCCTGCTTGGCGGCTGGCCTCGTTGGGTTCTGTGGCTGCTGGTCGCGGCGACGGCGGCCGGCCTGGGATTTCTGATTCGTTCCCGCCTTGCCCGTGACGCACACCCCCTGAAGAATTGGCGCGCGGGCATCATCTGGCTGATCCAATCCTGGGTCGCGGCTCTCGTCCTGATATTGCTCTGGCAGCCCGCAATCACGATTGCGGAGCTGAAGCCACAGCAGAACATCATCGCGATCCTGCTAGACGATTCGCGCAGCATGGCGCTGGCGGAGAACGGCACCACGCGGCTGGCCGAAGCAACGAAGGCGCTGCAGGGCGGCGTGCTGGCCGAGCTGCAGAAGAAGTTTCAGACGCGCCTGTACGGAGTGGATAGCGTGCTCAGTCGTGTCGAGGACGTGGATCGACTGCAACCCATGGCGCCCGCGACGCACATCGGCGACAGCCTCGATCAGCTTGTGACGGAGACGAGCGGCCTGCCGATCGGCGCCGTAGTCCTATTGAGCGACGGAGGAGATAATTCCGGCGGAATCGATCTGAAGACGATCGCCGCGCTGCGCAGCCGCCGCATTCCCGTGCACACGATCGGCTTCGGACCCGAGCGGATGTCGCACGACGTGGAGATCGACGACGCAATCGTCGCGCCGCGCGCGCTGGCCGATTCGCGGCTGGCCGCGTCGGTGACGTTTCATCAGGAGGGTTATTCGGGACAGAAGGCCACGCTGACGGCGCGCGATGGAGACAAGGTGCTCGCGTCGCGGCAGATAACGTTCGGCGGCGATGGCAAGGTTCAGAGCGAGACACTGCCGTTCAGCGCGGGCGACGCGGGCGCGAAAGCGATCCGGTTTTCGATCGATGGGATGCCGGGGGAAGAAAATCCGCTGAACAATGCGGTCACACGGCTGGTGAGCGTCGAGTCCGACAAGCGGCGCATCCTCTACGTGGAGGGCGAGCCGCGGTGGGAATACAAATTCATCCGGCGCGCGGAAGACGACGACCGCATCGTGCAGGTCGCGTCGATGCTGCGCACCACGGAGAACAAGGTCTACCGGCAGGGAATCGGCGATCCAAAGGAATTGGCGGACGGTTTTCCGGCGACGGCGGATGCGCTGTTCAAGTATCAGGGGCTGATCATCGGATCGGTCGACGTCAACTACTTCACACCCGCGCAGCAGGACTTGATTCGGCAGTTTGTGGACCGGCGCGGCGGAGGATTGCTGCTGCTCGGCGGGCGCTTTGCCCTGGCCGACGGCGGCTGGAGCGGATCGAGTCTGGCGGAACTGCTTCCCGCCGTGCTGCCGAATCACAAGAACACGTTTCATCGAATGCCCGCGACGGTGGCGCTGACATCCGTGGGCGTCGACAGCCTGATCTGCCGGCTGGTGGACGATCCCACGCGCAACGCCGAGAAGTGGAAGACGCTGCCGTATCTGATGGACTACCAGGAGGCCGGCACGCCGAAGCCGGGCGCGGCTGTGCTGGCGACGATGAGATCCGGCGGACGCGAGATGCCGCTGCTGATGGCGCAAAACTACGGCCGCGGACGGAGCGCGATCCTGGCGACCTCGGGCACGTGGCGATGGCAGATGAGCCTGCCGCTCGGCGACCCGAGCCACGGCATGTTCTGGCGGCAGTTGTTGCGCTGGCTGGTGTCGGACACGCCGGGGCAGGTGGTGGCGGCGGTGCCGCACCCGATAGTGTTTGACGATGGGCACATTCAGTTGTCAGCGGACGTGCGCGACAAGGACTACGTGCCCGCAGGCGACGTGACTGTGGAAGCGCACGTGATCGGGCCGGAGGGAATTTCGGCGAACGTGGAGCTGTCTCCGGTGCCAGACGCGCCGGGGAAGTTCCAGGCGGATTGGACTGCGAGCAAGGCGGGATCGTACCTGACAGAGGTGACGGCGCGGCGTGGCGAGCAAGAAGTCGGGAAGGACGTGCTCACGTTCCAGCGAATGGACGGAGTGGCCGAGAATTTTCACACGGAGCAGAATCGCGACCTGCTCGAAAAGCTCTCGGCGCAGACGGGCGGGGAATACTGGCGTCCGCAGGATCTGTCGAAGCTGGCGAGCGACATTCCGTATTCCGAAGCGGGTGTGACGGTTCGCGAGACGAGGCCGCTGTGGGACATGCCGGCCGTCTTCTTGCTGATTCTCTTGCTGCTGTTTTCCGAATGGCTGCTGCGGCGGCGGTGGGGGGTCGTGTGAAGACGCGTCTCATCGCGTTCGCGCTCGGGTGGATGTTGCTGGCCGCGGCGCCGGCGCGCGCGGGCGTCTATTACGTGACGGTCGCCGGGCTGGGCGGTGAGGCGGATTACGACCAAGAGTTCAAAGGGCTCGCGGCCGATCTGGACAAGCTGCTGAAGGCTTCGGGCAGCGAAGTGCATGTGTTCACTCTGTCGGGCGCAGGCGCGACGCGCGCCCGGCTGACGGAAACTCTCGGTGCCGTGGCGGCGCAGGCGAGGCCGGAAGACGATTTCGTGCTGATTCTGATCGGACACGGATCGTTCGACGGCGTGGAATACAAGTTCAATCTGATCGGTCCCGACATTTCGGGCGGAGACCTCGCGGTGCTCTGCGACCGCGTACCCGCAAAGCGCCAGCTGGTCGTCAATACGACCAGCGCGAGCGGCGGGTCGATCGCAGCGCTCGAACGGCGCGGCCGTGGAGTCATAGCCGCGACGAAGAGCGGAACGGAGAAGAACGCCACGATCTTCGCGCGCTATTTCGTTGACGCCCTCCGCGATCCCGAGGCGGACGTGGACAAGAACGAAGCCGTCACGGCGCTCGAGGCGTTTGAGTTTGCGACGGCGAAGACCGCGGCGTTCTACGATTCGCAGAAGCGGCTTGCGACCGAGCATGCCGTCTTCGAAGACACGGGCGACCACGAGGCGGTGCGCGCGGCGGCCGCGGAGAGCGGCGAAGGGCGGCTGCTCGGGAACTTCACCCTGATGCGCATGGGAGCCGCGCAAAAGGCGTTCAACGATCCGGCGAAGCGCGAGCTGCTGGCGAAAAAGGAAGAGCTGGAGCGGCAGATTGACACGCTGAAATATCAGAAGGCGGCGATGTCGCAGGACGACTACAAGCAGCAACTGACGGCCGCGCTGTTGGAACTGGCGAAAGTGCAGGAGGAGCTGGAGAAGTGAGGCGCGCGTTCCAGGCCGGCGTTGCTTGCGCGGCGGCGCTGTTCGCAGCGAACGCGCTTGCGGCTGCGGCTCCGGAAAAGTGCGCGGCGCTGCGAAAGCACGGCCACACCAAGGAAGCGCAGGCGTGCTACGAGTCGTTGACGCGGGCGCCGCAACCCTACCTGCGTGCCGAAGGCGATTGGGGTTTGCAGATGTATCAGGACGCGAACGACGAATTTCGCGCGGCCATCGCGCAGTCGCCTGCCAACGCTGCGTACCGCGTCCGCTGGGGGCTGCTGCTGCACGAGCGGTTCAACAACACGGACGCGGACGGCCTCTTCAAAGAGGCGCTGAAGATCGATCCGAAGAACGCGCCGGCGTATCTGGGGCTGGCGCTTGTGAGCGCCGACGGATTCGACAACGGAGCGATCGAATGGACCGGCCGGGCGCTGGAGCTTGATCCGAAGCTGGTGGCGGCGCACGAGCTGATGGCGAATCTGGCGCTGGAGGATTCGGACACGACGCAGGCCGTGGAACAGGCGGACGCAGCGATTGCGCTCGCGCCGGACGCGCTCGACGCGATGGCGGTTCACGCGGCCGTGGAGGCTCTTGCGGACCGTTCGCCGGACGCGTGGCTCGAGAAAATCCGGCAGGTGAATCCGCAGTACGGGCAGGCGTACGCGATCGTTGCCCATCATCTGGTGCTGAACCGCAGGTATGAAGACGGCATCGCATACTACCGCAAGGCGATCGAGCTCGATCCCCAGCTCTGGCCGGCGCGCGCGGAACTCGGCATCAATCTGATGCGCCTGGGGCAGGAGGACGAGCCGAGGCGACAGCTCGAGATGTGCTACGAGAACGGCTATCGGAACGAAGAGACGGTCAACACGCTGCGCCTGCTGGACAGCTACAGGAATTTTGCCGTCTTTCGCGACGATCGCACGATCGTGAAGATCAACAAGAAGGAAGCAGACCTGCTGCGTCCTTATGTCGAGGACGTGCTGAGGCGGGCGATGGCGACGTACGAGAAGAAATACAAGATGACGCTGCCCGGCCCCGTGCAGGTGGAGACGTACGCGGACCACGAAGACTTTGCCGTGCGCACGATGGGCATGCCGGGGCTTGGCGCGCTGGGCGTGACGTTTGGCGAGGTGGTGGCGATGGACAGCCCATCCGGCCGAAAGCCGGGAGATTTCAACTGGGCGAGCACGCTGTGGCACGAGATGAGCCACGTGTACATTCTGACGGCGACGGATCATCGCGTGCCGCGCTGGTTCACGGAAGGGCTGGCGGTGCATGAGGAGACGCAGGCGTCGCCGGAGTGGGGCGATCCGATCACGCCGGACATTCTGGTGGCGATTCGGGAGAAGAAACTGCTGCCCGTCGCGCAGCTCGATCGCGGATTCATACGGCCGGAGTACGAGGCGCAGGTGGTGGTCTCCTACTACCAGGCGGGCCGCATCTGCGACTACATCCAGGAGCGATGGGGCGCGGACAAGCTGCTCGACATCGTGCACTCGTTTGCCGCGCGCAAGACGACGCCTGAAGCCATTCAGGAGAATCTGAGCATGACGCCGGAGGATTTCGACAAGCAGTTCCAGGATTGGCTGAACAAAGACATCGGCCAGGTGGCAGCGAATTTCGACGACTGGCGCACGCATCTGAAAGACCTGGCCGAGCAGGCGAAGAATCACAACTACGACGAAGTGCTGAAGGAGGGCGAAGAGGTCCGGCGGATGTATCCGCAGTATGTGTACGCGGCAAATGCGTACGAATTCATGGCCGAGGCGGATTTGTCCAAGGGGCAGAAGAATGCGGCAGAAATCGTGCTGAAAGCGTACGAAGCCGCAGGCGGGCGCGAACCGGACGCGCTGAAGAAGCTGGCGTCGCTCGAGGAAGAGCTGGGCGAGCCGAAAGCGGCGGCCGCCACGCTTGACCGCATCAACTATATTTATCCGGTGGATGAGGACCTTCACCGCCGTCTCGGCGGTTTGTGGCTCGCGCAGCAGAACTATCCGGGTGCGATTCGCGAATACTCCGCCGTGGTCGCGATGCATCCGCTCGACAAGGCGTCCGCCGAATTCGACCTCGCGCAGGCGTATTTCTCCGCGGGGCAGAAGGACAAAGCGGAAGAAAATGTTCTGCAGGCGCTGGAAGCTGCTCCGGACTACCGTCCCGCTCAGAAGTTGCTTCTACAACTCCAAGGCTCCGAGAAAGGGAAATAGCCGATGGCTACCGCTGCCGAGACAAACCTGAGTTCGTCCGAGTTGAAGAAGCGCATCGAGCGGTTCCAGGCAGTGCGAGAGGGAATTCTTTCGCAGGTGCGGCAGGTGATCGTGGGCCAGGAGGATGTGCTCGATCAGATGCTGATCGGCCTGTTCGTCGGCGGCCACTGCCTGATCACCGGGCTGCCCGGCACGGCCAAGACGCTCATGGTCCGGACGGTGGCGCAGACGCTGGGGCTGGTCTTCAAGCGAATCCAGTTCACGCCGGATCTGATGCCGTCCGATATCACAGGAACTGACATCATCGAAGAAGATCCGACGACGGGGCATCGCCGCTGGACTTTCGTGCCGGGGCCGATCTTCGGGAACATCCTGCTGGCGGACGAGATCAACCGGACGCCGCCCAAGACGCAATCCGCGCTGCTCGAAGCGATGCAGGAACTTTCCTGCACGGTGCGCGGCAATCAGTACAAGCTGCCATCGCCGTTCTTCGTGCTGGCTACGCAGAATCCGATCGAGTTGGAGGGCACGTATCCGCTGCCTGAGGCGCAGCTGGACCGGTTCCTTTTCAACATCGTGCTCGATTATCTGAGCGCCGAGGACGAAGTGAAGGTGGTTGATCTCACAACGACGACGCAGGCGGCCCAGGTGCAGGCGGTGACCTCGGCGCAGGAGATTCTGGAGTTTCAGCAACTGGTGCGGATGGTGCCGATCGCGGAGTCACTGGCGGCGTACGTGGTGAAGCTCGTGCGGGCCACACGCAGCAACAGCGGCGGCGCGCCGGACTTCATCGCGAAATACGTGAACTACGGAGCGAGCGTGCGCGCGGCGCAGTTCATCGTGCTGGGCGCGAAGGCCCGCGCACTGACGCGGAAGCGCTATCACGTGGCGTACGAGGACATCGCGGCCCTGGCCATTCCCGTGCTGCGGCACCGCGTGCTGCTGAATTTCCACGCGGAGTCCGACCGGATCGACTCGGATGAGATTCTGCGGCGCTTGCTCGAGCAGGTGCCGCCGCCCCAGGGAGCTTGATGGTGCAACGCTTTCTCGATCCTGCGGTGCTTGCTCGCATATCGGGTCTCGACCTGGTGGCGCGGACGGTTGTGGACGGCTTTGTGGCCGGGCTGCACCGTTCGCCGGACTTCGGTTTCAGCCAGGAATTCGCAGAGTATCGCGCCTATTCGCCCGGAGACGATCTGCGGCATGTGGACTGGAACGTGTTCGCGCGGACGGAGCGCGCCTACCTGAAGCGCTATCGCGGAGAAACGAACAGCCTGCTGACGGTGCTGCTCGACGCCAGCAACTCGATGAACTACACGTCGCACTCGGTGAGCAAGATGGACTATGCGCGGTTCATCGCCGCGTCTCTCTTCTATCTCGCGATCCAAAATCAGCGCGATGCGGCGGGCCTGATCGTCTTCGACGACGAAGTGCGCAATTACGTGCGGCCGTCGACGCGCCAGGGGCAGCTCGCAAGGCTGATGAGCGGGCTCGAGCTGGCGGAGCCGCGCGCGCGAACGGACTTCCGCAAGCCGATGAATCACTTCCAGGAATTTCTGCGGAGGCGCGGGCTGGTGGTAGTGCTTTCGGATTTCTTCGAATCGCCGGAGCAGGTGATCCGCACGATCGAACCCCTGCGCTTTCACGGAAACGAAGTGGTGCTGTTCCACGTGCTTGATCCGCGGGAGATTCGCCCGGAATTGAGCGAGCCGGCGATTCTGGTCGATCTGGAGACGAAGGAACGGCTGGAAGTGACCCCCGAGTACGCGCAGAGAGACTACCGCGAGAAAATGGCGGCGCACCTCGAGGATCTTCGCAGCCGCGCCCAGGCCGCGCGAATGGACTATTTCCTGCTGTCGACGGACCGTCCCCTCGATGAAGCTCTCGCGGAATATCTTTCCATTCGCCAGCGGAGAAACTGAATGGGATTTCTCGCGCCATGGTTCCTGGCGGGCGTGGCGGCGCTGGCGGTGCCGCTCTATCTGCACCTGCTGCGGCGCCAGACGACCACGCCGCAGCCGTTCAGCTCGCTGATGTTTTTCGAACAGCGCACGCAAAGCTCGATCCGGCAGCGGCGTCTGCGGTATCTGCTGCTGCTCGCGTTGCGGCTGGCTTTGCTGCTGTTGCTCGCGCTGGCGTTCGCGAACCCGTTCATCAATCGCCCGGTGGCCAGCGCCGCAGGCAGCAAACTGATGCTGCTCGTGATCGACAATTCGTTCAGCATGCGCGCGGGGACGCGCCTGGCGGATGCCAAGCGGGACGCGGATGCGGCGCTGGCGACGCGGCCGCCGGCGGAGCGAGCGCAAGTGATGGCGCTGGGATCGAGGCTGCAGGTCCTGACGCAGCCGACGCAGGATCCGGCGGGCCTGCGCGCGGCGGTGGACGGAATCGAGCCGAGCGATTCGCGAGGCAGCTTTGGAGAGCTTGCCCGCGCACTGCACTCACTGGCCGAAAGCGCGCGCGTCCCGGTAGAACTGCACCTTTTCAGCGACATGCAAAAGGCGAACATGCCCGCGAATTTCGAGGACATGGTCCTGCCGCCGAACGTGGAGATCGTGTTGCATCCGGCCGCGACGAGCACTTCGCCGAACTGGGCCGTCGAGAGCGTCAACGCGCCGGGGCAGGTGTGGGATCCGAAGAAGGCTCGCGTCCAGGCCGTGATCGCGGGATACGGCACTCCCGCGGCGACGCGGACCGTGTCGCTGGTTGTGAACGGCAAGACAGTGGCCACCAAAAGCGTGGCGGTGCCCGCGGGTGGCCGCGCCACGGTGGAGTTCGAGTCGCTGAACGTGCCGTATGGATTCAGCAAGTGCGAGGTGCGCATCGACTCGGCGGACGCTCTGCGAGCAGACGACACGAGTTTATTTGCGGTGGAGCGGTCCGATCCGCGGCCCATTCTTTTCCTGCACGAATCGAACGATTCGCGCTCGGCGGTCTATTTCGGGGCGGCGCTGTCGGCGGCCGTCGAGTCCGCTTTCACGATGGAGAGCGTGCCGGTCGGACAGGCCGAGAACATCCCGCTCTCGAAGTACGCGTTCGTGGTGTTGTCGGACGCGGCGTCGATTTCGTCGCCGCTGGAAAACAGCCTGGCGAGTTACGCGCGCGATGGCGGCAGCGTGTTGGTGGTGGCGGGCACGGCGATGGGGCGGCGCGCGCGCGCGCCCGTTTTCGGCGCGAACATCGAGCAGACGCACTACTACGCGAACGGAAACGACCGCTTTCTCTCCGTCGGCGACGCCGATCCATCCTACGCGTCGTTGGCGAAGGCGGACCGCTGGTCGGGAGTGAAGTTTTACTACGCGACGAAAGTGGACGAAACAGGCGCGCGCGTGGCGGCGCGGCTCACGGATCAGACGCCGATCCTGCTGGAGAAGCGGCTCGGCGAAGGGCGCGTGCTGCTGCTGGCGTCGGGCCTCGACAACGTGACCAACGATTTTCCGGTGCATCCGGATTTTGTGCCCTTCGTTGAGCAGACGGCGTTCGATCTTTCGGGCATGCAGCGCCGCAGCGGTTCGCAGCTGGTGGATTCGTTCCTGGAGCTGCGGACGTCCAAAGAGCAGGCGGTGAGCGTCGAGGTGATCGATCCGGACGGGCGGCGCCCGCTTTCTCTGCAGGAAGCGACGACGGCGCAGACGTATCAACTGACGCGCGCGGGTTTCTACGAAATTCGACTGGCGAACGGGCGGCAGGACACCGTTGGAGTGAATCCGGACCGGCGCGAGTCCGATCTGAGCGTGATGCCATCCGATGTTCTCGCGCTGTGGAGCGGGAACACGGGCAAACAAACGGCGCAGGCTTCGGCCGCTTCGGCGGGGCAAGAAAAAAGCGAGCCTTTCGGACTGTGGTGGTACGTTATGCTGTTGGCGCTGGCCGCGGCGGTTGCCGAATCGTGGGTGGCCAGCCGGTACCTGGGCACGCGGCGGGAGGAAACATGAGCATGCGGGAGCGGCTCAACTCCTATATCGCGCAACTGGAGCGGCGGATGCGCGTGGGTGCCGCGCTGCGCGGCGCGGCGGTGCTTGCTTCGGTCGCCCTGGGCGCGACCGCGCTTCTCGTCCTGGTCGCCAATGCGTTCGCGTTTTCGCGCGGGATTCTCGTGGGCGCGCGCGTGGTTCTGCTGTTCTCCGTCGTTCTTGCGGTGACGATTGGCCTGGCGATTCCGCTCCGGCGGATCAATCGCCGTCGCGCGGCAGCGACGGCCGAGAGCGCATTTCCCCGCTTCCAACAGCGCCTGGTGACGTTTGCAGAACGCGACTCCGCCGCGCACGAGCCGTTTCTCGAATTGCTTGCCGCGGACACGCTGGAGGTGGCGCGAGATTCCGCGCCGGAGCAGCTCGTTCCCAGCAGCACGTTCCTTGCTTGGTTCACCACCGGAGTGGTGTCGTTGGGCGTGTTGATCTGGATGATCGTTGCGGGCCCCGGCTTCCTCGGCTACGGCGCGGCGCTTCTTTGGGCCGGGCCGCGCGAGGGCGTCGTGCCGTTCTACGACATTCACGTGAGCCCCGGCGACGCGACGGTGCGCCGCAACGCGGACGAGCTTGTCACGGCGCAGCCGGTCGGCATCGAGACCAATCAAGTCCGGCTGTACGCGCGCTCGCAGAGTTCGTCGAAGTGGGAGCAGCTGGCGATGCAGCCGCAGCCGGGCGGCTCGGCTTTCCAGTTCGTCTTCGCCGGCCTCCCAGAGAGCGTGGAGTATTACGTCGAAGCGGGCGCCGTGCGCTCGCGGCATTTCAATCTGCGCGTGATCGATCTGCCTTCGGTGAAGCAGATTCGCGTGACGTATCGCTTTCCACCGTGGACCGGAATGCGAAGCGCCATCGATGAACACGGCGGCGACTTGCGCGCGGTGGAGGGCACCGAAGCGAACCTCGAAGTCCTGACCGACCGGCCGCTGCGCGACGGCGTGCTGGTTCTCGACGATGGGCAGCAAGTTCACCTTTCGGGTGGCGACACGAACCGCTATACGGGCTCGATCCAGATGGCGAAGGATGGCGCGTACCACGTGGCCGCGATGGATCAGGGGCAGCCGGTGCGATTATCCGAGGACTTTTTCATCGAGGCCGACAAAGCGAATCCGCCGGAGATCGCCATCGACCGGCCGGGTCGTGACTATCGCGCCAGCCCCATCGAGGAAGTGACGATCTCGGTCAAAGCCAACGACGCTTTCGGGATCAGCGGGCTTGCGCTTCATTACTCCGTGAATGGAAGCGCGGAACAGACGGTTGATTTGCTGAAGCAAAAGGGCGCCAAAGAGGCGGAAGGCGCGACCGTGATTTCGCTGGAGGACTACAAGCTGGTGCCGGGCGATATCGTGAGCTTCTACGCGTCGGCCAAAGACGCGCGCGCGGAATCGCACACCGACATGTTTTTCATTCAGGCGGAGCCGTTTGAGCGCGAGTTCTCGCAATCGCAGCAATCCGCAGGCGGCGCTGGAGGCGGGGGCGGGCAGGGCGATCAGAACGACATCTCGCAGCGTGAGAAGGAAATCATCGCCGAGACGTGGAAGCATCAGAACGACAAATCCGGGTCGCAGCAGCAGGCCGCCGAGGCAGGGAAGTTTCTTTCGCAGGTGCAGGCGAAGCTTCGCGATCAGGCCATCGCTCTCGCGGGACGCATGGGCATGCGCGAGCTGAACGGGCAGAACGAGGAGTTCAACGCCTTTCAGAAGGACATGAACGCCGCAGCCGACGCGATGAACCCGGCGGCGGACAAGCTGCGACAGCAGAAGTGGAGCGACGCCCTGCCGAACGAGCAGAAAGCATTGCAGCATTTGTTGCAGGCCGAAGCGACATTCCGGCAGATTCAGGTGGCGTTCGGCAATGGAGCAGCGGGCAGCGGCGCGGGCGGAGCAGGGCGCGACCTGGCGAGCCTGTTCGATCTGGAACTGGACACGCAGAAGAATCAGTACGAGACGGCGCAGACGGCGTCATCGGCAGATCAGCGCGCCAAGGAAATCGACGACGCGCTGAAGAAGCTCGACGAGCTGGCGCGGCGGCAGCAGGACCTGGCGCAGCAGCGCAACAACGGCCAGAGCTTCGAGCAGCGCTGGCAACAGGAAATGCTCCGGCGCGACGCGGAAGAACTGCAACGTCAGATGGAGCAGCTGGCACAGAGCCAGGAGCAAAGCTCCGCTTCGTCGTCATCCGGGCAGTCTTCGTCAGGCCAATCCTCGTCCGGCCAATCGCAGAGTTCGCAGTCGCAGAAAGACTCGCGCGTGCGGCAGGCGCTCGACCGGCTGCGGCAAGCGAATGACGATATGCGCCGCGCGGCGTCTTCGTCGCAATCGCAGGACAGCGCCGACGCCCGACGGGCCGCGGACCGGCTCCGTGATGCCACAAACCTGCTGAGCGAAATGCAGCGGCAGAATTCCTCAGGCCGATTGGACTCCATGGCGCGCGAAGCGGACCGAATCGCCGGGGAGCAGCGGGCGCAGGCGGATCGCTTGCATCGGCTGCTGCTGCAGCGGAACTCAGCGGATAGCTCGGGTCAGTCGCAGCAGAATGTATGGCAGGACGTGCAGTCGCTCGCGCGGGACCGGCAGCAACTGGCGGACGATCTGGCGCGGCTTGAGCAGCAGATGCGCGGCGCTGCGCGCGAGCTGGCTCCCACGCAGCGCGATGCCGCCTCCAAGTTGCGCGGCGCACTGGGCGATTCGGACCAGTCGGATTTGCAGACGCGCCTGCAGCGAAGCGCGGACTGGCTGAGGCGAGGCTACGACCCGAACTCCAATTCGACGGAGCCGATGATCTCGGCTGACCTGCAGCATCTGGCGGACGGGCTGCGCCAGGCGCAGCGGGCGCTCGGTCCCGACCAGGGGCCGGGAAAGGCTGCTTCCAAAGATCAAGGACGCGACGCCGAGGACGCGCTCGATCACGTCCAGCGCCTGCGCGATCAGATGGAAGCGCTGACCCGCGATTTGGGAGGGCGTAATCCGCAGGGCGGTCAGGCGGGGCGGCAGCCGGGCCAGCAGGAAGGCCGAGGCGGACAGCCCGGTCAGAATGGAACGCAAGCCGGTAACTACGGCGGCGCGGTTGATGACGGCTACCGACAGGGCTACGACCCCGGCCGCGCGCGCGGCGGCAACCGGAACTGGTACATCGACACGGGCAACAACTCGAATCTGCCTCAACCGGCCGCTCCCGAAAATTCTCCCGTGCCGGCCGATCCGGAACGCGCCTATCAGCAGGCGCTGAACAGCCTGGATCAGCTTCACCAATCCGTCGAGGACGATCCAGAAATCGCGCGCGAGGTGCAGGATCTGATCCGCCAGATGCAGAAGCTCGATCCAAAGCGCTTCCCGGGCAATCCCGTGCTGCTGGAGCAGTTGCACACGCAGGTGCTGAATCAAGTGGACGATCTCGAGCTGCAATTGCAGCGCAAGCTGGATGGCAAGCAATCCGGCCAGGTGCGCAGCGCGGATTCCAAGACGATTCCGGCGGGCTATCAGGACGCGGTCGCCGACTATTTCCGCCGGCTCAGCAAGAATCCGTAGCGGCAACCTGCGCCTGCTCTCGGATGCTCTTCCAGCTTCGGCTTTCCAGCCATTCGCCTTATAATCCCACGTCTCACGGCTGACTGACCCTTGCCCGAAACGGGTTCCAACGCGGAACGATGGTCGCTCGCCGTCATCACCGATGACGCCGATATCTTCCCGGACATCCGAAGAAACCTGAGCGGAGAATTCCGCACGATCCTGGCCGCGACGGAAGAAGAGATCAAAGCCATCCTGGAGCGCGACGACATTCACGCGATTCTTTTCAACCTGGACGCGATCGGTGATGGCCCCGCGGACGGCCTGGAAGTGCTTGAAGAAATTCGTCGCATCCGGGACGACGTGGTGCTCGCCGCGTTCACGCGCAGCAGCCAGCGAACGATTCCTCTGAAGGCGAGTCAGTGCGGCGCGGATGAATTCTTCCTGTTTCCCATCAACTACGCCGAGCTGATGATTGTGCTGTCGCGCGCGATCGAAAAGCGCTCTCTCGAGTTGGAAGGCCGCCGGCTCGTCCAGCAAGTGGAAAACAAGGCTGTCTTCTTCGGGCTAGTCGGCGCGAGCCCGGCGATGCAGAAGGTCTACCATGCCATAGAAGCCGTCGCCGGCACGGGCGCGTCGGTGGTCATTCGCGGCGAAAGCGGCGTCGGGAAAGAGCTGGTAGCGCAGGCCATCGTGCAGTGCAGCGACCGCGCCGGACAACCGTTTGTTTGCCTGAACTGCTCGGCCCTGCCAGAGAGCCTGATGGAGTCCGAACTCTTCGGTTACGAGAAAGGCGCGTTTACCGGAGCCGATGCGGCCAAGCCCGGCCTGATTGAGTCGGCGCACCTGGGCACGCTCTTTCTCGACGAAATCACGACGCTGCATCACAGCCTGCAGAGCAAGCTCTTGCGCGTGTTACAGGAGCGCTCCGTGCAACGGCTTGGGGGACGGTCAGCAAAGAAGATCGACTTCCGGCTGATCACTGCCACGAATGAAGACTTGGAGGACTGTGTCCGCAAGGGCCGGTTCCGCGAGGACCTATACTTTCGCATCAACGTGGTACCGATTATGGTGCCGCCGCTGCGGGAGAGGCAGGGAGACGTGGCGCTGCTGGCCGATCATTTCCTGCGTATTTATTGCGCCTCGACAAAGAAGCCCCTGAAGACGCTGAAGCCCGACGCCTTGGAGGTGTTGGAGGCGTACGCGTGGCCCGGGAACGTGCGCGAGCTGGAAAACGTGATCCAAAGGCTGGTGGTGATGGTCGGCAGCCAGATCGTGGGCCTCGAAAATCTGCCGCAGCAGCTTTTGCAGCACAGCGCGAACGTACAGGAGGCGATTCTGATCCCGGAGGAAGGCGTAGATTTCGACGCCGAGATGGAGCGGATCGAAATCGCGTACCTGAACGCAGCCCTGCGGCGCACCGGGGGCAAGAAGAGCGCCGCCGCGAACCTGCTGCGCATCGACGGACAGCGGATGAAGTATCTCTGCCGGAAACACCAGGTCCAATGAGGCGAAAAGGGTCATAATTTAACCATCAGTAGGTTATTTTTTGACCGCCAGTTGAATTTCTCACCCTTTTCACGTGCCGGCCCGATAGTACTTTGGTACTAAGGTCTTTATTTCCAACGAAGGATTTTTCCGGCGAGGGCTTTCGGAGATTGGCAATCGTCCTGCATTAGATGGCAGCGTAGGACGCAAACAAAAGATTTCGAGCCAGGAGCCCACCAGCCATGTCGATCGAGAAGAAGAGCCTGATCAGCACCCTCAAGACCACGCGGAAGGCGAATGCAGTGAAGGAAGACATCTCCGGCAGCGCAACGACCGTCAGCCCGGCCCAAAAGCTGCTCCCGATCAAGAAGCTCGCGATTAAGAAGGCCGCTTCCACCAAGAGGGCGGTCAGCAAACAGGCGCCGGTGTCGAAGGCCTTCAAGCCCGTCACCAAGGGCGGTTTGGGTGGCGTGAAGCCAGTCGTGAAGAACTGACCCCGACGAACATTCGATTTGCGCCGTCAGACGAAAGGCTCCGGTTCCAACCGGGGCCTTTCTGCTTTTACCAAAGCTTTTTCACGACGAAACGCCAGGTTTCTTGCAAGGCCAGCCCGGCCAGGCTGCGCCGCGCTCCGTAGACGCGAGCGGAGCCGGTCATTCCGGTTTTCAGACGTCCGTCCGAGTTGTCGATCTCCATCTGAGCGACGTAGAAATTCGGAGGGAGCAGGCCTTTGAACTGATTTGCCTCCGCCAGTGCCGGATCGATTTCGGACGATTTGGGCGCCAGCGAAGTCACCTGCGAATCGAGCTTTCCCCAGACGCCTTCGATCTGGAGCCGGGCTGGTGATCCCACGGCTATCTTGTAGAGGTCGTATTCGGAGACGAAGATGCGGGCGCGCATCCGGCTCGTGTCCGCAATTTCCGCAAGCGGCGTCCCTTCCGCAACGTACGAACCGAGTCGATCGCCCACGCGCGGTGTAAGAACCGTGCCTGCAATCGGGCTGAGAACATTCAAGCCATCTGTCTCCGCCCGAAGCAGTTGCGCCTGCTGCGCCAAGCGATTGCGCTCCGCATTCGCGGATCCGAAATCCGCGTAGTGCAGGGCCGCGGACGTGGCCTGCATGGATGCCTCAGCAAAATCGGCCTCCGCGCGAGCCAGCTGCGATTGCAGGGGTAAATTGCGGAGCTGAACGACCGGCGAGCCGGCGGCCACCTGTGCGCCTTCGTCCACGTAGACCCGGCTCACGCTCCCCGGAACCAGATTGCGCACCACCGCCCGGCGCTCCGGTTCAAGGACGAAACTGCCCTGCACGGTCTCGTGCGACACCGGCAACAGGAGAACGACGGCCGCCGCTGCGCCGATGGCCCAGGGGTGGCGCGATCCCAGCCACTCCCACACGCGATCCTTCTTGTCCAGGTATACGAATTTCATGAAGTTCACCAGTGTGCGAATTCTCGAACGGAAGATCAGAGCCGCCGTAGCCAGCTCGGGAATGAACGACCAGTCCGGATCGAAGCTGCGGAAGACGTTGCCCACGAATCGCGCGACGATATAGAGCACCGTGTAGCTGTAGACCCCCGATACCAACGCGTAGGCCGCATATCCGAGGCGGCGGTTGCGCGGAACGTACGGTACCTCCACCGGAAGCCTCCAGATGCGGCGCTTCACCCACGCCGACACATAGGCCGTGGAGTTCTCCTTGAGGTCCACGAGGCCAAGGATCTCGCTCATGATGTAATAGCCGTCGAGCTTGATCAGAGGGTTGAAGTTGATCAGCACCGAGGCGATTCCGGTGATGAGCATCATCATGTAGGCCACGGAGTGCAGCGTCGTGTCCGGAGGCGACAGCCACCACAGGATCGTGGCCATCGCGCAGATATAGAGCTCGGACCACGCCCCGGCCAGCGCGATCACCATCCGCTGGTAGCGCGACGCCATGACATCGCCCTCGGTTGTGTCGGTGTAGAAAGCGGGAGTCAGATAGATCAGCAGGAAACCCATCGACGGGACGCGCCCGCCGTAGTGCTTGCAGGCGTGGCCGTGACCGATTTCGTGCCAGCACATCGCGCCGATGGCCACGAGATAGAAGATTCCCACGTCCGCCCAGCTCTTTTCCGTGAAGTTGAAAAAGTGCAGGGTATCGCGGCCGATTTCGCTCCAATGCGCGGCCGTAATCCCCGCCATGATCGCGAAGAACAGGAGCGTGAGCAGCGTGAACCACCACGTGTAGACAAATGACGTGTATTTGTAGAACCAAGTGAGGAATGGATCGGGATTCACGGCGGGAAACGTGATCTGCGCCAAGTCGCCCCAGCGGCTCTTCTTCGCCCTAAGGGTTTTTCGCCGCTTCTCGGCGTCCATCTGCATCAGCAGAATGGTCTTTTCTTGCGGCGTCCGGTACCAAAATTCGTCCTCTTCGAGAGCGGCGGCGAATTCGCGCACTTCCTCTTCGCTGTACTCCGCGCCCGTCTGCGCCGAGTAAAGGCTTGCGATTTCATCGTACGAACGCTTGCCATCGAATAGCTGCGCGAGCTCCCAGTTCGGCTTGGGAAACCGGAACATGGCTTCCTGGCTGCGCACCATCGCGCGAATGACCGGACGCCCGTCCTCGACATGTTCCTTGAAGACAACATCGGGCGGCATGCGCGGCGGGCGGTCGGAGATGCTGCGTGCCGGGATTTCCGGCAAGGCCACTTCAAGGGCGCGTGTAAGGTTCATTGCACGTGATCGAGATGCACGGAGGCTGTCATCCCGGGGCGGAGGGCCCCGCGCTCGCCGCTCAGCGCGACGAGAACTTCGAACGTGCCGCTGGCCGGGTCGACAACTGGACTGATTTCTCGCACGCGCGCCGAATGCCGCTCGCCCGGCGCATCCGCGCAGGTGACTTCGAACGATTGCCCGATGCGCAGTTTCCCGAAGAACTTCTCCGGCAGCGTGAATCGAATCAGCAGGGGCGCTTCGCTGGTGACCCAGAACAAGCGGTCGCCCTTGGCTACGGTTTGCCACTCGCGAACGTAGCGGCGCGCAACCAGCGCGTCGAACGGCGCGACGATCTTCGTCTTCTCCATCTCGAGCTCGAGCGACCGCTCATCCTGCCGCGCGGTATTCAGGAGTTCGCTGACGCGCTTGATGTCCCAGTCGTGAGACTCAACCTGGTATTTGGCGTGCTGCACCTGTTCGGCAGACGTCAGTCCCTGGTTCCACAACTGCTGCGCGCGAGCGTAGTCGGCCTGCATGACCTCTCGTTCCGCCTTCCAGTTGTTCAGGTCGGCCTCGATTCCGCGGGTCTTCGCCCGCGCGGATTCCAGATTGGCCGCGATCTGACGATCGTCCATTTGTGCCAGCAAAGCACCTGCCTTCACGCGCGCGGGGACGTCGTAGTAGATCTTCGCGATCACGCCGTCGCGCTGCGCCGTCAAATCGACCTCATGCTCGACGATGATCGGCCCCGAAACGATGAGTGCAGGATCGGCTGCGGGAGTAGCGGGCGGATCGGAGGGTGCGGCAGGAGCGCTCGCGGCGTTCGATGCGGTTCCTGACGGCGTCTTGTCTCCGCCACAGCCCGCCAGTTGCATCGTTGCCGCCACCAAAACCCAGCAAATCAGAGTGCGCACGTCCGGCCTCCACTGCATTTCTACCATCCGAGCCAGTACCACAGTTTCGAATACGCCCAAAAGAACGGTTTGCGAAGAAAAACGTAACCCGCCGGCCGCCAGCCCACGCGGATTTTTCCCCGGCCCTGCATGCCGGCACGAATCGCGCCGTCCGAATTCGGCACCGCGACGCGCGAATAGAAAACAGTTGCGTCCTGCGCGCGCTGCGCGCTCGGACTCACGATCGCGACTTCGCCGTGGAAAGTTCTCGTCGGATAGCTGTTGAGCTTCACGGACGCCGGCTGTCCGACGCGCAGCAATCCCGCGTCGTCGTCGTCCGCCGCTACGTCCACAACGGCCTCCGAGGTGTCGACGACCTCGGCGAACGAATCGCCGCGGCCAAGCTTGCGGCCCACCAGGTCCCCTACATGCGGAGTGGTGATCGTGCCGTCGATGGGCGAGCGCAATCGCGATTTGTCCAGCAGCTGCTGCGCGCGATCCAACTCCGCCCGCCAGAACTCGGCCTGGACCCGCCGCGCGCCCGCGGCGCTGCCGTCGCCACTCGCGAGAGCGCGATTCATCTGAAGCATTGCAGCGTCGTATTTCGCTTGCGCTTCCGCCACATCGGACCGTGCGTTCCAGTCTTCCATTTCGGCAACGATGTCGCCGGCGCGCACGGCCTGACCCTCTTTCACGAGGACCCTGCTGACGACGCCGTCCACTTCCGGCTGAATCTGTGCCCTGCGCACCGGCGCAACGACGGCGTCACCGTCCACGCGCAGCGGCAGCGGGAACGCCACCAGGAAGATCAAAGCGGCGAAGGAGCCCGTCAGGATCAGCGTGCGCCTCCGCCTTTCGAGCGCCATGAACTTCCGCTTGCGCACCAGCACGGGTTCGAGAACGGAAATGAACGGCACCTCCTTGTACATCTGCGCGTTGCGCAGCGCGACAGTGGCCTGGCTCGCGATCACCTGGAGGATTTCCATGTGCGCCACGGACAGGAAATCGGGATCGCTGCTTTCCAGACAAAGCACGCCGACGCGGCCGGTATCGTCGTCCAGCGGCATCGCGTAGAAGCCGCGCATTCTGGACCCTTCGAAGTACTTCGCGAATTTCGCCCGCGTCTCTTCTCGGTCGGCGTCGATTTCCTCGCCGTGCTGCCGGACGTGGATGACCTCCGATGAAAGCGACGCCCATTGCAGCACTTCGTTCAGCGGCGCGATATCGGGAGCGTCCACATTGACCTGCGCGAGTCCCGTGACGGCGCTCAGCTTGAAGCGCCCGTTCCGCTCCAGAGCCAATGCAGCGCGCTCGTAGGGAATCACGGCCTGCGGAGCGTTGACGATCGTTTGCAGCATGCGCTCGAGATTGAGCGTCGACGTAATTTCGCGGCTGACGGTGTTGAGCGTCTCGAGAATCTCCACTTTCCGCTCGGCCATCAGCAGGCTCGCGTTGTGCAGAGCGGTCGAAGCGCTGTCGTTCAGGCTGGTCAGCGTGAACAGGTCGTCTTCATCGAAGCTCGTGCCGTCGGTCTTGTTCACAGCCTCCACGACGCCCACGAGCGCTCCTTTATCGAGGATGGCCGCCGCGAGCATCGATTGCACGAACGGCTCGCCGGCCGCGGCGTTGCGCCGCTCAAGCCGGGGGTCTTCGGGATCGGAGATGCAGATGCCCTCGCCATCGTCGGAAACGTCGCCGGCCACACCTTCGTGAGGCTTCTGGGTCTGGCCCTGGAAGACCGTGACGTCCTCGCCGTGTTGATGCATCAATTCGATGGCCTCATCCGGGTGCAGGAGCCACACGTTTACAGCCTGAGCGCCGAGGATTTCGGAGAATTTTGCGCCGATCAGCGGCAGCAGCTCTTCCATTTCAAGAGTCGAGGAGAAGGCCTTTTCCAGATCGTATAGTTGGGTCACACGAGTGATCGACGCCAATGTGCTATGGCGTTCTTGCTCGTAGTCTCGCGCGGAAACGAGGGCGACAGCGGCGATCTCCGCCGCTGGCACCAGCGCCGCGACTGCCTCGTCAGTCAGTCTTTCCTCGAAAGCCGCGATTTCGAGCGCGCCCACTAGAGTCCCGTCCTTGGACAGCGGGATGTAGCAAATCGACCGCAGCGTCTTGCGCACATCGATGTGTGGATAGTCCTCGCGCCGAACCGCGGAACCGGAGCGAAGAATGGGGGAGGGTTCTTCAATCAATTTGCCGAGCAGCCCTGTGTCAGCGGGAATCTCTTGGCTGTGCGCATCCGCGTCGCCAACGCTCGCCGTAGGCGTCCACATTCCGCCTTCGTCTTCGCCCGCGTAGGTGTAGACGTTGACAGCCGATCCAGGAAGGATCTCGGCGACAAATTGGGCAAACGCCAGCGCTCGCGGCGCAACCTCCTGCTCGGCTAGCAGACTGGATGAGAGTACAGAAAGGCCCGGAGTTGGTTCTTGTTTCGGACTCAACGACGTTCTAGCCTTCCGCCCATGTGCTTTCGCGGGGGAGACATCTGGCGGACTGAGTTTCTTGCTTTTTGGCCCCAGATTCACTACAAGGGTTTGCGCACTCTAACAAAGGCACTTATGGGTGTCAACGACGGCTGTAGTCCCAACCGCGAGTGAACCCCGCGAGGAGACTTTTTTTGGCTATCGAGACCAAGACACACGGCGACATACGCGTCGTCAAGATCACCGGCAAATTGTGTATGGGGCCCGAGCTCGACCGCTTCGGCTCCACCATGGACGAATTGTTTGGACAGGGCCAGAACCGCGTCGTGCTGGATTTGGAAGACGTGCCCACCATCGACTCGAGCGCCATCGGAATGATGGTGCGTTGCCTGACTGCGGCAAAACGAACCGGCGGATCGATCCGATTGCTCAAGCCGACGAAATTCACCGTACAAACGCTGAAGATGGTCGGACTTTTGAATCTCTTCCCGAGTTACGACGACCTCGCGCAAGCCGCTGAATCGTTTCGATGACCGAGACCACGTCAACGGCGCTTCAGTGCCTCGAGTTCTTCGAGAGTACGCGGCCAATCGGATCCCAGCAATCTGGATAGACTGCGATCCGCCAGCAGTTTTCCGCCGGTTTGGCACCGGGCGCAGTAGTTGGTTTCGTTGTCGGCGTACCGGATGCGCTGAATCTTTTCTCCGCACCTCGGGCACGGCTCTCCGTAGCGCCCGTGAGCCGCCATGCCCTTGCGAAACGCCGTCACCTTGTCAGGGAATGCCGTCATGGCTTCCGCGCACAGGCGATTGATCCACGTGCGCAGTGTCTCGCGCGTAGCGGCGAATAGTCTCTGCCATTCGTCCTCGTTCAGCTTGCGAGTGAGCGCCACGGGCGACAACTTCGCCGCGTGCAGGATTTCGTCCGAATACGCGTTGCCGATCCCGCTCAGCAGGCGCGGGTCGGTAAGAGCTCTCTTGAGCGTGCGATTCTCGGCGGTTAGCGCCGCGTGAAATGTGGCGAAATCGCTCGCCAGGACGTCGATTCCTCCCGGGTCGATCGAGCGCAGGCCCTCTTCTCCCTCAAGTACGTGCAAGGACGCGCGGCGTTTTGTGCCGGCCTCTGTCAGCACAAGCGAGCCAGCCGGAAAATCGAAAGCGGCCAGATTCTGGCGGCCCGCCAGCTTGGCTCCGGCAGCCTTCCAATGCA
>DATJXJ010000067.1:0-145166 GCA_035500255.1 Verrucomicrobiia bacterium | reverse complement strand
GCTCCAATGCCCATCCAGAGCCAGAAGAATCCCTGAAGCGGCGCGGAATAGAACGTGGACATGCCGACATTCATGACGAGCGCGGTGACAAGCATGATGAAGCTGAACTGCAAGGCCCATGAGTTCACAGGCAGGCGCGACTCCATGCGATGGTCGCACATGCTCTTGATTTTCAGCCCCCTCCACAGGTGGCGCAGAGCATAGATGTAATACGCCGAGTATGCCAGGAAGCCGAGAATGCCGAATTCCTTGAGCACGTCCAGATACTCCGAATCGGTAACAATGTCGGAGAAGGCAGCCTTATTGGGACCGTGACCAAACAGCGGCGAGCTGAGGAACTCCTTGTCGGCATCGGGCCAAAGATCCTCCAGGCGGCCGCTGAGAGAATCGGTGTGCAAAGGATCGCGAAGCGTCTGGAAGCGATCCAAAGTCGCCTGGTTGCTCCGAGCCACGACGAATGTGATCCCGACGAAGACCGGCAGCAGCACGATGAGCAGCGCCACGAGTGTTCGGCGGCGGCGCCTGTCGGAGAACGAGAGGCAAAAAATCAGCATCACCACCAAGCCGGTATTCAGCAATCCGTAGCGGGAACCGGTCATGGCCAGGGTGACGAGGGATGCAAGGACGAGCAATAGATTCAAGATCCGGCTTCCGACGCGGAGGAGCAGCGCGAGCGTGAAAGCCGCAATCGCCCAAGTCAGCAGCTGACCCAAGATGTTTGGATTACCCATGGTCGAAAAGACGCGTCGATAGTGTGCGAGTGCGCCTTCGTCGTGCGCGCCACCCGAATACAGCTGATTCAATAGGCGAGAAATGCCGAGATTCATCCACTGGGTCCACGCGTACAAGCACACCGGAACCACGGATATGGAAAAGAAGGTCAGGAGCCTACGCATGGCCGTCTCCGATAGCGGGGCTTCCAACCCGACAGTAAAAAACACGACAGGAAGTAGTGCTTTGGGGATCTCGTACAGATCACGATAGAGGAAAGTGTGTCCGAGAATCGCGGTGCCGACGAAGAGGGACACGAGAATGAACCCACAATAGATCACACCAATCAGAAACAGGCCGTTGTGACGCACGGGACGCGCGACACCGGCCAGGAGAAACCAAAGATACACGAGCCCCATGGGAACCAGTGCGAGCTGTTCGGCCCGGAACCACGGGAGCCCGCTACTGATGGTTATGACCGGAGCCAAAACGGCCACGAATAAGAGGAAGATCACAGAAGCATTCCCGAACGACGAGGCAAAGCCTCGTGTTTTACCCGTCGAGACTGCCGGCAACCGCGCAATGGAAATCGAGGCCATATGAAGTTCAGTCGCACTCCCGTGAAGAGGCAGCGTGGGTGTTTAGGCCGACTGTGGGCGCGCCGAATCTCAACAGAGATCTCAGCCGGAGCCAATACGCACGGTACATCCTGGCGTCGTCACGAGTCGGGATCAGCAGCCTCTTCCAGCTAACGTCCATTTCGTAGCGCAGCGCGGCCAGAATCAAGAGCGCGTCCACAAAATACGCAGCGGACGATGCCAGGGCGGCGCCCGTAATGCCCATCCGCGGAATCAAGTACCAATCGAGCCCTGCGGTCATCGCAAAGCAAATGAATGCTGCCGCGGAGCTGTAGCCATTCTTGCCGCGCCCAGCCAAATCAGCACAGGCCACCTTGGCTAGGGACAGGGCGGTCGTCCCGGGAAGAATCCACCAGATCACAGCGACGCTGGCCGCGAACCGCCGGCCGAATATGAGGGGAATCATGATCGGGCTGAAAAGGGCAACCGCCAGACCGCACGCGCTGGTGACTAGAAGAGTTTGACGTAGGACGAGGCACGTGAACTGCTTCGCGTCCCGCTCGACGGTGCGCGCTGTACGGGGAAAAAGCGCGGAGGCCACGGCCTGCGGAATCTGCCAGAGTGCTTCCGAGATGACGACGCCGAGTGCATACAGGCCGAGCTGGGTGGAGTCAAGGAAGTAATTGACGACGAAGACGTCCAAACGATAGTTGAAGAACGTCGCAAGGTTGCCGATTTGGCCCCGCAGGCCGTAGGACAGCGTCGGCCCGAGATGCTCGAAGGCGCCATCCAGCCGCGAGAATTGCTGGACGCTCTCGCGCAGAAGAGATAGCGCGACGAGCGAACCGGCGATCAATCCCACGAAATTGCCCCAAAGGGCGGCGTTCGCATTTCGCCCGAGCAGAGCCAGAAACAGCAGAAACGTGGCGAGTCCCGCAATCTGCCGAAGCGCGGCACAAGCGGAGCGCATGCGAAACTGCTCCGTGCCCGACGCCAAAGCCATCGTAAACGCGAAAAGAACAGCAGCCGGGATGGTGACCAGCACGGCCCGCGCCGAGCCTGGGGAAATGCCTCGAAAAATGGGAAGCCGGAGTTGCCAGTAGCCCAAGATCCACAAGCCGGCCGAAGCCACGCAACCGAGGCCTCCCCAAAACGAGACAGCAGGGATCCACGACGAAACGTTGTTCTTCGAGCGGGCCGCCCAGTAGACAATCACTGCCTCGCAGCCCAACCCGCCGACGAGCGCTCCAAATGCGACTGACATCAAGCAAAGACTTATGACTCCTCGGGCTGCGGGCCCCAAGAGCCGCGCGTAGGTGATTTCCGTCAGCAGGGTAACCGCACCACTCGCTACTTGCCCGCTCAGAATCGCCACCAACGCCGAAGTGAACGCTGGCGCGGGCGCATCGAGTTCTGCAAATGCAGTGTCTCTCACGCGCGCCAAGTTTGCCGAAGCGTCTGACAAGGTCGTCCTCGCTTGAGCGGGCAGCGATGCTAGAACGAAAGTGGGTCTGGGAGATTGCAGTCAGATTAAAACAGAGTTGCGAACTTGCGCATCGATCGGGAGTCAAGTGCGCATGAGTTTGTGGAAGCGACCAAGAACGGACCCTGCATTCGCGCGGTCATAGTCATCCTGCCGCGTCGCAGTTTTCACGCGTCTGTCATTCTCTGATAACAGGAGACAGGTATTTCCTCTCCAGCACCGTAGTCACAAGGGCGCCCGCCGGGCAGTTCTGAAACTGGCGTCCGAAAAGCGGTGACGTGAGGCCGCGACCTCTTCTCTCCGATCTTGGGAATCCGACTTGGGCACACCGGTGCTGTAAGTCAGAGGGCGAAGCTCTGTGCTGTCGACAGCGACAAATATTCATGACGACGCGAGGCTGGGTAATCCGCGTTGGTACGCGGTCTACACAAAACACCAGCACGAAAAGAAATCCGCAGACCTTCTGGCGCGCAAGGGCCTGGAAGTCTATCTCCCGCTCTATGAAAGCGTGCGGCAATGGCGAGACCGGAAGAAAACGCTGAATGTTCCTTTGTTCCCAGGGTACGTGTTCTTGCGCTCTACTCTCGACAACCGGCTCGAAATACTGACGACGCCGGGCATCTTCTTCATCGTGGCGACTGCCGGACACGCGTGTTCGCTGCCCGATCGGGAAATCGAATCGATGAAAACGCTCACAACTAGCCACGCTGCCATCGAACCCCACCCATATCTGAAATCAGGGGATCATGTTCGAATTCGGCGGGGTCCGCTTGCGGGCGTGAGTGGAATATTGACGTGGGTCCGGAACCAACATCGGGTGGTTCTTGGTGTGGAACTGCTGCAGAAGGCGGTGTCCGTTGAGGTGATTGCTTCTGACCTCGAGAAAATCGGCGCGCCGGCGTGAGACCCGGCGCCGTGACGTGCGGTTCGGCGCGGTCAAACTAGCGGAAAAGGGAGCCGTGAATGCGGCATACGGACGCCCTGAAGCGAATCGGAGATGACGTACAACACTGACGATCCGATCGACGGTAATCCAGCTGTGTCTGGCAACAGCGACCTGACGGTTCGTGCGTACACGACGTTGGACTATCGCAGTTCCGACTTCAGCTGGGAACAGGCGATCCGCGTCCTCAAGAAGAACAAGCGGTTCGGATTGGCCGTGTTTGGTGTGGTGATCGCGGCGACGATCACGGTGGTCATGCTTATGAGGAATGTCTACGAGCCGGCCGGCACGATCGAAATCGCACCGCCGAGCAGCGGAATCCGGACCCTGCACGAAATCGAGTCCCCTCCGGAAGTCGAGTATCAGGACTACCTAGAAACGCAGACGCAGATCCTGCAGAGCGACGCGCTGGCCGTCAGCGTGATCCGTCAGCTGGAATTGGACAAGCGAACTGAATTTGCAGGGTGGCACTCGGCGGCGCAAGAGCAGGGGACCGCGGCGGGAGCCGCAAGTGAAGCCGCCGACGGCGGGAAAGCATTCCTCCAGCAGCAAAGGGCGCTTTCTACGCTAACCCCTTCGGAGGCGGTTGCCTTGGACGCGTTCCGAAGGGATCTGTCCGTAAATCCGATCCGCAATACACGTCTAGTGGAGGTCAGCTTCGCGAGCCACGATCCGCGGTTGGCGCGCGAAGTCGCGAATGAGGTAATCACGAAGTTCATCGAGAACGACTATAAGCAGCGCTACAACACGACTACGCAGGCCTCGGAATGGCTTTCCTCGCAGTTGAGCGGCCTCTATCAAAAGGTGATCGCTTCCAATCAAGCGGTCTCCGACTATCAGCGGAAATTCGGGCTCGTCGAAATGGACGATCGTGATGTGCCGCTTTCACAGCTGATGGGCGAAGTCAATCATCAACTCAGCGAGGCGCAGGCCGCTCGCATCGAAAACGAGGCCTATCTGAGGATGATCGATGCCGGGCAGGTCGCGTATGTTCCAACGATTCGCGATGACAAGGTGTACCAGGACTTGCTCGTCCGCCAAGGAGATTTGCGGACACAGCTGGCGCAGGCGAAAGCGGTGTACGGCGACGAAAACATCAATGTGAAGAAGCTCCAGGATCAGCTAGAGGAAGTTGGCAAGGAACTGGGCGAGCAGCGCGCCCGAATCGTCGACGGCATTCGAACGGCGTATTCCGCGGCGAAAGAGCGCGAGGAATTAATGCTCGGAAATCGCGAAAAGCTCCGCGCACAGATGGTGAACGTCAATTCGCAACTCGTTGGCTATCGAGTGCTGAAGAGCGAGGCCGTAGCGAACTCCGATCTCTACAACACTTTGCAAGCCCGTCTAAAGGAAGCAGGAATATACGCCGGGCTGGGCTCGAGCAACATTCGCGTGGTAGGGCTGGCCGAGAACCTTCAGAGCCCAACGGGTCCGCACCGCAAGGCGTTGATCGCCATCGGCTCCCTAGCCAGTTTCTTGCTCGGGATTCTCGCCTGCTTCGTCAAGGAGAGTCTGAACAATACTGTGCGTACACCCGAAGACGCGAAAGCATGGGCGGGACTGAAGTCACTGGCCCTGCTGCCCGCGATGCGCTCTGCGGCGATGGTGGGCAAACAAGCGGACGTCGACCTCGGCAGGTCTTTGTCGGGCGGGAACCTGCCGTCGAACGGGGCTACTGAGCGACCAATCACCTTCATGAGACCATTGACCGCGGAAGCCGAGGCGATGCGTGATTTGAGAACGTCTCTCACATGCTCAGGGAGGCGCGGCGGCTTGAATGTGGTGCTGATTTCTTCCGCGATGGAGGGAGAAGGGAAGACGACAGTTGCGGTGAACTTCGCCGTTGCCATGGCTCAAGTGGGGCGAACCTGTCTGGTGGACGGCGATTTGAGACAACCGGTGATCGCGCAAGCATTCGGGATCGACTCGGCACCGGGACTATCGGGAGTCCTGAATGGGTCGGCGGACTTGAGCAATGCGCTTGCGCACATTGGTTCAATTCCGGGACTTTGGGTGCTGCCCAGCGGACGGCGCGTTGAGAGCCCGGCTGATACCTTGGCGTCGCCTGCCATGCAGGTCCTATTAGCCGCACTGCGCAAGCAGTTTCAGTTTGTGGTGATCGATTCGGCTCCGATCATTCGCTTCTCGGACGCGCGCTATCTTTCGCAGCTTGCCGATGAGGTCGTCTTGATCGGCCGCTACGGAATTACAACGCGGCGCGCGATTCAACGTTCGGCTGAGCTTCTGCAAGACGTGCACGCGCCGCTCGCTGGAATCGTTCTAAACGGCATCGACTATTCATCGCCGGACTATCACTACTTCATGTACGGCTACAGCCGGGCGGCCGAAAAGAGGAATCGATACTCTTCGGTCAGCTCCTCGACACTTTTCGGCGGCCCAGGCGATGGCTCGCCACCCAAGAGCAAGGGTGCGCACGCCTAGCACAGCGAGATTTGTCGACCGAATTCCGCATTTCGTTGGGAGGCCAGTCGTGCGAAATCCAGTCATGAACTTCGGCCAACACTCCAAGCGAGGACGTCGTCTCGGTCTTTGCGCGTTTCTACTCGTCGTGTGCGTGTTGCCATTAATCGCGGCGTCCGCCAGCACGGTGACTGCGGGCGATCAGAGCACTGCAGCACAGGATTACACGATTGGGCCGGGCGACGTGCTCACGATCACGGTAGCCGAGGCTCCGGAATTTGGTGGGAAGACGCGGGTCGGTGATTCAGGTTCTATTCACCTTCTCGGGATGGCAAGCCCCGTCGTTGCAGAAGGAAAAAGCGCGGCGCAACTGTCCGCGGACATCCGGCAGGCGCTGATTGACGCGAAGCAGCTGCGAGATCCTCAGGTCAGCGTGTTCGTTGACGAATATCACGGTCGAACGGTCACCGTCCTCGGCGCTGTGAACAAGCCCGCCGTGTACAGCCTTCAGAGGCGAACTACAGTGCTCGAAGCAATTTCTGCCGCGGGAGGAGCACTACCGAATAGCGGGAGCACCGCGACGATCGTGCGCGGGCCGGCCAGCGCAGAGGCGACGGGAACGGCGATAGGTTCGGTTCAAATCGTCAATCTGTCGCGACTGGCCGAAGGCCAGGATCTCACGGCGAACGCAGAAGTCAGAAACGGCGACATTATCAACGTCTCCGCCGCCCAACTCGTGTATGTCGTCGGCGCTGTGACGAAGCCCGGCGGCTTCGTCCTGACGAATCCGGAGGAAGGAATCTCGGCTTCGCAGGCGGTGGCGCTGGCGGAGGGCTTCACTCGTTTAGCATCCGTGCATCGGGGCGTGATCGTTCGCCAGTCGACAAGCGACCAGGCTCGCCGCGAAATCCCGGTGGACCTGGCGAAGATGATGGCGGGACAAGAAACGGACGTCCTGCTGGCGCCAAACGACATTCTTTACGTTCCCGACAGCGGCGCCAAGAAGACGCTGAAGGTGATGGGAGACGTTGCGATGGCGACCGTCAACGGGATCGCAATCTACGGAATCGGCTACAAGATCGGCACGAGCTACTAGCAGTTCTCTCCAAGTTCCCGGATGGACCGCATTAAGAAACTTCAGACGAATTGAGGCTCACTTTCCATGGAAGCAGCAGCGAAGCCTGCCTTGCAGCCAACGCCGCGCGAAACGGCGACGATGCAATTTCAATATCTCGACCTGAAGGCGCAGTACGAGACGATCCGCGGGGAAGTGATGGAAGCGATCGCGCGGGTGATGGAAAGCCAGCACTTCATCCTTGGCAGCGAGGTCGAACAGCTCGAAGCCGAGATCGCGAAAAAGCTCGGCGCGCGCCACGCGGTGTCTTGCGCCTCTGGGTCGGATGCGCTGGTCTTGGCGTTGATGGCTGCCGGCATCGGTCCCGGCGATGAAGTGGTCACATCACCGTTCACGTTTATTGCAACCGCAGGATCGATTGCGCGCGTTGGAGCCACGCCGGTGTTCGTCGATATCGACCGCGAATCGTTCAATCTGTTGCCGGAGGCCGTCGCGGCGGCAATTACGCCACGTACCCGCGCAATCATGCCAGTGCATCTATTTGGTCTCGCGGCCGACATGGATCCAGTCCTGCGCCTGGCGAAGGATCTTTCATTGTTTGTGGTTGAAGACGCCGCCCAGGCAATTGGCGCCTCCTACAAGGGACGAACCGTCGGTCTACTTGGCGATTTCGGCTGCTTCAGTTTCTTTCCCTCGAAGAATCTCGGCGGCGCGGGCGACGGCGGACTTGTGACAACCGACGATCCGGCGATGGCTGAAAAGCTCCGGATGCTACGTGTTCATGGATCGAAGCGGAAATACCATCACGATATTCTGGGCACGAATAGCCGGCTGGACGCGCTGCAAGCGGCCATACTCCGCGTGAAGCTGCCGCACCTCGACTTCTGGACACGGGCGCGGCAGCTACGCGCACAGCGTTACAGAGACCTCTTTCGGTCGGCCGGATTCTCAGAGCGTGTGAGAGTGCCGCCGGCGCCAGCCGCCGACTATCGGCATGTCTACAACCAGTTCACCGTCCGATGCGAGTCGCGCGACGCGTTGAAAGAATATGTGCGCCGCGCCGGGGTGCCGACCGAGATCTACTATCCGCTGCCGCTTCACTTGCAGCCGGCTTTCAGCCGCCTCGGTTACAGGCCGGGACAATTGCCCGAAGCGGAAGCGGCGAGCCGCGAAGTGTTGTCGCTGCCCGTGTATCCAGAACTGGCTGATTGGCAGCAAGAAAGCGTCGTAAGAAGCATTTCCGATTTCTACGCAAAGCAGTCAGCGTGACCGTCATATGGCCCGATTCATTTGGGCGCATCGGTTTCATCCACTCAGGGAGGTATTCATCATGGATATCGCTTTGCCGCCGCGCGTTGGTGTCGTCGGTTGCGGCTACTGGGGGCGCAATCTGGTTCGCAATTTTCATGAGTTAGGCGCGCTGGCCGCCATTTGCGATCTTCAGCAAGAAAACCTTGGTGCGATGCGCCAGCAGTATGGCGTTCCAGCGACCGACCGCGTGGACGAGCTTCTGATGATGCGCGACGTGCAAGCCGTAGTCGTCGCCGCACCGGCGGCGCTGCACTATGAGCTGGCGAAGAAGGCGCTGTTGTGCGGCAAGGACGTGTTCGTCGAAAAGCCCCTGGCGCTTCAGTTGGAGCAGGGAGCGGAACTCGTCGACTTGGCGCGCGCCAGATCCCGGATCCTGATGGTCGGACATCTCCTGCACTATCATCCGGCGACGGCTGCACTGCAACGGATGCTCGAGGACGGCGAACTGGGAAAGATTGAGTACATCAGCTCTTCGCGACTAAATTTCGGAAAGCTCAGAACGGAAGAAGACATTCTGTGGAGTTTTGCGCCGCACGACATTTCCATGATCCTGCACCTGCTCGGTGAACCGCCGACGACGGTGGCGGCACAGGGGGCCAGCTACCTGAATCATCCAATCTCGGACGTCACTCTGACGATTCTGGCTTTCAAGAGCGGGGTGAAGGCTCACATCTTCGTCAGCTGGCTGCACCCATTCAAGGAACAGAAGATTGTGATCGTCGGGGACCGCAAAATGGCGGTGTTTGATGACACCAGCTCCGAGAACAAGCTCGTACTCTACCCGCATCGGATCGAGTGGGTGAATCGCATGCCGGTGGCGCGGAGAGCGGAAGGCGAAGTGATTGCGCTCGAGAACGTTGAGCCGCTGCGCGCGGAGTGCGCCCACTTCCTCGATTGCGTCGAACATCGCAAGCGTCCGCGAACGGACGGTGAGAACGGGTTGGAGGTCTTGCGCGTCTTGCATGCCGCCGGGCAGTCCATCCACGAACAGGGCCGCCCAATCTCGTTCGAAGCCAATGTGGCACCGACGTTCTTCGTCCATCCGTCGGCCATCGTGGATCAGCCCTGCGAGATCGGCTCGGGTACGAAAGTCTGGCACTTCTCACACGTGATGAAGGGCAGCAGGATCGGCGCGAACTGCAACCTGGGGCAGAATGTTCACGTGGCGTCCGATGTGCGGATCGGGAGGAACGTGAAGATTCAGAACAACGTGTCCGTGTACACCGGCGTGGAACTGGAGGACGACGTCTTCTGCGGGCCTTCGATGGTCTTCACGAATGTCATGACTCCGCGAAGCCACGTGAATCGAAAATCTGAATATCGGCGCACCTTGATCAGAAAAGGCGCATCCCTCGGTGCGAATTCCACGATTATCTGCGGCGTAACGGTCGGCGAGTACGCCTTCGTGGGCGCGGGCGCGGTGGTAACCAAAGACGTTCCCGCTCATGCGCTCGTTGCCGGGGTTCCCGCCCGGCGCGTCGGCTGGGTCTGCGAGTGCGGCGTGAGACTGCAGCCGTCCGGGGACATCTTGACCTGCCCGGGGTGCGAAAACTCCTACCGACCGGCAGATGGCACGCTTTCCAAGGTCGAGGTTGCCAAGCTTTCTGATGTGCCGAAGCCGGAGAGAAGCATAGCCGCTTCTGCAACGGCCAGCTAGGAATCTCATTTCTCGGGAAGCGCGGTCGTGCCTCAATGTCTCAGACGCTCCAAGTCCAGTCGATAGACGGCACTCTTGATGACCGGCTCGGAAGAGGCCACGTGGGCGGACACGGCGCCCGGCCCTACCGCGTGGTCGTTCACGGACTGCGGCATTTCTGCCAGAAACTTCCCTGCTTGCTGGGTAATGAGAAATGGAACATCCGCGACCGTTCACGCCATACACCAGCGCAGCTGGCGCTCCTCGTTGGGGATCTCAGGAACTGCGACCTCGTGTTTACCTGGGCGGGACGCGTCGACATGGGCCGCTTCCTCTGGGCAGCTCGCTCACTCGGCGCAAGGAAGTTTGTCTTCTTTTGGTGCGGGAGTGACGTGCTGCGGGCGCAGAAGTTGGCCGCAGCCGGAAAGATGGACTCGTGGATTGCCCAGCAGATCCATTGGGCGGCTTCTCCCGCTCTGACCGAGGAGGTCCGCTCAATGGGGCTGGACTGCGAATTCGTCCAAGCTTCGTTCGTCGATGTCGTGCCGGAGCCGAGGCCGCTTCCACGGGAGTTTTCGGTGCTCGTTTTTCTGCCGCGCTCGGACCTAGCGGAACTCTACGGATGGGACCACATCGTCGAGGTGGCCGAGGCGTTGCCGGACGTTCGATTCAAGCTGGCGGGTTTGCATCCGGGGCAATTCGTACATGGGCCCTCCAACATCCGCATACAGCGCTGGACACCTGACCTGACGTCGACCTATGAAGAATCCACGGTTTTGTGGCGTCCCGTGAGGCACGACGCCGGAATCTCGTTCATGGCGTTGGAGGCGCTGTCACATGGCCGCCACGTCCTCTACACGTATCCGCTGCCCGGAACCATTCAAGTGCGGGGCGCGAACGAGGCGAAAAGACACCTGGAAAGACTCCGAGAGATGCACGACTCTGGCTCTTTGCAGTTGAACCGAATCGGGATAGAGGCCGTGGCGCGAACGTACACTCGGGACGTCGTGCGGCAAGAACTCCACCGGCGATGGGAAGAGATTATTTGCTCGTGAATCGCGCAAGAGGCGGGGGATTGCGATGCGATTAGTGTGGGTCAATCATGCGTCTTTCCTGGTGGAGTCCGGAAACATTCGGCTGCTCTGCGACCCGTGGATCGAGGGAACCATATTCAATAATGGCTGGCGCCTAATGTCCCCCACGCAGCTTCGCTACGAAGCTTTCGAAGGCGTGACCCACATCTGGTTTTCGCATGAACACCCGGACCATTTCTTTCCTCCGAACCTGAGGAACATTCCAGCGGACATACGGCGGACGATCACAGTCCTTTTTCATGAGACGCGTGACAAGCGGGTGGTCAACACCTGCAAATCGCTTGGTTTCGCGGTCCGCGAGCTTCCGAACTACATGCCGGTGTTGATCGGCCCCGATTTTAGAATCGTCTGTGGACTAAACGATTTGATCGATTCGTGGATGGCTATCTTTGCGGAAGGGAAGGCTGTGCTGAACCTGAACGATTGCGTCTTTCCCAAGCGTGAAGAGCTGCTGGCAATCAGACGAATGACCGGGCAGATCGATCTGATGCTGTCGCAGTTTTCCTACGCGAACTGGGTGGGCAACCCGGGTGATCTGGATGCGCACCGGGCTCATGCCACACGAAAACGCGAGCAGTTGAAGGCACAAATCGAACTGTTCCGTCCGCGCCAATTCATACCCTTTGCCAGTTATGTGTATTTCTGCCACGAAGAGAATTTCCACATGAACCAGTCGGTGAATCGAATTGGTGACATCCGCCGCTTTCTGGCCGACGAACTGCAGCAAGAATCGCTCGTTCTCTATCCTGCCGACGAATGGGAAGTGGGGGCGCCGCACGACTCAGCCGATGCGATTGAGAGGTACGACTCCGATTTCAAGATCGATTTGGACGTGCCGCCGTTGACATCCCGCTCTGTGGACCTCGAGACTTTGCAGACCGCAATGTCGGAGTTGGTGGACAAATGCAAGAAGCGAAACAACTCGCTCGTGTTGAACGCGATGCCCTCCAGTGTCATTCGCCTTGCGGATCTGCGGCAGGATGCGGAGATTTCCTACCGGCGGGGAATGCAACCGGTGCACGGCAAGCAGGCGGACATCGTGCTTTCGTCCGATTCGATGCTCCACTGCATCAAGACGGACTGGGGTGGCGAAACACTCAAGATCAACGGACGCTTCGAAGTGCCGTCGGGGGCCAACGCGGTACGCTTCTTCAAGCTTTTCCGCGTGCCTCAATACAACGGCTACGGCGAAAATGTGGACCTCCGGTTCGTCGCCGCCAGGCTGCTGGGGACGGTTCGCAACTACGCAAGCAATTGACACGCGGAGTCTGAAGGCGCTCGTGCGGGTCCGAGGCCACCGATCTGTCCGTCGCGTGCTCGTTCACGGCTTGGTGTATTTCGGGCCCATCTTCGCAAACTTCATGAACGGCGACGAATGGGAGTTCCGCTACTACCCCGACGAAGGAATCCGGAATCTCGCCGCGATGCTGAGCGAGGTGGCCGCATGCGATGTTGTGTATCAGCTTGGCGGGCGCCTCACGCAGGGCAAGTTTCTCAGGGCTGCGCATGCGCTGGGCAAGAAGAGGATCGTGATGCATTGGATGGGCAGCGACGCACTCGATGAACGGCCGGAAGTGCGATCGGGCAGCGTTGATCCCTGGGTGGTCAATCGGCTGCATCACTGGGCCGAGTCCGAATGGATGGTCAAGGAGGTGCGTGCCCTCGGCGCCCCCTGCGAGCTGGTGCCGTTCCCTTCGGCGCTGATTCCCGAACAGCCCACGCACCTGCCTGCGCAGTTTCGCGTACTCGTCTACGTCCCGACGGTGGAGCGCGCTGAGCTCTACGGTCTGGACCGGATTCTGCAGGTAGCTCGCGAGCTGCCCCATATTGCGTTTCAGCTCGTGGGAATGCTCGACGGTCCGATCCCGGACGTGCCCGGGAATCTGAGCATTCACGGTCGAATCCCGAACCTGCTCGATTTCTACCACGGATCGAGCGTTGTCTGGAGACCCGTGAGGCACGATGGTGTGTCGTGGATGGTCCTGGAGGCGCTCGGGCACGGCCGCCACGTGCTGTGGACGTATCCGTTCCCGGGATGCATTCGCGTGGAGGGTGCTGAGGATGCGCGCGATCAAATCCTGCGGCTCCACGATCTACATCAGCAAGGATCGCTCACGGTCAACGAAGAAGGTGTGCGTTTCATCGAGCGAGGCGGCTATCACCCGCGGCTACTCAAGGGAAGAATTCGCGCGCTCCTTGAGCAGATCCTCGAGTCCTAGGATTGGCCGGTTCAGAGTCGATGAGAAATGCGATTTGGTGATGAGACGCTTCTTTCGGTGGATTGTTACTTTCGGCTTCGCCACAGCGCTTGTGCTGGTCAGCGCAAGCGTTTGCGAGTGGGGTATCCGGGCAGGCGAGAGTGGAACCGGCAAGGCCCTGCCGGATCACTACCTGCTGCTCGTAAATACGGCTGTCGCTTTCATGATGAACGAAGGGAAACTCCGGCAGTTTGACAAATCTCCTTATGATGGCTTGGCGATCGCGTTTCTTCATGCCTATGACACTTCTTCGCCGCCATCTGTGACTGCAATGGACGCGCAGATGACGGATTGGAAGAAGTACACGCGCAAGGACATCTGGCCATGGGTCTACGTCAACCGCATGGTGGGAAAGAGTCCGCTGGAAGAAAACGCCCACGCAGACGTGCCGTACTTTCGCAGAATCGCGGGCCTCGACCTTGACGATTCGTTGGGTGCTCAGTCGCACTTTCTGGAGATATGGCGAAACTCCCTGGCCGCCGCACGCGACTCAGGGATGCCGGGGGTCGTGTGTGATCTCGAGTTCTACAACTATTACAAGGAATACGACATAGGTGAGATTGCGCGGCAGACGAAAGGAACGCCGGCCCAAGTAGCCGTCAAATTGAAGGCCCTCGGCGCTCGGATGGCTGACTTGGCTGCGGAAGAGTATCCAGAGGCGACGCTGTGGTTCTTGTGGACGGGATTTACGCATCCCGGCTACAAAGCGTATGACGGTGTGCCGTACTACCCTTCGCCGACGTATGTCGCGATGGGACTGTTGGACGAAATTGTTCAAAAGCAACTTAGGCTCAAGGTGCTCTCCGGAGGAGAGGCCAGCCTGGCGTATTGCCACGACACGCTCGGGGATTTTCAGTCGGCAATCGCGAAGCGAGAATCCGACTTGCAGACGACGCTTGAGAAATACAGGGGCGTTATGGAGATGGCGGGAACCATGACGCTGTGGAGCGATCGCGCTGCCAATCACGTCTGTGCGACCGCCGATGCTGCTTCGATCGACGAGTTGCAGCCATATCTCGAACTGCTGTTCAGGTCCTATCGGTACAACTGGATCTGGGGTTCGGCCGACGGGAATTACCTCGCTTTCGCGCCGGAGAGCGCGCCGCGATTCGACGCTGTGATCCGCCGTGCACAAGCCGCCGCGTCAAGTAATGCGGCCAGCGCGCCTCATCATTGATCGGGCATAGCTCCTCACGTCATGGTCAGTCTCACAGTCATCAGCAGGACTCAGCAGGAAAGCGTCGGGCCGAGTCCAGACGCGGCACTCTACGCTGTGCAGGAGCTCGCACGCCGCGCAGGAGTGAGCCGCGAAGTATTTCGAACGTGGCGTGTCGACTTCGCGGACCGCGATTTCGTGAACGTGCTGGTGCAGCCGGGGACGCGGAAGCGGATTCGGTTCCCGCGGATCGGTGCTGGAATGTGGAACCAGATTCAGCGAGGAGTGTTCCACACGGCTACAGCGAGTTGGCCGTCGCACCAACGCCGAACTGGGGAGTTCACGGCCGACCTTAGGATTCCGTTCTGTTCAAGCAGCCATTTCGATTTGGGGCCGCTGTTTGTTTCCGATTCGCGGGATTCCTTGACGTGCGCGGTGGACCTTCTAGCGTCCACTGTGCTGACGCTCGCCCGATTTGAGGAAACCCTTCCTTCGCCGAAAGACGTGCACGGACGGTTTCCCGCGTCAGCGAGCGTCGCTTGGCGGGGTGGATTCCTGCATCGCCCGATCGTCGATGAGTATGGATTAGCACTCGAGCGAGGACTTGAGCTCTTGCTGCCGGGATGGCGGCCGCTGCAGCGTCGCTTGTGCGTCAAGGTGAGCCATGACGTAGACGAGATTGGGATTCCGTTTTCGTTACGAGGCGCGCTGGCCAAGACAGTTCGAAACGGAAGGCCGATTCTGACTCTGAGGGATCTCCTTGCTCCGCTGCTTCGCGGCGACACGACGCACCAAGTGCTCCTGAAGCGACTGGCACAGCACTCGCTTGAGCGCGGTCTGGATTCAGCTATCTATTGGAAGAGCAGCAGATTTGGCCCCTACGACACTGGTTACGACGTCGACGACCCGCGCATCCGTAAACTGATCGACCTACTACGAGCAGAAAACGTCGAAATGGGAATCCACCCTAGCTACGCCACATTCCATTCGCCGAAGCTCTTTAGGTCAGAGGTCGAAAAGCTATCGGCGTTGCTAGGCGGTCGAGATCTCGGCGGCAGGCAGGACTATCTTAGGTGGAGTCCGGAATCCTGGGTTGAGTGGGACGCTGTGGGGCTTGCCTACGATTCATCGGTTGGATTCGCGGACCACATTGGATTCCGAGCGGGCACCTGCATTCCGTACCGTCCATGGTTGTGGTCCCAACAACGCAGAGCCGATCTTGTGGAGATTCCGCTCGTTGCAATGGACTCGACCTTGTTCGGCTATATGAACTTGAGCGCGGAACAGGCGCTGGCTCTCTTGCTCGATCTCTGCGACCGATGCCGGGCCGCAGGAGGAGTGTTCACGCTGGCGTGGCACAACACCAGCCTTGCGAATTCCTCACATGCCGCGATTTATCGCGTTCTTCTAGATCAGCTTGCTAGCAGTGGCAGGTATGACTGGAAATCGGATCTCGTATGAACTTCGTCGATAATCTACAAGTGAAACCTGACACTACTTGGTTGAGCGTCGTCGGTGCCCGGCCGCAATTCGTCAAGCTCGCTCCGGTGTGCCGCGCGATCGAGCGCCACAACAAAGAGCGCAACGCCCCTTATATCGAGCACCGGATCATCCACACTGGCCAGCACTACGACCGCGACATTGCCGAAGTGTTGTTCGAGCAGCTGGCCATTCCGATGCCCGATCACAATTTGGGAGTCGGATCGTCGTCGCACGGCGTGCAGATCGCTCGGATGCTTCAGCGCATGGAGCCTTTGCTGCGCGAAGCGCCGATCGATTGGGTGATCGTCTATGGCGACACGAACTCGACGATGGCGGGAGCGCTGCTCGCCGCGCGCCTGAACATCCCCTTGGCCCACGTCGAAGCCGGCTGCCGAAGCGGTGATCCCTCCATGCCCGAGGAACAGAATAGGGTCGTTGCCGACCATTTGAGCCAGCTCTTGCTGGTGCCTTCCCAGTCAGCTCTGACCAATCTTCGGCGCGAGGGTATCAGCACGGATGACGACCCTCGGAAGAGGCGGGCAGTGTTTGCCGGCGACGTGATGTACGATTCTCTCCTGCAACATTTGGCCATCGCAGAGAAGAACACGGAACAAAATCTGCGCGACCTGGAGATTGCGAAGAAGGGCTACTATCTTCTTACCCTGCACCGCGCCGAGAACACAGGCAATCGCGAGAGACTGCTTTCGATACTTCGTACCGTGACATCGCTCGACTTGCCGGTGGTTTTCCCTGTGCATCCGCGGACCAGGCACGTGCTCGCGGCTGGCCGGATTTCCCTGAACGGAAGAATTCGCCAAATACCTCCCCTCGGTTTTCTGGAAATGATTTCCATTGAGAAGAACGCCAAGACGATCCTGACGGATTCCGGCGGAGTACAGAAGGAGGCTTTCTATCTCGGCGTGCCGTGCGTCACGCTCAGGGAGAAGACCGAGTGGCCGGAGACAGTCGAGTGCGGCGCGAATCGCATCGTTGGATCCGAACCCGGAGAAATTCTGCGAGCCGTCAAAGAGAATCATAGCGCCGATTGGACCCACGCAACGCCGTATGGCGAAGGCAGGTCCGCGGAAACGATCGTGAGCGAACTCCTCGCTCCGACGGGTCTCTGAACCAGCGAGCGGATGGTCACGCTTGCCAGGGTGGAGCCTACGATGCAACGCGGCGTATCGCGCCGTCTTCGCGTGGTCCATATGACGTCGGTGCATTCGGCCGTAGACCCACGAATATTTCATAAGGAATGCAGGTCGCTGGCGCGCGCAGGCTTTGATGTCACGGTGGTCGGACCGTATCACGAAGATACGGCGGCGGACGCCGTCCGGATCAAGTCCGTGCGAAAGGACCGCTCGCGGCTCACGCGGATGACGCGCACCGCCTGGCGAGTCTACGACCGTGCGCGGCGTGAAGGTGCGGACGTCTATCATTTTCACGATCCGGAGCTCGTTCCATTTGGCCTCTTCCTGTCGCTGTGCGGCAAAAGCGTGATCTATGACATCCATGAAGATTTGCCGAAAGACGTTCTCTCCAAACACTATTTGCCCCCTTGGAGCCGCCCCTTGATGTCGTGGGTCGTGAAGGGAATCGAAAGATTCGCTTGCGGGAGATTTGCGGCGCTCGTGGCTGTGACTCCCTCCATTGCCGGTCGCTTTGCGCGGATCAATCCGCGAACGGTAGTTGTTCACAATTTCCCGTACGCGGACGAGTTGATCGCTGAAGAAGCTGCTGTACCGTGGGACCGCCGGCACCAATCAGTGGCCTACGTAGGCGGCATCACCGTGCAGCGGGCGATTCGAGAGATGGTTGCAGCGATGGCATTGCTGCCGGACTCGCTGCAGGCGAGGCTGGAACTGGCCGGCCCCGAGATTCCGCAAGAAGCGGACTCGGCAGCGCTACGCAGGCATCCGGGATGGTCGCGCGTGCGCCACCACGGGTTTCTCGATCAGCCGACCACTTTTCGGTTGTTGCACAGCGTGAGGGCAGGACTTGTGCTGTTTCATCCGGAACCCAATCACGTGGAAGCCATGCCGCAGAAAATATTCGAATACATGGGCGCCGGTTTGCCGGTGATTGCGTCGGACTTCCCATTGTGGCGACGAATCATGGGTGAGGCAGGGTGCGGGATATTCGTCGATCCGACGAATCCCAGCCAGATTGCGAAGGCGATCGAATACGTGCTGTCCCACCCGCGCGAGGCAGAAGAGATGGGCCGTCGAGGACAAATGGCCGTAGCCGAGCGGTTCAACTGGAATTCCGAGGCGAGCAAGCTCGTGCGCCTCTACGAGCAAATTGAGAGCGAACTATGTGCGGCATAGCTGGCATCGTGGCGCTTGATGGGTTCGATCCGAAGACGCTCGTCGGGATGACGCAGATGATTTCGTACCGCGGGCCCAACGGGTACGGTTTCGCGTACTCAAATGCGGGAACCGATGCAAAGCTGCGCGTATTTCATGGTGACGAGCGAATCCCCTGGGATCGCAACGCACAAGTCGGCCTCGGGAACCGGCGCCTCGCCATCGTGGATTTGTCCGCCAACGGCAATCAGCCGATGCAGGTCGATGATGGGCGCCTGTGCATCACGTACAACGGGGAAATCTACAACTACAAAGAGATTCGTCAGGAACTGCACAGTTTGGGGCATCAATTCTCCTCCGGCACTGATACCGAGGTCATCCTGCGCAGCTATTCGGAGTGGGGCGAGCAATGCCTGTCCCGTTTCAATGGAATGTGGAGTTTTGCTCTATGGGACCGGACGAGACAGTTGCTGTTCTGCTCGCGCGACCGGTTCGGAGTCAAGCCCTTCTACTTTTGCGCGTCGAACCGAGCCTTCTACTTCGGCTCCGAGATCAAGCAGGTCTTATTCGCTTCGGGCATCAAGCGCGTTGCGAACCGGCGCGCGATCGCTGAATTTCTCGAGTGGGGCTTGCAAGACCATCTCCCCGAGACTTCGTTTCAAGGAGTGTTCCAGCTGCTGGGGGGCCATTCACTGGCCCTCGATCTCCGGGAACCCCTGCGACCCAGAATCGAGCGTTACTGGGAGCTCAAAACCGCACCGCAGCTGGATATTACGCCGGCGCAAGCCGCCGAAGAGTTTCACTCTCAGTTCGAGCGAGCGGTCAAGATACGGCTCCGCAGTGACGTCCCAGTCGGAGTATCGCTCAGCGGCGGTTTGGATTCATCTGCTGTTCTGTGCGAGGCGAGGCGTGTCTCGCAGAAGGCCTGCTTTCAGTGCTTCTCTGCCTGTTTTGAGGATGCACGCATCGATGAACGGCCCTACATGTCGACGGTCACGACGGCGACTGGCAGCGCCGGGCATTGGACGTTTCCCGACGCCGAATCTTTCTGGAAGGCCGCCGAGACGATTGCCTATCACCAGGACGAGCCGATTGGGGGGCCGAGCGTATTCGCGCAGTGGAGCGTGATGCGCGAAGCACGGGAAAACGGAGTGCCGGTGCTACTAGGCGGTCAGGGCGGCGATGAATCCCTTTGCGGCTACCGCAAGTACTACTTTTTTCATGTTTGGCACCTGCTCCGGGGAGCCGATCCGCTTTTTTTTCGCGAAGCGATTGCTTTGGCGGCAGGCCTCGCGCGCTATCAGTGGTCGATTGCCGCCATCGGGCGATATTTGCCGTCAGTCGCACAAAAGAGAGTATCCGCCGTCGATCGGCTGGCGTCGGCCACGCTCCGAAAGGTTGCTGGTGAATTCCCCCGCATCCTCGGTCCGGGATCGAGCCTTGCCGAGAGACAGAAAACGGACCTGCTGAAGAGCAGTATCCCGAAACTTCTGCGGCACGAAGACCGCAACTCGATGGCTCACTCGATCGAGTCGCGATTACCGTTTCTAGACTACCAACTCGTTGAGTTTGCAGTTCGGTGCCCGCCCTCGCTGAAACTGAAGAACGGCTGGACCAAGTGGATTCTTCGGAAGGCGCTTGAGGGCACGCTGCCGGACGCTGTGCGACTACGCAAGTCCAAGCTGGGGTTCGATACGCCTCAGGTAGAGTGGCTTCGACTCGGACTCACTAACGGCCACGGGCATTTGTGGCAGTCACCAGATCTGAGAATGAGGGAACTGCTCTCGCCCGATCGGCTGGCGACTGAATGTACGCGATTCCTGAGCGATGCGCCAGGCTCACTTCCGGCTGAAGCTCTGTTTCGTGCGCTGTCGCTCGAGCTGTGGGCAAAGGTGCATAACGTCAACTAGTGGAGTCGTTCGTCGGGTAATTCTCTTTCGGAGCGCTTCACCGTGCGTTTTCTATTCGTAACACAGTATTTTGCACCGGAAATCGGAGGAGCGGCCACGCGCCTTCAGTTCATCATTGAGCATTTGCGCCGCCTCGGGCATGAGGTGGAGGTGGTGACGTCCCGGCCGAACTATCCGCACGGCAAATTCATCGACGGGCGCGGGTCGAAGCTCTACGTCCGCGAAGTTCGAAGTGGCATAGTTGTGCACCGCGTGTGGCTGTATCCGGCAATCGGCGGCGGCGTCGGCCGCATGATCAACTACGCTACGTTCTCGCTCACCAGCATTCTCGGCGTCTTCCGCGCGCAGCGCCCGGACTACCTGTTTGTCGAGTCGCCTCCTCTCTTCACATCGATCTCGGCGCGTCTCGCGAAGCTGGTCTGGGGTGTGCCCTACATCTTCAACGTCGCCGACCTGTGGCCCGACGCGGCGATCGAGACCGGTTTTCTGAAGGAGGGTATCGTGCATCGCCTGCTGCTTGTACTGGAGGCGTGGAGCTATCGGGGAGCGGACTACGTCAACGCCGTGACCGAGGGTATCCGCAACACGATTACTGTGAACAAACATGTACCGCCGGAAAAGGTCCTGTTTCTGCCGAACGGTGTGGATGTGGAGCGCTATCAACCGCGAGAACCCGACTTTGCGCTTAAGAAACGTCTGGGCCTCGAAGGGAAGAGGATCATTCTATGGGCGGGGACCGTGGGCTATTCTCACGGCCTCGAATACGTTCTGCAGGCAGCCAAGATTCTCGCGAAGGATCCGGAGATTCATTTTCTTTTCGTTGGGAGCGGCTCCACACGCACGCAGCTTGAGCAGCTCAAGGATGAGCTGAATCTTACGAATGTCACATTTCGCGACCCGGTGCCGATCGAGGAATTGCCGGCCTATCACTCGATCGCGGAGAGCGGCCTGGCGTCGCTCAGAGCATTTCCATCGCACGAGGGAGCGCGCCCCTCGAAGATCTTTGCTGTGCTGGCGTCTGGAAAGCCGCTTATCTTTTTCGGCAGTGGGGAATGTGCGCGCCTAATCGACCGCGCTCAAGCCGGTATCGTGGTGCCGCCGGAAAACCCGGCCGCTCTTGCGGAAGGCATTGCACACCTCTTCGCGGATCGCGAGCTGATGGGCCGGCTGGGCGACAATGGCCGCCGCTTCGTGACAGAGAATTTCCAGTGGTCCGAATTGATCGCGCGATGGCTGGAGGGTCTGCGTCCGACAAGGTCGCGCTCGGTCAAGGGCGCAAGGATTTCCGCAACTTCCTAGCGTTCCAATTCCCTCATCCGGAGCGTCTTCATGGCAGCAGCTACCGCAGTATCGGCGGCGAAGGCCGAGGTCCCTTTCCTGCCTTTTCACCGCGCGTCGATAGAAGCGGAGGAAATTAGTGCCGTACTGCAAGTCTTGCAGAGCGGATGGCTCACGACCGGACCTCGCGTCAAGGAGTTCGAAGCGCGGTTCGCGGAGTACACGGGTGCCCATCACGCGGTGGCGGTGAGTTCCTGCACGGCCGCCCTCCATTTGGCGCTTGCCGCGATCGGCCTCCGAGAAGGCGACGAAGTGATTCTGCCGACGATGACCTTCGCAGCTTGCGGTGAGGTGGTCCTCTATTTCGGCGCGAAACCCGTGTTAGTCGATTGCGAGCGGGACTCCTTCCACATGGATGCCAGCGCCGTGGAGCGGGCGATTACCGCTCGGACGAGGGCCATTTTGGCCGTTCACTACTCGGGGTATCCGTGCGATATGGACGCGATACTCGAAATCGCGCAACGTCACAAGCTCAAGGTGATCGAAGACGCTGCACACGCTCTGCCTGCTCGCTTCAAGGGCCGGACCGTCGGCACCATCGGAGACATTACTTGCTTTTCCTTCTACGCTACAAAAACCCTGACCACCGGCGAGGGCGGGATGATCACGACTGCGAATCCGGAGTACGCCGACCGTATGCGGATTCTCAGTCTGCACGGAATCAGCCGGGATGCGTGGAAGCGTTACTCAGCCGACGGGTCATGGCGCTACGATATCCAAGCGACTGGCTACAAATACAACCTGACTGATATTCAGGCTGCGTTGGGGCTTGCTCAGCTCACTAAGTGCGATTCAATGCGAGCGCGGCGCGCCCAATTGGCGGCCCGTTACACGGAGGCACTTGCTTCTACCGATGCGTTTGTCGCGCCGCATGTCCCCGCCGAAGTCGAGCATGCTTGGCATCTCTACGTCGTCCAAGTGAATGCGAGCGCTCTTAGCATCGGTCGGGACCTCGTAATCCAGGAGCTGAAAGCTCGCGGTATCGGCACTTCCGTGCACTTCATTCCTTTGCATCTTCATTCGCTGTATCAGCAAACCTGCGGCTACCGCGAGGGCCAGTTTCCCAATTCGGAGAAGCGCTTCTCGGCGGCGTTGTCATTGCCTCTATTCCCCGGGATGACCTCGGACGAGCAAGGCCGCGTGATCCACGCGCTGCACGAGATAGCTACGAACTATCGCCGCTGAAGCAGTCCATTGCCGGCACTCCTTCATGAACACACCGAGCGCGACTTTCTATTGCTGGTTCGGAAAGAGGTTTGTCGATTCCGTGGTTTCGTTTGTAGGACTGGTAGCGCTAAGCCCGTTGTTCCTGCTGGTCGCGATTGCAGTGCGTGTCAGTAGCCCCGGCCCGGCTCTGTTTTCGCAGATTCGCACTGGGCGATTCCAAAGACCGTTTCGGATCCTTAAATTCCGCACGATGCAACTGGCTCCGCCGCGCCCCGGATCATTGCTGACGGCAGCCGGCGATTCGCGCATTACGCCGCTCGGTCGCTGGCTCCGCAAGACGAAGATCGACGAACTGCCCCAGCTCCTAAACGTACTCGTGGGTCAGATGAGTCTGGTCGGCCCTCGGCCCGAAGTACCGCTCTACACCGAGAAATACTCGCCTCGGCAAAAACGGGTCCTGCTGATCAGACCCGGGATCACCTCTCCCAAGATCAACTTCGACGAGGAGGAGATGCTTGCACGCGGCGAAGACAAGGAGCGCTTGTATCTGGAGGTGGTGCTACCGGCTAAGCTCGAGCGCGAGCTGCTCTACTGCCAGAGCGTGGGGTTCTGTGAAGACCAGCGCGTTGTGCTCCAGACCGTCGCGGGAGTGGCGAGACGAATTCTCGGATCACTGGGCGTCTCGCATCAATGCTCCGAGCAGATCGGCGTGGAGCGTGAGAAATCGGCGGCCGTCACGCTCGCGGCCCCGGCACAGGGCAAGACATCGTGCGACCAGCACAGCTCATCTCGATTGTGACCGATTGTTTTCATTTTTCATCGCGATTTTATGAGCGGTTTACAAATCGCGCCTATGGTCTCGATGAACGACAGGCCGGTGCCTCCCAGACCTCACCGAGTTCTGTCTGTAAGCAGTGTCGTGCGTTCGATTCTGCCGTCCAAATTTCTGGCGCCTTCGAAAGATCGCAATGAACAGCCGGTTCCACCGCTGGGTTGAGCGAATAGCACGGGCCTTGGCGGATTTCGTAGTCGCGCAGGCGGCAGGAGTGCTGGCTTTGGTGTCGATCAGCGCGCACAGCCCGTCGCCTCCGATCGCCGCCTTGGCGCGGTACTATCTGGATACGTTCTTGCCGCTGTCGCTCGTGTTTCCAGTCGTGCACGCTCTTTTCGGCCTCTACACGAAGCGTCGCGGTTACACGATCGGGTACAAACTCCGTGCTTGCGCCTTGAGCGCCTCCGTGGCTGCTTTGCTCGTTGTGTTCATCACGTTGGTATTGCGCCGGTCGGAATTTCCGTCGTATGCGGCGCTTGTCTTTGGCGTAACGGCAGTGATCGGCTCGGTCGGAACGCGCTGGCTAAAGGACTTGCTGCTTTCCAGAGAGGCGCACAGGACGGGCAAGGTCGCGGTTTCGCGGCTGGAAACGGGGACTGTCTTGGTTGTGGGTGGGGCGGGATATATTGGCTCCGTCGTAACCGGCCAACTCCTGCGGCGCGGCTGCCGCGTGAGGCTATTGGATAATTTGCTGTATGGCAAACAAGCGATCGAACCGTTTCTTGCGAATCCACGGCTCGAATTCGTGCACGGCGATTCGCGAAATATTCAGGACGTGGTTCGTGCCATGAGCCACGTCAAGGACGTGATTCATTTGGCGGCGATCGTAGGGGACCCCGCCTGCGCCGAAGACGACGCAAATGCCTTGCAAATCAATTACGCAGCAACCCGCATGATGCTCGAAATCGCCAAGGGACACGGCATCGAGCGGTTTCTTTTCGCATCGAGCTGTAGTGTCTACGGAGCGTCTGACAATCTGATGGACGAAAAGTCCGAGACCGAGCCGATTTCTCTCTACGCCGAAACGAAGCTCAACTCCGAACGCGTGCTGCTGGAAGCCAGGTCCAAGACCTTTCACCCCACCATTTTGCGCTTCGCAACCGTTTTCGGGCTGGCACCGCGCCCACGCTTCGATCTGGTCGTCAATCTCCTAACAGCAAAAGCCATTCAGGACGGTCTGATTACGATCTACAACGGTGACCAGTGGCGTCCGTTCATTCACGTGAGCGACGTAGCTGCGGGAGTGGTGGAGACGCTCACAGCACCTTTGGAAGCCGTGAGCGGAGACATCTTCAATGTCGGCGACGATAGGCTGAACTTCACGCTTACACAAATCGCCGACAAGATACGCGGATACGTTCCGCAGACGCGCATCGAGTATGTGACGAACGCCGACCGCCGGAACTATCGCGTGTCTTTCCGTAAGATACGGGATTGCCTCGGCTTCACCGCGAAGAGGACCGTGGAAGATGGGATCCTGGAGGTCAAGCGGGCGTTTGAGCGCGGCGACATTTTCAACTACCGCCAGTCGTTCTACAGCAACGCCTCCTACCTCAAGGAGCGCGGGCACGTCGACGCAAAGAGCGAACTCGACGTCAAGGTGATGGCTGCCTTCGCAGGCGCGTCACGGTGGGCATCCACCACGATCTCCCAGCCCGTTCGGGCGCCGCAGCTCCTGACGCCAATTGGGCTCGACCGGAAACTTGAAACGCTCGAAGCGGCGCAGCAGTCTCCCTCCTGAGCATGTTGCACCAGAGTCCATTCGAATAGACCTATCCCCGGCGTCCTGGACACCTCGGACGAATCGTCTGCGCGAGATTGGCTTCTAGACTTTTTGGGCGAGCACTACGATCGATGTACCCCAGGGCAAATTGATTCTTTCCATGATCCAGGCTTCGATCTTCAGCATGAAGATCAGAAGATCGTTGAAGATGGCCGGCAGGATCACATGTGACGCCTTCGGCGCGAAGGCGTTCTTCGGAAAGACACCCCGAAACAGGCGATAGAAAACGATCGGGTAGAACGGGAAGAAGACGGCATAACTTCGCTTCAACACTTGGAGCTGAGAGTTGGTCAGCTTGGCGTGAAGTTCCGACGCCACATACCGCCTTCGATGCATCAGCGCCTCGTCGTGCTCGCTCCAGAGGAATCGGTAGGCGGGAACGGTGACCAGCAACAGTCCGCCGGGTCGCAACACGCGCTGAAACTCGTTCAACGCGCGAATATCGTCGTCGAGATGCTCGATTACATCGAGTGCGCTCAGCAGATCGACGGAACAGTCCGCCAGAGGAAGCGAGTGGCCATCGGCACAGACTACGGGAAGGCCGCGGGCGGCCGCCAAGTCCGAGGCAGTGGGGGAACGATCGACTCCCATTACCCAGTCGCTGTGTTCTGAAAGCAGCTGCAGGTTTCGGCCGCTGCCGCATCCGACATCCACGGTAAGACGGCTGCGCCTGCCGAAACGCTTGAGAATCCGGTCGATGATGCTGCGTCTGCCAACGAACCACCAGTAGCTTTCTTCAAGGTCTCTCTCGGTTCGGATGAGTTCGGCATTCATCGGGTTCGTGGTCCCGTCGGCGACGAATGTCTTGCGACGGTCGTGCTGCACAGATTACCGATCAGGCCCGTCACGTTGATGACGGAGCGGTTAATTTCCGTCTGTGGCGCGGTGAAAAACGACGAGAATTCTGGCGCACCGGCAACGATGCGGAGAGCGTCGTGGTCTCTCCGTAGATTTCAAGAGGAATTCACGCGCCAGCAACGTGAATCAGCAAACTGGTCGGGCGATTTGTGCGCCGGCGAAGCGGACCGCGCTTGTCTTGAGGCGCAGTGGTCGTCAGGCATTTCGTAGAGTGCGAATACCGCGAACAGGCGATGAGTGATAACACGTTTCCAGTAACAGCAGCAGCGGCTTCGCCGGCATCAACAATGGGAAAACTCTCGGAGGGCAGGGGAATCCGTTGGGTTGTGGGCCTGTGGGTGCTCTTCATCGCGAGTTTTGTGGTCCTTAGCGTCTGCCTCGGGACCCGGACAGACATTGTCTATGCAGCGGTCACGTTGGTACTGTTTATGGTCCCGGGATTTGCCATCCTGCCGATGTTCGGAACCGGACGCGGCGTCCGGCTCGAGCGGGCCGTCGTAGGCGCCGTATTCGGCCTCGCGATCAGCAGCTACGCAACGATCGTTGCGGCGTTTCGCTTCGGCTGGAGCCCCAAGGCCATCGTCTTGACCATCGTGGCGCTGTCTGCGGTGTGCGCTGCGGTCGGAAGAATCCTTCGCGGCGGTATCGAGCTACCGGTTCGAAAGTGGAGGCGAATCGATTACGGTATTCTCGGGGCAATGAGCACTGTAGTGGTGCTCTTTACGGCCGCCCCGGCTCTTCATGTAGGGAAGCTGACCGAGCGCGGCTACGCCTACACGTGGCTGTATGGTTTGGATTTCGTCTCGCGCGCGGACTTCGCCGTGGCGATGACGACAAAGCTGCCGCCGGATTTCTTCTGGATGACAGGCATTCCGCTGCGGATGTATCTCGTCGGGTATGCGATGCCAGCATTCGCTTTCGCCGCCAGCGGAAAGACGGTCGCGATGCATTCCGTCATGCTCTTGATCACACTTTGCCTCAGCCTGCTGATGGTGGCCTGTCTTTACATCTTTCTTCGGACTCTCTTCAGCGACACCAAGGTGCTGGTCGGGTCAATGTGTCTTGCGCTTATGGCTTATAGCTACTACTGGATGTATGACGCCGTGAAGACCGTGCTGATGAAGCCGGGCCAGCGAATGCAATTCTACGACAGCGTGTCTCACCTCTTTCAACGGAGCTTCTTGGTCGAGCCGCAAACGCTCCTCGCGACATCGCTGTTGTTGATCGTTCTTTCAATGCTGGCTCTCGTGAAGTGCCGGCTAGAAAGCTGTGCCCTGGCCATCTTCATGGGCGTTTGTCTGGGCGTTTGCTTCGGAATAGACGCTATGCAAGGGCTTGTGGTGATCGGTTGGTTCGGTCTGTTTCATCTGGGGCGGTTGGTGCTCGATAGACGAGCAATTCGGAAGGAGCTGGCTCCTTTTCTGGCGAGTATTGTGTCCGTCGGGCTGATTTGCGGCAGCTTCTTTCTCCTCGGAATGTATCGACGCTCTTCGTCTCATCTGGTCGTATTCAATTTCAATACCTGGATCATCAAGTACGGGCTGGTGTTCTTCCCGGTCGAGTTTGGGCCGTTGCTGTTCTTGGGGGGCTGGGGACTGATTCGGTGGTGGCGGTCCCGCGAAGATTTCGGCTGGCCGATGTTGGCGTTGGGCGCGTTTTCCATGTTGCCCGTTCTTTTCCTGAAGCAAACGACAGTGCCCCGGGAGCGGATGGCAGACCGGCTTCTGCCGATCGTGTTAATCATCTTCGCGGCCTACCTGATTCGAGAGCTGTGGGCCCTTCGGGACAATCGGACAGCACGCCTCGTGACGGTTGGAATCGCGCTCGCGGCTGCCCCGACGTTCTTCGCGGACATCTACTATACGTCGAACGTGAACGATCTCTACAACACGCGATACGTGCGCGTCGAGGACAAGCAAGCGTGCGACTGGATTCGCCGGAACCTGCCTGAGACTGCGGTGATCCAGGGCCGCTACAACTACTATGTTGATCCAGACCGGGGTCTCTATTTGTCCCTGATTTCCAGCTTCGCCCAAAGGCCACAGGTGCTCGGGTGGTTCTCTGGTGCGGCCACTCTGGTTGATGACGGCTGGCGCCTCGCCGAGCAGCGGCGAGAAGAGATCGAAGCGGTACTCGGTTCGCGCGACCTATCGGTGCTTGAGGCGTTTCTCAGGAAATACTCCGTCGGGTATGTCTACGTCGGTCCACTCGAGCAGGCAAAGTCCAGGACCCTTCTGCCGCTTCTTCAGAGCGCGCCAGGTGAGTTTCGTCAGGTGTACGTTAAAGGTGGCGTGGCAATCTTCCGGTACCTCGGCCGCGAAGATGGGCACTCCTCACAGGCGCTTTTGGACAATCACTCTCAACTTAACCCGACGCAGCGGTAGATCTCCCTGGATCCAGGCCGCAGTTGTTATCACTGGATCTAGAACAGGAATTTTACCCCGAGCTGCAGTGTCCGCGGCCGGTGTGCGTCCACCGGGTGCAGGAAGGCACTCGTCGCGACGCAGGACGGATCGTCCGCTGAGTTTGCTGGCAGGAGGTTGCTGCTGCTGCCATAGCACGTGATGTTGTTGTTTCCGGGATTCCCGGGGTTGGACGGATCGTACACGCGAAACTGACTCGAGTTGAAGAGATTAAAGGTTTCCAAACGAAATTGCAGAGAACGCCCCTCCGCGAAGTCGACGTCCTTTGAGATCGACACATCGAAGTTGAGCCGGCTCGGATTGTCCACGGCATTTCGACCGGCGTTTCCGTATGTCAGCCCCTGGGGCGCGACGAATCTCGCTGGATTGCCGAGCAGCGGGCCCGGCGCACCACCCAGCGAGCTGACGAACGGCGCACTTTTGTTCGCCGCGGACACGTCGGGGTATGCTCCCGGCCCTTGCACTGCCGCGACGCCCGCATTGTCGAGGGAAGAGATGCCGCAGGAGCAACCCCCGTCGATCACGCTGAACGGAGTTCCCGAGGAATACAGCGTGATCCCCGAAAGCTCCCAATTTGAAAGAAACGACTTTGCGCCAGCTGATAGTCCGGATCCGGCCACTGTGTTCGTCGGCTCTTGGTCTCCCCATAGGAATATCTTCTCGTAAAGGTGCTCCAGCGGCAGCGTGTAGATGTAGCTGAGGTTCAGTAAGTGACGCTCGTCGAAGTCTGAACTCGCGCGATTCTGCGCCAGATTGTACGCGTTGATGAAGTTTGCGCTGGTGCGGTCGGATGAATCGTCGATTGAGTGGCTATAGGTGTAGGACACGCCAAGAACGAGAGGGCCCTTCGTCCGGCGCAGGCCCAGTTGCAAGGAGTGATACGACGAGTTGGCGACGTTTTGGAGTGAGAAGACTTGCCCAAGACCCGGCGCGATCACGTACCCGGGCTGCCGGAGCGCGTTGGGAGTTGGAATTTGCAGCGCAAGGCCGGCGCATGCCGCAAGCAGGTTGTCGTATCCCGGTTGCCCGGCTCCGATCGACTGGCCGTTGACCGTGAAAACACCACCGCCGTAGCCGGCGCAGACGTCTGATGTCAGCGGCTGGCCCGGCGAGAAAGGATTCTCGCCCGGATTGACGGGTACGAGCTGATTGACTTGGAGCTCTGCCGTCAAATGCGTTCCTTTGCTTCCCACGTACGCTGCGGTGCCAAGCAAATTCCACGGCATTTCCCGCTGAACGCTCAGACTCCATTGCTGCGTATAGGGCCACTGCACTTTCGTTGGAATGGACGTCACATTGAGCGGGAAGGTGCCGCCAAATGCCGGGCAGCCCGTTCCTTGGTTGCCGATGCAACCCCAATTCAGCGGATAGTATTGCGTCATGTCGAGGACGCCCCCGGCCCCGATCGATCCGGGACTGCCCTCCAGCGAGCCCGTGTTCGCTTCGTTGCCGGTCCCGTGCTCAAAGAAGACTCCGTATCCCGCCCGGATGGAGGTCTTCCCGTTGCCGAATGGATCCCAGGCGAACCCAAGGCGAGGCGCCGGATTCAACAGATGATTTGTCATGCAACCCGGCGGGACTTTCTTGCCGTTGCCATAGGTGTCCACGCCGCAACGCACAATCCCGTTGGTAAGGTGAGGGTCAAGATTGTTCAGATCCAGAGGTATCGCCTGCCCGGTGCCCGCGTTCTGCAGGTATCCCCAAAGGCCGTTGATCACCACTTGTGACGCGAGCGCTGAACTAAACTGGGACGGCACCCAGTTGTAAGATTGCAGGTTCTTCTCCGCGTAGAGTCCGAAAAGGCTGATGCGCAGGCCCAGGTTCAGGGTGAATCGAGTCGTGATCTTCCAGTTGTCTTGAAGGTAGGGTTCCGCGATCTTGTAGTTGTTGTGATACAGCGCCTGCGCGCTGTCCTGCTGGAAATTCTGGATATACGGCATCAGGAAATCCGCGAACACGTTGCCTGTCGTATTCGTGTTGTTCACATTGGTGAACGTGGCAACTCCTTGCAAGTCTCCCGTGTTTGCTCCGACAGGGGCATTCACCTCGTTCCGCTGCGCGATGATGAAGAGCGCGCCAAATTGCAGTGTGTGCTTGCCCAGAGCCAGCGTGGCGTCGTCTCGAGGGCTGTAGGTCGGATTCGAGTGGCGCCAGGGCATGTAGCCGGAATCGACCTGGAAGCCCTGTCCGCCGTAAGCCGCATTCGTGCCCGCAATCACGATTCCGGGAATCTTGTTCCCGAATCCGTTGCCGAATATCCACCCAAGTCCGCATGGGGCTGCGCCAGTGTCGATCAGGCATGGCGGATTGTTGATCACGGGGACTTGCGATCGATCAATCGTCGTGACGCCCGGCCCCGCGATGTCGGAAAGCGTGATGTGGTCGGTTGTGTACGCCATGGCCGCATCGTTGACGAACTTGTTCTTGATCGTTGCGCTGTAGTGCATCACGACGCTGGTCCCGGGTCCGACGAACTGGTTCTGCACCGTCGGAAAACTATTGTGAACGAAGCCCCACTGAGGAGCTGGCACCACGGTGCTCCACGCATCGTGGATGTAGCGAAAATAGATTCTCTGCGACGAATTCAGGTTGTGGTCAATTCGAAAGAGATCCTCGCGCCATGTGGTCAGCGGAGAGACCGCAACCACGTAGCAGGAGCTGATCGTTGAGGTGCAACCCCTGGTCGAGTTCGGCAAAGGAATCAGGTTCGTGTTCAGCAACGCCAGCGACCGGGGATCGATCGGCACGAGATTGTCCTGGCGGAGCGACGTATAGGATCCCGGCGGTGCGCCGCCAGCCGTCTGTGCGGGTCGGCCGGGGCAATCGGGAAAGTAGGGAACCCCCTCCGTCTTCGCGATCTGCGGCGAGCGCGTGAAGTAGGCCAGATTGCCGCCAGCGAGGGGAGCGGGGCAAACGTCGCTGAAGTCGCCGAAGCTTCCCGCCGGGGCGGCAAGGCACGCGGCGCTCGGCGAGGCGGCATCGAGGCAGTTGCGCTCCGCGAGGCTTGGAACGCCCTGGTTGAAATTGACGGGCTCGCGGTCGTGCCGATATTCCTCCGAGACGAAGAAGAAGGTTTTGTCTTTGCTAACGTTGTAATGATTGGGAACGTAGAGAGGTCCGCCGATGGTCCCGCCCGGCTCGTATTTCTGATAGAGCGGCGCGCCCTTCCCCACAGGATCGAAGAAACCGCGCGAGTTAAAGATATTGTTGCGGACGAAGAAGTACGCGTCGCCGTGAAACGCCGGACCGCCGGATTTCGTGACGGCCAGAATCGTTCCGGAGGCGCTGCGGCCGTACATGGCGCCGTAGTTCGACGTCAACACCTGCAGGTCGCCGATGGCGTCTACACTGGGATAGACGATCAGCGTGCTGCTTCGGCCATTGACGCTCGCGTTCAGAATGTCGCCTCCATCCACGTCGTAGCTGTTGTACTCGACGCGGCCGCCATTCACGCTGTAGTTCACACTGCCTTTGATGCCGACCAGCGCCTCGTCTTGACCGGTTTGATTGCTGACGCCGGGGGCCAAGGCAACCAGCTGCGTGAAGTTCCGCCCGTTCAAGGCATACGTGGTGACTTCCTGTTCGGTCACCGTGCCGGCGATTTGCGCCGACTCCTGCTCCACTTGCGTCGCTCCTCCGGCCGTGACCTCGACCTTCTCCGATTTCGTTGCGGGAATAAGGACGATGTCCAGGCGGACCACCTGTCCGGCCGCCACAGTCACGCCCTCCCTCGTGAAGTCGGCAAAGCTCGGAGCCGATGCCAGGACTTTGTAGGTGTCGGCCGCGATCCGGTCGAAGTGATACTCGCCCTTGTCGTCCGTCGTGGACATCTGGATGTTACCCGCGCTGTCGAGTGCGGTAACACTCACGCCAGGAATGACGGCACCCGTGGAGTCGGTCACCGTTCCAGCGATGGACGAATCGCGCAAAGAAGCCTGACCGGGGCCCGCAGCTGGGGCTTGTGCATCCGCGCGTGCCGTAGTTCCGAGGACCAGGCCCAATAGGGCGATCGGCAAGAACATTCCTCGAATCACAGGATTCCCTCAGTTGGAAAGTAGCCGCTATCCTTGCGGCCTTTCTGTTACGTCGCGATGAGTCGAAAGTTGAATTCGCGTCAATATTGGAAGCCAGCGCTGCTGCTTGCGACAGGCTCTCGCCATAGAAGGCGATTTCTCGATGAGCAAGTGAGGCGCGAATCGGATATTCGTGCGGATTGCGAGCGCAGCGTAGCCGATCATTGAAGGAAAACTCTTCGTGCGCTCGCGTTCTGACTTCTGCGCGACGCGAATCTCTTCAAAGGCCAACTCATCGTTTAATGTCCGTTCACAAATGCGCGCGCCGGGCCAGGATTTCCTGCGTTTCACTTTAGATTTCTGTTCACTTCATTCCTCGTTAACAAAGCTCGCCGATATTTGCCTCAGTGATGGAATTTGTGATTGCAGTTGGGTTGTCGGCCCGCACAAATTCCCGGATGGCCATGTTTGTTTGAGGCCTGAGCACCGCCTAAATCCATCCCGGGCGGAACAGATGCGAAAACGTTCAGGCCGCATCACGCGAGAGAACGCTCAACCTTCACGGCACCGCGAGGATTTGCCTCGGCCGGATGAGCGCGTGCGATGCACGTGTTCGTCCGTCAACCCGAACCGCTCAATCCGAGAGGAGAATACGTGATGAATGTGAAGAAGTTCTGTATGACAGCTCTGGCGATGGCGGGCGCGCTTGTGCTCGGCTCATCGACAAGCTCTGCGCAATTGACGCAGCCACAGGTCGTGGGTGTTGGATCGTCGGGCGTGTTTTCGTCGGTCGTCATTGCGATGGTGAACGGCGATCCGATTACGGGCGCATCGATGTGCGGCACACACGTTTGGACCGCCGGTTCGTCTATCGCGCAGGGTATCGATGCCCGCAACGGTTCGATCCCGCCGGAAGGCGGAAACGTCGCGGTCGTCTGGGACAATGACACCACACCGACCACAGTGTGCGCCTATCTCTCAGTGGACTCAGTGGTGGGCCAGCGCTTGTTCCTTGGCCAGGCAGCCACGGGAAACGCCACTCTGAACCTGACGGCAGCCGCAACTTCTACGGCTGGCGCCAACAAAGTATCGTTTGTGAAAGATACGGCCACCACAGGGCTTCCTTCCGCCGTCTACAGCATCGTTAACGGGAAGCATTTCAACATCGCTTTCACCGACATCCGCCCCGAAGATGGTCAGTTTGCCTACGGTCGCGCTGCATGCAGTCGTTCTGGTGTGACCGATGTGAGCTGCTTCGGCTACGGTCCGCTCGGCGGGATCGGCACCGCGATCTCGAGCTCCTACTCTCAAACCTCAGCGCAGGTGGTCGCGTACTCGATCTCCGGCACCGATCCATTCACTGGACTGACGATTCCGGCGTTCACCACGATCAACATGGGCGCGGTGCCGGTCATCGTGTTTTACAACACGACGGACACCGCCGTCGGCGGACTCGGCAACGTGCTCCCGACGAACATCACGGATTCGACGGCTTCGGCGCTCTGGTCCGGCCTCATCGGCCTTGATGATCAACTGGTAGGATTCAGCACCGGAACCGCAAAGATCCTCCACGTCGTGTTGCGCGAGCCGGTTTCTGGAACGTACAACACGTTTGAGTGGCAGATGGTGCATACGCGTGACCATCACGGCGGGGATTTCAGCCAGGAATATGGCTTCGGTCCGACGCCGAGCGGCTGCTTCATTCCGCCATCTACCGCGACCTACGTTCCTCCGACAATCGCCTGCGCGAATCCGGCTAACGTGGCCGGCTCGATGGGCTCCACGTACGGTGGCTTCCGCACGCGTGCCATCGGTACTGGTGAGATGGTCAGCGCCGTCAACTCCGCGAACAACCCGAACAGCATCGGTTACGCCTTCTGGGGCCTCGGTACGTTCGGCGGCAAGACCAACATCAAGTACATGCAAGTGGACGGAGCCGATCCGCTCTATCCGAACTACGCCACGAACAGCGGGAATTTCCCCAACTGCACCGGCTTCTTCAACACGACGCCGGCCTTCGGTTGCACGGGCCCGCTGCCGACGTTCGACAACGTGGTGAACGGTGGCTACCGGGTCTGGTCGATCATCCGCGCGGTTGTGTACCAAAGCTATACACCGCCGTCCAGCGGACCAAGCGTCACTCAACTCGTCCAAGCGGCTCAGGATCAAGCGCACGTGAACATTCCGGACTTGGTTCCGGCGGTTTACTGCGCCAATTCCTCGTGCTCGAGCGTAGTTGACGGTTTGCCCGTGTTCCGCACCCACTATCCCGTTTCCGGCAAACAAGCCAACAACGGGACCACGTCGGCCTCAACCGGCTTCTGCGCCAGCGATCAGACCGCCCCGAACTGCATCGAAGAGGGCGGCGATATGGCCGGCAAGCCGTTCCTTGACATCCAGGACCAGGAATACTTCAGCTTGACTGGGAACGAGTTCCTGACCTGGGTTCAGTAAACGCAATCTAGGAAAACCGGCAGACGGCGCGACCGCGCCGTCTGCTTCTCCCTGTTTCGGTTCTGTAGTCGACGTGTTTCAGCCGGAAGAATTCCAGGCTCATCCAATAGCGAGGGTCAGTCATGAGGTCCATCCTGCGCGCGCTCTCTGTTCTGTCGCTTCTCGTGTTCCTGCCCGTCGTCTCATATCTCGGTACCGCGACCGGTCAACGGGCGGAGACTGCGCCGTCCGTCAACCAGACGAAAGCGGCCAAACCCGGGGCTGCCAGGAGCGCGGACAACTCTGGCAAGCCGGACGACTATCGAGAGGACTTTGCGGTTCTGCCTTTGGAGAAGAACCGCCTGAAGACGGAGATCGAGATTCTCGGAGAAAAGGATGATAAGCCCGGCATGCCGTTCATCCGCGAACGCTGGCATTTGATGTGGCGCCCGGGAGACCCGATAGACGTATTCATCGTCCGGCCCCGTGACATCGAAAGGCCGCCCGTCGTCCTCTACCTATATAGCTTTCCTCAGGACACCGATCGCTTCAAGCAGGACTACTGGTGCGGGCAGACCACGGCGGGAGGTTTCGCAGCCGTTGGTTTCGTCTCGGCGCTCACCGGGCAGCGCGTTGAGCAACGTTCCCTCAAGGAGGATTTCTTCAATCAGCTGCCTGAATCAATGGGCGCAACCGCTCATGATGTGCAGATGATCCTGAACTATCTGGCGAGCAGAGGCGATCTCGACATGAGCCGGGTGGGAATGCTCGGCCAAGGTTCTGGAGGCTCGATCGCGATTCTGGCATCTGCTGTCGATCCGCGGATCAAGGCACTGGATCTTCTCACTCCTTGGGGCAACTGGCCGCTGTTCCTCGAGAAATCCACGTTCGTTCCCTCGGAAGACCGGTTGGAATTGAACAAGCCGGAGTTCCTAGCGAAGGTCGCGCCCGTGGACCCTTTGCAGTGGTTACCGGCGGTGAAGGCGCAGAGCGTGAGAATCCAAGACGTTCGCAGTGATGGCCACATGCCGGATGAAGCGCAGGAGGCAATGGAAGCCGCTGCACCGCCAGCCGCCGAAATCGATCAATTCGGCGATGGAGCGGCACTCGTGCCGGCAGCTGCCAACGGCAGGCTGCTTGAATGGATCAAAGGCCGGCTACAGCCGGACGCGAAGCCGCAGGTCGCCGCGGACAGATCCCAGCGCGTTCATTTCCATCCCGCGAAGGGAGAAACGAATCCACTGGGCGAGGCGCGATAGCACAGCACGTCCTCCAAGCGCAAGTCCCGACGAATCGAGCGCGTGAGACAAGCCGTATTGTCGAACGTGCCCAAACATTCGCACGCCGTTCTCATTCCGTTCATACGATTCGATTAATGTGCGCTGCCTCGGGATCCCGAGTCCGCGAAATCTCTGAGCGAAGGGCGCTAACACCTCTCATGCGTGCTTTTCTGCTGGGCCTCCTAGTCCTCGTGATGTCTCTCTCGCTCACCAACTGCGCTGGCGTCGCACAGCGGGGCTCGGCGATACAGGTCTTGATTACAAACGTTTTCCCGAATCATAGCATTCAGGCTGGCACAGCTCCTGTGACGCTGACAGCCGACGTGGCGAACGATCCGCACGCCAAGGGTGTCAGCTGGACCTTGACCGTCGCGAATGTCGGCTGCTCACCCGATTGTGGCACGCTGGTTGCACAGGGCTCGCCTAGTTTGAGCGCCATATACACTCCGCCCGCCAAGGCACCTCTCAATCAGCAAGCGACGATCACGGCCACTGCGCTGGATGATCCTACAAGCCAGTATTCGTTCCTGTTTACGATCATTCCGACCACGAGTGTATCCATCACGAACAAGTTCACGACGATTGTCGCGGGCACGCCCCCTGTCGTCGTCCAGGCCGACGTTCTAGACGATCTGACAAATTCCGGGCTTGCATGGACGCTCACGGCCGGTGGCTCGGCTTGTGCGCCTGCCTGCGGCACGCTGAATCCGGCCGCCGCCCCGAGTTTTCAGGCCACCTACACGCCGCCGGCTGTAGTTCCTGCGGGCGCCAACGCCAGTCCGACGATCACGGCTACGTCGGTTGCGAATTCTGCAGCCACGGACAATTTCAGTTTCACGATCGAAAGCCCGGCGAGCCTGCTGAGCGGCACGTACATCTTCTTGCTACGAGGATACGACTCGTTTTCTGGCAGTCCCATGGCAATGGCAGGTAGCATCACGGCAGACGGCAAGGGGAACATAGCCTCCGGCGAAGTCGACTTCAACAATGGAGGCGGCATCACCCACGTTCCATCCCCCGCGACGGGTGCATACGCCATCGATATCTCGTTCAATGGCATGACGAGGGGGACTATCGAGATATCTAGCTTCAAATTTCCCAATTCAAACATTGACCTGCAATTTCGGTTCGTGCTTTCCAGCGACAGAGCGCGCGGCCGCATCATCGAGCTGGACGGTAGCGGCTATCTCAACTCGGGAACCATTGAGCTGCAGAATTTGAGCGGTGCTCCGGCGGCGCCATCCGGTAATTTCGCCTTTGGTTTGGACTCGGACGCGCCTTTGGCTGGCCGCACCGTGTCCGCTGGGCAACTTGTCTTCGGAGCGGCAGGGATTACTGGCGGTGTGCTCGATCAGAGCAAGGCCGGCGATCCCGCGCCGACTTATTCCGCTGCGGCAATCGGTGCCAGCGCCGTCGTTACTCCGGACTCGAACGGAAGGGGAACATTCAGCATTGGCGTGAACGGCGTCGTCAGCGACTATGCCTACTACCTTGTCGATTCCGATCACCTGCGATTGGTGCAAATCGATCAGGGGCTGACATTTGGCACGGTTCAAGCCGGTACGGCAATCCGTCAAAAAACTCTCACGGCGGCCAGCGTAAATGGTACAGGAGTAATTCAGCTGACAGGGATGGATGAGCCAGGTGGGACGGACACGCCCGGCCCGGACGCCATCATCGGCGTAATGACGATTTCGGGCGGTAATGCTTTCAACCTGACGTTCGACAGCAACGATCTCGGCACGATCTTGACATCGCATCCGGCCGCCGGTGCCATCGCTTCGTTTGATCCGGGCACTGGGCGCGCCGTGGTGTCAGACCCTGGCGGATTTGAATCGGGTTTTGTGGACTCCGCAGTAATCTATCTCTATGACGCGGGCTCCGGATTCGTGATCGATACCGACATCTCTACGCCCGATGGAACGCCACCGGCCCAGGCGATCACGAACGACGCTTTCTCGGGTACGCTCACGCCGCAGACGGGAGGTCCGTTCAACGGCGCATCGGCGCTTTCTGGCAATCTAGTCGTCGGATTCGGTGGCTCGGCTTCGGCCGATGTTCCAAATTGGGATCTCGGATTCGCCTTGAATTCATCGAACGGCACGTACGCAGCGGCAGGTGAGCTCACGTCATTGCCCTCTCAGGACGGCGAAGCAGTCAACGCCCAGTTCTCGGGAACGTATTCCATGCTGAACACCGTCCTCGGCCACGGCCGGTTTCAAGTGCCAGCGGCGCTGTTTGGCGATTTCACGTCAGGAAACACTGTCACTGCATCTTTCTACCTGATTGCCCCGAACCGGTTCGTACTTATCGGAGTTGCGTCCGGTCTCCATTCGGGAGTCGCGTTCTTCGATCCGCAATAAGGACGCATCGGCGAGGTCTCGTCCGAAATCGGGAAACTGCTAACTGAATCGTCACAATCCTCAGGTTGTCGTCGAAACTTCATAAATATTTCAGCCTTCGTTTATAGCTCGTGAACAAGACGGGCGCAGCCTCCACGCATGCGTCTTGCGTCCTGTACGTCCTGTGCTTGGCAACTCGACTGTGGCCAAAACAGAAGGACCGCACAGACCAAAAGGAGAGTGGTCTATGTATCTGAGGGCACTGGGCCGGAATCTCGCGCTCGCGATCGGCTTGCTCGTACTCGGTGTTCCAACTTGGGCTATCTCAACTCCCAATCCCGTTCCTTTGCTGAATCCTCTTGTTCCCGCCGCCACTGTTCCTGGTGGGCCCGACTTCGCCCTAGCAGTGACGGGCGCCGGGTTTGTGTCGGGATCAGTTGTCGAGTGGAACGGAAATGCGTTGACCACGTCGTTTGTGAGCAGCTCGAAACTCATCGCCACTGTTCCCGCCGCCCGCTTGGTCGCGCCGACCACCGCCACCATCACAATCGTCAGCCCTGGCCCGGGTGGCGGCACATCGAATGCGCAATATTTCACTGTCGAGAACGCCGTATCTCAAAACTATTTCACCTCGAGAAGCATCACCGGGAACGCCAATCTCACCTCACCGCTCGCCGAAGGCGACTTCGACAACGATGACAAACTGGACCTTGTCGTGGCGTCTGGCCCGAACGTGTACACGTTGCACGGCAATGGCGATGGAACGTTCAACTCCGCGCATGGCAGCGGCGGTCCGGAGAACTCCGTCATCACGGGGATTCACGTTCTTGACGTCAATGGTGACGGCAGACTCGATCTGATTGTGAACGGAAAGCGGGGAACGACCGGCTTGGTCGCGACGATGTTGGGAAACGGCAACGGCACGTTTCAGGCGCCCATCGAAACAGACTATAGCGGAGTCGCGTCGTCTTCCGTGGTTGTGGCTGACTTCAACGGCGATGGCGCGTTGGACGTGGCTCTCGTCAGCGCCGGTTCGGTTCAGGTGCTATTGGGAAATGGCGACGGCACCTTTCGGGCTGGACCCTCGTCGCCGCTCAGTTACGTCGGCCGAGACGGAATCGCAGCGGCCGACTTCAATGGCGACGGAAAGCCGGACCTGGTGATTACGGCTTTTGATCCATCGTCGCAAGGTTTCAACTTCGTTGGCGTATTGTTGGGTAATGGAGACGGAAGCTTCGGGAGTCTCCAGCAAGTGGCGGGTTCGGGGACCAGCTTCGTCGGTTCCATCACCGCCGCGGTAGCTGACTTCAACGGAGATGGAAAGCTGGACATCGCCACAGCCATTCAGACGGCGGGCGCCACGATCCAGGGATTCGTCTTCATCTCGCTCGGGAATGGTGATGGAACGTTTCAGGTCGCTCCCAGCGTGCCGAACGTGGCGTCGGTCACGTCGCCTTTGCTGGTCGGCGATTTCAACGCTGACGGCAATCTGGACCTCGCGACCGGCGGCTTCTTCTACTACGGTCAGGGCGACGGCACATTCCCAACGGCAAACGGATCATCCGGCGCTCCGACTTTCGTGCTTGCGGGAGATGCGAACGGGGATGGCCTCCTGGATGTCTTAGACGAGGCCATCACGATTCAGTCTTCAGGCAACGGACTTACGACCTTGTCGGCGGCGGGCATCGAGTTGCAGGTTCTGCCACTGCCGGACTTCAAAGGCGTCGTGCCTCCGTTGAGCGCGGTGCTCGTCCCGGGAGGTAGTGTCTCCTTCACAGTTACTCTGACGCCGCTTTACGGATTCACCGGAGATGTCACTCTCGGCGTGACGAACCTGCCCGCAGGCATCACTCCCAGCTACAGCCCCGTGACCGTTCATGGCGGGAATGGATCTTCGACCATCACGCTCACGGCGGCAAGCACCTTGCCTTTGGGCAACTACGACATCACGCTTTCGGGAAACTCCGGCACGCTCACACACAGCACTTCCGTCGCGCTTACCGTCGATAGCTCGATTGGCGACTTCGGCGGGATCGTCAGCCCGGATATCCAGAACATCGCGCAGGCTGGTTCCGCGGTCTACCCGATTACGATTGTCCCCTCCGGCGGATTCACCGGACCGGTCGTGCTGAGCGTTTCCGGCGTGCCCGCTGGGGCGACCGCGACGTTTAGCCAGAATCCCGTCACGGGCGGCTCCGGCACTTCGACGCTCACGATCGCCACGTCGAGTTCGACGCCCGATCCTCAGGTCTACACTCCAACGATCACGGCGGTCAGCGGCCTGCTCTCACACAGCCGCAACGTGTATCTCGGTGTCGCTCCTCAGGCAGAGTTGGTCGTCGGCTCGATCACCCCGACGCAAAGCGTCTCAGCATCTGCCGGCGGGACCGCCACCTACGCGCTTAGCTTGATGACCCAGAACAATCCGTCCAACGCGGACCTGTCCTTGACCGTCATTGGCGTGCCGGCGGGCGCGACGTCCAGCTTCTCGCCGCCCACGATCAACACGGGAACGGGCAGCTCGAACCTGAGCGTCGTAGTCCCAGCTGGTTCCGTGGTGCCGGGCGCCTACAGTTTGCTGATCACGATGACCGGCAGTGGCGTCATCGCTCAGGACACTGTCACGTTAACCGTAACCCCGTAGGCTGCGCGGCACGCGGGGCATCCCAAACGGACGCCTTCCGCTCTGACGACCCGCAGTTTGGCAAAGGCGGCATCTTCGGTTGCCGCCTTTGTCGTCTGTCGCAAAGAGGGAAGTGCTGGCCTTAAGACGGGCCAGACGACAACTGGCAGGTGCAGTGGCTGACTTCAACCGCCACGGTGCTCTACAGAGCCTCAAGGCGCAAATGGATCATGTAGGTTGGATTGCCGCCGGACACAATCGCGGAAATCGTAATCGGCTTGCCGCTTTCGCTGAAGAACGCAAAACTGAACGGAAGTTTGTCGCCCACGCCTTGAAAGGATACAGGTAGCCCTGTGGTCTGCGCCTGCAAGCCGCTTTCGTCGGTGTAGTCGGTGGCAAATTGCATGGTCGAGCCGTTATAGGCTCCAACCACAGTCATGTAGCCTGTCAGGCGGTACATTCCGCTGGACGCGTATCCCGATGAATTTGTGGTGAAGATCGTATACGGTCCGAAACTCCCCGAGAGCGTGGCGTCCGCGGAGTAGAGAATCGCCGAAATGCCGTTTCCCGCGGTCGGTCGGCCGATGTACTGCTTCAGGAGTCCGTTCGCACCAATCCGGAGGGCGCTCGCAGAGCATGGAGCGTTCCTGACCGACGGCAGACAGGTATCTCCCGTTGCCGCTTCCACACCCACGCCGCCTCCGCCTGACCCGTACATGTTCGCGCTGCCATCTGTATCCAGATCCAAGAACGAGTCTGGATTGCCGCCCCCGTAAGTCTGGATCACAAACTGATCGTCCGTGTTCACCGTAAACTCGACGACGCTGTTGCTCGGCGCGGCGGAGTTCGTCAGCGCCAGCGGTGCGTGCCATGTCCCAGTCTGGTCGGTCACGATGATCCATTGGTTCTGCGGGCTATAGGACATGATCCCGCCAAGGATGCTGCCTTGGCCGTGAGTCGTCACCATGACGCTCAGCACGGCGGCAAGCAATAGAGCGACAATGGCAGCTATGCTTCGCACGATCGTCTTCATGGACTGTTTCCCCCAAGGTCGGCGAGTATTCGAAAAGGCGGCTGTTCCCGCACGTCAAATCTGTTCGCTGTTGGTCCGCCTCCCGGAAGCACGGTTATCACGGACGCTCGCCTCGGGCAGGTAAAGGCCATATGAATTTCAGTTGAATTCCCCGAGTCCGCACCGGTCTCGGCTGGGCACGCTATGGATCGAAGCTAAAGAGGGAATCGTTCATCAGCCAGATGGACGGTTCCAGAAACTTCTCCTCTTTGTTGTGAACCATAATGATGCGCGTGCGCCGCGCGCAGAGAAAGCCGGCGCGCCTCATCCGCCTGACGAGAAGCTCGGCACTCGGTTCCTTGCCATAGACAGCCCAGCGCACGCCCAGGGCCCGGTCTTGTCGCGCTTGCCGGACAAGTGCCCTCAAGATTCGAGGCAGTGCCTTGGCGGAGTCGAGCTTCCACTGACACACGCGCAGGAATTTCGATGGTGTGCCTCGCCGGGCGACGACGTATTCTCCAGGCGCGTCCTCCGCTTCGAATCGAACGTACTGTCCATCGAGATAGCGCCATTCGAGCGACTCAGTATCCTGAAAGAACGCCACGCGGCCGTTTTCAGGAGGAAAGCCATTCTTACCGACGGGCACTTCGGAGACGCCGTTTTGCGGCGAAAGCAGGAGCGCGACAAGCGACCACGCTGCGGCCTGCCCCACGCCGGCGGAAAACATTCCGAGCCTCTGCTGCTTCGTTAGATTGGGAGTCGAGCGCGCGGCTGCTGCCGGCCTCAGAATAAGCAAACACTCCCACAACGGAAATTCCAGCGGCCGCAGCCCCACTTTTCGTGTGAACACTTGGTTCTTTTCGTTCGTCGACGCAAAAATCGGCGACCACCCCTGTTGCACACAATGCTTGAATAGTTGGTCGAGCGCGACGATGAAGGCCGATTTGCCCGCGCCTTCGTGGTGCCGGACTTTCTCTCTTCGAAAATCTTCGTGCATAAATGAATACTCGGACTTCGCGGGCAAAATGGCGCCCGCTGCAAAACTGGTCAGCAGCGGAAAGACGGAGGTGTGCCCGACAAGCCTTCCTTCTTCCGTCTCCAGGAGTGCGTGCCATGCCGCGCCAGCCGGGTTCTCCGCCACCCAGTGGACGAATTCGTTCATCGGGATCGATCCGCCCGTCAGGCGGTTGTACTCCTCAAGGATCACGCGATTCTCAGCGGCCTTCAGTGGCGCGCGTTCAATTCGCAGCTTAAGCATGGGACGAAACTTGCTGTAGGAGGCCCGCATTGTGATACCTGCCGAGACATGCCTTCATGAACTCTTCGCCGCTCATCCACCGCTCGGCGTGCTCGTCACGCTTTTGCGCGGACCTCCAGAAAACACGATTGATTTCCTCCGGCACCTGAATCGCCTCCACGGGGTTGTGCCAGAGAACCGAAATGCCTCCCCAGCCCACCTTCCGGCTCTCGCTCAGAATTTCGTCCGCGATCGCTTGCGGACTCTTTCGCTCCGCGCGCGAAGCGAGCTGCAAGCTGCCATCCATGATCACCAGGGGGATTTCCAGGAATGAACATGGCCGTTCGCTCTCGAAGTCATAGGGAGGAAACGCGAAATTCGCGCCGTTCCGGAATCCACAGGTCTCTGAGAATCCAAGCGACGAATCGTACGCGAATCCTGCGTCGTGAAGGCAGCGGTATAACTTCTCGTGTGTGTCGAAGCGCAGCCAGTGCTGTCGGCTGCCCGCTGGCTTGCGCCCCATCACGCCTTCGAGCACCGCGGCCTCTCGCTTGAGGGAGGCCGGTCCCACGACGCTGTCGTAGGACGCGTGAACGCCGACTCCGAAACCTCGTCTCGCCGCACGCCGCAGATGCGGCGCAATCTCCTCAATGTGATAGATGGGATCTCGCCGGTGAGTTCCTTGCGCCACCGCGAATAGCGTGGAGCGAAACCCGAGCGATTCGATGCGGTCCAGCATCGCGGGAATGTAGCTCCCGACCGGTTTTCCGCTGAGCAGGCTCGCCGTCATCTTGACGTTCGCAAGGAGAAAGGAGGCGTCGCGATAGTGAACCATTGAAATGAGCATGTTCTTGCTTAGCCGCTCGAGGGCGGCCGATTTGCGCGTGTAATAGAAGTCGATGTCGTGCGAGCAGACCACCGCGTGCTCAACGCCTGCCAGGGGCGAGGCCGCCTTCGGCAGTTTCTCCGCCGTTGGATTGCGCTGCAGACAGTCTTGCATCCACGCCATCAATAGGCCTGCATGCGGTTTGAATGGCGAGATTCCTTGCTGGCGAAAGACTGTCCCGGAGAGGGGAATTCTTCCGACGGTATCCCTATCATTGGTCGCGCGTTCGTGGCTCGCGGAGATCCACTCGAAAATCTCTCCCAGCCAATCGGGCCTTTGCGTCGCGCTATCGACACCGTGAGCGAGATAGAAGTTTTCGCCCGCATAGCGATGTATGTGAAGTGCGGCCACCTTCGCATCCGGCGCCCGCGCTCTGTAGCGCGACGGGATCACGAAATCGCCTGCACGAGCTTCTGATCCGCTCTTCGCGCCGTATACGCAGCGAATCTCTGCGTTCCCCGGCTGCCCGGCCACTCGGTAGCCGTAGACAGCCGCGAAAACGCGGAACGCGTAGTCGATCCGCGAGCGGACAACGGGATCAACGCCGTCTCCGAAACTCAGGCCAATGGATTGGTCTGGCATGGATCAGAACACCTTCCGGACGACGCACGGTTCGCTGGCTGGCGACACAGAACCGAGAATCCCGCAGCCCCGATGAATCGGGTTGCAGGTGGCCTGCCCTTGCGGCGTCGCAAGCCTAGCTTCTGGAGGGTTACGCCTGTGTGAAGTGGAGGTGAACTTTGGGGCCTCGTCGGTGACTCGAATGGGCGCAGCGCGGCGGGTTTTCCCTAATTCGTTGCTCAACCAGCCCTGGGTGACGCGTGCGAGCCTCTGGGCCGAGGCTCCGGCGGAAGCACCGCGACAACCCTCGTGATGGGTTCCGCGTCGCAAGAGTTGAGCTAGAATATGCCGTTTTGGGAAGGTGCCATGGGAACTCGATCGTCTTTGATCATGGGGGCGGTGGCCTACGATCCGAAAGTCGTCGCCATCTGGGATGGTTTTCAGAGCTATTTTCGGGAGCGCGATCTCGACTTCGACTATGTCCTCTTCTCGAATTACGAGAGACAAGTTGAAGCGCACGTTCTCGGGCACATCGATGTCGCGTGGAACTCCCCTCTTGCCTGGCTGCAGTCCGAGCGTGTAGCGAAGGTTCTACGGCGCCGCGCGGAGGCCATCGTGATGCGCGACACCGACATGGATCTTGCATCGATTGTGCTTGTGCGCGCCGAAAGCGGAGTCGACAAACTCGCGGACTTGAAAGGGAAAAAAGTGGCCGTTGGAGCGCTGGACTCTCCCCAGGCGAACCTGATTCCCCTAAACCTGCTGGCCGAACATGGATTGCGCCCGGAAGTCGATTTCACGGTGATCGCCTTCGACAAGCTCGTCGGCAAGCACGGCGACCACATCGGCGGCGAGCGCGACGCCGTCCGGGCACTCATGAAGGGTGACGCCGACGCCGCGTGCATCCTGGACGGAAATCGTCTCAGCTTTGCACGCGAAGGCATCATTTCGTCGGGATCAACTCGCGTCCTTGCGCAAACTCCGCCTTTCGATCATTGCAATTTCACGGTGTTCGACGGGGTCCCCTCGGCATTGATCGCCCGGTTTCGCGATCTCCTGCTCCAAATGTCCTATGCGGACGAAATGGTGCGTCCTTTGTTTGATATGGAGGGGCTCAAACGCTGGGCGCCTGGTCGCACCAGCGGGTATGCACAGCTCGCCGCAGCGATCGATCGGTTCGGTACGATCGACGCATTCGTGAAAGGCCTGGCCGCAAAGTGCCGGTAGATGTTGATTTGGGCTCGCTCCCGTTTTTCGAAGGCGGGCACCTGCTGATCAAGCGCGCCCTGCGCGGCCGTCGGCGGCTCGATTATCGTCCGCGGCACTTCTCCCGAACTCGAGATTGACCTGCGCTCGTGGTGTCGCAACGAGGGGCATCGTCTGGAGATTCAGCCGCGGCAGAATCGATGCATCCAGGCTTCGATCGTCAACGGCGGAGTCGAAGAAAATCGATGGACTGGTGCACAGCGTGCCGGCGAGGCGGACGCCGCGCGGCCGGATGGCGTGGTCGCACACGCGCCGCGGCGCTGGGGGCTTGCCGCTCGTGGAGCCACGATCGAAAGCGGTAGTCCGGAGTTCGATTTTCATCTGGTGGACAAAATCGACGTATGGTCGGACGACGCCGCGCGCTTGTACGCACAAGCCGTCGCGGCCCAGTGGGATCCCAAGACCGCGATTCCGTGGGACGCAAAGTTCGAGCTTGACGACGACGTGGAAGACGCGGTCGTTCAGATCATGACCTATCTGATCGAGAACGAGACCGCGGCTCTGATTGTTCCAAGCCGCTTCATCGCGCAATTGCACCCGCACTTCCGGGAAGTCATGCAGCTGCTGGCCGTTCAAGCCGCGGACGAAGCTCGGCACATCGATGTGTTTACGCGGCGCGGACTGCTGAAGCGGGATCGCTTGGGCTTCTCCACCGTTGGAGGCCAGGCCTCGCTGAAGACGCTCGTCGACGAGCCCGAGTTTGCGATTGCATCGTTTCTTCTCTCCGTGCTCGGCGAGGGGACGTTTCTTTCGCTGCTATGGTTCATCGAGCGGTACGCCCCGGACCCGGTGACGGCCGCCGTGGCGAAGCTGGCTGCGCAGGATGAGGGGAGGCATGTCGCGTTCGGAATCGCCCATTTGACGCAACACTTGAACAGCGACAGCGGCTTCCGGCCTCGTCTGGCGGATGCCGTTCACCGGCGCCATGACGCCCTCCAGCACACCGTCGGCCTGAACGCAGAGGTGTTTGATGCGCTCGTTCTAATCGCGGCCGGCTCGTGGAATCCGGAGGATTTGCGCCGTGGGCATCAGCGCGTGATGGAACTGACGCAAGAAATGGACCAAGGCCGCCAGCGGCGTCTGCGAAGACTCGGCTTCTCAGAAGAGGAAGCGGCGGAGCTGTCCCGCCTTCACACCCGCAATTTCATGTAGAAAATCTCTGCCGCCGGCTATTACGCCTTCAAGCGTTACTCGATCGACTTGCGAAAACGCAGCACGCTCACCGTTAGCGTGAGACCCGCGAAAACTGCCATCACCAGCAGGTTCGGCCACAGCACGTCCAGGCCAACTCCCTTCAGGAAAATGCTCCGAAGAATCAGCACAACATGGCGGAGCGGATTGAAGTAGCTCAACCTCTGGAAGAAGAGAGGCATGCTGCTGATCGGCGTGCCGAATCCGGAAAGGCTCGTCATCGGCATCGTGAAAAAGAATGCCGTGATCATCGATTGTTGCTGGGTCCTGGCCAGCGTGGAGAGCAGCAGCCCGAGACCGAGCGCCGCGAGCAGGAAAAGCATTACGCCGACCGCGAGCACGGCGATATGTCCGCGAAGAGGCACTCCGAACCATAGGGTGCCGACGAGAGCGAGCATCGTCGCGTCAAAGCACCCGATCAGGAAGAACGGCACCGTCTTTCCCACAATAAACTCCCAGCGCCGGATCGGAGTGACCATCACCTGTTCCAGAGTCCCGATTTCCCGTTCGCGGACGACGGCGAACGCCGTCAAATTCATGATCAGAATGAGCATCAGGTTCCCGAGGACGCCCGGCACGAAATACCATTCGCTCAGAAGGCCCTCGTTGAACCACGGCCGTGCCACGAGATTGACCTCGGGAACGAACGACATCGTTTGTGGCGCCACTCTCCGGAGGCGATCCAATTGATAGTCTTGCGCAAAGGTGGCTCCGACCTGGCTCAGATAGCCAAGCGCTACAAGTGCGGTATTGGAATTGGAGCTGTCCACAATGACTTGAACCGACGCGCCCTGGCCGCTCCGAAGACGCTGCGCGAAACCTGAGTCGATTTCGACCGCGATAAGGAAATCGCCGCGGTCGATGCCTTCGCGGAGATCGTCGCGCCGCGCGACATATTTGGAGACATGAAAATAACTGCTGCCCGAGAAATGAGAAATCAATTCGCGACTTTCCTGCGTGTTGTCCTGATCCAAGACCGCCATCGAAACGTGTTTGATCTCCATTGTGGCGGCATAGCCGAAGACGAACATCTGGATCAGAGCAGGACCAAATAGCAGCCAGCGGGTGTGCGGGTCGCGCAGCGTCTGAATGAACTCCTTTTTCAGCATTTGCCGAATGCGCTCGACGGCTTCGCGGATTCTCATCCGAGCCTCTTCCGAAAGGAGCGAGTCGAAAGCACGACAAGCACCACTGCGGCCGCCGCCAGAGCGGCAATATTGCCGGCCAGCAAGCGTATTTCGGACCCCTTGAGAAACACATTGCGCAAGATCGAGACGTAATATCTGGCCGGCAAGACCGCGGAGATCCACTGAACTACGATCGGCATCTGATCGATTGGAAAGACGAAGCCTGATAGCAAGAACGTTGGAAGAAATGTAGCCAGCAGCGCCATCTGGCATGCTCCGAGTTGCGATTTAGCGGTGACGGATATGAAGTAGCCCAGTGACAACACGACCGTCAGAAACAGCATTGAGCAGCCGAATAGAACGAGCCAGCTTCCTCGGAAGGGAACCTGAAACCACCACACCGCAACGGCCGCGCAAACAGCCGTGTCCGCAACTCCGATCACGAAATACGGGAACAGCTTGCCGATCTGGATTTCCAGCTTTCCGACGGGCGTCGAAATCAACTGTTCCATCGTGCCGCGCTCCCATTCGCGCGCGATCGTCAGCGAAGTCAAGAACGCGCCGACGACGGCCATCACCATCGCGACGACGCCCGGAATGAGATTGGCCATGCTTTCCAGGTCCTCGTTGAACCATGTGCGCGGCTCGAACGAGATGTTGGGCCTCCCGGCGGAGCCTCCACGACTTTGCTGCCAGCCGATTTGGATCTGCACGGAGTATGTCTGCACGATCGCTTGGGCGTAGCCCACTCCGATGCTCGCCGAATTGCTGTCGCTGGCGTCGAGGATCGCCTGCACGTTCACCTGCTTGCCCGAATGCAGGTCCTCAGAAAATTGCGGAGGCACAACAATAGCCACGCTGCAAACGCCGTGGTCGATGCTGCGAACGATGTCCTGATAGCTTTCGGACAATCGGACGATATTGAAGTAGTCCGTCGCCTGAAAAGTCTTCAGGAAGTCCTGGGATGTTTGCGTACCATCCTGATCGTAGACGCACAATGGAACATGTTTGACGTCCAGATTCACGGCGTAGCCGAAGATGAGGAGCTGAATCAGAGGGATCACCAAAATAATGAGCAGGCTTCTTCGATCGCGCCAGATCTGAAGCACTTCTTTGCGGGCCATGGCGGCAATGCGACGCCAGCTCATGCGGGAACCTCTCTCCGCTCGTTCGATCCGCGTGCAGCTGTCAGAGCAACGAACACATCTTCGAGACTCGGTGCGATCGGATCGATTCGGTCCACACGGATCCGTTTCTCAGAAAGAAAGCCGCGAATACTAGGGATGGCCGCTCCCGGGTTCGCAACCACGGCGTGAATCGCGTTGCCGAAAACGGCGGCGTCGAACACACCGGGGGCCGATTGAAGTAGCTCCAGCGCGGGCCCGAGCGGCTCACATTCGATTAGCAGGAGTTGTCCCTTCATGTGCCGGCTGGTCAGCTCCGTCGGCGTGCCCATCGCCACAATTCGCCCGCGGTCGAGAAGTACGAGACGGTTGCAGTATTCGGCTTCGTCCATGTAATGCGTTGTTACAAACACCGTGACGCCCTCATGGACCATCGCGTGAATCAGATCCCAGAATTGGCGGCGCGAAACAGGGTCCACACCGGACGTCGGCTCGTCGAGAAACACAATCGGCGGGCGATGCAGGACGGCGCAGCCTAGCGCCAGCCTTTGCTTCCAGCCGACGGCCAGCGAGCCGGTCGGCTTGTTTTCACGCCCCTGCAATCCGGCCATTTTCAGAGCCCATGCGATACGTTCCGGTATTTCCCGGGCAGGCACGCTGTACATGCCGGCAAAGAACCGCAGGTTCTCACCGACGCGGAGATCGTTGTAGAGCGAGAACTTCTGAGACATATAGCCGATGTGTTGCCGCACTGCTTCCGGATCCTTCGCGACATCGACTCCCGCCACTCGGGCGGAGCCTGAGGACGGCGACAGCAGCCCGCACAAAATGCGAATCGTCGTCGATTTTCCGGAGCCGTTCGGGCCGAGGAATCCGAAGATCTCACCCCTGTGCGCGTCGAAGCTCACATTATCGACTGCGACGAAATCGCCGAATCGTTTGGTGAGCCCATTCACGACGACCGATGGTTCCCCCGTGTTCATGGCAGCTTGTCCGTAACTCTTTTCGGCGATTGGCCGGTCGGCATTTCTTCCACTGCGGAGACGAAGAGGTCTTCGATGCTCGGCGTGACTGGCTCGATCGACTGGTACGCCACTTGAGCGGCGTCCAGCCGGCGGCGCAGCTCGGTAAGCCGCCGGCTGACGATGTCCACAAATACATGCGCGCGATCCCCCACAAGAAGGACGCTGCGAACCCCATCAGCGCCTTCGAGTACCGCGGGAATCTGTTCGGGATCCGGTGAATGAACCTCGATCACTCCGCCAGGAAACTGCTTCTTCAGTTCACCGGGATGGTCACAAAAGAGCAGGCGGCCACGGTAGAGCAGGCCCACGCGATGGCAGCGCTCGGCTTCGTCCAAGTAAGAGGTCGAAGTGAGAATCGCCACGCCCTGCGCCGTGAGCGAGTAAAGAATGCGCCAGAAATCGCGGCGCGAAACGGGATCCACCCCGTTGGTCGGTTCATCCAGCAGAATCACTCGCGGCGTGTGGATCAGGGCGCACACCAAGCCCAGTTTCTGCTTCATCCCGCCGGACAGATTCCCAGCCAGGCGGCGTCGGAACTCCGCGAATCCTGCGGCGGCGAGCAATTCGGCGGATCGGGTCTCGCGCTGTCGGCGCTCGACGCCGAATAGATCCGCGTAGAAGCGGATATTCTCGTCAACGGTGAGGTCCTCGTATAGACCAAACCTTTGCGGCATGTAGCTCAAATCGTGTTTCGCGCCTTCGGCGTCGACGCGCACGTCGTGTCCGGCGACCGTAGCCGAACCGGAATCCGGGGTCAGAACGCCGGCAAGCATTCGCAGCGTCGTCGTCTTGCCCGCGCCATCGGGTCCGACTAGGCCGAATATCTCTCCAGGCTGGATTTCAAACGAGAGTTTGTGGACCGCAGGCGTGTCGCCGAACCGCTTGGTGAGATCGGAGACGACGATAGCCGGTGCGGAACCCATGGCGATTCCTCCTATCGCACCCGGATGTAGGCATCTGCCGGCATGCCGGGTTTCAGTTCGTGGTTCGGATTCTCAACGTCGACCTTGATTCGGTATACCAGTGTGACGCGCTCCTTCTCCGTCTGGACGCTCTTGGGAGTGAACTCCGCGTCCGACGCGATCACAGAAACCCGGCCCTGATAGGTCTTGCCTGGATAGGTGTCCGCCCGCACTTGCACGGCCTGACCCCACCGCACCTTTCCAAGATCCGTCTCAGGCAGATAGACGCGGAGCCAAATGTGGTCAAGGTCGGCGAGCGTCACGATGGGTGTTCCCGGCGACACGACCTCGCCCAGTTCGGCTTGGCGTACCAGCACAACACCATCGAATGGGGCGCGCAGCACGGTGTAGCTCAGGCGAATCTGTGACATCTCCAGATTCTCTTGCGCCTGTCTCAGGCTGGCTCGATCCACATCCAATTCTTCCCTGCGGGTCCCTTCGACGAGCTCGTTGAGGATTTGCTGAGCGCGATCGTAGTTTGCCTGCGCCCGCGTGACGGCCGTCGCCGCTTGATCGCGCGTCTGTCCTGAAATCTCATCTTTCTGATAGAGAGCTTCATATCGCCCGTAGTCCTGTTTCTTTTGGTCGAGATCGGCTTTGGTATCGATCACGTTCTGCCTGGCCGCTTCGATGTCCTGCGAGCGGCTGCCCGCGAGACCGAGGTCCAGCTGGCGATTGCGGACCTCCTCAGACGCTTGATCGGTCGCGACCTGTTGACGGTAGTCGTCGCTGTCGAGCCGGGCGAGGACGTCGCCGGCTTTCATCGTCATCCCTTCGTCTACCGGGAGTTCATCGATTCGGCCGGTCACTTTGAAGCTGACCAGGCTCTCGTGGGCCTCGATGTTGCCGGAGAGTTTCAATTCGTTGGCGGAGATCTGACTGGAACGCCAGGAGCGATACACATGCGCGCCGGCCAGCCCCACTGCCGCGATCAACCCGAAGATCAGAAGCGCCCGTTTCACGGTTATTTCAATCCTTTCTGGCCGTCCGTGCCGCTTGGCGGAGCGATCTCGTCGAGATATGTCTGGTAGTTCCTCTCCGTTGCTCCCAGCGCGCGCGCCAAAGCCGCGTACGCATCTCCGTGCTGCGCGACCGCCGCGATGTGATCGTCCTGGGCGGCGGTGAGGGCCGCTTGGGCCGTGATGACCTCGATGTTGTCGCTCACTCCGTTGCGGAACCGATCCTCGGCCAGTGTCAGCTCACGCTGGGCTAGATCCAGAGCCGCCTCAGTTACCCTGACTTGCTGGTCGGCTGAGCGGATATCCAGCATGGCCTTCCGCAGATCCTGCTCGATTCCGCGGGAGAGGTCGTCGATCTGCGCCTTCAATCGAGCGGCGCGGCTTTCGATCTGTTCTCTCTCTCCAGAGCGATCCCGATCGAAAATCGAAATCGAGAGGACTCCCTCGATTCCGCCGTTGAAAGGCATTGTGCCGAAGTTGCGGCCGGCAGCTCCGTAATTGCCGCTCACGGAAAAGACCGGCAGATAACGCGCGTGCGACGCCTTCTGTTGCTCGATCAACGATTCTTGCTGGTTCAGAAGGGCGCGGTAGTCTTCGCGAACGGCCAGCGCGGCCGGCAGGGCCTGCTCCACGTCCGGCACTTCAACATGGCGAAATTGCAGCTTTTCAGCCAGCTCAATTGATGTCCCCGGGCTCAGACCGAGAAACCGCGCCAGGGCCAGCAGCGAAGTTTGGTAGTTGTTCTCCGCGACCAACAATGCCTGTTGATCTCGAGCGAGCTGCACCTGCGATCGAACGACGTCGATGGCCGTGGCGAGCCCTTGGGCGTGCTGGTCGCTGGCCAACGACTCCAACACTTGCGAGGTCTGCACCCGGGACTGGGCAGCTTCCACTTCGGCCTGCGCCGTCTCGGATTGCAGGTAGCGTCTGGCGGTCTCTCGCACCACCAGATTGCGCGTGTCTTGGTAGCTGAGCTTCGCTGCATCTTCCTGCCGTACGCTCGCCTTCCAAGCGTGAAAGGCTTGGCGATCCACGATTGCTTGCGAGCCGAACACACGGAAATCGTAGTAGGCGAACGGGCCCACGGTTGTGGGAAGGCCGGGAAAGGAGATCCCTTCGATGCTGAGGTTGTTCTTCACGAGGTTCGCAACGGCATCTCCGCTGGCATGGGGCAGCAAAGCCGCCAGACTCCGCGTGCGTGCCCCTTCGGCCTCGCTCACTTCGGTTGCAGAAACTTGCACATCAATGTTTCTCTTCAGCGCGAGTTGTATCGCATCTCGGAGCGTGAGAGTTCGGGCAGCCTGCTGGGCGTTTGTAAGAGCCGCCGACGCCGCGAGCGCCACAAAGAGCAACACTGAAGAGACGCAGCGCTTCATTGCTTCCCTCCCGGGACGAGATGTGTCGTCGTCCGTGACGCATCCTCGTGAGCAGTATTTCGGAGCCCGCGCGCGACGAAATCGAGATGTGCTTCCCGGTAAGCGTCGATGTCGAGCAAGTGACGTCGCCCGAACAGAAGCACCCATACGACAGCGAGAATCGCCGGGGCGACCAGGATTTGAGGGAAACCTCGCGCTACCGTGCTTTCGAACACTCCGGCATCGATGCCGTCTTCAACCACGAGTTCGATCGCCGAGGCGCCGGGCGCGATAATCTCCTGATAATAGATCTGAGCGAGTTCCGGGAAGTGTTCTCCCTCCGCGATGAGCAGCCGGAGAAGGGCCCGCGCCTTTTCGTTTTCGACGACTTCGGCATAGATGCGCGACAGCAACTCCCGCATCTGTGCTTCGCCGCGGCACTCGCCGCCTCCCGTTTCGACGTCGGCGCGAACGGGGTGAATCAAGCTCCGTAGGACCGCGCGAAACAGAGACTTCTTGTCCCGAAAGTGCAGAAAAATGGTTCCCTTGGCCACCTGCGCGCGCTTCGCCACATTGTCCAATCGCGCGCCGGCATAGCCCTTGGCGGCAAATTCCTTGAAGGCCGCCGCGAGAATCTGTGCTTGCCGTTCGGCCCTCGGGGCGCGTCTTCGAAAGGGTTGTTTCTTCTGCCTCATCTCGCCGCCGTGCAGTTTCCGGTCAACGTCAGGAAACTGACTGGTCAGTCACAAGCGGGACTAGCGTAGCGGCAGCGGCGGCGCAGAGCCGTGACTTTGCGCACTCGCCTTTGTGACGGCCGTCACATGCCTGATCGCTGGGGTAGCGGCGTTGCCCGAAATGGAACGACGTAGGAGTATTCAGATGGAATCGAGTCAGGGGATCTGCGCGCTTCCGGAGTCTTCTTCGGCGGCCGACGCCCGGCCGTCGCCGGCTCCAGTGCGCCACGGCTTTCGTTCCATGTTGATACTGGACTTTGTTGCATACGCGTGTTCGTACATCAAGCCCGCGACTCTGGCGCCCTCGCCGTTCTCCAGTGCCTGGACGATCGCGTGATGCTGATGATGAGAATGACTCAACGATTGGTACATTCCCGGCAAATCGACTTTGTCGAACGCAATGGCCTGCGCAGCCGCGAAAGGTATCCGGCTGTTTCGTTCGATTGCATCGGCGATAACTTTGCTGCCGGCGCCCTGCACGATCAGCGAGTGGAATTGCTTGTTCATTTCTCCGTAGCGAGCCTCGTCCGATTCCACCAGATGACGTTTCGCGAAGATGGCATCGCCTTCCCGAAGACATTCATGGAGCGACTGGATTAGCCGGCGTGAAGGCCCTTGTTCCGCGAGCATGCGGGCCGCGAGTCCCTCGAGCACGCCGCGCACGTCGATCGCGTCCATGATTTCCTGGGGCGTGAAACTGCGCACGACGAACCCGCGCGTATCGAGCTGCGTCAGCATCCCTTCTTGCGCCAGAATCGGCAGCGACTCGCGAACCGGCGTGCGAGAGACGCCAAGCTTTTCGGCAAGCTCCACTTCGCGCACCCGCTGACCCGGCACGAGCTGCCCATGCAGGATCATTTCTCGAATTCGAACGATGACGCGTGAATTCTTGCCGGCCATTTCGCACGCTAGAAATCAGGGAAGTACATCCGAGTTGCAAACCCGATCGAATTGTCCCGCAAGTCAGCCGACGGCGCAATCCGAACGGCGGATATCTGGGCGGATGTTACCAACTCAACTGCGCGCAATCAATCGCTACAGGATGCGCGGTCGGCCGAGATGTCCGAAGCGAAGCCAGCACATCACGGAGATGGACGCGCGCGGGGTTCGTCCGCGCACACGGGATTTCCTTCTGGCCATCGGACCGATCGGGAATTGCATCCACTATGATCCATCTTGGCCAAAAGGGAGTTGGACGAGCGGTCAACGTGAGGTCGAACCTGCTGAAAATGCAGCCCGGAAGAGGGGGGTGGTCCATCTTCCGGGCCACAAACGGCAGCCCCAAAATTTCTTTAAGGCGCCACTGCTTTGAAAGAGTGTATACAACAGTCACCTGTTGGTATGCAACTGCGCATTTGCGGATTCCTTGAGGGAAACTTAGGGGGGCTCACCGCGCCAACTGGAGCCCTGCCAACAACGAAAGGCCCGCAATTGCTGATGGAATGCGACGTCCGGCAGGCGCCCTCCGAGAAGGCGCCTGCCAGCGCCGGAACGGTCTAGAAGTCGAGCTTCACGGCGAATTGGGTCTGCCGAGGAGTCACGACCGGGTTTTGCGAAAAGAAGGTCACACCATCGTTTCCCACGGGCTGATTGATGGCGCCGAGGACCGTCGGAGACGTCGGCGATGCGCCAGCCGGATTGAAGTGGTTGATGAGGTTGAAGAACTCTGCCCGAAACTGCATGCTCAGCTTCTCCTTTAGTTTGGTGTTCTTCAGGATGGAGATGTCCGCGCCAAGCGTGCCGGGACCGGGAAGACTGTTTCGCTTGATGTTGCCAAGAAACTCTGGAGCCTGGGCTTCATATCTCTTGTACAATATTGCATCCATTGTGACGCCCCAAGATCACAATCTGATTGACAGGAAAGCGTTTATCGCTTATCTTCCTGCGGGCTTCAGGGGGCGTGCTGACCGTCACGGAACGGCCACGGCAGCGCGCGCAAGAGGCAGTTGTTGGACCAGTAGCCGCTGCGTTCCCGCAATCCAATCCCGGCGTATTCGTCCCGGCGCAGTTGGTCGGCCGATCGATCTTGCCATCATTATTGAGGAGAAACAGTGAGCCAAAGGAACCTAGAGGACCTTATAGCAGCAGCTGGAAGTCCGGTAAAGATGCTCCGCAATTCGCAGACCGGTCCGTATGTATATCCCGTAGTTCCACCCGAGTATTCGAATTGGCGCGATGAGCAGCGCGCCTGGCAGCAGAGCTGCGTTTTGTTCAACCAGTCGTACCACATGATGGATATGTACGTGTCAGGCCCCGATTCGCTGCGGCTCCTTTCAGACCTCGGCATCAATACTTTCAAAGGCTTCGAACCGGATCGCGCGAAGCAGTTTGTGCCTTGTAACTACGAAGGCTACGTGATCGGCGACGTCATTCTCTTCTATCTCGACAAGGACCTGTTCAATCTTGTCGGACGCCCCTCCGTTCACAATTGGGTGCAGTACAACGGGCAAACCGGAAAATACAACGTGAAGTTTGAACGCGACGAGCGCGCAGTGGTGCAAAAGGGTCCGATCGTTCGCAAGGCGTACCGTTTCCAGGTGCAGGGCCCGAACGCGATGAAGGTGATCGAGAAGGTAACCGGCCAGCCCGCGCCGCAACTCAAATTCTTCCATATGACAACCATAACGATTGCCGGAAAGAAGGTGCGGGCGCTGCGCCACGGCATGGCAGGCCAGCCGGGACTCGAACTTTTCGGCCCCTGGGAAGACGGCGAGACGGTTCGCTTGGCGCTGTTCGAGGCCGGAAAAGAATTCGGACTGCGCTTGGTCGGCGCGCGTGCCTATTCCTCGAACACGCTCGAGTCCGGATGGATTCCCTCGCCGATGCCGGCCATCTACACGGGTGAGAAGCTGAAGGCGTACCGGCAGTGGCTGCCGGCGGACAGCTACGAAGCGATCGCGTCGCTCGGTGGAAGCTTCTATTCCGACAACATCGAGGACTACTACCTGAATCCTTGGGATCTCGGATACGGACCGATCGTGAAATTCGATCACGACTTCGTCGGCCGCGAGGCGCTCGAAAAGATGTCCAAGCAGCCGCAGCGGAAGAAGGTCACCCTCGCGCTGGATAGCGACGACGTAACGCGCGCGATCAACACGATGTTCCAAAAGAAAGATCGCGCCAAGTATTTCGATTTCCCGTCCGCGGTGTATGCGACGTTGCCGTACGACAAGGTGCTGTGCAACGGCAAGGTGGCCGGGATTTCCACGTGGTGCGGCTATAGCTCGAACGAGGGCAGGATGCTCACGCTGGCGATTCTGAAGGAAGAGTATGCGGAGCCCGGCACCGAAGTCACGTTCGTATGGGGTGAAGAGGGGGGCGGATCTTCGAAACCGACCGTCGAGCGCCACGTGCAAACGCAGATTCGCGCGATCGTGAGCCCGGTTCCATACTCGGAAGTCGCCCGCACGTCGTACGCCGAGGGCTGGCGAACCGCACAGCCGCGGTAAGTCGCCGGACGAGGCAAACACAAATCTCAAACGGGAGTCGCCACTGAAAAGGCGGCGACTTCTTATTTTTTTGCGCTGCCCTTCGCGTCGGCTCCCGAATGTATGCAATCGGGCGCGATATCACCATGCTGCGTTGCCTTTTCTGTCGGAAAATACGTTTAGGGCCTCTTTCTGGATACATTTTGACGTTGACACTTTACGCGGGAACGTAGTATCTAGCGGCGCATCCCGGCAACGCGACGAGTCCAAACGCATTCTGGCGCCCGCGAACCGAGCTTGCCGTGTGCATACGAAGTGTGGGGTGAGGGAAGCTCGACTTCAGGCAGCAACGAAACCCTCGGCCGCACGGCATCGTCACACGGTTAGGAGATCCCATGGATTATCCGGCAACTGGATATCATCACATCACCGCCTGCGCGGGTGGAGCGCAGGAAGACGTTGATTTCTTCACGAAGGTCGTGGGCCAGCGGCTGGCCAAGCAAACCGTCCTGATGGACGGCAAGTTCCCTCACTATCATCTCTACTATTCGAACGCGAAGATCGAGCCAGGCTCGATCATGACGACGTTCCCATACAGCCGGCTGCCGGGCCGGCGCGGCTCGGGGCAAGTCCAAGCGACAACTTACACCGTGGCGAAAGGGTCCCTGCCTTTCTGGCAAGAACACTTCAAGCGCCACAAGGTGAAGCAGAGCCCGATTCAGGAACGCTTCGGGCAGCGCTTCATTCGATTCAGTCATCCTGCGGACTTGGACTTTGAGGTGATGGAAGATAAGGACGACACGCGCGAAGGTTGGACGACCAAGGAAATTGGTGCCGGCGAAGCGGTGCGGGGATTTCACGGTGCCGTGCTCTCCGTTCGCGACGTCAACGAACAGGAAAAGTTCTTGGTCGAAGCGCTCGGCTTCCGCAAGACGGGCGTCGATGGCCCGTACTATCGCTTTGAAATCGGCAGCGGCGGCGCGAACAAGACGCTGACTCTCCTGCTGGAACCGAATCGCGCTCCTGGCAGCTGGACCTTCGGCGCTGGTACCGTGCACCACATCGCCCTCTGGGTGGCCGACGACGAAGCGATGGCAGCGCAGAAGGCGATTTACGAGGAGCTCGGGTACACGGATGCCTCGGAAATCAAGGATCGCTTCTACTTCCACTCCATGTACGTCCGTTCGCCTGCAGGCATTTTGGTAGAGTGCTGCTGCAATGTCCCCGGGGGCTTCGAAAAGGACGAGCCGGCGGACAAGCTCGGCACGAAGCTGCATATCCCGCCGTGGTTTGAGGACCGCCGCCAGGAAATCCTGGCCACATTGGAACCGGTCGTTCCTCCGGAGGGAGCGACCTCTCGATCCTGAGCGGCAGACATCGGAACCCTGGACATGAAGCGAAGCGAAAACCGAATTCTGACCACGCATGTCGGGAGCATTCCCCGCCCACCGCAGCTGAAGGAATTGGCCGCGGTGGCTCACGAATCGCCGGAGAATCAGAAGCGATACGACGATTTTCTGCGCGAGTCCGTCGCGGACGTCGTGAAGATGCAGGCCAGGGTCGGCCTCGACATCGTCAACGACGGCGAGTTCGGTAAATCCAGCTGGGCGAACTACGTTCTGGAACGGATCACTGGATTCGAGCGGCGCCCCGAGCAATTGCATCCGGTCTACTGGCTGGGCCGCGACCGCGAGCGGTTTCCGGACGTGATGGCGGCGGAATTCCCGTGGATGGGCAAGGGAGTCCCGACGGAAGCGTGCGTCGCTCCGATCAAGTACCGCGACCACTCCAGCATCAACCGCGACATCGGCAACTTGAAAACGGCGCTCCGCTCCGTGCACGTTGAGGAGGCCTTCCTTCCGGTGGTCGCGCCGGCCAGCACGGCATACGACGGAATCAACGAGTACTATCCGACCGAGAAGGAATTCGTGTACGCCATCGCGGATGCGCTTCGCGAGGAATACCGGGCAATTTTCGACGCAGGTCTCGTTGTGCAGATCGACGATGCCGTTCTCGCGAACATGTATGACCACTACGTCGAGCAGAGCCCGGAGAAATATCGGCAGTGGGCCGGTCTGCGCATCGAAGCGTTGAATCACGCTCTTCAGGGAATTCCGGAAGACCGCGTCCGATATCACGTTTGCTTCGGCAGTTGGCACGTCCCGCACCTTTCCGACGCCCCGCTCGAAGAGATCGTTGGCTTCATTCTCAGCGTGCGCGCGGGCGCGTACTCGATCGAAGCGGCCAATCCGCGACATGAACACGAATGGCGGGTCTGGGAGTCTCACAAACTGCCGGCGGGCAAGATTCTGATTCCAGGCGTCGTGACGCACCACACGATCACGGTCGAGCACCCGCGCCTGGTGGCCGATCGCATTCTGCGATTCGCTCGAATCGTCGGACGCGAGAACGTGATCGCGGGAACCGATTGCGGTTTCGCCCAGGCCCAATTCATCCAGCGCGCGGCTCCCTCCGTGATGTGGGCCAAGTTCGAGGCGCTCGTCGAAGGTGCTCGCCTGGCAAGCGCCGAGCTTTGGGGAAAAAGCAAGGGCGCCTGATCGCCACATTTGTCCGCAACCGACGCCACAGGTGTTCCTTCGAACCGATCCAGAGTGCGCGGGCCCTAGAACGTTGCGCCCCCTCCCGGTATTGCCTTCCAGTTAGGGCACAGCAGCGCCCGGCTTGCAGTTGACTTGGGTGAGGGGCCTGCTATCCTGTGCCCAGCGGCGATGGAGTTCGCCCTATAACTGCTGTCCCTCCGAAGCCGGGACAGATGATGACTCCTGACGATGATCTTGTCGCGGAGTCATGTCCCCGGCAACGATCCCACAACCGAATCGACATGGAATAGGAGAGTCAACCAGCTCCCATGGACAAGTATCTGATGGTGGGTATCGGCGGCTTCCTAGGCGCCATTGCGCGTTTCTGGCTTGGCGGATTCATCGGCGACCGCATGGGAACACGGTTTCCCTACGGGACCTTTGTGATCAACATCACAGGATCATTCGTGATCGGGTTCATACTGACGTTGCTGGCGGAGAGGACCCACTGGAGCCCGAACTGGAGATATTTGATTCCAGTCGGGTTCATCGGGGCGTACACGACCTTCTCCACATTTGAGTACGAGACGTTTCGCAGCATTCAGGATGGAGACCTTTTGTACGCCGGATTGAATGTTGTCCTCAGCGTGATCGTCGGCTTTATTGCCGTTTGGCTGGGCGTGATCGCGGGAAGGACGGTCGCATGAATACCGGAACAGCTGCCGTCGAGAACGATTTGCGCCAGGAGGAATCATGCTGAAGCCCGGGCTTGCGAAGAAAGTCTCGATTTATGTTGGCGAGGACCACAAATATCACGGTCAGTCGGCGTATTCCGCCATTCTCGATTTTCTCTTCTATCGCGGCGTTTCGGGCGCGACCGTGGTGCGCGGGATCGCGGGCTTCGGAGCCGACCATCATCTTCACACCACACGAATCGAGCGCCTGACTGAGAATCTTCCGATCAAGATCGAGTTCATCGAGTCGCCGGAGAAGATCGGTGAGCTGCTCCCGAAACTGCGCGACATGGCTGGCACCGGCCTCATCGAATTGCAGGAGACGATGGTCGTCAAGCCGCCGGAGCCCGAGCTCACCGCCAAGGAAGCTCCGCAGCCTGCCGTTCCGCCGCTCCGGCGGGAAGGCAAGGCCAAGCTCATGCGCATCTTTATCGGCGAAAACGACAAATGGCACGACAAGCCTTTGCACACAGCTCTGGTCGAAAGCATGCGCGCCAACGATATTGCGGGCGCCACCGTCTATCAGGGAATCCTGGGCTACGGCGCCAACAAACGAATTCACAAGGACACGGCCTTGCATCTCTCGCACGACCGCCCGGTGATGCTTTCCGTGGTCGATACGGAAGAAAAGCTTCGCGCGTTCTTCCCCGTGCTTGACCGGATGGTCCCGCAAGGCCTTGTGGTGTTCTCCGACGTCGACATCATCAAGTACACGCCGAACTACCTCGAAGTGGAACGAAGAAAGGAGGCGCGGCCATGAAACTCGAGGGAAAGGCGAGGATGCTGCGCATCCACTTCGGCGAGAACGACAAATGGCAGGACAAGCCGCTCTACCGCGCGATCGTGGAGAAGTGCAGGGAATTGGACATCGCGGGAGCGACCGTGTTCCGCGGAATCGAGGGATACGGTGCGAGCACGCTGATTCGGCGATCGCACCTCTTCTCGTTTTCCTCCGACGCGCCGATCATGGTCAGCGTGATCGACTCGGAGGAAAAAGTGAAAACGTTGATCCCCTACCTCGATGAGATGGTCCGCGAAGGACTCATCGCGACCTCCGAGGTCGAGGTCGTCAAGTACACGCACCCGTGAGCTAGCGCCACTTGTCGATGGAGGCGCTGGTCACATAGCTGAAATCGCCGCCGGCCCAGTATGTGTTTGTTTCCCCGCCCAGCACGATTATCTCGATAGAGGACTTGGGGTTGGCATCGACCGGTCCGCCAGGACGGCCGCGGCGGTAGAAGCGCTGGAACGGAATCTCACCGTCGCCCATCTTCAAATAAGAGGCGTACGGCTCGACGCCTTGCTGACCCTGCTTCAACTCCCGCTGGTGCTGGTCCCAGTAGAGCCAAGCCGGTGTCTTCGAGTTCTTCGACCAGTAGTCGCTTAGCTCTTCCTTCGAGTTGAATCCCTTTTCCTTCGCCTCGCGGGCGATCGTTGGATCGAGCAGCAGCGTGGCGGCGGTGGTGCCGAACGAGAAGAAATGCGTCAGCCAGTTCTTGATCAGTTCGTGGTAGGGCATGTTGGGGAACCAGGCGACGTTGTTCAGGCTCCAGCCGCTGAAGATGCTCACGACGCTCTCGTCGGCCTTGAACCCCTTCTGCACGTGGAACGGCTTCCAGCCATCCGGCAGCCTATTCTCCGTTTCCGCGATGCAGAGGTTGTTGTAGTTGAAGTTGGATCCCAGCGTGCCCAGGTAGCTCAGTCCGGGCACACCGCAGCCGCCGAGGTTTTTCGAAAGGATGGTCCACGCGCGGCCGATGACGGCATTGGGTTCGGCAAACGGGCCCATCGCGCCGATGCCGTAGTTCATCTTGATTTGGTCGGAAATGGGGCCGTTCAGCATCACCATGCGGGAGAAGGACGACGTCGAGCTAAACAGCGATGGCTGGCCCGTCGAAGAGATTGCGAGAATCACGGGCAAATGTTCCGGGCTCGCGCCGGCCATGACCGCATTGATGGCCACGTGCCTGACCGTGAACGTCCACGAAGGTTGCGCCCCCTGGGCGGCGCTCAATTTCCCGATAACCTCGTCGGGCTTGTGGCTCGTGCCCTTCAGCATCGCCTCCACCTTTTCCTCGGTGGGAAGGATGATGGGCATGAAATCGGTCAGGTTGTTATCGCAGTACAGGCGCTGCAGCTCATCCTGAGTGCCCACATAGGTCGGCGGACCAATATCCGGACTGATGGTGCCGGTTTTCTTTTCGTCCGCAGTCAGCGGCTGCGTCAACGCGGCAATAATTTCTGGCATCAGCGGCTTGTTCGTGACCGGATCGTTGCCTTCGAGGACTTTGTACATCTCCTCGTCCGACTTGTTGGTCATCGGGTGAGGCAAGAAGCAGACGCGCTCGAGCGGCATGCCGCGGCTGGCCGCATTGGACTTCGCCAAATCCTTGAAGGCGATTGTGACCAGTGGAGCGGTCGGGAAACCCATCTTTTCGACTTGCATGCAGTGACCGACGGTCGCTGGGGTGCAGGTGCTTCAATGCCCGTACGCCATGATCATGGCGTTGCCACTGGCCTTGATTTCCGCCATCAACTTGGGATCATCATCGAAATACGATCCGGCTTTCAGGCGGTACACCGTCTTCACGCTGGGCATGTTCTTCTGGAACCAGATCGCGATCTGATTCAGAAAACGGTCCGCGCCGGCGAAGCCGTCGGACACGAGGAAAACGGTTTTGCCTTCAAGCGTGTCCAGGCGCGGGGCCATAGGGACCAGCTGGACCGCGGGCGGCATCCCCTTCGGATTGAGGACCTCGATCTTTTCGGGGCCGTGCGACGCGGCCTTGCCATTCTTCTTTTTCTTGTCGTCCGCGAGTGCGGGAGACCCGGCGAGCACCGCCGGACTCACGCCGATCAACGAGAGCAGCTTTCTTCGATTGATCTTCATGGTCTTGGATAGCCCCTTTTCCACCTCGATTGCCGTTGCACCATCATAGCACTCCCCGCGCTCGATCGTGAGACGTACGCGCAGGCCGTTGCGTTACGGCAACGAAAACACGTAAATGGCGTTGCTGTTGTTCGGAGTGCGCATGTCGGGAACCTCCGCCGAAAGCTCCGGCACTTTCGGGTTGTATCCCGTCATCACGCAGATATACTGCTTTCCGTTGATTGCGTAAGTGATCGTGCTCACCGATACGTTGCCGCCGACGATTCCTTCCCACAGCTTCTCCCCAGTCTTCACGTCGAAGGCGCGAAACCGCCGGCTCATGTCGCCGTGAAACACGAGCCCGCCCGCGGTGGTCAGCATCGCGCCGTTGCTCGGCGCGCGGCCCACGTCGAAATGCAGCGTCTCTCCCGTGGAAAGACTGATTCGCGCGAGGCCCGTGAGCGCGTTGGGATCTGAGCCCGGCCGTGGGATCACCTTCCAGCCGCCCTTTACGCCGGGGCCGTTGGTCGTCAGATCGCGGCAATTGTCAATGTACGGGACAAAGAGCGACTGCGTCTCCTCGTGGTATGCGGTCGGCCAGTAGCTGCGCGTGTTCCAGTAGCACATGATGTGGTGATCGCCCGGGTGTTTGAACACGAGATCCCAATTCAGCGTCGTCTGCCCGGTCTTCACATCCACATCGGACATAATGTAGTTCGGGTCGTCGTAGGGGAACGGAGTCGCCCAGAGAAACTTTCCGTTGTCGCGGTCGAGCACGAAAAGCGTCCCGCCTTCGGCCACCATTGCCGCGATGTCGTGCATCGAGCCGCGCGGCACCGTCGAATTGATCCACTTCACGAATTTCGGATTTGGGTTGAACGCAACGCGCGCCAGCGTCCGCTCGTGCGTGTGGTCGGTGTCCCAGTCGTCGCCCGGGAGATGCTGGTAGTACCAAATCAGTTTTCCTGTGGCGGGATCGAGCGCCAGTGTGCAATTGCTGTAGAGGTCGGACGGAGTCTTGCGCGAGGTCCCGTCGGGATCGCCGTTGTGCCGCAACATTCGCTGGTCGGGCATGGGATTCGCCACGCCCCAGTAGAGAACATTGCGAGTGGGATCGAACGTGCCGGGCAAGCCCCAGGTGGACGCCATCATCTGCGAATTGTCCGGCAGATTCCACGAGGCGAAGCCCGGGTCGTCCGGATGCGCCACGGTGTAAAACCGCCAGACTTTTTCGCCCGTGTCGGCGTCGTCTGCCTCGATGAAGCAGCTGTCGCTGCCGCGCCCGCACGTGCCGCCAGAAATCACCTTGCCGTCCACCACCAGAGCACCGGACGTATTCTGCGTATCGGTCTTGAACGTCTCCCACCGAACGTGCCCGTCGCGAGCGTCGAGCGCCACTACGTAGCCGTCCGCCGCCGTGAAATAGATCATGTCCTTGTAGATCGCGAGCGCTTTCGTGCGTTCGGCCGAGCCTAGTTGCGGATTTTTGAATGGCCGCTTGTATTCCCAGATCAAGTCGCCGTTCGTCGCGTCGAGCGCGTCCACGAATCCGCCCGGCGCGATCACGTACATGACCCCGTCGTGAACCAGCGGAATCGTTTCTGTGGTTCCTTCCCCGAGTCCGCGAACCCAGGCCATGCGCAGATTCTTCACGTTCTTCGTGTTGATTTGCGAAAGGGGACTGTCGCGGAACGCGTCGTAGGTTCGGCTGAACATCAGCCAGTCGTCCGGGCTGGGATGCAGGAGGTCCTGTTGCGTCACCGGTTTGTAGTTTTTCACCTGTGCTGCGGCCGGCGTCGCGGCTGCGAACACGCTGCACACAACAAGAGCCCAAATTCTAGTCATCTTTCTTTCTCCCCTCACCCCAAAAGTCGCGCTGAACCTAGTATAGACGCCGAAAGGTGCCGCAAATCGTACAACGAGCCTTTCCTAACTGACGTGCACCAGGCGGGCTGGGTTGCAGGCAGCGCGTGGATCCGGGAAATATTGGGGTAAAGAACGGGTGAGCCCCGGACCGGCGTGGGTGCCGGACCGAGGCTCGGGTGGTTTGAGGAGGGACCTTCTCGGCGTGGTCAGAACTTGTAGATCACGTCGAATTGAAGCCGCTTTAGATATGTTTCTGCCGGAGTCGTGACCGCCGGATGCAACGGTCGGCCTATGAAACCGGTGAAACCCAAGGTGACGTTGCTGTGTGGTTGATAGAAAGCCTCGATGCGGTTTTGCTGCACGTCGGTGCCCTGACGGATGTCGCTGAAGTCGAACACCGAGATGACAGCTTCGCGTTCGATCAACATATACGTGTACGCGAACTGCCAGTCGCCCTTCGCTTGCTGACGCCCGAAACGAGCCTCCAGCCAGGTTCCACGCCGATCGTGGCTGTCGCAACCGTTTACGGCGAGCGGATCAGCCGCGCCGCTCTTCGTGATGCTCGGGTTCTTCGTCGAGCGGGTCAGAGTCGCATTGGCTGGGAAGTTTGCCAGCTGCGCGGCCGTGAATGCGAGCGTCGAGTCGTTGGCGCAAGCTTCGGTGTTCTGCACGTAGTCCGCCAGAAACCGAATCGGCCACCGCTCTGAGGGGGTCTTGATGTCGAATTGCGCGATCGTGTCCGAAAGCGCAAATTTGGAGTTGAACTTCGCGCCGACAATCTCGGAGTTGACCACGGTCGTGCCGCCGCTGCTCACAGGCACGGTGAAGGACTCCGTAATGATCTGGTACGAGTTCGTGAGGGTGTTGTTCAGCTTTAGCAGACCGATGCCCGGGCTCGACGAGGCGTTCGGACCGTACCCGACCTGGTTCGCCAGCACGATCTGGTCGGCGTTGTGCCAGTTATAAAACGCCGTGTCAGCGGTGAACGAGAGCCAGCCTGCCAGTTGCCACCGTGTCTGAATCTGTCCTCCGTACACCGTGCTCTGCTTGATGCTCGAGTTCGGATACGGCAGCAGCGCACTGGCGCCGTTGCTGGTGAGCGTGGTGATCGGATTCGCCTTCGAGCTCTCGCCGAAGGGAAGCTCGAATCCGATGAGTGCGAACTGCCGCAAGACGTGCCAGTTGTCCGACTTCCACTCCAGCTTCTGGGCGACTCCCTCCGGGCTGATGTCGTTGTCCCAGGTGAGCTCCGTTCGGTACCACGGATAGGCGAACTTTCCGCCGATCAGCGTGAGAGCCTTCACCTGGTGCGGGTTGTAATTGATGAAAGCCTTGTCTAGGAAGAACGGTTTGCGCGTGAAATCCTGGTTGGCCGTCTGGTTATTCGTGATCGGGTCGTTGATGTCCCCTGTCGCCAGTGTCAGACCGCCGCTGATGTAGTCGTTCAGCTTCGCGTTGATGTTGAGGCGGGCGCGGTAACGCTCGCGGTTCCGAACCTGCGATTGGTTGATCGGACCGCCGAAATAGGGCTCATCGCGAAGACGGAGATCGCCGCCGAACGTAAATGGACCGAAGCCTTTCAGCTTGCTTTCCAGGCTGTCCAGCTTCTTAGAAAGATCCTGCTGAGCGGCCGGACTGCCTGGCGTGGCGATCGGACCGGTGGCAGGGGATATGGCGGCCACCGCCGCGGAATTCGCAGCCGCATCGGGAGCGATGCCGAGCGACGTCTCGAGTGCCGCGATGCGGTCAAGCTGTTGGTGCAGCACCGCGCGTTCCTCCTCCAGTTCGCGGCTGTGCTCCGCGAACTGCTGCGCCTGCGCCTGAACCGCCTTCCTCAATTCCTCGAGTTGAGCGGCCATCGGCTGTGCCGGAGCAGCCGCAGCCGCCGTTTCGCTGTTCGTCGCCGCTCCGCCGCCGGGAGATGCCCCGACGGACAACGCAGCTGCAAGAATGGCTACAAGAAGCACCGCACTCCGTCTCAGTTTCAGTCCTGGATGTGTCGACATCGATTGATATCTCCTGAAGAATTTTTCGGCTTCGGACCTCCAGAAGACTGGTTGGCCGGCCCACTTTCATTTGCCTACCTCCCCACGAGGGGTTGGGTGTTGAGCCGGTGTGCTTATCCCGGGGCCTTACGAATCCGTTCAGTCTTGTTCAACTCCACAATTCGTCCGTCGTGCACCGTCAGAACCACGGAGCCATAGCGAATACTTCGCAGCGCCAGCGCTACTTCGCGCAGGAGCTCGCGCTCGTTGGTGGTCAGGTCCTGCAGCCAATCCTGCGTTGCCGCCGTGCTCATCGTGTTTTCCTTTGGAGCGGGGTGCCCGGAAGCCTGCGGTGCTCGTTCGCGGCCATGTCCGGCTACTTTCCACAGCGCCGGTGGCTCCCCTGGTTGTTCGCTATCGAGTGAACTGCGAAGAAAACACTAGTTGCGGCTACAACAGAGGTCGGTGAGGTAGGTATGGTCCAGAATGCGGGCCGTCGCATTCCGGACGTCCAGAAGGATGCGGAATAGCGGGCGATGCTTCTTATCCGAATTGATCCTCCAGCGCAGAGACTCGGCGTCTTCAAACGGTGCCAAGGGTCCGTCGATCCGGCGAATCACTTCGCCGAGAGAAATCTTCTTCGCGGGACGCTTCAGCTGATAGCCGCCATTCGCGCCACGCGCGCTGACGACGATGCGCGCACGCTTCAGGTCCAGCAGAATCGCTTCGAGAAATTTTTCCGGCAGATTCTCCTTCGCCGCGATGTCCTTGATCTTCACGACTTCGGACGCGTGCTGCGCCAGCACGGTGAGCGCCTGCAGGGCGTAGAGTCCTCTTTGAGAAATTCGCATAATTAGTCCCTATTAAGTAGGTCAAGTCTACCGATTTAGTAGACATTGTCAAGCAAAAGTTCAGCCCGGTGTGCCGCCAGCAGGGCCCCGGACCGTGGAACGACTTCGTCGTTTCGGCGCGGGAGTTGGCTCGTGCTGGCAGGCCCTCCGGATGCGGGCAACCACCCATGCATCGGCGCGATCCCGGCAAGGCAGTAACACAGAATTAACATTCGAATCACGGCTAGTTCATATGGGCGGCTTACCTTCCCTGTCGCTTGGCGGTGTGCCCGAAAAGGCAACGATGCCATGGCCGCGCCCGGCGGCCAGCGTGGGTGGGTGTCCCGCAACGAGCTTCATATTGCGCCTAGGGACAGCGGGCGTCCCATGATTCGCAGTTTCGTTCAAGTCTCTTGAACGCGGGTGGTTGACGGGTGATTCGCAGTTAATTTTCTAAGGAGGAAGGAATGCGAGCATTTGCTACGTGTTTTGTGGCCCTTTGCCTTTTCGCATCGCCGCTCGTGACCAAGGCGGCTGGGGCGGGCGAAAACGATAGCCGCGGGGCGGGGGAGGCGAAGAACACGGCCACGAGTTCGGCGCAGCCAGCCAACGCGGGCGCGCCGAATGCCGCTGCGGCCAAAGCGGAACCCTCGAGTGCGGAGCTGGCAACGGAGCTCCAAGAGATGAGGGATATGCTGGAATCCCAAACCAAACAGCTGCAAGAGCAGCAGCGCAAGATGCAGCAGCTGGAGGAACAGTTGAACGATGCGACCGCGGCCAAAGAGAATTTGACATCGCAGCCTGGTGAGGCCGCCATTGGGCCCACCATCGCGTTGGCAGCGGGTGACGACAAGAAGCCGGAGACACCCAACTCGATTTCGGTCAAGGGCATCACGCTCACGCCAAGCGGGTTCATGGCGGCAGAAACGGCGTGGCGCGAGCGCGGACTCACTGCGGACGTGAACACTCCCTTTAACGCAATACCGTTCTCAGGAGCTACGGGAGCGCACGTCTCTGAGTTCATGGCTTCCGGCCGCCAGTCTCGCATCGCGATGCTCGTCGAAGGCAAGTTGAGCAACGTGAAGATTGGCGGTTACTACGAGACGGACTTCCTCTCGGCCGGTACAACCTCGAACTACAACCAGAGCAACAGTTTTACCCTTCGACAGCGGCAATTCTGGGGCCAGGCAGCTTTCAATAGCGGCTGGACTATCACTGGCGGCCAGATGTGGAGCCTAGTAACGGAAACCAAGAAGGGCATGGACAATCGCACTGAAGCCACGCCGATGGTGATCGATGCGCAGTATAACGTTGGCTTCAGCTGGATGCGGCAGTATGGCCTTCGCGTGACGAAAAACTTCGATAACAAGGTCTGGTTGGGCTTCGCGGTTGAGAACGGAGAGACGACCGCGACGTTCCATGGTCAAAACGCCAACTTCGTGTATGGCAATACCGGCCAGGGCGGTGGTCTGCTCAACAACCAAGCCACCTTTGCCTATACCAAGGCGCCGGATTTCGTGTTCAAAGCGGTCTTCGAACCCGGATTCGGCCACTACGAGATCTTCGGCGTAGTCAGCACGTTCCGCGATCGCATCTACCCTTGCTACACGGCAACGGTAGCGGCACCTTGCGGACTGACCGACTCGGCATTCCCGGGTTCAGGCGCGTTTAACGATTCGCGTGTTGGCGGCGGCATCGGCGCCAATGCTCGCGCCACGTTCTTCAAGAAGGTCGATCTGGGCATCCACTTCTTGGGGGGTGACGGCGTGGGTCGATACGGCACGACATCGCTCTCGGACGTTACCGCACGCCTTGATGGAACGCTCGCACCGATTCGCGCCTTCCAGGGACTTGGCACGATCGAGCTCCATCCCACACCGAAGCTTGATGTCTATTTCTACGCTGGCGGTGAGTACGCTGCGCGCACGCAATTCTTCAACGCGGCCCGGACCTCCCTCACCGTTGGGTATGGGGCTGAGAACAATCCCAATTTCGGCTGCAACATAGAGCAGGCGACGGGATCGAACAACGGAACGACTCCGGGCGCGCCCGTAAGTTGCACCGGCGACACGCGGGACATCTTTGAAGGCACGGGCGGCTTCTGGTACCGGTTCTACAAGGGAACGAAGGGCACTGTGCAGTTCGGCACGCAGTACTCCTACCTTGAGCGTACTGCTTGGAAAGGAACTGCGACTGGGACGGTGAACGGCGTCACCGGAGTGGGCAATAACGGCTCACCCAGTGCCGTCGAGAATATGGTGTTCACCTCGTTCCGTTACGTCCTGCCGTAGCAACGCTGAACAGTCCTCCGGGTAGGGGTGCGCAAGCACCTCTACCCATTTTCATTTCTGCCCTCCTGGCGATCCCCCTCGTCTCTCCTGGCTGATTCGTCCGGCTTCCGCGCCCGCGCATTCGTGCGCGCGTTGCTCGAGCTTCGATGCGGTCTTAATCGTATTGACATATCGTAACTATTCGTATTAAATACCAAACTCCTGCCGGCAATTGCTCAGCGGCTCGCCGGTTCCCGTGAAATCCCGGATCAAGAGAGGGCTCATGATGGCTTACGACTCCGAAAAATCGTCTCATCGGGCCTCCGCGACCTCAGCTGGTCATGTGAGCCCGGAAGCGTGTCGCCCAGAGGCGCCTTGGAAGCACCTCGGCGCAGTCGTTGTTCTCATCCTCATTACGTCGCTTCCAACTCTTGCTCAGGTTTCGGCCACTCTATCGGGAGTCGTCACGGACCAGACCGGCGCAGCAATCTCTGGCGCAACGATCAGTGTAGAGAACCTGGACACCCGGGCTGTCCGCACGGTCGCGACCGACGCCTCGGGCCGGTACAGCGTGTTGGGACTTTCCTTGGGGCGATTTGAGCTGCGAGCGAAAAAGGAAGGTTTCGCGGAAGAGAAGCGCACCGGAATCGACCTCGTGGTAGGACAGGATGCGACCGTCGATATCACCCTCCAGATCGGAGCTGTTAGCCAGCAGATCGTCGTGGAGGGCGACGCGCCCCTCGTGAGCACGACGACTGCCGATGTCTCCGGACTGGTGGGGGAGCGCCAGGTAAAGGATCTCCCGCTCAACGGCCGCAGCTACGACCTGCTCATGCTTCTGAACCCCGGCGTGGCCAACTTCACCTGGGAAAAGACCGGCGGCACAGGGATTTCAAACTCGACGACCGCCAACAACTTCGCAGTGTCCGGTAATCGGCCGCAACAGAATCTTTTTCTCCTGAACGGCGTCGAGTTCACCGGCGCGGCGGAAAACAACATGACGCCGGGAGGCCCCAGCGGCATGTCGCTCGGCGTGGATGCGGTGCGCGAATTCAACGTGCTGCGCGATTCCTACAGCGCGCAGTATGGCAAACGGCCGGGCGCGCAGGTCACGATTGTCAGCCAGTCCGGTACCAACGATTGGCACGGCTCGGCCTTTGAATTCCTCAGAAACAATGCGCTGGATGCCCACAATTTCTTCGATCTGGGTTCTGCGCCGCTGTTTCAGCGCAACCAGTTCGGCGCGTCGGCCGGCGGGCCAATTCAGAAGGACAAGACATTCGTCTTTGCGAACTACGAGGGATTCCGTCAGAACTTGCACCAAACGTCGCTTACGTTCGTTCCAGCGGATGACGCGCGCGAGTGTGGAGCAGGGTGCCCGCTGTTGCCCGCGGGTCTAGGCTCGGGCTGCGCCCCGGCGCAGAAGGCGGCCTGCGCGGCGGTGGTACAGGAGTTACTGAATCTCTGGCCCGAAGCGAACGGACCCGAACTATTGCTCCCCAATGGGAATCCGAGCGGGATCGCGTCGCTCGCCAGCAGCCCGCTGCAGAAGATTCGCGAGGACTTTGGTACTGTGCGCGTCGATCACGCGCTTTCCGCGAAGGACTCCCTCGCTGCCAACTACACGGTCGATGATGGCGGCAACGTGACGGCAACGCCTTTTGATCCCTTCAGCACCGACATCACGAATCTTCGCGAACAGGTCGTCAGTCTCGACGAAACACACATCTTCTCGCCCGCCACTCTCAACACCGCACGAATCGGATTCTCTCGCGCGGGGTACTTTTTCACCGGCGAGCCGACGCCCGGAACGCCTGCGGCCAGTGTCACGAGCTTCGTCGGCGGCCATCCCGTCGGCGCCGTGGTCGTGGGAGGCAGCGCCGCTTCGAATCCCGCCACGCAACTCGGGCTTGCGGGCAGCAACAACGGCAGCAACCTGACCGTCGTGAGGAATCTGTTCACGTATGAAGATCGCATCACGCACACGCACGGCCGGAATCAACTCAGTTTTGGGGTGTGGGTCCAGCGCTTTCAGTCCAATGAAACAATCGCGCTCAGCCAATTCGGCCAGATTTCGTTTCCCGGAATCGGTCCGCTGCTCGCCGGAGGCGGTACCGGCACCACGCTGCTCTACGATCCGACGCCGACGGAAATGAATTGGAGATCGACGTTTGGCGCCTGGTACGCCGAAGACGTGATTCGCCTTACGCCGAAGCTCACCGTTTCCGTCGGTTTTCGCCACGAATTCTCGACAGGCTGGAACGAAGCCCACGATCGCGCCGCGAACTACTTCTTCACAAACGGAGTCATCAGTTCGGCTCCGCACGTGGGTAGTTCCGCATTCAACAAGAACAATGCCACGTTCCTTGCCCAGCCGCGCCTCGGCGTTGCCTGGAGCCCGTTCGGTCGCAAGACCGTGTTTCGCGCGGGCTTCGGCATGTACGACGAATTGCAGGACGCGCTGGGATACCGCATGGACCAGAACGCGCCGTTCAATCCGACCTACAGCATCGCCAACTTCACGGTCAACAATCTCCCCGAGCCGGTCTGTATGAACGGCAGCGAATCTCTTCCCGCGTGCCCCGCCGCCGCGAAGTTGATTCCGGGTGGCGTGCAACCCAATCTGAAGACTCCGACGCTGATTTCCTATTCCTTGCGAGTCCAGCAGGAGCTTTCGCCGAACACGGCGATCACGATCGGCTACGTCGGATCGCACGGCTATCACGAAATCATCGGCGTGGACGCGAACGAGCCGATTCCAGTGATCTGCCCGGCCGCCCCGTGCCCGACGAACTACCCGGCCGGTTTTGGTGCCCTGTCGGGAACGCCGGTTCCAGCCGGGAGCTACTACATCGCTCCGAATTCGCCACTCGCGAACCCTTCGCCTCTTATCGCAAACACGTGGACGTGGTTCTCGCTGGGAGACAGTTCCTACAACGCGCTGCAGGTCGACTTTACGCATCGCTTCAGCCGCGGCCTTTCGATCCGCGGCGTCTATACGTGGTCAAAGGCGCTCGACGACGGAGATTCCGTGAACGGCACCACTGCCGCGAACGCGCCGGGCCTCGTCTCGAATCCGTACAATTTGCGCGCCGACTGGGGATTGGCGACCTATGACGTTCGGAACATCGGCGTCGTCAACGCCCTCTATGACTTGCCGTTTGGTCGGGGAAGGACACACGCCAACGGCCTGGAAGGATGGGCGAACGGTTTCGTGAGCGGCTGGTCGGTGATGAGCATCGTAACGTTACAGGACGGTTTTCCGTTTACGCCGCAACTCGGCTACAACCCGTCGAACAACAAAGACAACCGGAATCCCGTCCGGCCGTTCATCAATCCCGACTTCAGCGGACCTGTGACTCCCGGAACGCCGGCGAAGTGGTTTGATCCGTCCGCGTTTATTGCGCCGCCGAACAACAGCGGTTTCTTCGGCAATCTGGGCCGCGATGCGCTGCCGGGTCCCGGCCTCGCCACGTGGGACTTCTCGATTGCGAAACAGACGCCGATTCACGAGCGCCTCAATCTCGAGTTTCGCGCAGAAGTGTTCAACATCCTCAATCGGGCGAACTTCAACACGCCCAACCTGATCGTCGCTGTTCTGCCGCCGGGCTCCAACACGCCGCAAGCTAATCCGGTGGCGGGAAGCATTACCAGCACATCTACGTCGTCGCGTCAGGTCCAATTCGCCTTGAAGCTCGGCTGGTGATGATCGCTATACCGTAAGGCCTCTACGCGCGACCGCGCTGGCCGCCACTTCTTCGGTTTCGTGCTTCGCGGGCCGATGGTAGGCTTTCCGGGCGTGACCGCCATCTACAATCGCATCGCCGGCCAAAGCTCCGAGCGCCTCGCGGCGCTCAGCGACGGCATCTTCGCCGTCGCGATGACCCTGCTCGTGCTCGACCTCCGCGTTCCCATCGCGGACGCGATTCACAGCGAACACGATCTCTGGCACGCGCTCGCGGCCCTGGCTCCTCAGATCGTGATGTACATGATGAGCTTTCTGACGCTCGGCATTTTCTGGGTCGGCCAGCAAACGCAGCTCAACCATCTGGTCCGGTCCGATCGCAGCTTGACCTGGATTCATCTCGCGTTTCTTTTCGCCGTCACGATCATGCCGTTCTCCACTCGGCTGTTGGCGGAGTATCCGGCGTATCGGACGGCTCTCCTTTGGTACTGGGGCAATATCGTTCTGCTGGGCGCGACGCTCTATTTCAGTTGGGCCTGCGCGATGCACGCGGAGCTGATCAAGAAAGAAGTGTCTTCGGCCATTCTCGCGGCGATTTCCCGGCGGATCCTTGTGGCCCAATCGCTCTACGCTTTCGGCGCTCTGCTCTGCGTCTTCAGCACGTATTGGAGCATCGCGTTCATCGTGCTCGTGCAGCTGAATTACGCCATCGCTCCGAGATTCGGGTGGCGTTCGGAATAGTGCCCGGTACTTTGCGGCCACGTGACGCGCGGATCGGAAGCGCACAAATCCCGTTTACACGCGCAATGTCTAAGGGTAGGATGTCGAGTTCGCAATCTGCATTTGTTTCTCATAGTTAAGAGGGTGCATTGTCGCGGCCCGCTTTTCACCTGAGTCATTATTCTCGTATTGCGGTGGCAGTCGGCGTCGTTGTGCTGGGGTTGGCGGTCTTGCAGAAAGTCCTGCCTGCGCAGGGCACCGCTCCGGCTTCTCAAGCGCCGGCCTCCGACGTGTTCACGCCGGAACATCGCACCGTTTCCGATTCGATCCGCGAATTCTTCGGCATGCGTCCGAAGCCTGTCCAGCCCATCGCATACACGCACAAGGTGCATCTGGGAAACGGCATGCAGTGCACCGATTGCCATGTTGGTGTGGACACGGGACCGGACGCTCGCATCCCGAGCGTCAATTTCTGCATGACCTGTCATCAGGTGATCGCTACGGACAAACCCGAGATCCAGAAGCTCGCGGCGTACCGGGCGCGCGGCGAAGACATACCCTGGCAGCGCGTGTACGGCTTCGAGCCCTCGGCGCACGTGAAGTTCAATCACGCGCCGCACATTCGCGCGGGCGTCGATTGCTCCGCCTGCCACGGCGACATGAAGCAGCAGACGGTGGCGGAGCGAAAAGTGGATCACACGATGGGCTTTTGCATTAGTTGCCACCGGCAGAAGAATGCCTCGGTGGATTGCATCACGTGTCATTTCTAGTTTTCGCGGTGGCCGGGAAGGGAAGCAGAGGGCAGAAGGAAGCCATGGAGCGTCGTGATTTCCTGAAAATCTCGGCAGTGGCCGGAGCGACGGCAGCTCTCGAGGGCTGCGGCAATCCGGACCACCAGCTGATCCGGTTCGTGCCGGAAGAAGACATGCTCCCGGGCGTCGCCACCTGGAAGCCGAGCATCTGCACGCTCTGCCCTGCGGGCTGCGGCCTGCTGGTGCGCGTGATGCAGGGCGAGGCGGAAGTCGTGCGCAACGGGCAACTCGGCTTGCTAAAGATGGGCCTCGCCAAGAAACTCGAAGGCAATCCCGCGCACCCCGTGAATCAAGGCAAGCTCTGCCCGCGTGGCCAGGCGGGACTGCAAGTCACTTACCACCCGGATCGCGTCAAGACTCCGCTCGCACGCAACGGCCCGCGGGGTTCGGGTCAATTCCGCGAAGTCAGTTGGGACGACGCCATCAAGCAGCTCGCGTCTCAACTTTCGGACCTGCAGGGCGCGAAGCCGGACGGCACCCTCGCGCTCGTCACGTCTCCGCTTCGAGGTCAGAGGAAGGCGATCGTGAATGCGTTCGCCGCATCGTTCAAGAACGCCGCGCTCGTCGAATTCGCTTTCTTTGACGACGGCGTGATCCGCGCCGCCAATGCAGCGAGCTTCGGCCATGCAATGCCGCCTACGGTCGACCTTGGGCAATCGAACTATGTGATTTCTTTTGGCGCCGATTTTCTGGGCACGTGGAATTCGCCCGTGGCGCAGTCTCTTGCGTTTGGACACATGAGGAAGGGGCGGCCGGGCCAGCGCGGAAAATTCGTGCACTTCGAGCCACGGATTTCGCAAACCGCCGCAAGCGCGGACGAGTGGATTCCGGTTCAGCCCGGCGCTGAAGGCGCTCTCGCACTCGCGATCGCGCACGTGATCATCGCCGAAAAGCTGCGGCCGGCCGCTGCCGCGGGTCATGCGGGTTCTCTCATCGAGAGCTGGTCGCAAGGGCTGCCCGACTACGCGCCTGAAAAGGTGTCTGCGCAGGTCGGCGTGAAGCCGGAGAAGATCGCCCGGATCGCTCGCGAGGCCGCGGCGCACGATCCAGCCGTCGCTGTGATCGCCGGCGCTGCAACCGCGCACACCAACGGCCTCTTCAGCGCGCTGGCGGTGAACGCGCTCAACGCGCTGCTCGGCAGCGTCGGTAAACCGGGCGGAATCGTGTTTGCTCCCGGCTCTCCTGCCGCAAAGGATGCCGGCGCGTCGTTGCAGACGCTCATCTCCCGGATCAGTTCGGGTTCGTCCTCCGTCAAATCCCTGCTGCTCTACAACGCGAATCCTTTGTTCGCTGCGCCCGCGGCTTGGGGCGTGCGAGCGGCGCTCGACAAAGTCCCGTTCATCGCCAGCTTCGGCAGCTTTATCGACGACACGAGCGCCCAGGCCGATTTGATTCTGCCCGATCATTCGCCGCTCGAGTCCTGGCTGGACGACGTGCCGATTTCCGGCTCGGCGAAAACAGTCGTGAGTGTGGCGCCGCCTGCGATGAACCCGCTTCATGACACGCGCGCGATGGCGGACGTGTTGCTCGACGCTGCTCACCAAGTCGGCGGCGATCTCGCGAAAGCGCTCCCCTGGAAAACGTACGACGAGGCGATTCAGGCGGAGTTCACGGCGCTCTACAAATCTCAGGCAAGCAGGTCTGCCAAGGACGCGGACGAATTCTGGACCAACGCGAAGGATCAGGGCGGTTGGTGGAGCGCCGAAGAAAGCAAGGCGGCCTCAATCGGCGTCTCTGGTTCGGGCGCCGCGCCAAAGAACGCCGCGCCGCAGTTCGATGGCGGAACGGACCAATATCCTTTCCATTTCTTGCCGTTTGCTTCGCAGCTTCTCTACGACGGTTCGCTGGCGCATCTTCCTTGGCTGCAGGAAACCCCTGACCCGCTGTCCACCGCCATGTGGGGCAGCTGGGTTGAAATCAATCCGGCGACGGCGGCGAAGCTCATGATCAAACAAGGCGATCTGGTACAGGTGACGTCGCCGCACGGTAGCCTTGAGGCGCCGGCGCTCATCACTCCCGGCATCGCGCCGGATGTGATCGCCATGCCGGTCGGGCAGGGGCACGAAAATTTCACGCGTTACGCCACCGGCCGCGGCGCCAATCCGATTTCGATTCTGTCGCCCGCGTTGGTGGAAGGCACGGGATCGCTCGCATGGGCCTCAACCCGTGTGAAGGTCCAAGCCGTGGGTCGTGGAAAGCTGATTTTGTTTGGCGGCAGCTTGAGCGAGGCTTCACCCGAGCTCAAGCACCGTTAGGAAGGTCCGGGAATATGGGGCATCAATGGGGCATGGCGATCGATCTCGACCGCTGCAACGGCTGCGAGGCCTGCGTCGTCGCCTGCCATGCCGAAAATAACATTTCGACGGTTGGCGAAGATCAGGCAGCGCGCAGCCGCGTGAAACACTGGATTCGCGTCGAGCGCTATTACGAAGGCGAATTTCCGGATGTCTCCGTGAAATTCATGCCGGTCTTCTGCCAGCAATGCGACGCCGCGCCGTGCGAGCCCGTGTGCCCCACCTTCGCGAGCTATCACACGTCCGAGGGATTGAACGGACAGGTCTACAACCGCTGCATCGGCACCCGATATTGCGCGAACGCGTGCCCGTACAACGCGCGTTTCTTCAATTTCTTCAATCCGGTCTGGGAAAAGCCGCTGAACTTGCAACTCAATCCGGACGTTTCCGTGCGCGAAGTCGGCGTGATGGAAAAGTGCACGTTCTGCGTGCAGCGCATCAAGGCCGCCGAAATCCAGGCGGCTGCAGAAAAGCGCGATCTCAAGGACGGCGAGCTGAAACCGGCCTGCGTGCAATCCTGCCCCACCCGCGCGATGGTGTTCGGAGACTTGAGCGATCCGGAAAGCGAAGTTTCGCGTCTGGCGAATTCGAGCCGTGGGACGAGACTCCTCGGCGAGCTGGGCACGCGGCCGAAGGTAACTTACCTACAACGGGATTCGTGGCATGGCAGCGAAAACGCCTGAACAGATCACTGACGACTTGCTGCGCCCGCTTTCGGGAATATCGGGCCGCTACGCTGTTTCGGCCGCATTTCTCGCGGGTGTCATCGTGGCCGCGCTCTGCGCTTTCTTCTGGCAGGTCTATGCCGGCCTCGGCGTCTCCGGCCTGCGCTGGCCCGTTTTCTGGGGCTTCTACATCACGAACTTCGTCTTCTGGATCGGCCTCAGCCATGCGGGCACGCTGATCTCCGCGATCCTGCGCATTGCCAACGCCACTTGGCGTCGTCCCGTGACGCGTTGCGCCGAAGTCATCACCGTCTTCGCCCTTTCTATCGGCGCAACGTTTCCCGTGATCCATCTGGGCCGCCCCTGGCTCGCGTTCTGGCTGTTTCCATATCCAAGTGAGCGCGGCCTCTGGCCCAACATTCGTTCGCCGCTGCTGTGGGACTTTTTCGCCATCAACACGTACCTGATGAGCAGCGTCACGTTTCTTCTGCTGCCGATGGTGCCTGACCTGGCGCTGATCCGCGACCGCGCCACCGGTTGGAAGAAGAAAATCTACGGTGCGGTCGCGCTCGGCTGGACGGGCACTCCGAAGCAGTGGCATCGCCTCGAAACAGCCATGCACATCATGGCGATCGCCGTGATTCCCGTGGCCGTATCGGTGCACAGCATCGTTTCCTGGGACTTCGCGATGGCGCCGGTTCCGATGTGGCATTCGACGATTTTCGCGCCCTACTTCGTGGCCGGGGCGATCTTCAGCGGCATTGCCGCGCTCATTCTCGCCATGGCTCTCCTGCGAAAGCTGCTCCGTCTGGAGGAATACCTTCTCCCGATTCACTTCGAGAATTTGGGCAAGCTGCTGCTCGTGATGAGCCTCCTCTGGTTCTACTTCGTTTTCGCCGAGCGGCTGACGGCGTGGTACGGCAACGAGACCGGCGAGATGGCGGTCTTCTGGGTCACGCAGCACGGATCGTATTCGCCGCTTTTCTGGGCGATGGTGGCCTGCAATTTCCTGATCCCGTTCCCGATTCTGGCGATCAAGAAACTGCGCACGATCACCGGCACGGCAATCGCATCGTTCACCATCGTGATCGGCATGTGGCTCGAACGCTATCTGATCATCGTCCCCTCGCTCTCGCACAAGTACTTGACCTATAGCTGGGGCGCGTATCGTCCGAGCTGGGTCGAGATCACGATCACGGCGGGCACCTTCTGCGCGATGGGGCTGCTCTACATGATCTTCTCGAAGGTGGTTCCGATCATCTCCATCTGGGAATTGAAGGCGGGCCTGAAAGAAAGGCCGCAGGCCGCGCACGCCGTCGCACAGCCCAACGAAGCGGGGGCCGACTGACATGGCGCCAACATCAGCCATCTATGGGCTGTTCCCTGATCCTGAGTCCGCCGAGCGCGGCATGAACGCCCTCAATCGCGCGGGAGTCAGCCCCAGCCGCATCGTGGTGATGTCCAACGAGCCGTTCGACGAGTACTCCTTCAGCAAGATGGACCATGCGACGCCGATGCCCTGGCTGGCGGCGGCCGGAGGTCTTGTCGGCGGCACGCTCGGTTTCTTGCTGGCGCGCCTGACGCAGGAGGCGTATCCGATCGTAACGGGCGGGATGCCCCTGCTGGCGGCTTGGCCCACAGGGATCGTGACCTACGAACTCACCATGTTCGGAGCAGTCCTCACCACCATCATCACGCTTCTGATCTCCACGAGACTTCCCAACTGGAAATCGAAACTCTACGATCCGGAAGTGTCGAACGGCATGATCCTAATCGGCGTCCTCGATCCGTCCACCGCCACGCGCGTCGAAGTCGAAAACCGCCTGCGCGGTGCCGGAGCTGTGAAAGTGAAGGCCGCCGGCGCAATAGCGTAGCAACCGCCTCTCCCCGTCATGCGTTGAGGTATCCTGTTTCGCGCCGCCAGGGCGCGGCCTTTCGATCCATGACCAGACGCGCTTTCACGCTGTGTTCATGCGCACTCGCGCTGCTTGGATCATCGGGCGTTGCTCGTGCCCAGGGTGGGCCTCCTTATCTCACTACCGACCCCGGCACTCCCGGCAACGGCAATTGGGAGATCAATATCGCTGCGGCGCCCACCACTCGCCAGGGCGTCGCCTCCTATCAGCTTCCGCAGATCGACGTGAATTTCGGTCTCGGCGGCCGCATTCAGTTGAGTTACGAAATCCCGTACATCGTTCAGACCAGCGCCGGAGCGCCAACGCAGAGCGGTTGGAGCAACGCGCTGACCGGTGTGAAATGGCGCTTCCTGGATCACGGCGAAGATGGCTGGCAAATTTCGACCTTTCCGCAAATTCAAACTGGAAGCACGACCGCAGCGCGCGCGAAGGGGATTGCCGGCAATGGCCCGCGCCTTTTGCTGCCGGTCGAAATCGCGAGGAAAGTCGGGCCGCTCGATCTGAATTTCGAAGGCGGCTATTTCTTCCCCTGGCATGGACAGCCCGAGAGAATTCTCGGCCTGCTCGCCGGTCGATCACTCACCACGCGGCTCGAGGTTGACGGCGAAGTTTACAACGACCGTGCAATGGGAGATCTGCCGCGCGACACGACGTTCGATTTCGGCGGCCGCTGCAAGGTCCACAGGGGTTTCATACTTCTTTTCATGGCGGGACGAAGCTTTAGCGGAAGCGCGAGCGGCCAGCCGGAATTCATCGGCTATTTCGGCGTTCAAGTCTTGCTGAGCAAGTTCGGGAAGACGCTGTCAGAGGATCCCTAGCTCCCGCCCCCAGCGCTCGTCCTCAGCCGCGGCCGATAAATGGCATCTTCGTCGCCATCACCGTCATGAATTGAACGTTGGCCTCGAGCGGCAGGGAAGCCATGTATACGACGGCCCGTGCCACATCGGCGAGATGCATCGTGGGTTCCACGGCGATCGAGCCGTTCGCTTGCGGAACACCCTTCTTCATCCGCTCCGTCATCTCGGTCGCTGCGTTTCCGATATCGATTTGTCCGCACGCGATGTCGTACTTGCGGCCGTCCAGAGAAGTCACCTTCGTCAGCCCGGTGATTCCGTGTTTCGACGCCGTGTACGCCGCTGAATTCGGCCTCGGGCTATGCGCGGAAATCGAACCGTTGTTGATGATCCTCCCGCCTCTCGGTTCCTGGCTCTTCATGATTTTGAACGCTTCCTGCGTGCAAAGAAATGCGCCCGTCAGATTCGTATCGACAATGGATTTCCACCGTTCGTAGGGCAGGTCCTCGAGAGGCGCGGCACCGCCCGAAACTCCGGCGTTGTTGAACAAAAGATCGAGCCGGCCAAATGCCTCTTTCATCTTTGCGAAAAGTTCTCGCACCGCCGCGGGATCGGTTACGTCCGTCGGCACCACGATGGCGCGCCCGCCGCTTTGCTCCACCTCGCCTGCCGTTGCATCAAGCGGTTCCTTCCGCCGCCCGGCCAGTGCCAACGCATAACCCTCCCGCGCCAAAGCAACAGCCACGTGCTTTCCGATTCCGCTCCCCGCGCCGGTAATGATGGCGATCTCGGCCGGCAAATTCATCTGTCACGCGCGCTGCCCGAACGCTTGCAGGGCAGCAGCTTCCTCCGCGTAGATTTCGAAAACGGTATTCAGTCGCGAGATTTCGAGCACCTTCAACACGAGCGGGCTTGCGCCGGCCAGCTTCACGGCCCCGCCCGCCTGCCGAATCACGGAATGGCAACGCGCCAGCTCTCCGATGCCGTAGCTGTCGATGGCCTCCACGCGCGCGAGGTTGAGCACGAATCGCTTCGTGCCATTCGCCGCCAGCACGTGGATCAGGTCGCGCAGCTTGCTGTGGCTGTCGGTCAGCGTCAGTCGCCCCACAGCCTCGATCACCGCCGCGCGGTCGCTCTCTCGCGTATGGAGCTGCAAGCCCATCTCGTATCCCGCCTCGGCTCAAGACCGCGAACCCCGGCCGGTGCCGAAAGCGCATCCTATGCTTCTCCCACTTGGGAGACAATGGATTTGCGCTTCGCCCGGCTCAAGTCAACGGACACGAAAACGGGATTCTGCATTCTGAGCCTGCTCGGTGTAGAATTCAGCCGCACGGAAAGTGGTTGGACACGGGTGAAACGGGGGGAAGGTTGATGAAGAACCGAAAGAAATTGGGTCTGTTGTCCGCACGCAATTGGGCCGTCGTGTTCGCGGCGGGCGTGCTCGTCGTTGCAATTGCTTCGGCTGGAGTCGCAGACACGGGAGTGAAAGATGTCGTGGGAATGGCTTTCGATGGCCACCAGGCCGCGAATCTGGACGCGACGGTGAAGTTCTATCAAACGCTCGGCTATCCAGTTGCCAGCCGGACCGATTGGAAAGTCGACAAGGTGGCCAACGAGCTGGGCGGCACGAAGGGCGCGGAATCGCGCACCGCGGTCATTAATATCCCGAGTTCTGTCGCCGATAAGCCGTTCCCGCTGATCCTCCGCGAATATCGCGGCATCGAGCGCAAGGACTGGAGCAATCTCACTTCGTCCGATCTCGGCGCCGGTCACATGGACGTGACCGTGATGGACGACTGCAATCCGGTGATGGACCAGCTCAAGGCCGTCGGCCTCCTTAGAATCCCGAACATGGCCCTGCCCGGCGGCCCTCCTCCACCGAACGGTCCGCGCCGGTTCGTTTTCGTTCAGGATCCCGACGGCTGGTTCATCGAGCTGTTCGCGAAGATGAAGCCTGCGCCGGGCGCGCCGGAAGTGCAGCATGTGTCCAACTCGACGGCAACGATGCAGAACATCGAGCGCTGGGGCAAGCAAGCCGGTTTCAACCACATCGGCTTGAACGTAATCGATCCCGCGAAGGCGCTGGCGTTCTATCAGGGCATCCTCGGCGGCGACTATCCGCCGCTGCCGCCCCCGCCGGCCGCTGGAGGCCGCCCGGCGATGACCATGCTCAACGGCTGGTATCCGCAGGCGGGCACCGATCAGAACGTGCGTTTGGAACTGCTCGGTTCTCCGCAGAATCAGGACAAGCAGCCGCCCGACCAGCACTTCGCCGACATCGGCACCAACTACGTCGGATTCGAAGTGACCGACATCGAGGCCGTCTACGCGCGCGCGAAGGTGGCGGGCGCCAAGACGGTCTCCGAGCACGGAATCATGAAGGTAAGCGACGGTCGCGCCGTGATGTTGCAGGATCCCGACGTCGGCGGGTTTGTCGAGCTGTGGGAGTCTTCGAAGAAGTAGGCTATCGCAGTTTGGTTGATCGGCACCCGTCGCGCATCGCGCGACGGGTGCTGAAGGTTTTCCTGCCCGTGCTGAAATTCCTCGCTGGTTCTAGCGATTCGTTCGTTCAGTCGTGGCTCTCTCCGAACAGCGCTGCGTAGATTCCGCCGCCCAGCGCGCCCCCGATCAACGGCGCAACCCAGAAGAGCCAAAGCTGGTGAATCGCCCATCCGCCCACGAAGACGGCGGGTCCCGTGCTGCGCGCCGGATTCACCGAGAGATTTGTGACGGGAATTCCCACCAAATGAATCAGTGTCAGCGCAAGCCCGATGGCGATCCCGGCGAAACCCTGCGGTGAACGCCGATCCGTCGCGCCCATGATGATCAGCAGGAAGAACGCCGTCAGAACGATCTCCGCGATCAGGCAGGCCAGCAGCGAGTACCCTCCCGGCGAATGGTCTGCGTAGCCGTTTGAAGCGAAGCCGCCGGATGTGGAGAAACCGGGATGTCCGCACGCGATGACGAACAAGACGCCAGCCGCAGCGATCGCGCCAAGAACCTGCGCAATCCAGTAAGGAATCAGGTCAGAAACCGGGAAGCGCTTGCCGACCACGAGCCCGAGCGAAACCGCGGGATTCAAATGGCAGCCGGAGATGTGGCCGATCGCGAAGACCATCGTCAGCACCGTCAGGCCAAACGCCAGTGCAACACCCAGAAATCCGATTCCAAGGCCCGGAAATGCGGCATCCAGCACCGCGGCCCCGCATCCGCCGAACACGAGCCAGAAGGTCCCGAAAAACTCGGCCGCCGAACGTTTGCCGAGCGTCATTTTCCGCCTCCGAAATTGTCGTGGATTGGATCGCGCCCCTGGCGTTCCTCTGGGAGGGCGCGAAGCGGCGCGATAGTATCACGTCCCTTTCAAGGCAAGAATCAACGGACGGATTTGGGCGTCGCGTTCCTATTTCGCATTCGGGTCTCTCTTGACGCCGTTGTCCATGAACTCCAGCCAGAAGCCCTGCGGGTCCGTCACGAAGAACATCCGTGTCGTCGCGGCGATGAAGACCGGCGCGTTCGAAGGGCTCGTCGTGTGCAAGTTGGCTGTTTTGACGCGGTCGATCATCACGTCGTCGTCCTTCGCCATGAACAAGAAGTGGGCAGAGCCGGGATCCTGAAAGTGCGGCCGCTGGAATTTCTTGCTGTGATTCTTGTACTCGACGATCTCCATCACCACCGGCGAGCCGGGAACCATCGCCTGCGCCATGCGGAACTGCCCGCGCGTGCCCGTCAGCTTTTCGTATGCTGCGTCGCCCATCAGCGACGGACTAACCCAGAACTTGAAGTCGGGCCCGACCAGGCTTTGGTACAAGCGGCAGGTCTTTTCGAGATTGTCGACCACGATCGTGACACGCGCGCCGAGCACCTTGCTGCCGGGAGCGGCCGTCGTCGCCGGCGCGGGCGTTATCTCCATCAACTCGACCGGATATCCATCCGGATCGCGCACGAACGCTGCGCGAATCTTGCCGGTGATGCCGGGCCAGCTGGGCAACTCGACCGGATTCTCGCCGGGCGTAATCACGGGAAATCGTTCGTCCTTCAGACTGGCGAGAGTCTTGTCGAGATCGGTGACGATGAGCGTCAGATGAGATGCGCCCGGATCGGTCAAAGGCGGATTGAACGGGTGGGTCGGGATTCCCTTGATCTCGATCGCCTCGATCGTCATTTCAGGACCGCCCTGCGTCGCGGCGGTTCCCGGAATCGGAAGCAGCGCCACGCGGCTGGCCTGTTGATAGGGATCGGGCACGCCCTGGACGAGCATCGCGACTTCCTGCAGCCCGCGATTCTTGAAAAACGGACGGGCTTGGTCGCGGGTGCCCCGAAGTTCGAGTCCGATGAGATCGTGATAGAAGTGCATGATCGTCTCGACGTTTTCGATCTGGCGGCCGAGGTGACCGGGGCGAAGCGCGTCGCCCGAAGGGGCGATTCCCGTCGGCGGCGCGTCGAGCGTCGCCAATGGCGCCTGCGATGACTGGGCTGATGCGATCGGAGCGAAGATCAACAGCGTCAGGCTGAACACGATAGTTCCGCGTGCCATATCTCTGAATGGTGTCGACACTGGGGGCCTCTTTGAACGGAGCCGAAATTCTGGATTCGTGCGTCTCGTCCGCCGCGCATCATACGCCTCCCACGCCGGGGTCTCAATGGCTGGGCCCGGCTATCGCGGGTGTGTAAAGCCGCACTGCTTCCAGAGCCGCTCCCAGTTCCACATTTCGGACGTGAGCTTGCCGGGCAGCGGGCAACCGAGTTGATGCGCCAGCATGCAGGCCTGGCCGCGATGATGGGCTTCATGCGAGATCATGTAGACCACCATCGCGGCGCCCGCGGGCCAGGGCTTGGCCCAGCCGTCTCGGAGAAACCGCCGGGCCTGGCCGCCTGAACCGGAGAGCGCTTCAGCGAGCATTTCCGAGCAACGATGCGCGCTTTCCGCGAGCGCGGCGCTCGCCTCGCGTCGCGTGCAGCGCGCCCGGTCGAGCTTCGCGGGCCGCTTGAGATGCGGCGCGGAAAGCCGCAGCCACTTCAAGCGGATGTTGTGAAGATGGGCGAACAGGGCGGCGATGGTGCGCGCGTTGCGGCCGGGCGCTTTGGCGCGCCAGGCCTCGAGATCGAGATGCTTGATCAGCAGCTGGTTGATGGCTTCGTTGACGGGCCATGCTTCTGCCAGCACATCCCGAATTTCGCGCGAGCCGCTGTCTGATCGTTGTCGCATGGCCATCTCCGCGCCCCGACTATTTCATTGTTCGCAAGCGGACGAATCTGGACAAAATACTACATTAGATATAGTCTAAGTGCTCGGTGAACGCAGAGGCGATTCAACGGTCCTTGGAGAGCTGCGGGCTTCGCTGCACTCCGCAGCGCTACGCCGTGATGGCCTTCTTGATGGAGCACACCGGGCATCCGACCGCAGCGGAAATCTTCGAAGCCGTGAATCGCGTCGATCCGCGCTCCTCAAGGGCTACAACTTATAACAATCTGCGGGACCTCGTGAAGGCCGGTTTGGTGCGCGAGGTAGCCGTCGAGGGCCGCGCCGCGCGATTCGATGCGAAGGGCATGCGGCATCACCACTTCATCTGCGACCGCTGCGGCAATGTTGAGGACCTGGCCTGGTACGACGTGCCCCGGCCGCCCTCGCGCTCCCTCGGTAAGCGGATTCTTCGCGAATGCGAACTCATTTTCCGGGGGCTCTGCACGAAGTGCGCTCCGCCGCACGCTTCCCGCTAGATTTGAAATAATTCGATCGTCAGGAGAAAACCATGGCAACCGAAGCGAAGTGCCCGGTAATCCACGGGACCACGAATGTTGGAATGAGGTCGAACAGCGACTGGTGGCCGAATCATTTGAACCTCAGGATTCTCCGCCAGAACTCGCCGCAGTCTGATCCAATGGGCGAGGCCTTCAACTACGCCGAAGAATTCAAGAAGCTCGATTACAAAGCGCTGAAGAAAGACCTCCGCGCTCTGATGACGGACAGCCAGGACTGGTGGCCCGCGGATTTCGGCCACTACGGCGGGCTGTTCATTCGCATGGCATGGCACAGCGCGGGCACGTACCGCATCGGCGACGGCCGCGGTGGCGCCGGCGCCGGCCAGCAGCGCTTCGCTCCGCTCAATTCCTGGCCGGATAACGCTAACCTCGACAAAGCGCGCCGCCTGCTTTGGCCGATTAAGCAGAAGTTCGGCAAGAAAATCTCCTGGGCCGACCTGATGGTCCTCGCCGGCAACGTCGCGCTCGAGTCGATGGGCTTCAAGACGTTTGGGTTTGGCGGCGGGCGCCCCGATGTCTGGGAACCGGACGAGGCCGTCTACTGGGGCAAGGAAGACATTTGGCTCGCCGACAAGCGCTACACGGGTGACCGCGACCTCGAAAATCCACTCGCCGCCGTGCAGATGGGTCTCATTTATGTGAATCCGGAGGGCCCCAACGGCAAGCCCGATCCGGTCGCGGCGGCCAGGGACATTCGCGAAACGTTCCGCCGCATGGCCATGAACGACGAAGAGACGGTCGCGCTGATTGCCGGCGGCCACACCTTTGGCAAGGCTCACGGTGCCGGCGATCCGAAACTTGTCGGACCAGAGCCCGAGGCGGCGCCGGTTGAAGAGATGGGCCTCGGCTGGCACAGCCGTTATGGCACAGGCAAAGGCAACGATGCGATCACCGGCGGCCCCGAAGTCACTTGGACTCAGACGCCAACGAAGTGGAGCAACTACTATTTCGAGAACTTGTTCGGCTACGAATGGGAGCTGACCAAGAGCCCGGCTGGCGCGTATCAGTTCCAGGCGAAAGGCGGCGCCAAGCCAATCCCGGATCCGTTCGATGCGTCGAAGCGCCACGCGCCAACCATGCTGGTCACGGACCTTTCTTTGCGGATGGATCCCGCGTACGAAAAGATCTCGCGGCGCTTCTATGAGCATCCGGATCAATTCGCAGATGCGTTTGCTCGCGCGTGGTTCAAGCTCACCCATCGCGACATGGGCCCGCGTTCGCGCTACCTCGGCCCGGAGGTCCCGAAAGAGGAGCTGATCTGGCAGGACCCCGTTCCCAAGGCCGATCACAAGCTGATTGACGCGAAGGATATCGCCAATCTCAAGGCCAAGATTCTCGCGTCGGGAATTTCCATCTCCGAATTGGTGTCCACGGCTTGGGCCTCGGCGGCCAGCTTCCGCGGCTCCGACAAACGCGGCGGAGCCAACGGCGCGCGCGTCCGGCTTGAACCCCAGAAGAACTGGGAGGTCAACCAGCCGGCGCAACTCGCGAAAGTGTTGAAGTCTCTCGAAGCGATCCAAACGAAGTTCAATGGCTCGCAGCCAAAGGGCAAGAAGGGTAAGAAGGGTAAGAAGGTGTCGCTTGCGGACTTGATCGTCCTCGGCGGCTGCGCGGCGGTCGAAAAAGCCGCGAAGGCTGCCGGTCACGACGTGAGAGTGCCCTTCACCCCGGGTCGCACCGACGCATCCCAGGCGCAGACCGACGTAGAGTCCTTCAGTTATCTCGAACCGGTCGCGGACGGATTCCGCAACTACCACAAGGAAAAGTTCAGCGTGGCGCCGGAAGAGCTTCTGATCGACAAGGCGCAACTTCTGACGCTAACCGTTCCCGAGATGACGGCACTCGTCGGCGGCCTCCGTGTCTTGGGTGCAAATGCCCGGAAATCCGCACACGGCGTCTTCACCAAGCGGCCGGAAAAGCTGACGAACGACTTTTTCGTCAACGTGCTCGACATGGCCACGCAATGGCAGCCGGCAGCTGGCTCCGACGGCGTGTACGAAGGGCGCGACCGGAAGACCAACGCGGTCAAGTGGACGGCCACGCGAGTCGATCTCGTTTTCGGCTCGAACTCCGAGTTGCGCGCTCTCGCGGAAGTCTACGGCAGCGCGGACGCCAAGGAGAAATTCGTCAAGGACTTCGTCGCGGCGTGGTCCAAGGTGATGAACCTCGACCGCTACGACCTGGCCTGAGCTCGTCGGGACAAACGAAGGGGTTGTTGCCGAGTGATCGAGTAGAAGACTGTCTGGAGAGTGGCGCGCCCGGAGAGATTCGAACTCCCGACCCTCTGGTTCGAAGCCAGATGCTCTATCCAGCTGAGCTACGGGCGCGTGGACGTATTCTAGCGCGAAGCGTTCGAGTCAGCGACGCCACCTTTCAGGCGGGCGCGCACAAAGCAAGCGGCTTTCTCGCCCTTGTAAACACGGGCGTCGATGTGCTACCTACTAGCCCTGTCCTTTTCCTACTCTGGGGGGTGGCCACATGAAAAAGAGATCCAAACAACCGAAGAAACCAGCTAAGGGAGCGGCCATGAATCGCCGCAGCTTCATGGGAAGTCTGGCAGCAGCGGCCGGTTCCACGGCCGTGGCGGGCGCACTTTCTCCCTTCGCGCCTTCGGCGAATGCCGAAACCGTTCACTTCGATGCTCAGTCCGCCTTCGGTGGCGGCAGCCCCTTTCGTTGCGAATCCGATATCCGCGATTGCGACATTGAAGGCGAAATCCCCCTGAATATCGACGGCGCGTTCTATCGCGTCGGCCCCGACTGGCAGTATCCCGCGCCCCGCGGCATTCCCTTCGATGGCGAGGGCCATGTCAGCATGTTCCGCATCCAGAACGGCCACGTCGATTTCCGATCGAGGTATGCCCGCACGCAGCGATACAAGGCGCAGGCGGCGGCGCGCAAGCGCCTCTTCAATGTTTACCGCAATCCGTTCGAGGATGATCCCAGCGTGAAGAACGTCAGCCGCGGCACTGCGAACACGCACGTGGTCTACCACCACGGCCTTCTCTTTGCGCTGAAGGAAGATAGCCCCCCGGTCGCCATGAATCCCCACACGCTTGAAACGGTGGACGACTACTACACCTTCGGCGGCGGGTTCCACAGCCTCACGCACACCGCTCACCCGAAATTCGACAAAGCCACAGGCGAGATGATCTCCTACGGCTATGAAGCCAAGGGTCTCGACACGGATGACGTTTACATCTTTTCCGCCAATCCGAAAGGCAAGATCACGTGGGAGGCTTGGATCAAGGTTCCGTACGTCGGCATGATCCACGATTTCGCTGTTACGCAGAAATACGTCGCGTTCCTGATCCTCCCGATGGCCACCAACGTCGAGCGCATGAAACAGGGCCAGGTCCATTTCGCGTGGGACTCCACGCTGCCCACCTGGTTTGGCGTGCTCCAGCGCGGCGGCGACGGCAAGGATGTCCGCTGGTTCAAGGGCCCCGAGCGCTGCGCCACGCACGTTATGGGAGCCTTCAACGACGGCAACAAGATTTACGTCGACATGGACATGGCGCTGAAGAATCAGTTCCCGTTCTTCCCGAATCTCCATGGCGAGCCGTTCGATCCGAAGGCCGCCTCCGGCACCGTGCATCGCCTCTCCGTTGATCTTTCGGACAAGACTCCGCGCGACTACGGCATGGAGGAGCTTTACCCGCAGTCCGGCGCACTGCCGCGCCAGGACGATCGCTACCAAACCATCCCGTACAAGATCGGTTTCATGCCCACCACCGATCCGACGAAACCGGTCAATCCCAAGCTCGGCAACGTGGCGTTCCGCCCGACGAATAGCTACACGATGTTCGACCACTCCACGCGCAAAACGCGCCAGTTCTGGGTCGGCGACGATTCGAGCCTGCAGGAATGCTGCTTCGTTCCCCGCAGCAAGAACGCGCCGGAAGGCGACGGCTATCTCGTGGGTGTCGCGAACCGCTTGCTCGAGGGTGGCCGCTCCGATCTCGTCATCGTCGATACCGCGCATCTCGAAGACGGCCCGGTGGCTAAGGTCAAGCTGCCGTTCAAGACCTATAGCCAGGTCCACGGTTGGTGGGTGCCCGGCGACGACCTGCCGAAGGTCTGATGAGATCGGTTTCGTAGGGGCACAACATGCTGTGCCCGGCGAAGAAACTTGGCGTGATTGAACCGTCGCTCTCGACTTCGTGAGCGAGACCGAACCGCAGGTCCGACTCGTGCCGACCTTTTCAAGGCGTGAACTGCCGTTCCGCCCGGCGCAGTGTTTTCTTTGAACCACGATTGCACGCCTGCCGCAGTGAAACAATCCAGTTTCTGCTACGTAGTAGTTCTGGCTGTCGCAAGCAGTGGTCTCGATAAAGGAAGAAATGTCGACGACCGTCGCATACGCCTCTCGTGAAGTGAACTTCGAGAAACGCTCGTGGTTCTCATCCGGCATGGCCCTCGTCTGGGCCATCGCCGTGGCCAAATTCGCCTTTCATCTCTATTTCAACAATCGCTACGGCTACTTCCGCGACGAATTCGACTACATCGCCTGCGGCAATCACCTCGCCTGGGGCTACGTCGATCAGCCCCCGCTGATCCCTTTTCTGACTCGACTCAGCATCGCCGTCCTCGGAGACTCTCTCCGCGCGATTCGCTTCATTCCGGCGCTGGCGTCGTCGTTGCTGGTAATTCAGGCTGCTCTGATCGCGCGCGAATTCGGCGGCCGCCGCTTCGCACCTGTGCTCACTGCCGTCGCGATCGTGATTGCCCCGCAGTACCTTTCCAACGCCAGCCTGCTCGGCACCAACTGCCTCGAGCCCAACCTCTGGACGGGCTGCGCTTATTTCGCCATCCTCGCCATCAGGCGCAACGAGCCGCGATACTGGCTCTGGTTCGGCGTTGTCGCCGGTCTCGGCCTCGAAGAGAAATACACGATCGCGCTCTTTGGTTTCGCTATCGCTGTCGGCCTCGTTCTCACCGCCGAGCGCCGTGTGCTCGCGCAGAAGTGGATTTGGCTCGGCGGCGTCGCGGCCTTCCTCATCTTTCTGCCCAACCTGCTCTGGAACATCCACTACCACTGGCCTTTTCTCGAGTTGATGCGCAATATTCGTGCCGAGGGCCGCGATGTCGTTCTCGGCCCCGTCGACTACTTCGTGCAGCAGACGCTTCTGGTCCACCCGTTCACTGCCCCCATCTGGATCGTCGGCCTGTTTGCATTCTTCTTCTCCGTGCGCTTGAAGCCGTACCGCTTCCTCGGCTGGACGTACCTGGTTTGCTACGCGGCTCTCTTCATCCTTCACGGGAAGAGCTACTATCTCGCTCCGGTTTATCCGATGCTGCTGGCCGCGGGCGCGATCACAATCGAATTGGCGCTCGATCGCCCGATGGGAGCCTGGCTTAAGCCCGCCGTCATAGTCATCCTGCTCGCAGGCGGTGCGCGCCTTGCGCCGATCACGGTCCCCGTGCTGTCGCCGGATCGCTTCCTTTCCTACATGAAAACGCTCCCGTTTGAGCTTCCCGTGATGGAGCACGGGCACGAGCAAGCCGCGCTTCCGCAGTGGTATTCCGACCAATTCGGCTGGCAGGAAATCGTCGACGAAACAGCCGTCGCCTGGAATCAGCTCGCGCCTGCCGAGCGTGCCGGCTGCGCCGTCTTCGCGCAGGACTACGGACAGGCGGGCGCGATCGACTTTCTCGGCCGCCGCGCCGGACTTCCGCCCGCGCTCAGCGGCCATCAGACCTATTGGCTGTGGGGACCGCGCGGCTATTCAGGCAATTGCATGATCGTTCTCGGCGACAGGCGCAAGACTCTCGAGCAGCTCTTTTCTTCCGTCCAATTCGTCGGCGTTTCGGCGGACAATCCCTACGCGCTCGAAAAGCAGATTGGCGTCTTCATTTGCCGGGAACCCAAGTTCGGGACGCTCGCCGACCTCTGGCCGCAGCTGAAGAAGTGGCGCTAGTCTCAGCACCACGCGAAGCGCAGGCCCGGCCCTTTCGCTGCCTAACTACACGTTGCGGCTCTGCGCTCCTTTTGATATAGATGCGGCGCACCAAATCGTACAGGGAAACAAGGGCCCGGGGGGAAACTGATGATCCGCACGAGAACCTCTGCAATTCTGCTATCCGCTCTAGTTCTTAGTTTGGTTGCCGTTTGGCTGGCCGGGGCAAGTCCCACGCCCGCCAAGACCGGAAACTGCGATCGCGCCTGCCTCAACGGCTTCGTCGATCAATACATGGCCGCCGTCGCCGCGCACGATCCGTCCAAGCTGCCGCACTCGGCAAACATTCGCTACACCGAGAACAATGTCGAGATGCCGCTCGGTGAAGGCCTCTGGCAGACCTCCGACGGCTGGGGTACGTACAAGGTCTACATCGACGATCCGCAGGCCGGCCAGGTCGGTTTCCTCGCCGTGGCCAACGAAGATGGTCATCTTTCCTGCTTCGCAGGACGCCTGAAGGTTGCCGGTCGCAAGGTCACCGAAATTGAAATCATCGCTGCGCGTCCCGATAATCCAGGACCGCGAGGCGCCGGACCATTAACGGGCGGCCCCGAGAATCTCCATGACAAGCCGCTCTTCTCCGAAGACGAACCTGCCAGCGAGCGCGTATCCCGCGAAAAGCTGATCCAGCTCGCGAGCGGCTACTTCGATACGATTCAGCTCAACACCGGCAAAATCTATACGACGTTCGATCCCGATTGCCAGCGCATGGAAAATGGATCGGTTACCGCGAATAATCCGAACGCGACGAATCCGGTGGCTAAGATGGGGTGCCAGGCGCAGCTCGAGACGGGCTTGCTCAAGATCGTTACGCGCGCGCGCGACCGCCGCTTCGTCGTCGATGAACAGCGCCAGATGGTCTACGTGGCGACCTTCTTCGATCACAACGGCACGGTGCGTCAGAATAAGCTCGTCGACGGAAGCGTGCGTACCATCGGCGCTCCCTTCGATCGTCCCTACACGTTCCTCATCTTTGAGTTGTTCAAGATCAAGGACGGCAAGATTCGCCAGATCGAGGCTGTCCTCACCACGGTCCCGTACTACATGCCGAGTCCGTGGGTGGCTCACAAGAAGTAGTTCGCGAGGCGCAATGCGATTCAACCACACCAGGCTGGCTTTTGCGGCGGCTCTACTGCTGGCTGCGCTCGCGCCCCTGTCGGCGCGGGCGCAAGCCACCATCCCGCCCGCCGATTACGATCCCAGCTTCAACTACGATTGCGACCGGACCTGCCTGAACGGCTTTGTCGACCAGTTTCTCGCGGCGCTCGTGGCGCACGATCCCACGCGCCTGCCGCTAGGCAGGGAAGTAAAGTACACGGAAAACGGTCAAGCGTTGCATCTCGGCGATGGATTCTGGGGCACCGCGAGCGCGCTTCCGACCTACAGAATCTACGCCGCAGACCCGCAGGCCGGTCAGGCGATGTTCATGGGAGTGATGCAGGAGAACGGCGCACCTGCGATTTTCTGCGTGCGACTGAAAGTCGAGCTGCACCGGATCACCGAGATCGAGGCGATCATTTCGCGCAAAGAAGCAGGCAGCCTCGCGCGCCCTGAAAACCTCGTCACGCCGAACCCGATTTTCGCCGAAACGGTTCCACCGGCGGAGCGCCGCTCCCGCGCCAACATGATCGCCATCGCCAATAGCTACTTCAGCGCGATCGAAAAGGGCCACGCGTCGTTCGCTCCGTTTGACGCCAATTGCAATCGCATCGAATCGGGCGTTCAAACCACAAACAACACGCAGCTCGCCACATCGCCGGACTCCGTGCTGGGCCTCGGCTGCGCGGATCAGATCAAGACGCGCAACTTCCAGCCCGATACGCTCATCCGCGAGCGCCGTTTTGCTGTCGTCGACGAAGAGCGCGGGCTGGTTTTCGTCCTCGGCTTCTTCGACCACGACGCCACGCTGCGCTCCTACACGCTAACCGATGGCCGCACCGTGAAGCAGACGCGCACCGCTCCCTGGACGTGGGAAATCGCCGAGATGTTCAAGATTCAGAACGGAAAGATCATGCGCGTCGAAGCGCTGGTGAACCCCGCGCCCTACGGAATGAAGTCCGGCTGGTAGGCTGCCTCGCGTTAGCGATACGTCACTTCGTAAAACCAATCCAGCGCCCGAACGCGACGACCCCGATCCACAGCACGATTCCGACAGCCCCCGCAATCTTTGCGGCCGGCGCAATACTCGTTCCGGGTTCGGCGTTTTCGACGCGAGGATACGTGAGCCGCTCGAAGAGCGCCGCGTTAATGCCGATCAGCAGCAGGAGCGCCATCTTCGCCCGGAACGGAAAGTTGTGGTAATACTTCGTCGCGCTCGAGCTGAAAAGCAGCGAGCCCGCAATCGCGGCGACCGCAAAGCTCGTCCACGTCCACGGCAGCACGTCTTGATGCACTTCGCGAATGCTCCGGTCCTTGTACGCGACGTTCAGCAGCCGCAAATCGAGCATCGTGACGGAACCGACCACGATCACCGTTGCAAGCACGTGCAGAGTCTCAATCGCGGGAAACAGCCACGTGGACTGTCGAATCGCCGCGGCGACGCTCGTGCTCTCAAGCCACGCGCAGAATTCCTGAACGCCCATCAAATCAGGTTCCCCTGTGGAAGGTTAGGAACGCACCGCCGCGTCTAGAAGTACGCAATCCACCGCCCCGCCGTAATGATTCCCACCCACAGCAGCAGGGAAGCGAGTCCAGCCAGAGTGGCGGCTCCCCGTCGCGTCTCCCAGTAAGTCGCGTCCCTCTTGGTCTGTCGCTGCACCACGAATGTGACCGCGATGACTACCAGAAGCAGCAGCATCTTGGTGCGAAAGTACGGGTTCAGAAGCTCGCGCGAAGGCTCGCCGATGATCAGGATGATGCCCGTGGCCAGCAGCACTGGCAGCGCGCCCCACACCCACGGCACCAGCCGTCCCACGATTCGCGAAATCGCCTGCTTCCGCGCCGCCAATCCCATCAGGCGAAAATCGAGCATCGCCATCGATGCCATCACGATCGCCACGCACAGAATATGGACGGTCTGCACCGCCGGGATGATCCATAGAACCGTTTGAATGGTCAGGCTGAGCGGCGTGTTGGAAAGCCAGTCACAGAAATGCTCGATCATCGGCCCGTGTCCACCCCCGCGATGTGCTGGAAATACTAACCTGTTCCGGCCGCTCTGTCGAACAGATTGCTTCTCGTGTGGTGTCCTGAATTTCGCAGCGGAGCTGGATATCGCGCTGGTGTCTAGGGGGTCGGGCCTTTAGGCCCGACATAAGGGTACGGCGCTTCGTGCCGACCCGATGCGCAGCTTCACCCGCAGCAAGTATTCTTTCGAGAATCCTTCACGCCAAACTAGGGCACTGCCGCTTCTCGAGAAACATTGACGCGCGCGCGGAAGATTCGTAAAGTGACGATCCGGCTAGGTCCGGTGTCGGGACTCCGGTGGAGCTCACCGGACTCCTGAAACCGGCGATCGTCATCCTGGGCGAAGTCTCGCGGAGTGGGCTCTTCGCGCTTCTTGCGCGCGGCGCGGGACGGAGCCGAAGGATCTCTTCAATGGGGGTGGAGATGAATAGTCCAAGAATCAGTCTGGCCGTTGGATTCGCGCTTTTGATGGGAGTCGCCGTTTCGGTGCCCCGCGCTTCCGCGCAACAACCTCAGGCCCAGTCGAAGAAAGACATTCCCGCGATTCCGGAGGGCGCGCTCGCGCCGGACAATCTGGCGAAGCCTCGCCCGAAGCCGCCTTTCAATCTGACGGGCACTTGGACCGTCGACCTCAGTGCCGGATTCAGCTCGTTCATGTTTGGCCCTCCCTATCCGAAGTTCAAACCCGAGGCGCAAGCCGCGTTCGAGGAGGCGAAGAAATATGCGGCCGAGCACAAGCCGTATCGCGACGATATCGGCCACTGCTATCCGGCGGGCCTGCCAATGTTGATGACGCGCGTCTGGCCCATCGCCATGATTCAGCTTCCGACCGCGATCTACGTGGTCAGCGGATTCGAAAACGGCCTTCGCATCATTTATCTCGATGGCCGGCCGCACACCGACCCTGATGTCGTGGTCCGCACCTACAACGGCGATTCCATCGGCCATTGGGAGGGCGACACCCTCGTCGTCGATACAACCTCGATGGTCTCCGCGCACCACTGGATCGATCAAGGTCTGCCGGTCAGCGAAGACTTCCACGTGATCGAGCGAATGAAGCTGGTGGATGGCGGCAAGAGGCTCGAAGTCCAGTACATCATGACCGACCCGAAAAATTGGGAGGGCGAATGGACCAGCACGAAGCACTGGGTCCGCGTGGACGACACGGACATCACCGAAGTCGAGTGCACGCCCGATCTAAACGAGCATCTTCTCAGCACTCACTAGGCGGAGCGTCTGACTAGGTCGTCATTCTGTGCGCAGTACCCCGGCGTAGTCTTGTCCCGCCGGGACCCGGGTCGGGGCACTCAGTCGAGGAATCTTTCTTACGCCAAAGTCGGGCGGATAGCTAGTATTTCGGCGCCGCTCTGTACGCGGGATCGGTCAGCACCTCGCCGCTCGGCAGAGTCACCGACAGAAAGCTTCCGCCCTTGTCGCCGTTCCGCAGCGGATGAATCACGATCGTAACTTTGTCGCCCGGCTTGAGACTGGTGGACTTCCATCCCTGCCGCACCAGATTGTTCGGGCTGTTGCACTCCACGCTCCATCGGTCCGTGCCGCCGCTGTCGTTCTGCACGTCGATCTGAATCCAGCTGTGCGGGTTCGTCCATTCGAACTGCACGATCGTGCCCGTCAGTGAGACCTGCTTGTCGCGGTCGAACATCGCGGCGGAGTGATGCGCCGACGCAGTCGCGGCCGTCAGCAAGGCAATCAAACTCGCCAGTATGATGACTGAGGTCTTTCTCATCTCACTCCTCCGATCTCCACCCTTCTCGTTCAGCTTTGCCTTCGATTCCTGCCGCTATGGCTTCGGACGACGGCGAAACGCAGCTTCGTCAAGCGTCGATCCATCGGGCAGCGTCAACGAAATGAAAAGACCGCCCTTTTCACCGCTCCGCAGCGGCCAGATGACCACCGAAATCTTGTCGCCCGGCTTCAGGCTGTCCGACCGCCAGCCCTGGCGCGAGAGATTATTGGGACTGTTGAGCTCGAGGCTCCACTTGTCCACGCCGCCGGCGTCGTTGGGGACGTCCAGTTCGATCCAGCTGTGCGGGTTGGTCCACTGAAACTCGTGAACGACGCCGACCAGCGTCATTTCCTTCGAGCGATCGAACATCGCAAACGAGTGGTGCCCGAGCGCGGGCTCCGCCATCAAAAGCAGCGCGCCCACGCACGCGAAGCATGCGAACACAGTTTTCCTCATCGAGTCCCCACGAACGGACGCCTGTCTGCGAGCCGGTAGGTCCACCCCACGGCTAGCGTCGCCCGCATAAAGTACTATAATACGCCTGAAATCCGTAACCAACTTTCGCGCCGTCGGCCAACGCCGCCTGGCGCCGCGCCGATACGGATCGGCTCTCGGCCGTTCCTTCGGGGGTGGGAAAAATGAAATCCATCAGTGCGATGCTCGTCGTGCTGCTTGTAATCGCGGGATTGGGCGCCACGGCGCAGGGCCAATCGGCGCAGAAGCCCGCGAACTCCTCGTCGGTTCAGCCCCCGCCGAACGGCCCGTTCCCCGACTGGGGCGGCATCTGGACGCCGAACTTTGCCGTGCCCGGTCCCTCCGGCGGCGATATGCCCTCCCTCACGCCGCAGGCGGTCGCGCAGTTGAAGCTCATGGAAGCGGCCGACGCGCGAAATGAAGAGCCCGCGACGGCTGCCGCGAACTGCCTGCCGCCCGGCATGCCGACGATCATGTTCATGCCTTACGATCTCGAATTCCTTTTCACGCCCGGTAAAGTGACAATCATTCAGGAAGCCTACATGCAGGTCCGGCACGTCTACATGGACGGGCGCTCGCATCCGGCCAAAGTGGATCCCACGTTCAATGGCCACTCCATCGGCCATTGGGAGGGCAGCACGCTCGTCATCGACACCGTCGGCCTGGGACACAAAACGCCCATCGGCTACAACCGCCTGAGTCACGGCCCGAATCTCCACATCGTGGAGCACATCTTTCTCACCGATCCGAATACGATGGAAATCGACATGGAGTTGATCGATCCCGACATGCTCACGAAACCGTGGCACACCGTTCACACGTTCACACGCCACCGGGAATGGGATCAGCTCGAATACATCTGCGAGGAGAACAACCGCAATCAGATCGACGAGACCGGCCAGGTTTCTCCCGGCCTCCGCAAGTGACGCCGCTAGGTGCCGTCATCCTGAACGCGCGCGAAGGATCCCTCTTGAGAAGTGCGCCGTCTACCTCTGCGCGTGGTGGTCCAGATTCAGCATTCGCTTTGAGTCATCCTCAACGCACGCGGGCGATTCCTGCGGCACATCATCGGACGGCTTGATCAATCGCGCGGCCTGAGTCCACGGCTGCGTCAGCACGTTCGGGTCGTCGACCGTCACTTGATAGGCGAGATTGTCGCCGACTCTCCATAGCCGTTCGACGACGCGCATCGCCGGCGAGTGGAAATATCCGTTCTCTCCAAACCACGTGTCGTCCACGAAGTTCGTCGCTTCCACCACCAGCGTGTCGCCTTCCCAGTGACCCACCGCATCGCCGTTGTACGTAGGATCGGCATCGGCGCGGTGCGGCCGTCCGTCGGTCGGAACGATTCGGTACGGATCGCCGGACATGTCCTCGTAGAGAAAGATCATCTCATTCGGCTGCTGAATGATCTGCCGAGGCGGACCGAGCCGCGGTACGCCCGGCCTGCCGCAGAAAAATACCGTGTCGAGCTTCGCTTCGTTGTCGAAGAGAGATTTCACTTTCGCCTGGAGCTCGGGCTTGTAGGACGGCGTCGGTGTGGACGGCAGCGCTCCCGGCACGGCGACTTTCGCGGGCATGCGTCCGCTCAAGTCCATCTGCTTCACCTCGACCGCGCCGTTCGCTTCGCTTTTCCGGACGCCCCCGCCGGGCGTGAGGACCGAGTATTGCCAGATTCCGCTCAAATCAGGATGTCCGTTTGTTGTCCGGACCGCGCTGGTTGCCGCCGCCGTTGCATTCTGCTGGGCGAGCGAGGGGATAGCGAGAAAAACCACGGCCGCCGCGCAACCGATCAGGTGTCTCATATTCGGGCCTCCTTTCTCATCCAGGGCTACTTGGAATCGGCCGCGCCCGGCGCGACCATTTCCAGCGACGTTCCGTCAGAAAACGTGATCTTTTGCAGGAATCCGTAGAGCGATCCGTCCTTCGCGCGAAATCCGTTCACGGACACCGTCTGCCCCACCGCATTCTTGAATTGGCCGCTCGTCACGCCGACCCGCCGCAGAAACGCCGGCGGCGCGCTTTCCCACTTCCAGTTTTCCACACCGCTGCCGTCGGTCTTTCTCGCGTCGATGTAGATCGCGATGTGCGGGTTCACCCATTCCACCTGAGTCAGCGTCCCCGTCAGCGCGAACGGCTTGGACATGTCGAAGATGGACGACGGCGAATGGTGCGCCCACGCGGTTCCCGCCGCCAGCACGATTGCAATGCCGATGAGTCCACCCCAGGCCCTGAGTCGCAAGGAAAATCTCCTTTCCCCAATTGCGCGCGAGTCTATCACAAAGGGCACGGCTAAGCTGGACACAGCCAGCCCAGGGTCCGGGAAACCTTCGGTGCTCAGCCGCAATCTAATGGGGTAGAATCGCAATCAACGCTGGGGCCGCTCCAGGCCTAGATTCGTTGGAGGTGCCCAGATGCTGAAGCCCGCCCTTTCGAAAGTATGGATTCCGCTTGTCGCCTTTCTCTCCTTGGCCTTTTCGCCGTCCATTGCACTTGCCCAGCGCGGCGGAGGTCATGGAGGAGGTGGTTTTCACGGCGGCGGTGGTGGCGGCTTCCACGGTGGTGGAGGCGGCGGATTTCATGGAGGCAGTGCCTTTCAGGGCGGCGGAGGTTTTCGCGGCAGCGGCAGCTTTGGCGGGGGCTTTCGAGGCGGTAGCGCCCCTCGCGCAGGCGGATTCGGCGGCAATCGCAACTTCGGCGGTTCGTTTCGAGGCGGCGCATTCGCATCGCGCGGACCGGCTGGAGTCTCGCGCGGCTTCGGTAGTCGCGGCGCCACAGCGGACGGACGCTGGCATTCCTTCGGCACCGGACGCGCTTTCTCGAGCCCCAGAGTTTCCCCGGGATTTCACGGCCCGGCTATCGCAGACGGTAGATGGCACTCGTTTGGGCCGGGAACCTCCAGCACGTTTGCTCGCGGCTTTTCCGGCCCCGGCCTCCGCGTTTTTGGACCGCGCGGCGGCAGGGGTTTCGGAGGATGGGGCTTCCGCGGCAGCGGCTTTGGTTGCTGGGGCTGCGGCTTCGGATGGGGTTTTAGCTGGGGATGGGGATGGCCATGGACCTTTGGCTGGGGGCCCGCATGGGGCTGGCCCGGTCCTTATTACGATCCCTGGTGGAACCCGTACGGCTACGCGTATCCGGCGTACCCCTATTACGACTACGGCCCGCCTTACGCGCCTCCTGCTTCGGACGACTCCGACTACGGAGATTACTATTCCTACGGCCCGCCCTACGCGCCTCCGCCTGACGCGGACGATTCCTACGGCGATTCGACCACGCAGTCCCAGTCGGCTCCCGCGACCAACTATTCCTCGGACCCGGGTCCGACCACCGGCAACGTCGCTGAATCCATGCCCACGATCCTGCTTTATTTGACGGACGGAACGGTCTATCCCGCCACGCAATACTGGGTTTCAGGCAGCACGCTTCACTACGTGGTCGCGTACGGTGGCGAAAGCACCGTGCCAATCGATCAGGTGGACATGCGGCGTACGATCGACGAGAACGCGAAGCGCGGCGTGCGATTCAACTTGAGGCCGAGAAGCTATCGCAATCCCACAACGAGCGTGCCCGCTCCGCCTTCGGTTGCTCCGGCGCCCTATGCGCAACCAATCGCGCGGTCCAACTCACAGCCTCCAGCCTAGAAGCCACCTCACAAATGGTTCTGAGGGGGTCGGAGCTTCTGCTCCGACATCAAAACACCGGGAATAGGCGGGCTTCAGACCCCGACGAATCGCTCTTGGTTCGACGCAGGCCGGCCATGGGACAAGTTCTAGTCTGTGCGGACCACCATCACTCGCTGGGTCGGATTCGCCTCGTATAGTTCGTCGATTAACTCTGCCCGCCGGTCGAGGATCACTCGCTGATTCAACGATCCTTTGTCCGTAATCTCCCCGGCGTCGAGTGACGGTGGTTCCTCGAGCAACATCGCCCGTTCCACTCGATTCGAGTTCCCGGTCGCCTGCGCCGCAAACGACTCGAGCAACCCCCGAAACTTGTCGATCACCCGCACATGTCGCAGAATCGCGCTCGCCGGGCTTCCTTTCGGCAAATCCGCTAGCGCGCGGCACGCCTCCAGATTCGGTACCAGCAGCACCGCGATGTAATTTCGATCGTGCCCCGCGATCACCACGTCCGTGATGTATGGCGCGAACCAGTGAATGATGTTCAATCGCAGCGGCCCCACGTTGACGAATGTCGCTGAAGCGAGCTTGAAATCCTCCGTCAAGCGGCCATCGAAAAGGAGCCCTTTGTTGACGTCTTGCGGATCCACGAAGCGCACCGCGTCGCCGAACTTGTAGTAGCCCTCTTCGTCGAACGCCTTGCGCGTGAGTTCCGGTTCCTTCCAGTAGCCGGGCGTGACGTTCGGTCCCTTCACTCGGCATTCGAGTTTCCCGCCCACGGGCACGAGCTTGGCCTCGACGCCTGAAATGGGGATGCCGATCACCCCGGAATGTTCCGTGTCCCACGAACACTGCAGCGCCATCGGGGAAGTTTCCGTCGCGCCGAGTCCCGTGGCCATCATGATCCGCTCGCCGCACTCTTCGATCATCAGTTCGCGGTACGCGTCCCACAATGCTTGCGATAGCGCAGCGCCCGCGTAAAACATCAGCTTGATCCGGCTGAAGAAATTCTTTCGCAGCTGCGCGTCCGAGCGGAAATGAGGCAACAGCTCATCGTAGCCGCGCGGCATGTTGAAATAGATGGTGGGCGCGATCTCCTTGAGGTTTCTCACGGTCTCGCCGATGCCCGCATGGCTTGGGCGGCCGTCGTCGATGTAAAGCGTGCCGCCGTTGTAAAGCGGGAAGCCCGTGTTGTGATTGCCGCCGGCCGTGTGGTTCCACGGCATCCAGTCCACCATGATCGGAGGTTCGTCCGCGAGAAACGGGAACACCTGCCGGATCATCTGCTGGTTGCTGCAAATCATCCGGTGCGTGTTGATCACAGCTTTCGGCAAGCCCGTCGAACCGGAAGAGAAGAGGAATTTCGCAATGTCGTCGGGCTGGATTGCAGCGTGCGCGGCCTCGACTACGTCGGTCGGAATCGTCGCGGTGAGCTCGTCGAACGAAGTCCACTTGCGGCCAGGGAATTCTCCCTCTGCGCTCACCACTTCGACGTGCGGATCCACGGCCGCCTCAATCGCGCGGCGGTATTTGTCCGCGTGCGAGACAAACACCATGCCTGGCGTCAGAATCTTCATCACATGCCGAAGTTTCGCGAAATCCTTCGAGATCAGCGAGTAGGGAGGCGCAATCGACGCCGTCGGCACGCCCACATGTTGTCCCGCAAGCATGAGCAGCAAGTGCTCCAGATCGTTTTCAGAGAGAATGGCAACCGGACGATTCACCGAAAGGCCCCGGCTCAAGAATGCCTGGCCGAGGCTTCGCACTTTTCGCAGCGCCTCGGCGTAGGTCAGATAGCGCCATTCGCCATTCGCGTCCCGCTTCGCGGCCAGCGCTCGATCCGGCGCCACGCGCGCCCAATCGATCAGCCGCTCGGTCAGCACGCGCGGATAGTCGGCCAGCGGCTCGTCCGCCCGAATGATGATCGCACCATCCGCGCGCAGCTCCATCGACGCGCCCGACGTGCGCAGCCGCACCTCGCGCACGCGAGTCTTCGGCTTCGTCGTATCGGCGGCAGACATTTGCTTCATCGAATTGACGGGAATCTGAGGACGCCTGCTGAATTGTAGCGCGGCGCTATTTCCCCGCGCTACGGCATTCCAATATGTGCCGCCATGAGCGCTTTCCTGGTAGCGGCACGATATATCGTGCCCGGCAAATTCCTGGCTTTGCGCAGCTTCATCCCTCGCGGGCTGTCGCGGCACAAGCACTCCTGCCTGTGCGCCCTCTCTTGCAATCCGCTGTGATCGGGACTATTTCGGCGGCGCGGTTGGTGCTCTCTTGTACAGTTCGAACCAGGTGCCGCTGCCGACGTGGCTCACATCGCCGACATCTTCGTGGAAGACCATTAAGGGTTTGGGAACCGATCGCGGCACCGAAAACGCGAGCCAGCCCTCCAGCGAATCGCCGGATTTGAGCGTGCCCTTCAGAACCGGCGTCGGCGGGGTGACGACCACCGGCACAGAAAAGTCCCGGCCGTCGCGCAATGTCGCTCTGAACTGGCTCACGTCGACGTCGTAGCTGTGGTGCGCCAGCGAAGTCCGCGCCGCGAACTCGAATCGCACCCGCGCCAATAGATAATCGAATCCGGACTTTGGCACGGGATCTGCCGCGTTCGCCCGCTTCACAATTTCCCGCGCCTTCTCGCCACGCAGGACTTCGAGGACGGTGATCTTCGCGTCGTATTGTTCGCTGCCGAGGTATTGCTCGCCGAACTCGATGATCGTGGTGACCGGCGCGCCGATCGGATGCGCGTCGATTGCGGCAGGTCGCGTTTGCGCTGTAATCGGCCCGGCAAGCGCCAGCATTCCGAGCAGCAAGGGCATCGCGCGGCTTGCCGCTACGCCCATTGATCGATCGAAACGCTGATCCTGTAGCTGGCGATCCGATCAGGATCGACATCCTGAGCGAGCAACGCGAGCCGAAGGATCGCTCTGTAATTCTCCCCGGCCAGTTCTTCGCTACGCCCACTGATCAATTGACACACTCACCCGGTAACTCATGTTGCCGACCATGTGGTACGGATTCGTTTGGCCGCCAACCACGACGAAGTTGTACGAGTCGGCGCGCTGATAGTACGGAACTCGCGCGTCATCGGGAGTCTTCGGGTCCGGCACCCAGCGTCCCGCGAACAGCGTCGAACGCGCATCCTTCGCCGAAATCGTCTGGTTCTTCTGCAGCCAGTCGGCTAGCTGCTCCTTCGTCTTGAACCCGAGCTCCACCAGTCCCTGCGCGACGAGCGGATCGGCCACGATCAACGCGCCGAAGAGCGGCCCGAACGGCGTGCAGTTATACGCGATCGCTTCATGATACTGCGGCACCGGCTTCACCCCGAGCCCGATCCCTCCCTGCCCCTGCGAAATGCTGAATCCGACGAACAGACTCACCACATTCTCGCCGGGCTTGAATCCCTTCTGCACGCTCAGCGGCGTCCACGGGCTCGCCTGCTCGTTTTCGGGGATGATCAGGTTGTTGAAGTTGACGCTGTTCCCGAGCGTGCCGAGATACGTCTGCCCCGGGATGCCCGAATTGCTCAGGTTCCTCGAAAGCATCGTCCACGCGCGCCCGATCGCCGCGCTCGGCTGCGAAAAGGGACCCATCGCGCCGATTCCGTAGTTCATGTTGAGCTTGTCTCGGATCGGCCCGTTAATCACCGCCGCCACCGCGAACGAGTTGGTCGAACTCGAAAGAGCCGTCAGCCCGCTCGCCGCAATCGCGAGAATTGTCGGCAAGTGTTCCGGCTTCGCGCCCGCCATCACCGCGTTCACGGCCACCTGTTTGACCGTGTACGACCACTCCGGATACGAGCCGCGCGCCGGCGCCATTTTCCCGACGATTTCGTCAGGTTTGTGACTCGTCCCCGTCAGCATCGCATCGACTCGGCCTTGTGTCGGAACGACGATCTCCATGAAGTCCGTCATTCCGTTGTCGATGAAATACTGCCGGAGATTCTCCTCCGTATCGACGAACACATCCGGCCCGACCGAAATGTCCACCTCGCCCGTCTTCGATTCTTCCGCCGTCAGCGGATTCGTAAGGGCCCCGATCACTTCTTTCATCAGCGGCTTGCCGCTTACCGGGTCGTTTCCGTCCAGGTAGGCGTACATCTCCTCATCGGTCTTTCCCCATACGGGATGCGGAGTGAAGCAGATCCGCTCATGCGGCATGCCGCGCTGAGCCGCGTTCGAAAGAGCCAGGTCCTTGAACGCAATCGTGACCATGGGAGCAGTCGGAAAACCCATTTGCTCGAATTTTATGCAGTGACCGACGGTCGCTGGAGTGCACGTGCTTCAATGGCCGATGGCCATGATCACGGCGTTACCCTTCGCCTTGATCTCGGCGTTGAGCTTAGGATCGTCGTCCGGGAACGCGCCGGCCTTCAGGCGATACTCAGTCGTTACGGACGGCATGTTCTTCTTGAACCAGATCGCGATCTGGTTCAGGAAGTGATCCGCCCCGGGGAATCCATCGGAGACCAGGAAAACCGTCTTCCCGTCCAGGCTGTCCAGCCGCTTCGCCATCGGAACAAGCTGAATGGGCGGCGGCATCCCCTTCGGGTTGAGCGCGCCGATTTTTCCCGCGACTGCTTTGGGAGAGCTCTTTTTTGCTTTGTCCGCTGCCGCGCGGCTCCCGGCAAGCGCCACCGGAGAAATCCCCAGCAGCGACAGCATCGTTCGTCGATTCATCGTCCACCCCCTCAAGCTTGACGGCTTTCGCCAGGTCGCTCGAGTTGCTTCGTAGCAGGATGTTAGTTTTGCACCTCGGCCTTGTCAACGATCAGCCGCTTTCCGAGCCGCTGTCAATTGGGCACCTATGCCAATCGCGTGATTCTGAGTGAACGAGCGGGATGCTCCTGGCCCCTCCCGCTCTTGCGGGCCGTCCCGCTACGAAATCCGAGAATCTCTCTTCGTTCAGCCGAATCGAGACGACTACCCGTCCGCTGATACGCTTCCTGCTGTAGTAAACTGAATTGGCCTTGTTCTACCGCACAGACGATCTCCGCATAAAGTCCACGGAAGTCGTGGTTCCTCCTGCCGTTCTCGAGCAGGAGATGCCCGAGACGGAGTCCGCCTCGGCCACCATCTATCGCGCCCGCAAGGAAATCTGCGAGATTCTGCGCGGCGCGGATCGCCGGCTCCTCGTCGTCGTTGGCCCGTGCTCGATTCACGACACGAAAGCCGCGCTCGAGTACGCCGGGTTCCTCAAACGCGCGATCGCCGAACTCTCGAACGATCTGCTCATCGTCATGCGCGTCTATTTCGAAAAACCGCGCACCACGCTCGGCTGGAAAGGGCTGCTCAACGATCCCTTTCTCGACCAGTCATTCAAGATCAATGACGGCCTTCGTCTCGCCCGCCGTCTTCTGCTCGATTTGGCTGAGATGGGAGTTCCAGCAGGAACCGAATTCCTCGACACATTTACTCCGCAATACCTCGCCGGTCTGGTGAGCTGGGGCGCGATCGGCGCTCGCACCACCGAAAGCCAGGTTCACCGCCAGTTGGTTTCCGGCGTTTCGTGTCCCGTGGGCTTCAAAAACGGGACCTCCGGCAGCGTGCAGATCGCGATTGAAGCGATTCTCTCCGCCGCCCAGCCGCACACATTTCTCGGCCACACCAAAGAGGGGCGCTCAGCGATCTTCGTCACTTCCGGCAATGCCGATTGCCACATCATCCTGCGTGGCGGGAGAAACTCCGTGAACTACACGGCAGACGCCGTCGCGGATGTCTGCGGCCAATTGGATGCTGCGGGTCTGCCCGAGCGCGTCATGATCGATTGCAGCCACGCCAACAGCAACAAGGACTACAAGCGTCAGCCGGTCGTTTGCCGCGATGTCGCGCGCCAGATCGCGGAAGGTGGCGACCACATCCTCGGCGTGATGCTCGAAAGCAATCTTGTCGCGGGGGCACAGAGACTCGTGGAAGGGCAGCCTCTCGTTTACGGCCAGAGCATCACCGACGCCTGCATCGGTTGGGACGAAACTCTGCCCTTGCTTCGCGAGCTCGCCGCCGCCGTCCGCTCCGCCCGCCAGGAAGGCGTGTCGCGGCCGTGACGCAGCTCCTTCTTCTCCCCGGCCTCGCCTGTGACGCCGCCGTCTGGGAACACCAAGCGCGCCGCCTCGCCCAATCCGCGGCAATTCAAATCGCTGACTACGGTTCGAGCGACACGATCAAGAAAATGGCCGAATCCGTGCTTCGCATGGCTCCCGCAAGGTTCGCGATGGCGGGCCACTCGATGGGCGGCCGCATCGCCTTCGAAGTCGTTCGCCTTGCTCCCGAGCGTGTCGCGGGCCTCGCCCTGCTCGATACTGCCTACAAAGCCTTCGCAGGAGGTGAAGTGGGCGCGCGCGAACGCGCCGAGCGCTTGCGCCTTGTTGATCTCGCCCGAACGCAGGGAATGAAAGTGATGGCGCGCGACTGGGTGCGGAACATGGTTCATCCCTCGCGTTTGGCCGACAAAACCTTGCTTGATTCCATCATTGAAATGTTCGGCCGCAAGACTCCCGAAATCTTCGCCGGCCAAATCAAGGCGCTGCTCGACCGGCCCGACGCCACGCCGATCCTCGGTACGATCCGCTGTCCCACGCTCGTCCTCTGCGGGCGCGAGGACACCTGGAGTGTGGTCGCGACTCACGAGGAAATGGCAGCGCTGATTCCCGGCGGCAAGCTCGTCATTATCGAGGAGTGCGGCCACATGGCGCCGATGGAAAAGCCGGAGGCCGTAACCGCGGCTCTCGCCTCGTGGCTCGCCGGCCTGTCCTAGCCCTTTCCGCTGCGGACCGCTGATGGAACGGCAAAGGCATTCATGCCTCCGCCCTTATGAGGGACTCATCGTGCGCCATTCTGTTCCTTTTCCGCACGGCACGATATGTCGCGCCCTGCGCTCGTGCTTGGCTCCTTGCTGCCCATTCGCCTCGCGTCCGGGTCCGCCGCCAAATCAGAAGTCTGGGCGCGAAACGTTCTGTGCGGCTCGATATTCAATTCTTGCCATATACTCTCCGGCGTGGCGCTGAACGCAAAAGGACCAACCGTAACGCTGCACGTCGTTTCAAGCCTCGATGGCTTCATTGCCAAGCCGGACAACACCGTCGCCTGGCTCGACGGTTATGCAGACGACTACGAAAAGGGTGTTTCCATGGACAGTGCCGCTGGCGAGGAGTTCGTCAAGTCCATCGGCTGCTTTGTCCTCGGTTCTCGCACGTACGAGCACGCACTTCGGCTCGGATGGCCTTATGGCGACACTCCGACTGTCGTCGTCACGAGCAGGGAACTGCCGTCCACGAGGAAGAGCGTCGAGTTCTATTCAGGTGATCTCAAACGATTGGTGGATGAGATTCTCGCTCCTCGATTCAGGAACGCCTGGCTCGTGGGAGGCGCGATGCTTTGCCAGAGCTTTCTCGCGCTCGGTTTGGTCGATGAAATCCGATTGTCGATTGCCCCGATCCTGCTGGGTCACGGCCTGCGCCTCTTCGGAGATTCCGGCACAGAGAAGAGATGGAAGTTGACGGACGTAGTCGCCTACAAGAATGGTTTCGTTGAATTGCTGTATCGGAGCCAATCAACCGACTCCTGATCTGAAAGTCCTGCCGCTGGTGCTCAAACCAGCCGGGAATTGAACTACGGGAGTCCCGGCGCGGAACAACTCCGGTTCTTTGGCGGGTCGGGCGAGACAGGTCAGGGCACTCTCGCTGTGCTCGCCGGCACTCACCCTTGGATTGACGCCATCCCGCAGCTTCTCTAGAATTTCTCGCCGGGAATAGAAAGGGGTTCAACGGGTCGCCAACATGATCATCGACTCTCACCAGCACTTCGTTCGCCTTGCGCGTCACCCCGAAGTGGAGGGCTTTCGCACTGCGCAGCTCTCTGGAAAAAATCCCGACGGCCTCCCGAACATCTCCGATGCCGACGTCAAGAAGAGTCTCGAGCAAGTCGTCAGCCTGATGGACTCGCGTGCCATCGACGTCGCCTTCGCCTCTCCCCGCGCGAAGGCCATGGCCACCCATGAAGGCACTCCGGAACAAAACGCCATCTGGGCCGATCTCAATAACGGTCTCATCCTTCGCGCCTGCCGGTTGACCCCCGGCCGTTTTGCGCCCGTCGGCATGTTGGGCCAGCATCCCACGTGTCCCTCCGATCAGGTCGCGAAACAGATCGCGCGCTGGGCCAACGAAGGTTTCGTCGCGTTCAATTTCGATCCCGACGGCACCGGCGGCCGCTGGCAAAACCAGCCCTTCACCGGAAAGCACAATTATCCGGTGTTCGAAGCGGCGCAGGCCCTCGACGTTCCGCTCGTGCTGCACGGCAGCGAATCGATCAACAAGAACTTCCCGCACACGGCCGTTCAGTACCTGGTCGCCGATATCACGGGTTTCGTGCAACTCCTGATGGCGAAGGATCTGTTCAAGGATTTTCCGCGTCTGCGCTTTCTGATCCCGCACGGCGGCGGCGCGTTGCCATGCCAGATCGGGCGCTGGCGGGCGATCGCCAAATACAACAGCTGGGCCAGCCCGGATGAAATCCTCGGCAACGGCAATGTGTTCGTCGATACCTGCGTGTATAACGGCCTCAACATGCAGATGCTCTTCGACGCGGTCCCGCTCGATAACATCCTGTTCGGCTCCGAATGTGACGGTGCGTTCCCCGGTGTGGTGAATGACGAAACGCACGATCACTACGACAATACCCGGCGCTACGTGGACGATTCCAGGCTGAACGCCGCCGACAAGGCCCGGGTCTACGCATCCAACGCCCGCCGCGTCTATCCGCGCGCCAGCCGCTGGGTTCCGGCATAGGTCGGCCGGCTGGTCCAACCTGGGAGAATTGACGCCGCGCTTTCCCACACTCTAGAATCCTTTCCGCACATCACCGAGGAGCATTCATGAGCAAGCCCGTCGTAGTCCGCAAAGTAGAACTCCCGCCAGCCGACGCCGTCGCCGCGCTTCAAGAGTACGGAGTCTCCACCGTTCACGAAGCGCAAGGCCGCACCGGCCTGCTCGCGCCTTACATGCGCCCGATCTATGCCGGTGTGGCGATTGCCGGCAGCGCCGTGACCGTTTCCGTCGCGCCCGGCGACAATCTCATGATCCACGTGGCTGTCGAGGTCTGCACGCCGGGCAGCATCCTCGTTGTCGCGCCCACCTCGCCCTGCACGGACGGCTATTTCGGCGAACTTCTCGCTACGTCGCTCCGCGCTCACGGCGTCAAGGGCCTCGTCATCGATGCCGGCGTCCGTGACGTGAAGCCGCTCACCGACATGAAGTTTCCCGTCTGGAGTCGCGCGGTGAGTTCGCAAGGAACGGTGAAGGCCACGCTCGGCTCGGTGAACGTTCCGATCGTCTGCGCGGGTGCCGCGATCGATCCGGGCGACGTGATCGTCGCCGACGACGACGGCGTCGTTGTCGTCAAGCGCGCCGAGGCGGCGACTGTCGCCGCCGCTTCCAAGCAGCGCGTCGACAAGGAAGAAGGCACGCGCGCGCGCCTCGCGAAAGGCGAGCTTGGCGTCGACATGTACAATCTGCGCGCCAAACTCAAGGAACTCGGCCTCGAGTACAAGTAGCATTCGCCGAATGGCGTCATGCGTCATCGCGAGCGCAACGACGTTTCGTCATTCTGAGCGAAGCGTCCCGACGCATTTTGTCGCGGTGATAGCCGTGTCGGGACGCGCAGTCGAAGAATCTCTCTTCGGCGGGGATGGCGCTCGTTGAAACGGTTTGCGGGTCGCGGCTTCAGCCGCGAGATGGATATCGATCCGAAGGGTCGTACCCATGCGCAGGATCATCCGCAGCTCGTAGTCGAGTTCGCGATGATTGGCGGAGCCGCTCGTCAGGATGCCGACAAGCTATGGGTGACTTGACCGAAATTGAGATCCGCAATGCCGAGGCGGCCTGCCACGCGCTCTGCGTCGATTACTGCGAAATCGTCGACAGCCAGGAATACTCGCGCCTCCGCGATATCTTCACGCCGGACGTAATCTTCGCGCGTCCTACGGCGCCGCAGGATCCGCTCCGTGGCGTCGAAACCGTCGTCGCCAGCTTCGAAGCGCGCCTTCGCACTCGCGTCACGCAGCATTTCGTCACGAACATTCGCGTTCGCGTCGAGTCGGCGACCGCCGCCAGCGGCTCTTGCCGCATTCTTCTCTACATGGCCGAGGCGTCCGAGCCCGAGACCTCCGAAGGGCGGCAGGCGGCGCCGAAACAGTTGGTCGGCGTCTATCGCGACCGCTTCGTCCGCACCGAAGACGGCTGGCGATTCGCCGAGCGCTCCGGCAAGACCCTGTTTCACACATAGCGCCATCATGGCAACTGCGCCCATCCAGCGAATCGCGCTCGTCGGTTTCGGTGAAGCCGGCGGAATTCTCGGCCAGGACTTCGCCAAGCTCCGCGTCGCCGTCACCGCCTACGACATCCTTCTCGATTCGCCCGAATCTCGCGATGCCATGCTCGCGAAGGCGCGCAACTCTGGCGTCGAGGCGCGCGGAAGTCTCGCCGAAAGTCTGCGCGACGCGGAGCTCGTGATTTCCGCCGTCACCGCCACATCTGACCTGGATGTCGCGCGGGACGCCTCCTCGATCTTGCGCCCCGGCCAAATCTTCATGGATATCAACTCTGTCTCGCCCGGCACGAAGCGCGAGGCTGCCGTTCTCGTGGAACTCAGCGGCGCCCACTACGTCGAGGCCGCGGTCATGGCTGCGTTGCCTCCCCAGCGCCTTAAGGTTCCTATGCTTTTGGGCGGCAAGTATGCGGCAGAACTTGCCTCGCGCCTCGGTCTGCTCGGTATGAACGCAACGCCTGTCAGCGAGAAAATCGGCGTCGCGTCCGCCGTCAAGATGTGCCGCAGCGTGATGATCAAAGGAATGGAAGCGCTCGCGGTGGAATGCCTCTTCGCCGCTCGGAACTACGGCGCCGAAGAAGCCGTGCTTGAATCGCTTGAGGCCACGTATCCGAACATGGGCTGGCGTCAGAGCCTTCCGGATTACTTGATCAGCCGCGTCGCCGAACATGGCCGCCGGCGTGCCGCCGAGATGCGGGAAGTCGCCGAGACCCTGCGCGAAGTCGGTATCGATCCCAAAATGGCCGAGGCCACGGCGCAGAGGCAGGACTCTCTCGTCTCCGAGATGGCTGAGCAGCGCCTGAACTACAAAGAGATGAAGCCGTTCTCCTGGATCGCGCTCGCCGAAGCTCTCAGCAAGCCCACGTCGGGTAAGAAGCGCTAGCTCCGCCTCGAACTCAGCCGAAAAACCAGAAGCGCCTCTTTTTCCGCGCCGTCGCGCCCGCCATGTCCGCGTCGTCCGGCAGCTCCGGCACCCACGGTAGCGGCCGTCCCTCGAACGCCGCCAGCGGATTGTCGATCAGCACCGCGCGGGCCACGTCTTCGCCGCGCGTCTGCGCTACGTGATCGAACGCCCCTTTCAATTGCAGCGGCCGCGAAGTCGTGTTGTGCGCGTCGCTCGCCAGGAAATGAATCGCCCCTGCGTCGAGCCACACATCCGCCATCTCCTTGGCCGATTCCCCGAATCTTCCAAGCAGCGACTGAGCCGTCACTTGCGCGTAGCATCCCTGCCGCAGCCACTTGTAAAGGCGATCGGGTTGCGCGCGGATCAGCGGATTGCGCTCCGGGTGCGTGATGATCGGGCGCAGCCCCGCCAGTTGCAGCTCGTGCAGGGCCTGATCGAGCGTCGGCGGAATCGAGTAGTCGGCGAACTCCACCAGCAGATAGTTCTTCTGATTCAGAGTGAAGCGCGTCGCCTCGTGGCGGATCTCCTGCAAGTTCTCGAAGCTTAGGTGGAAATCGCATCCGGTCGCAAGCTTCAGACGCCCCTCGAATCGGGATTGGAGTTCATCGCGGCGCTGCCGTACCAAATCGGGAACGAACGCGTGGTTTGGGCTCGCGTGCGGCGTTCCGATCACGTGCGTAATGCCGTCCGCTATGGCCATCTCAGCCATCGCACAGGCGGTTTCTAAGGAATCGGCTCCATCATCAAGGCGCGGAAGTATGTGGCAGTGAATGTCGATCATCTGCGAGGCAGCATAGCGCACGCCCAAGCGGATGACAACGCGCCAGCGCCCGTCGATTCAAGAAAAGTTCTTGTCTCGCGCGATTGGCCAATGCCTTGCATGGTAGAGAGCGAAACTGTGCGAGCCAGTTTCAATTGAGGAATCGGCAGATTAGTTCGAAGAAGGTTCTTAGGAGATTGGCTTCGTGCACGACGGGCGGATTGAGGTGCTGGTATCTCGATGACGCAGTGCTCACGATACGGCAATCGCCTCGCTCCTCCGAAGGTCCGGTTCGGAGCATGGCGCATTGCTCTTGCAGCTCCCTCCCGTGGTCAGGCTGTGGAAGAGATCCTGGTTTTGGAAAAACTCAAAGAGGAGGCGTGTCAATGAAAGTGAACGGAATCCTTGCAGTGGCGTTGTGCCTGATGTTGGTGTTTGCGCCGGTAGCGCCGGTCAGCGCATCTCCGGCAGCCGGAAAAATGATCACCAAAGGCACAGCCGAAATCAACGGCGTCGCGGCGCCGGCCGTTACGTCCGTTTTCGTCGGAGACCGCATCGCGACTGAAAAAGAGACGACGACCTCGCTGAGCTTTTCTGGCGGAGATGCTGTCGTCATCCCTCAGCTTACAAAGGCGGCGCTCGGCGAGCGCGACGGCCACTTCGTCGTGAATCTCGAGGACGGCAGTGTGTCCGTGATGAACAAGAGCCACCGGAGCATCATCATTGAGGCGCATGGCGCCCGCATTCAGGCGGCATCGAACCTGCCTGCCTTTTATCAGGTTGCGTTTCACGACAACGCCTTGCGCGTGACCGCCCTCGGCGGAGTAGCGCGCGTTGAGGCGGGCAGCCGAAGCAGCGAAGTCCAGCCCGGCAGCACGCTCGAAGCCACGCTGGCTCCCAATCCTCCTCAACCGGTCGCAAGTGGCGGAAGCTCCGCAGCCAATTGGCTCCTCATCGGCAGCGCGGCCGCTGGCGGCACCGGTCTGGCGCTGGGCGCTGTGGCCATCGCAAAAGTCAATAACTGCGCCCTTTCACCCGCGACGAACACGATCAGCTGCTAACACGCTGATTCTCGAGCAGCACGTCGTAGTTCCCCTGAGGGGAGGTCGAAAGGCCTCCCCGCTCTGAAATGTCGAAGACGCCGTGCGGTTGCTTGGGGTGTGTTCCAGCGCGAACTCTGACGGCGGTCTACTGCCGCATGCGAGAAGAAGTCGCGGAAGAACAAACCCAGCGAAATGGACGCGTTGTGTGGGGATCTCTAGCATGAGCGGAACCGGAACAAAGCGAACAAAGGATGCGCGCTCCATTCAGCGCTACAGCGCGAAGTGGGAATTCGCGCTGCTGGCGGTGCTGCTGGCGGCATCGTCGCTTTCGGCTCAGAGCGCTCCGCCGCCGAGCCCGGTTCGCGACGCCGCGCAACCGTACGAGGGCAGCACGGACGACTTCAACGTTCGCCTCGGCAATCTCAACCGGTCTCTCTCCCAGCCGTCGCAGGCGCCCGCCACCGCCAGCGCAGACTATCGCATCGGCGCGAACGATCAGCTTGATGTCGCTGTTCTCGAAGCGCCTGAGCTCGGCCGGGCGCCGCGCGTCTCTGCCGGCGGCGAAATCTCTCTGCCTTTGCTCGGAACGATCCGGGCCGCCGGTCTCACGGCGCGGGAGCTCGAGATCGTGATCGAGGAGCTCCTGCGGCGGAACTACATCAAGGAGCCGCACGTCAGCGTCCAGGTCCGCGAAATCGAAAGTCATCCGGTCGCCGTTTTCGGCGCCGTGAAAAAGCCCGGCGTGTTTCAGATTCGCGGCCCAAGAACCGTCGTGGAGCTGCTTTCTCTCGCCGAGGGGTTGGATGAAGACGCGGGCGACACGGTGATCGTCGAGCGTCGCGCGGACCTCGGCCCCACGCGTCGCGCCGCCAATGACGATCCTTCCTCCCTCGCCCCCGACGCCGGATCGGCGGCCACTCCTGCCAGCGAGAATACGGAAAAACCCTCGGACGCGGCTGTGATCGACTTGAAAAAACTGTTGAGCACGGGCGACCCCAACTTGAACGTCCTGGTTTACCCGGGCGACGTAGTGAAAGTTCCCCGGGCGGACCTCGTCTACGTTATCGGCGAAGTGACGAAGCCAGGCGGTTTCGAACTCAAGAGCAACGAAAACGTCTCCGTCTTGCAGGCGATCGCTCTGGCGCAAGGACTGAAGCACACGTCCGCTTCCTCGCATTCGCGCATCATCCGCACCGATCCAATCACCGGAAAGCGCCAGGAGATTCCGATCGACCTGAACAAGATCGTTGCCGGCAAGATCTCCGATCCGATGCTGGAGCCGCGCGACATCGTTTTCGTCCCGAATAGCGCCGGCCGCGCCGCGTTCTACCGCGGAATCGAAGCCGCGATTTCGGTTGGCTCAGGAGTCGCCGTTTATCGGCAGTGACATGCAACCCGAAAAAAGCATGCAGATATTCGAGCCGGGTCCGCGGCTGATCGAGCGGCCGAACCCGGCGGCGCTGCCCGCGATCGACGTTGTTGGCCATGCCGAGTCGCCGGACTTGCGTTCCTATTGGTGCGTGCTGCGCAAGCGGCGGTGGATCGTGCTCGCCGTGTGGCTCGTCGTGTTCACGGCGGTTCTTCTCGCAACTCTCAAGGAAACCCCGCTCTATCGCGCGCGCACGCTGATTGAGATCGAAAAAGAGAATCCCAATATCGTCACCGCGGATGACCTGTTCGAAATCGACAACGTCAACAGCACCTTCCTCGAAACGCAGTACAAGGTCCTCGAAAGCGAAAGCCTCGCCCGGCGCGTGGTCCGCGATCTCGGCCTCGACGAGATCAAGGAATTCAACCCGCCTCGCCACTGGTGGTCGTTTCCGTCCTCGGCCGCGGCGCGCTTCCGATCCTTCGCTCCTGCGGGAACTCCGGAGCCGGACTCGGACGGCCTTTACAACGCGCTGAAAACGTTTGCGGATCGCCTCGACGTCGAACCCGTGAAGCAGAGCCGCCTCGTCGAAGTCACCTTCGATTCGCAGGATCCCGTTCTTTCGGCCCGCATCGTCAACAGCATCGCGTCGAACTACATCAACGAAAATCTCGAGCTGCGCTGGGATGCCGCGCAGAAAGCCTCGGAGTGGCTCTCGCAACAGCTCGTCGGCGTCAAAGCCAAGCTCGAAAAATCCGAAGACGAGATGCAGGCGTACGCGCGCGGCAACGGCCTGCTGTTTCTCGAAAGCGAAAAGGGGACCACCGAGAACATTGTCGATGCGCGTCTGCGCGAGCTGCAGGCCGCGCTCACCGAGGCCCAGGCGAACCGCATTCAAAAGGAGTCTCTCTACCGCCTCGTCGAAACCGGCGACGAAGGCGCGCTTCCCACCGTTTTCGACAATCACGAAATGCAGGAACTGACCCTGCGCGTCTCCGATCTTCAGGCGCAGCGCGCACAGCTCGCTGCCACGTTTTCGCCCGAGTATCCGAAAGTGAAGCAGCTGCAGAGCGAGATCGACGAAGCGCAGCAGACGCTGGATCGCGAGCGCGCGCGGGGAGCCGCCCATATCGAAGACGACTACTTCGCGGCGGTGCGGCGCGAAGCGCTGCTCCAGGACGCTTTTTCCAGCGCCCAGCGCGACGCCAACTCCATCGCCGAGAGGTCGGTGCAGTACAACATCCTCAAGCGCGAGGTCGATACGAACCGGCAGCTGTACGAAGGCCTGCTCGATCGCCTCAAGCAGGCCGGCATTGCCAGTGGCCTCAAGGAAAGCAACATTCGCGTCGTGGACGCCGCGGTGCCGCCGAAAAAGCCGGCAGTGCCGCGCACCGCGCTCAATCTGTCGCTCGGCCTGCTCGTCGGGCTCGCTCTCGGCATTGGCGCCGCATTTCTCCAGGAGCACTTCGACAACTCGCTGAAGACCGCGGAAGACGTCGAGCGCGTGATGCAGCTTCCGGCTCTGGCGCTGATTCCATCGCTCGAATCGCTCAATGGACGGGGCCGCGGCCTCGCCGCCAATGGCAACTCCCTTGCCGCGCCGGCCGTGGCGGGCGCGATGTCTCGCGGGGCGGGCGGCCGGCCGCTCCCGGCGCACTGGTATCGGATCGACAATCTCGCTCCGCAATACTCCGCATTGATCGAGGCGTTTCGCGGTCTGCGCACCTCGGTCCTGCTCTCGGCCGCTGGGCAGCCGCCCCGCTCCCTGCTCGTTTCGAGCGCGCAGCCCGGCGAAGGCAAAACCACGGTCTCCACCAACCTCGCGATTTCGCTCGCCCAGCTGGGCCAGCGAGTGTTGCTGATCGATGGCGACCTGCGGCGGCCCAGCGTGCATCGCGCCTTTCAGATCCAGGGCAGCCTCGGCGTGGTTAGCTACCTCACGGGGCAGCAGGACTGGCGCGCCGCGGTCGAAAAAACGTCTCTTCCCGCGCTCGACGTGCTCGTCTCGGGACCCGTTCCGCCGAATCCCGCCGAACTGCTTTCGTCCGACCGAATGAGCAAATTGATTCAGGACGCGCTCGACGAATACAGGTTCGTGGTCATCGATTCTCCGCCGCTTCTGAACGTATCCGATAGCCGCATTCTCGCCACGCAGGTCGAGGGCGTCGTGCTGGTCGTCAAAGGCGGCGATACGCCGCGCGAGCTCGCCCAGCGCGCGCGGGCGTACGTCTCGGACGTCGGAGCGCGTGTGATCGGAGCGGCGCTTAACAACATCGACCTGCACCGGGAAGAGTATTCCTACTACCAGAACTATTCGTATCAGGCTCAGGACGCCGCCCCGGATGCCGGCGCCGCGGATTAGCTGAATTGTTCGGAGGATGCGAATGCAAATTTATCTCGACTCGGCGGACCGCCGCGAAATCGAAAAATGGACGCGAGAGGGAGTTGTCGACGGCGCCACAACGAATCCCAGCATCCTGTTCAAGGACGGTGTATTCGATCTTGAACAGGGCGCGCGCGAGTTGGCGCGTCTGTTGGGCGACCGGCCCTTGAGCGTCGAGGTCACCTCGGACGACCCGGCGCGCATGTTGGCGCAGGGCCGCTCCCTCGCGCGCCTCGCGCCCAATATCGTCGTCAAGATTCCGGTCACGAACGCCCGGGGAGAGTCCTGCCTGGGCGTGATTCATGCGCTCGGCAAGGAAGGCGTCGCCGTGAACACCACGGCGATCCTTTCGTTCAATCAGGCGATTCTCGCTGCAAAGGCCGGCGCCGCCTACGTCAGCATCTTCGCCGGCCGCATTGCCGACGAAGGCAACGACCCCGCCGTCGTGATTCGCAACGTCCGCGCGTGGCTCGATGCGTGGGGCTACACCGCCCGCATCATCGTCGGCAGCGTGCGCGCCGTGATTGACATCCAATCGGCGGCTCTCGCCGGCGCGCACATCATCACGATTCCGCCGCAGTTCCTGCCGAAGATGGTCGACCACAAATACACGCGCGAGACGGTCGCGCAATTCAATCGCGATGCCGAGCGGGCTCTCGAGCAGATGTCGCAGGCGCGCGCCGTTGGCGTCGCCGCAAGCCCGGGCAATCGCTAGAGGACGCGAATGAAGAGCCGGCCGGCCCACTCAACGAACGCGACCCCAGGCGCAGAAGTCGTGCCCATCAAGCCCCGGGCTGTGTCCAGCCGCAGGAAAGCTCTGATCACCGGCATAACGGGGCAGGACGGCTCGTATCTCGCGGAGCTGCTCCTGTCCAAAGGGTATGAAGTTCACGGCATCAAACGCCGCTCCAGCAGTTTCAATACGGCCCGCGTCGATCATCTGCTCACCGACTGGCACGAGCGCGACGCGCGCCTGTTTCTGCATTTCGCCGACCTCGCGGACTCAACCAGCCTGGTCAAGCTGCTCTACCGCGTCGCGCCCGACGAAATCTATCACTTGGGCGCGCAGAGCCACGTTCGCGTCAGCTTCGACATTCCCGAATACACGGGAGACATCACAGCGCTCGGCACGGCGCGCTTGCTCGACGCGATCCGCGAATCCGGCATTCCCTCGCGCTTTTACAACGCGGCCAGCAGCGAGCTTTTTGGACAGGCTGTGGAAAGGCCGCAGAACGAGAACACTCCGTTCCGCCCGCGCAGTCCTTACGGTTGCGCCAAGCTTTACGGCTACTGGATGACGGCCAATGCGCGCGACGGCTACGGCCTGTTCGCCGTGAACGGCATCCTCTTCAACCACGAATCGCCCCGCCGCGGCGAGATTTTCGTCAGCCGCAAAATCACGCGCGCTGTTGCGCGCATTCGCTGCGGCCTGTTGGACAAGCTCTACCTCGGCAATCTCGATGCGCAGCGCGACTGGGGGTACGCGCCCGAGTATGTCGAGGGCATGTGGCGAATGCTTCAGCAGGATGCGCCGGACGACTACGTCCTGGCGACCGGAGAGACGCACACCGTGCAGGAATTCGTCGAGCAGGCGTTTGCCTGCGCAGGCCTCGATTGGCGGCGCCACGTCGAAGTCGATCCGCAGTATTACCGCCCGACGGAAATCGATTGCCTCTTGGGTGATTTCTCGAAAGCCCGCCGGAAGCTCGGCTGGACGCCGCGCACGCGATTTCGCGAACTCGTTCGCATCATGGTCGAAGCGGACATCCAGCTTCTCGAGGACTCGCTGAGCGGGCAAGCGGAGCGGCGCATGTCCGCCCGCGCGGGTGAGTAGCTACTCGATACGCGGGAGAGAGAACGGCCTGTGACGGAACCGATGTCGAATTCGAAGCACTTCTCGGTTGCGGGAAAGAAGGCGATCGTCACCGGTGGAGCCGGCTTTCTCGGTCGAGTCGTCGTGCGCAAGCTGGCGGAGCGCGGCTGCACCGATGTCATCGTCCCGCGCCGCCGTTCGTGCGACCTGAGCTGCGCCGGCGATGTCGCGCGGCTGCTCGACTCCACCGAGCCGGATTTTGTCCTTCATCTCGCAGGCACGGTGGACGATCCCGCGGGCCGGACCGATATCGCCACGAGCTTTTCCAACAACGTGCTGATGGCCACGCATCTGATCGACGCGGCCGCCCGGCGTGGCGTCGCGAAGATGGTCACGGTCGGCAGCGCAAGCTCCTATTCGCCTTCCGCGCCGATGCCGTTGCGCGAGGGCGATCTGTTTAGCGGCTTGCCGGATACGTCGCGTCTCGCCTACGGCATCGCCAAGCGGCTCCCTGTGATCCACGCCTACGCCAGCCGCCTCCAGCACGGCTTTCTGTGCATCTCTCTGATCCCGACGAATTTCTATGGCCCGGAAGACAACTTCGATCCCGACACGAGCTACGTCATCCCATCCCTGATCCGGCGATTCGTGGAAGCGGCGGACGCGCGCGTCGCTGGCGTCACCCTCCGCGGCACCGGCGGCGCCACCCGCGACTTTCTCCACGTCGAGGATTGCGCGGAGGGAATCATCCTCGCGCTCGAGCGCTATCAGGGCATGCACCCGGTGAACCTCGGCAGCGGCACCGAGGTGAGAATCGCCGATCTTGCCGCCCAGATCGCGCGCCTGGCTGGCTTCAGCGGAAAGATTCTTTGGGATGCGCGCTATCCGGATGGGCCGCCGCGGCGCGTGCTCGATACGTCGCGCGCCAAGCGTGAGTTCGGCTTCCGCGTGCGCCGGAATTTGCAGGACGGACTGCGTGAAACGCTCGATTGGTACCGCGCGAATCAGCAGGACGCTCGCCACGACGAGGAAGCGCGCGCGGTCGCGTCGCGCGTGTGAGGGAACGAGGGAACCAGACCATGCTGCAAGAAACAGCTCGGCGAGCCGTAGCTGCCTCAGCGGCCTTGATCGCGCCGGAAGTGCAGGCGAGGACCACCTGCCGCTCCTGCGGCGGCAAGCGTCTTGAGGAAGCGCTGAGCCTCGGCAGCCACTACGTCTCCACGTTTCCCGACGTGCCGGACGCCGGGAGAATTCCCTGCGTTCCCCTCGATCTGCTGCTCTGCAGGGACTGCACGCTCCTCCAGTTGCGCCATACCGTCACGGGCGACTGGCTGTACCGCCGCTATTGGTACAAATCCGGCGTCAACCCGGCGATGCGCCGCGCCTTGGCCGATGTTGCCCGGAGCGCTGCGGCATTCGTCGGGCTTGCGAGTGGCGACAGCGTCCTCGATATCGGCTGCAACGATGGCACTCTGCTGCGCTCCTACGCCGCGCGCGGCATCCAGCGCGTGGGTTTCGAACCGGCGGAAAACCTGGCGGAAGACGCCGCTCGCGGCGCCGATCAAATCATTCCCGAGTTCTTCAGCGCCCGCCCGCTCGCCGACCGCCAGTTCCGCGTCGTCACGTCGATCGCGATGTTCTACGACCTCGAAGATCCGAACGCCTTCGTCGCCGATGTCGCCAGGGTGCTCGCCTTCGATGGTGTGTGGGTTATCGAAATGCACTACCTCCCGCTGACGCTTGGCCGCAATGCGTTCGACGCGATCTGTCACGAACACCTCGAATACTACTCGCTGGCGTCGCTTCAGCCTCTTCTGGAGCGCCACGGGCTGATGGTCGCCGACGCGGAGGTGAATGACGTCAATGGCGGCAGCGTTCGCGCCTTCGTCGTGCATCGCGATCCGCGCTGGGCGTCGCTCGCGCTGCGCCGCGCGCGCGTTGAATCGATGCTCGCGCAGGAACGCACTCTGGCGCTCGAATCCCCCAACACGTACCGGAACTTCCGAAAGCGCGTCATGGCCATTGGTGGCCGCCTGTGCGAGTGGCTCGTGTGTGCGCGCAAACGGCGCGATGTTGTGGACGTCTACGGCGCTTCCACGAAGGGCAACACGCTCTTGCAAGTGTTTGGCATCGATAGCTCGCTCATCCGCGCGGCGGCGGAGCGGAATCCGGACAAGTGGGGCAAATACACGGTCGGCACCTGGATTCCGATCGTCTCGGAGGAAGAGGCGCGCCTCGATGCCAGCCATTTCCTCGTTCTTCCTTGGCACTTTCTGACGGAAATCTCCGAGCGTGAGCGCGACTTCGTCGTGCGCGGCGGCTCTCTGATCGCTCCGCTTCCGGAGCCCTGCGTCGTCAGCGCAAACGGAGTTCACCCGCTGCCATGAAGGTCGCCATCCTCCTCTCCGATATGACGGCGAGCGGCGGAGCTCCCCGGCAGGCCATGTCGCTCGCGCAGCACCTGGATGCGCTCGGCCACAGTGCGACGATCTACGCCGTCCGCTACTGCCCCGAAACCTGCTTTCCAAAGTTGGCTGCGTCGCTCGATATTCGCGCGGTGCAGCGAATCTCGCCGGCCGAGCTCGCTCGCCGAAAGCGTCGAGGGCATCATCACCTTCTCGGTGGCGCCAAGCGCCATTTGTGGGAGAGCCGCCTTCTCGCCGATCTCGTTCGTGAGCCTCACGACATTCTCAATCCCCATGTCCGCGGAGCCACGCGTGCCGCCGTCGCGTGCAAGCGCCGGACCGGCGCGCCGGTCGTCTGGATGTGCGACGACGCGCGCAATTGGGAAGAAGTCGGCTACCGCTCCCACTATGCGCCGCCCGTGCAGTGGGCATTTGACCGCGTCATGTCGAGCCTGGAACGTCCCGTCGTGCGGCAGATTGACCGCATCGTCTCGCTCGACCACCGCGTGAAGCGGATCCTGGAGTGTCACTACGGCCGGCCCGTGGACGTCATTCGCAGCGGCCTCGACGCGTCCTCGTTTAGCGCGCGCCCGGAAGCGCGCCGCGTAATTCGCGAGCGGCACGGCCTCCCCACGGGCGGCTTCGTTCTCCTGTGGCTCGGAATACTCGAGCCGCATCGGCGCATCGAGGACACGATCGAGGCGTTGCGGCTCCTGCATCTCCACGGCCGCCGCAATGTGAGCCTCTTGATCGCGGGCACGGCGACGTTCGCCCCGGGCTACGCGCGCAAGCTCCGCGACCTGGTGTCGCGCTACCGGCTCGACGATTTCGTGCGGTTTCATTTGGCGGCGGTTCCTGAAAAGGAGATGTCGGACTACTACTCATCTGCTGACGCGCTTGTCTACCTCGCGGAAAACCAGTGCTGGGGCCTCGGCGTGTTCGAGGCGCTTGCCTGCAGCCTGCCCGTCATCGTCTCCCGGTCTTGCGGCGCGCATGAAGTCCTCGAGGACCGCCGGACTGCGATGCTCGTCGCGCCCCGCGATGCGGGGGATCTCGCGCTGGCGATCGAGGATCTCGTGGAGATGCCGGACCTCGGCGAGCGGCTTGTTCGCCAGGCCCGTCTCGACGTGTTGAGCCGCATTACGTGGGAAGCCTACGCGCAAAACATGCTGCGCACTTTCGAGAACGTGCTCGACGAGCAAGGCGATCACCTGCGCGCCGCGCGCACGGAGGCATTCGCATGACGCTCGGTGCCCGCATCGCGCGCGCGATCTTTTGGGCCCAGGCGGGCCGCGTGGCCGAGGCCGCGATCTTCTTCCTCTTCTATCTCTGGCTGGCGCGTGCGCTCGGTCCCTCCGGTTACGGTCTCTTCGCCCTCGGAGCCAGCTTCGCGAGCGTCTGCGTGTTTCTCGCGCTTCTCGGGCTCGGCCCGGAGACGTTTGGCCGGTTCGTTCCCGAAATCTCCGCCGGCGGACGTCGCGGCCGCGCGCGCCGCCTTCTGGGAGTGCTGCTTGTGGCGCGGACGCTCGCCATCGTCGCCGTCGGTGGCGCTGTGTTCGCGTTTCGCCGCGCGATTGCCGCGCGCTTCCACTTTTCCTTGCTTCTCACATCGCTCGGCCTCGTTCTTCTGCTCTTCGCCTCGCGCAGCATCTTCGACCTGCTCGCTCATTTCTCCTCGGGACTTCTGGATCTCAAGCGCGTCGCCGCTGCGAAATTAACCGCCGCCGCCGCTGCCCCGTGTCTCTTTCTTCCTCTTTCCATGTGGCGCGTCGCCGGAGTGCGAGCAGCATGGCTCGCCATCACCGGAGGTCTGCTGGCCGGCATTCTGATTCTCGCGCCCCTTTCCGTCTCGCGAGACGCATCTGCCGATGGCGATGACGCCGCTCTGCCTCTCGGGCGAATTCTCGCCTTCGGCATGTTCGCTTGGGCCACGAATCTCTTCCTCTATGTGCTCGGAGACAACACGGACGTGCTGCTTCTCGGCTGGCTCCTGCCGGACCGCGCGGCGATCGGCTGCTACGCGGCCGGCGCGAAAATCGTTTTCAGCGTCTCCACGCTGCTTCTCGGCTGGGTCACGGTTTCGAGCGTCGCCTCTCTTTCCGAAGCGTGGCAGCGCGGAGGCCTCTCGCGCCTGGCCGAGGTCGCCGAGGCGCAGTGGAAACTGGCCGTCGTCTCGCTCCTCGCGCCGCTGCTCTTCCTCATTTGCCACGCGCGCGAGATCATCGCCGTCTTCTATTCATCCGGCTACGCCGCCAGTGTTCCCGTCGTCCAGATTCTTGGCGGCCTGATGGCCTGCGCCGTGGTATGCGGATTCTCGATTCAGGGAGGCATCCTCTACGCGCTCGACCGCGAGCGAATTGCCTGCGCGGCGGTCGCTCTCGCCGCAGTCTGCAATCTGGGCGGCGAAGTGCTTCTCGTGCGCCGGATGGGGATGGTCGGCGCCGCCTGGGCCACTGGCTTGGCGTTCGTACTCCTCGCCATTCTCTGCACGGCCGCCGGCGCTTTCTATGCGCCGCTCCACTTGCCGTTTCAGTTCGTCGCCCGCGTGGCAGCCGCCGCGTCCGCCGGAGTCGCTTCCACCTTCTGGCTGCATCCCGATTCGGCCGGCGCGCTTGCCGCGGCCGGCCTGGTCTGTTGTGCGGTGTTCCTCGCCGGTTTGGCGCTGCTCAAACCGCTCACCGGCGCCGATTCAGCCGGACTTCACCGCATCAACCCGTCGCTCGGATTCTTGGCGGAGCGGCTGTTCGTGCACGCGCGCTCTGGCGCGAAAGGGAGCTGACGCCCATGGCCGCGACCGGCACTGTGTTCTCCACGCTGCTGCGGACGCAGCGCTATCTGATGTCGCTCGGAATCTCTCGCGCGATCCGCGGCATTCCCGGAGCGTACGCGGCCTACACACGCCTCTATCACCGCTGGGCGCCCCGCGAGCAGGTCTGCATGGAAATTCGCGGACACAAGTTCTATCTCGATCCGCAGGACATGGGCATGGCCCGCGCGTTTCTCCTTTTCGGTGGACGCTGGGAAGAAATGGAAACGCGCCTGTTTTCCTCGCTTGTCAAAGATGGAATGACGGTCGTCGATATCGGCGCGAACGTCGGCTATTACACCCTGCTCGCCGCAAAGCTCGTTGGGCCCCGCGGCACGGTCTATGCATTCGAGCCGAGCCCCGCCAACTTCGCGCTCCTCTCGAAAAACGTCGAAGCCAATGGCTACCGAAACGTGGTTCTCGTCCCGAAGGCCGTCTCGGAAAACACCGGAGTCGCCGAGCTGCACATCGACCGCGCCAGCTCTGGCGGCCACAGCCTCGGCGGCTTCCGCGGAGGCGTGGACTCGGTCGCCGTCGAAACAATCTCGCTCGACGACTATTTCCGAGGCGCGAACCAAATCATCGACGTCCTGAAAATGGACGCGGAGGGCGCCGAACCCTCGATCCTCGCCGGAATGAGCGGTCTGCTCGCGCAGAATCCAAACCTCACGCTGCTGACGGAATTCTTCCCGCGCGCCATGCGCGGTTGCGGGCACTCGCCGGAAGAATTTCTCCACGCACTCTCGCTGTGCGGCTTTCAGGTCCATCCGATTGACGAGGACGGAGAAAAAGTCGGCTCCCTCGATCCAGCCCGCGTGTCCGATTTGATCGACCCTCTTTGCCGCAAGGGAACCGAGCGCGACGTCTTGAATCTGCTCTGCGTCCGCAGGCGCCACGCCCCATCGCCCGGAGAGCTCTGCCGATGACCTCGCCTGCAAGCAACACTGCGCCGGTCGCGCAAAGGACGTCGGCCAAGCTCCTCTCCGTCTGTATCCCTACCTACAACCGCGCAAAATACCTGCCCGAGACGCTCGAAAGCCTCTTGCCGCAGCTTGCCGACGATGTCGAGCTGCTCGTCTATGACACCGGTTCGACCGACGGCACGCCGGAGCTCATGCGCGGCTACCAGGACCGATTCCCCAATCTCCACTTCTTCCTGCTCGACGAAAGGCGCGGATTCGACGAGGCGCTTCTCCTCCTGCTCGCCGAGGCCCGCGGCGATTACGTCTGGTATTTTGGCAGTGACGATGTTCTCGATCCCGGCGCGGTCGACGAAATTCGCCGCGCGATCCTCCGCTGCCGCGAGCGGCCCTCGTTCATTTTCCTGAATCACTCCGTCGTCGATCATGGCGGCCGTCTGCTGATCCCGTCGAACGCCGGGCGCGTCGGCAACCAGGAATTCCGGAAAGGCCGCGAATGTGTCGCTCGCCTCGGCCTGCACCTCGGCTACATCTCCGCCTGCATTTTCCGGCGGGAATACGCGCAGCCGCTCACGGCAACGGACCGGTTCTTGGGTTCGCTGTGGATGGGCCTTTATCTGAATCTTCTCGCCCTCGCGAAGCCCGGACCCGCTCTCTATCTCGGCCGCGCCATGGTTCGCGCCCGCAGGAATCCCGGCAATATCTACGACTACGGCGAAATCTTCTGTCGGCGCGCCAACGAAATCTTCTGGCATGCGCGCGGGCGCGGAATCGGCTGGTCCTCGGTCTATCGCGCGATGAATCTCACCGTGCGGCTTTTCCATTTCCGTTATGCCGTCTCCCGGCGCTGCGAAGACCCGGCGGAACTCGATCGCGCCCTCCCGGCGATGCTCCGCGCCTGTTGGGCCTATCCCTGGTTCTGGATATTGATCGTGCCCGTGCGCCTGATTCCGTCGCGGCTCGCGCGGGCCGCCCGCGACTCATTGCAGCAGCGGCGCGCCCAGCAAAACGCCCGCGCCGGTCTGCGCGGCCGCGCGCCCGTCGCCCGGGAACAGGAGTGACCAAATAGCTGCGGGCGAATCCCCATGCATGAAGCCATCCAACTCGGCGGCCCGGCACTGGCCTCGCAGACCCGCAGCCGCGGCGCGTCTGTCCCGCGCCTGCCGTCCGGGCTGGCCCTGCTTCGTCCCGTCTACTGCGTGGCCGCGGCGCTCGCGGCGGGAATTGCGCTCCGCTACGGAGGCCTCGAAGGCTTGACCATCACCCTCGCCGCCATGATCGGATTGTGGTCTTTCTTCGAAGCGCACGCCGCGCTCTGGCTGGCCACCGCCTTCATGATGTTTCTCTTCGTCTTCTTCCAGACCACCGCGCCTCTGGGCGAAGACCTACCCGCCGAATTCTTCTACTGGGGCATCGGCGTCGCGCTGATCACGGCGGGTCTTCTCCTCTCCGCCCTTTTCTCGCGTAGCGTCGATTGGCGACTCCTGCGCGATCGCGCGCGGACCGCGCCGAGCCTTGCCATGGCCGCGCTTCTCCTCGTCATGATTGCCTCCACCGTCTATGGCCTGGCCGCTGGCGACCGGCCGTTCATCGTCTGGCGGCAGCTTTTCGGATGCGTTCTGCTGCCCTCCTATTTCTTCCTCGCCATCGCGCTGTTTCGGGCGCCGTCGGACGTGGACCGCTGGCTTCGCCGCGTGAGCTGGGTGATCGCGCTCGGTTCTGTCTGGTACGTGGAGCATCTCTCCCTGGTGAGCTTCGCGCGCGGCGTCTACTACCGCGAGCAGTCGCCGCTCGTCTCCTACGGAGGGGCGGTCGCTGTCGTCGCATGGGTCGAATTGATCGAGCGCCGCCGCGCGTCCGTCTGGCTTCAGTCTCTCGCCCAGTTGGTGATTTGCATCCTGGCGATCCTGCTGATGGGCAACCGCACCGCGCTCGGCAGTTTCCTCGGCGCAATCGCCATCATCACGGCGCTGATCGTCTGGAAGCGGCGCGGGCTGGCGCTGGCCCTCGCTGTGTGCCTCGCGCCGATTTGCGTGGGCGTTGCCCCGTACGTGTTCGATCGCGCGCTGGCCGGCCGCGGCCTCGTCAGCCAGATCGCCGGCCGGTTCATCTTCGCGCTGGACGAGGACCAGTCCTATCAAGGCCGCGTCGCGCAGACGGCCGTCGTCATGAACATGGTGAATCGCCAGCCCATCCTCGGCGCGGGCATGGGAAGCGAGAACTCCTTCGTTATGCCGGGCGAGCAGCACCGCCTCAAAGTCGCCTCCGTCGACAACGGCTGGGGCTTTCTTCTCCTCAAGATGGGCTACGTCGGACTCGCCGTCTTTCTCGCACTGGTTGCCGCCGTTCTGAAGGCCGGCCTTTCGGGGCTCGCCTGCATTGGCAAGTCGATGCTGCGCGCTGACCGTCTCTCCGTCCTCGGCGTCTTCGTCTACGCGCTGATCAGCTTCGTCAGCGGCCCGATCTTCTTCCATTTCTCCGTCGCGCCGTTCTTTGGGGTCTTCCTCGGTGCGCTTGTCTCGCTGCGTGGCGCGGTCCAGCCGCCGATTCCCATCGGGCCGGTGCGCGAAGGCGTCGCGCGAAAGCAGGGCCATGCTTGAGTTGAAACTCATCTTCTGCGCGGCCGTCGCGGCCATCGTCTACACCTACGCGGGATATCCCGCGATCCTCGCGCTGCTCACGCACCGCAAGGACGATCATCGCAGCCCTTCGCGCGGCTCTTCATCCGCAACCCCCACAGTCACCGTCATCATTCCTGCCTGCAACGAAGAGCTGTGGATCGCGCGCAAGATCGAAAACTCCCTTGCGCTCTCCTATCCTCGCGAACTCCGCGAAATCATCGTTGCCTCCGACGGCTCGTCGGACCGCACAGCCGAAATCGCGCGCAGCTACGAATCCCGCGGCGTCACGGTCGCCGAATTCCCCGCGCGTGTCGGCAAACAGGAAATGCTCAACCGTCTCGTTCCGCACGCGCGCGGCGAAATCGTCGTGATGACGGACGCGAACGCTCTGCTCCAGTTTGACGCCCTCTTCCATCTCGTTGGTGCGTTCGCCGATCCCCGGATCGGCTGCGCGATTGGACGCCGAGTCTGCCGCGTGCAGCAGCGCAGCGTCGCCAGCGTCGCCGAAAGCCTCTACTGGCGCTACGAATCCTGGATCAAGCGCGCCGAATCCCGCTTGCACTCGTGCCTCGCCGCCACGGGCCAGCTCTACGCCGTCCGCCGCGACGTCTTTCCTCACGTCGAGCGCGTCGGCGAGGATTTCTACATCCCGATGAAGGTCCTTGTAGGGACCGGCCTGCGCGTCGCCTACGTTCCCGAAGCCATCGCCGCCATTCCCGCTGCGGCCACCCTCGGCATCGAGTTCGAGCGCAAGACGCGCTCGCATGTTTCTTTTCTGCTCTCGCTGCCGCTTCTCGGCGAGCTGCTGATTCCCGGCCGCACGCCCGTGTGGTGGCGATTCATCTCGCACCACGTTCTGCGGATGCTCGTTCCTCCCGCGATGCTTGCGGCTCTGGTCTGCTCGGCCGCGCTCGCGCCCGTTAGCGTGATCTTCCGCTTCGCTTTACTGGCGCAGGCCGTCTTCTACGCGCTCGCATTCTGCGGCTGGCTCGTCGCTCTGCGTGGCCGCCGCCCCAGGGCGTTCTACTTTCCCTTCTATTTCGTCTTTGTGCAGATCGCGCTGGCCCGCGCGTGGATCCGCTGGCCACGCCGCATATACGACTACGCCTGGCAGCGAACCGAGCGCCTGCCGGACCCAAGCTGATCGGAACGGAGAAGAAAATGCCCGAATCGCGAAAAGACGAGCTCGCTGTGGCGCTGATCGGCGCGGGAGCGTTCGGCGCGCGTCGCGCCGCCGCGGTCGCGGGCAGCGGCCGCAGCTCGCTCGTTGTCGTCGCCGATTCGGCCGTGCAGCGCGCGGGCGAGCTCGCCGACTCCGTCGGGGCCCTTGCCCTCTCCGACTGGCGCGAAGCGATCGAGTGCACCGACGTCGGCGCCGTCATCATCTCCACGCCCACGCGTCTCGCTCCCAAGATCGCCCTCGCCGCGCTCGCCGCGGGCAAGCACGTGCTCGCCGAAAAGCCGTTTGGCCGCGCGGCCCGCGAGATCGAGTCCGCGATCGAGCTTGCCGCTGAACGCCAGCTCGTCCTCAAGGTCGGCTACAACCATCGCTACCATCCGGCGATCGCGAAAGCGCATGAGTTGGTCGCGCAGGGCGTTATCGGTCGGCCGCTCTTTCTCCGCTGCGTCTACGGCCACGGCGGCCGGCCCGGCTACGAAAAGGAATGGCGCAGCCGCCCGGAAATTTCCGGTGGCGGCCAGCTGCTCGATCAGGGAGTCCACGCGCTCGATCTCTTTCGCTGGTTCGCCGGTGAATTCGCGGAGGCCTCCGCGCTTCTCTCCACCTCCTTCTGGCCCGTCGCGCCCGTGGAAGACAACGTCTTCGCGATGCTCCGCACGCGTGACGGCGTCGTAGCGCAGCTTCACGCCAGTTGGACGCAGTGGAAAAACACGTTCTCGCTCGAAATCGTCGGCGAGTCCGGCAGCCTCGGTGTCACCGGTCTCGGCCGCAGCTATGGACCGGAGCGGCTCGTCCAGCACACGCGCCCCGAACTCGGCGGCCCGCCGGAAGAAGATCACCTCGCATTGCCGCCGGACTGCGATTCGCTGGCCCTGGAATGGAACGATTTTCTCGACGCCGTCGAGCGCGGCGGCGAGCCCATGTCGAGCGGCGCGGACGCCTGGCGCACGCTGCGCCTGGTTGACGCGCTCTATCGCTCCGCGCGCGAAGGCCGTGTCGTGCGGCTCGAGCCGGCCGCGGAATTCGCCTCTGGCTGTCGTGCGGAAAGGGTGGTGGTGCAATGAAAGCGCTCGTCACGGGCGGCGCGGGCTTCATCGGCTCGCACATTGCGGATGCGCTTCTCGCGCGCGGTTGCGACGTCCGCGTGCTCGATAATCTGGAGCCTCGCGTTCATCCCCGCGGCCGTCCCCCGTATCTCGGCAGCGAAATCGACTTCATCCAGGCTGACGTGCGCGATCGCGCTGCGCTTGAGCGCGCTCTCTCCGGTGTCGATGTCGTCTTTCATCAGGCGGCGTATCAGGACTACATGCCGGACTACGGCAAGTTTTTCCACTCCAACGTCGTCAGCACCGCGCTTCTCTTCGAGATCATTCGCGAAAAGCGCTTGCCGGTTGAAAAGATCGTCGTCGCCTCCTCGCAGTCGGTCTACGGCGAAGGGCAATACCACTGTGGCGAGCACGGACTGATCCTGCCGGAGTCGCGCCCGATCGCACAGCTCGACCGCGGCGAGTGGGACCTCCGTTGCCTGCACTGCCACAGCACCCTGACGCCCGTCCCGCTCCGCGAAGGCCACGCGAATCCCGCCGGCGCGTACGGCATCTCGAAATTCGCCCAGGAACTCGCCGCGCTCCGCCTCGGGCGAATCCTCGGCATTCACACGGTCGGGCTGCGCTACTCGATCGTGCAGGGCGCGCGCCAGTCCTTCTACAACGCCTACTCCGGCATTTGCCGCATCTTCACGCGCGCCTTTCGCGCCGGGCAGGCCCCCGTGATTTTTGAGGACGGCCAGCAGTTGCGGGACTATGTTCACATCTCGGACGTCGTCGCCGCCAATCTCCTCGTCGCGGACGATCCCCGCGCCGATGGCCAGGCGTTCAATGTCGGCAGCGGCCGCCCGACCTCCGTCCTCGACTACGCCCGCGTCCTTCGCGACAAAATGCGCGCGCCGCTCGCTGCGGAAATTCCGGGCGTTTATCGCGTGGGCGACGTCCGCCACACGGTCTCCAGCATCGCGAAGCTGCAAGCCCTCGGCTGGACCGCCACGAAGGGCCTCGACGAAATCTTTGCGGACTACATCGCGTGGCTCGACGCGACGCCGGACGCCGAGGACTACTTCAAGCCTGCCTTCGACGCCATGCAGCGCTCGGGCGTCGTGCGGCGTGTCGCGCCGGGAAAGGAGAGCGCCGTCGGCGTCTAGCCCGCTCCCGTGGCCACCAAGCCGATTCTCGAAGCGGTTCCGCGCATCAAAGCCCGCTCTGATGCGGATGCAAGCGGCGCTCGGCCTGCCGCACAATTGTGGAGCTTCCTCGCCCGCGCCGCCGTGAAACGCCTGCTGCTCCTCGCCGCCGACGCGGCCTCTCTCGTCGCTTCGCACCACGTCGCGGAGGTCATCCTCCAGCGCTCGATGCATCTCTCCGCGAGTTTCCTCAACCCCGGCTACTACTACTTCTTCTACGTGCCGTTTTTCGCCGCGCTGCTCTATCTCTTCGGCGGCTACAAAAGCCCCGACCTTCGCCGCCCCGAAAATGAACTGGAGCTGATTTTCAAAGGCGCCTCGTTCTCGTTCGTCGCTCTGGCCTGTGCCAATTTCATTCTCTTCAAGTCGCTCGGCTTCTCGCGCTATCTCCTTGTCGTCTGGTATTTGCTCGCGCTCATGTTTCTGCTCGTCGCTCGTTTCGCTCTCCGCGCCTTCTACAACGCGCTCTGGAAACGCGGCTTCGCGCGCCACACGGCTCTTCTACTGGGCGGCCTCGATCGCCTCGCGGCGTTCGAGCGGCGCCTTGCGATGCAGCGCTACCGCGCCTTCTCGATCGCCGGCGCCCTCATCGAACCCGGCGAGCGCCCAGTGCCGAGCCGCGCGGAACTCTCGCTGCGCGTGCTCGGATCAATCGCCGATTGGGAGGAAGTCGCTCGTCGCGTGGGCGCGCGGTTGGTCGTGATCCATTTCGCCGACTCATCCGCCGCCGGCCACGCGCGCGTGCTCGCGATCGTCCGCCGCTGCCGCCAGCAGGGAATCGACGTCGAGGTCTACTCGCACCTCTTCGACCCGCCGGACTTGCGCTTCGAGCGCGACGAGTTCTCCGGCTGCTGCCGTCTCCAATCGCAGCCGCATTGGCCGCGCACGGTCGAGCGCTTGGTCAAAGGCGCGCTGGATGTCGCCATCGGCCTGCTCGGCAGCCTGGCCACGCTCGCGCTGATGCCGTTTGTCGGCCTCGTGCTCAAGCTCGAAGATGGCGGCCCCGTCTTTCATCGCCGCGAATATGTCGGCATGGACGGCCGCGTCCACCACTTCCTGAAATTTCGCACCATGGTGTGCAACGCGGAGGAAATTCTCGCGAGCGACACCTCGCTCCGCGCTCGCTTCGAATCGAATTTCAAATTGAAGGATGATCCCCGCGTTCTCCGCTGCGGCCGCTTCCTGCGCAAGTACAGCCTCGACGAATTCCCGCAGTTCTTCAGCATTCTCGCGGGCCGGATCACCGCCGTCGGTCCCCGCGCCATCACTCCTGCCGCGCGCCTGCGTTACGGAGACCTCGCCCCGCGATTGCTCTCGATGAAGCCCGGCCTCACCGGTTTCTGGCAGGTGATGGGCCGCCAGACCACCACCTTCGAGGAAAAAGTGCAGATGGACATGTTCTACATCGAGCACTGGTCGATCTGGCTCGATCTCGTGATCCTGGCGAAAACGATCTGGGAAGTGTTTCGCGCCGAGGGAGCTTACTAGTGGCCCACCCGATGCCGAAGCAGCTCGAAAACAAAGTCTGTTTCATCGCCGGCGCCTCCGGAGCGATCGGTTCCGCCGTTGCCGCGCTCTTCCATCGCGAAGGCGCGCTGCTCGCCCTCGGCAGCCGCTCGGGCCGCTGCGACGCGGTTGTCGATTCGCCCCGCGCGGGCAAGCCTCCGCTTCATGTGCGCTTCGACGCGAGCCGCTGGGACGAAGTCCGCAAAGCCGTCGCTCAGGTGCACCGCCGATTCGGCGCCATCGATGTCCTCGTCAACTGCTCCGGCGTGCAAGGCCCCATCGGTCCCGCGCACACGCTCGACCCTGCGGAATGGGCGCGCACGATCGACACAAACCTCGTCGGCGCGTTTCACCTCGTTCGCGCCGTCGCGCCGCTCATGTTCGGCCGCGGCGGCAGCATCATCCATTTCTCCGGAGGCGGCGCGGCCTACGCGCGCCCGTTCTTCTCCGCCTATGCCGCCTCAAAGGCCGCTCTCGTGCGCCTCACCGAATGTCTCGCGGACGAACTGCGCGGCTCCGATATCCGCGTCAATGCCGTCGCGCCCGGACCCGTCCGCAGCCGCATGTGGGACGAAATGCGCAACGCGGGCGCCTCCGCTGGCGCGAAGACTCTTCGCGAGATCGAGCAGATGGACGAAACCGGCGGCGTTCCTGCGGCCCGCGCCGCGGCTCTCGCGCTCTTTCTCGCGTCGCCCCGCTCAGCCGGTTTGACCGGCCGCCTTATCAGCGGCGTTCACGACCGCTGGGAAGAATTCCCGGAAAAAATTCCGGCCATCATGAAAACCGAGGGGGGCACGCTCCGGCGCATCCCCCTCGATTGAGGAGACTTCACCGCCATGATCATCACCCGCACGCCGTTTCGGCTCACCCTTGGAGGAGGCGGTACCGACCTGCCTTCCTTCTACGCCGAGCACGGTGGCTTCATCCTCGCCATGGGGATCGACAAATATATGTATCTCGCCGTCAACACGCCGATCGTCGACGACAAGATTCGCGTCCGCTACACGACTTCGGAGCTTGTCGATAACGTCGAGCAGGTCGAGCACACGCTCGCGCGCGAGGCGCTTCGCTACTTCAATATTTCCACCGGCGTCGAAATCGTTTCCATTGCGGACGTGCCCGCGGGCACCGGCCTCGGCTCCTCAAGCTGCTACATGGTCGGCCTCCTCAATGGCCTTCACGCTCTGATGCAGCGCCAGGCCACGCCCTGGCAATTGGCCGAGGAAGCCTGCCACATCGAGCTCGACGTCCTCCAGAAACCGATCGGCAAGCAGGACCAGTACATGGCCGCTTTCGGCGGCCTCACCACGCTCGAAATCGCGCCCGATGGCGTCGTGCGCGTCGCGCCGCTCAATCTCGGCGTCGATCTCGTCGAAGCGCTTGAGAATAATCTCCTGCTCTTTTTCACCGGTGAAACGCGCAACGCCGCCTCGCTCCTCGCGCAGCAGGACCAGAGCACGAAAGACCGCGACAAGCGCGTCGTATCCAGCCTTCTCGAAATCAGGGACATCGGAATCGAGATTCGCAATTCGATCCTCTGCGGCGATCTTCGCCGCTTCGGCGAGCTGCTCGACGTGCACTGGCAGTCGAAAAAGCGCCTCTCCACCGGCATCACGAATCCGCAGATCGACGCCTGGTACGAACTTGCGAAATATCACGGCGCGATCGGCGGAAAAATTTCCGGCGCGGGCGGCGGCGGTTTTCTGATGCTCTATTGCGAGGGCCGCAAGGCCGAATTGCGCGAGGCGATGCGCCGCGCCGGCCTGCGCGAGCTGCGCTTCCGCATCGAATTCGAAGGCAGCAAGGTCGTCTTCGACATCGTTTCGCGTGATGGCCGTCTGGCGCACCTCGCGCGGCAAAGCCCGCAGCCGTTCATCCAGGCAATGGTCACCGCATGACGCGCAGCAGGGAGGCAATCGTGACGAACCGGGCCGTTTTCCTCGATCGCGACGGCGTGATCAACCGTTACGCCTACAACTCCGAATTCGGCACCGTCGATACCCCGGCGAATCCCGCCGAATTCCATCTCCTCGATGGCGCAGCCGAAGCCATCGCGGAATTCAACGGCCTCGGTGTTCCCGTCATCGTCGTCTCCAATCAGCCGGGAATCGCCAAGGGCAAGCTTTCGCCTTCGCTGCTCGATGCGATCGACGCTGAGATGCGCTCGCAGCTCGCCCGCTCCGGCGCCCGCATCGACGCCGCCTACTATTGCTTGCATCATCCGGACGCAGCCGTCGCTGAGTATCGCGCCGACTGCGATTGCCGCAAGCCCAAGCCCGGCCTGCTCCTTCGCGCGGCACGTGAACGCAATCTTGATATCGCAGGTTCGTTTCTGATCGGTGACGACGTGTCGGACGTTCTTGCCGGCCGCGCCGCCGGAGTCACCACCATGCTCCTGTCGCCGCATCGCTGCACTCTCTGCGACGAGTTTTCATCGCGAGGCGCTGTTCCGGACGTGCTCGTCCAGAGCCTGAAGGACGCTGCCGGCAAGATCGGTCGCATGATCTCGGACGGCAACGGTGAGTTCATTTCGTCCGCCCAGCACGCCGGGCCCTGCGTCCTCGATCGCGGCCACTCCACCTACGCGCGCCAGTATCTGCGCGAGGCGGTGGACATCGCCGAAAAAATCGACGCCCAGCCCATCGAGCGCGCCGCGAATCTCTTGCGCGACGTTCGCGAGCGCGGCGGCCGCCTCTTTCTTCTCGGCGTTGGCGGCGGCGCGGGCCACGCGTCTCACGCAGCTTGCGATTTCCGCAAAATCGCCGGCATCGAATCCTATTGCGTCACGGACAACGTCTCCGAACTCACCGCGCGCGTGAACGATGAAGGCTGGGACACGTCCTACCGCAACTGGCTCCGCGCCAGCCGCCTCGGCCCTGCCGACGCGCTCCTTGTTTTCTCCGTGGGCGGAGGTGATATCGAAAAGAACGTCAGCGCCAATCTCGTCAGTGCGTTGCTCTACGCCCGCGAAAAAGGTGCGGCCATCGCCGGGATCGTGGGGCGCGACGGTGGAGCCACCGCTCAGTTGGCGGACGTTTGCATCCTCGTTCCCGTCGTCAATCCGAAGACGATCACGCCCCACACCGAGTCGTTCCAGGCCCTCGTCTGGCATCTGCTTGTCTCTCATCCGGCGCTCAAGGCCGCGGAGATGAAATGGGAATCGCTCAGAGCGAACGTGCCGTCGGCCCCGGCGGCGGCGCCCGTCTCCCGGCGCTGACGCGCGCCGTCTCTGCCGGTGCAATCCCGCACGCGCTCCGATTTCGTCGAATTCTCGAAGTCGGCTTGTTCGCGGCGATACTCATCGCCGTTGCGGGTTTCGGCGGCACCGAGCCTGTCACGTGGGGAATCTCCGAGTCCGTCATTCTTCTTCTCGGACTCTTGCTCGTCGCTCGTCCTTCGGAGCATTTGGGTCGCGGTCTCTGGAAGCTCGCATGGTTCCCGTCCGCGCTCGGCGCGTGGATCTCGGTGCAGTGGCTCGCGTCCCGCGCCGGACGGATCGGCTACGACACTCACTCCATCCAAACGCAGGGACTCGCTCTCGCGGCGTACGTCTCCGCCTTCTTCGTGGCGCTCCAGATCGCCTCCGAGCGCGCCTCCCGCAAGCGCCTCGCGCTCTTTCTCGTCGGCCTCGGTCTCATCGAAGCCCTCTACGGCCTCGTTCAATACTTCGGCGGCTGGCAGTACATTTGGAATGTTCCGCGCCGCTTCTACATCGGCAGCGCCACGGCCACCTACGTCAATCACAACCACTTCGCCGCTCTCCTCGAAATGATCCTTCCTCTTGCCCTCGGGCTGTCCCTCTACCACTGGCAGGCCGTCCGCCGCGGATCTCGCCGCCGCACCTGGCGTTCCGTCCTCGCAAACATTGGCAATCCAGACGTCATGAAGTGCCTCCTGTTCTTGCTCGCCGCTGCGATTCTCGTGCTCGCCATCGTCTTCTCGTTCTCCCGCATGGGACTGATTTCCATGATTGTTTCGCTCGCTGTCATGTCGGCCGCCATCCTTCTCGGTCGCCGCGGCTCGCTCGCCGCGGCGCTTCTGTTTCTGTTCGTTCTCGGGAGTGGTGCTTCGGCTGCGTGGGTGGGACTTGGTCCCGTGGTCGAGCACTTCGAGCAGCTTTCGCGCAACGAACCCCTCGCGGGCAATGAGGGACGCGTCGCTCTGTGGCGCGATGCATCGCTGCTCATCCGTGAGCATCCGTGGACCGGCGTCGGCCTCGGCTGCTTCGAACACGCGTTCACCCGCGTGCGGTCCGTGCAGCTCACCTATGTCGCCGACCACGCGCACAACGATTATCTGGAAGCGGCTGCGGAGCTCGGTATTCCGTGCGCTGCGATTCTCTTCGGAGCTTTCTTCTGGATCGCGGGCCGGGCATTGCAGGCGAGCCGGGTCGCTCGCTCGAATCTCACGCGGTCGCTCGCTCTTGGCTCGCTCGGCGGCGTGACCGCGCTGCTCGTCCATAGCCTCGCCGACTTCAACCTGCACATTCCCGCGAACGCGCTCGTCTTTGCCGTGGTCCTGGGACTTGCCTGCGCTGCGTTTCGCGACTCCGCCGCGCCGCAACCTAACGAGCCGCCCTCAGGCTGACGTCGTCGAGCCACACCGTCCCGGCGATCTTGTTGTCGAATTTCCCGCTCGGCCGCCGCACCAGTTGCACGATTAGCAGGCGTGTCTTCGGCCCCGTCCGGAAATCGAGCCGCTGCTCCTGCCAGCTCGTCGTTCCGGTCACGTTCCCGGTCTCGATCCAAAGCGCTGCATGATCGAATGCGTCGTACACCGCGATCCGCGGCCCGGTGTCCGTCGTGATTTCCTCGCTTCGCGTGTACGCGCTCAGCCGGTACGCCGTGTTCGCCTCCACCGCCACGCATTCGGCCACGCTGCCGAAGTCGAGATTGAGCGTTCCGTCGAAATGCACCGCCAGCGACCGCGCGCCATCATGCGCCGCCGATGCGTCCGTTCCGATTTGCGCGCCGTCCGTCGGCACGATGCGCCAGTCGAACCCGCCGTTGACGATCGCATCTTCGAATCCGCCGTTCGTGATTCGATTTCCGTCGTCTGGATGCGTGTGCACGCGGTCCGGATCGTGTCGCCCCAAATCCGACCAGATGCGCGTCAGCGCGTCAACGTCGCGCGCGCGCAGCTCCGCGTCGAAATAGCGGAACGCCGCGTCCAGATCGAATCTCTCCGGCGGCGCGATCAATCGCCGCCACGCCCCCGCCGCGGCGTCGAGTCTCCCCGTCGCAACCAGAAAATCGAGGTACGCCGAGAGAATTTCCTGCCGCGCCGGCAGCATCTCGAGAATCTCCTCCGGCGGAATGCCCGCGCGCCACGCCAGATCGAACGCGCCCGTCCGCAGCGACGCGTCTCCCGCAATCGCCGTTTGCAGCGGCTCCAGTGCGGCCGCCGCGTCGCCCGCCCGAATTTCGAAATTGGCGAATTGCCAGTTGATCGCCGGCGACTTCGGGAAGAGTTTCAACGCGCGCCCGTACGCCCGCGCCGCGCCGGACGCGTCTCCCGAGAAATCCAAAGCCTCCGCTACTTCGGTCCAGTTCGCCGCGCGATGGGGAGCCAGCCCAGCCGAGTCCTCAAACGCCCGTGCCACCTGCGCTGGAGCGGCATCCGCCCCTTCCGCTGCCAGTGCACGTCCCAATTGCTCCGGATAGTCCGGATTCGAGGGGTCCCACCGCTCCGCGCTTTGCAGCGCCTCGGCAGACTCCCGCCGCGCCACCCAGCTTGCCACCGTCGCGCGGCCCGTCTGCAGCAAGCACACCAGCAGGGCCAGCCCGATCAGCCCCCGTCCCGCCGAGGCCAGCCAGCCGGATCGCCGAATGTTACGCGCCCGTTGGGCGCTCTGCATTTCCACAGAAAATTCACAGGCAATTCGACAGCCGAAAAACACGGACACTATTCTCGTAATGTATTCACAATAAGCAAGTTACCTCTGCTCGCGTAAATCCACCGCCCGCCAGCCGTCCCTATTTGGTCCAGAGGGACACCGCCTGCCACGCCCCCACGACAAACAGGAACGCTCCAAAGACCACCCTCATGTGCCGCGACGGCAGCTTCGACGCAATCTTTCCCCCCAGGATCCCGCCCACCACGAACCCCGGAATCAGCAGAAGAGCCACCTTCATATCCACCTGATGCGCGCGGTAATACGCCAGAAACGCAAACGCTCCCGTCGGCGGCACCATCGCAACCAGGCTCGTTCCCTGCGCCCGGTGCTGCTCGAAGCCGAAGAGCAGCACCAGCAGCGGCACCAGCAGCACGCCTCCGCCGATTCCGAATAGCCCGCTCGCCACTCCCACTATGCACGCCATCGCTAGAATGCCTGCCAGCCGCGCGGCCCTTGCGTCCGCCGCCTGGATCCGACTCGGATCGACATCCCGAGCGGGACTAGGGGCCTGGTTCCCGCCTCGCCCCTGCCGCCACAGCATCGCCGCCGATAGCACCAGGAACAGTCCGAACAGCCCTTGCAGATTGCGCGACGGAATCGCCAGCGCGATCAGCCCGCCCGCATAGCCACCGGGCAGAAACCCCAGCGCACACACGATCCCAGCAGGCAGGTCCACGCGGTGATTCTTCCAATAGACCCACAGCGCGCCCAGCCCCAGCGGCGGCAGCTGCATGAAAAGGGAAGTGCCCTGCGCGGCGTGCTGATCCAAGCCCAGCAAATAGACCATCGCCGGGACCGCCACCGTCCCGCCTCCGATGCCCATCAGCCCAACCAGCACTCCGATTCCCAGTCCGACGAAAACAGTCAGCGTCTCGCGCATCGCCGCTCAGTTTCTGACAATTCGACCGCACTTGTCATCCTGAGCGAATCGGCGGCGGTCCGCAAAGCCGCACTGGCGTCATCCTGAGCCACCGGAGGGAGTCGAAGGATCCCTCTTTCGTCCCGGCGTCCCGGCAACGCCGCCGTAACTCCGAAAAATAGCGCTTGACATATTCCTATATGGGAATGTAATATTCGGACCATGCCAAGGGCGGCTACAACCTCCGACGCTTTCAACGCCGTGGCCGAGCCGCGCCGCCGCGAGATTCTCACCCTCCTCGCTCTGCACGAGCGGCCGGTCAACGAAATCGTCCTCGCTCTGCGCCTCGAGCAGCCCTCCGTCTCGAAGCATCTCCGCGTGCTCCGCGACGTCGGCCTCGTCCGCATGCGCCGCGACGGCCGCCGCAAACTCTACCGCACCAACGCTGAGGCGATTCGCCCGCTCCACGAATGGACCGGCGAATTCGAGCGCTTCTGGCGGCATCAATTGCACGCAGTCAAGGAACGCGCCGAGGCCAAAATGGCGCAGGCGAAGCAGCATGACGAAAAGGAGAAATAACGATGGCATCCAGCACGATCGCACCGGGAACGAAAGTGGAGGACTTGGTGGTCAACATCACCGAAGAGATTCACGTCAACGCGCCGCTCGATGTCACGTTTGACGCGCTGCTCGAACAGATCGGCCCCTCGATGACGCAGTCCGATGACAAGCCGATGCCGATGAAGGTCGAGCCGTGGCCGGGCGGCCGCTGGTATCGCGACCTCGGCGACGGCAACGGCCATCTCTGGGCGCACGTGCAGTCGATCAAGCGGCCTACGCTGCTTGAATTCTGCGGGCCCCTGATGATGTCCTATCCCGCTATCTCCAACGTGCAGTACCGGCTCACCGAGCACGAAGGCGGCACGCTGATCAAGTTCCAGCATCTGGCGCTCGGCGTGATTCTGCCGCAGCACCGCGAAGGCTTCCCGAAGGGCTGGAACTACATCAACGCCCACGCGAAGGCCCGCGCCGAAGCGAAGCGGCGCAAGTAGCCGCGCGCCCGGGAGCAGAACCCATGTGCCCAGTATGCGTAGCCGGCGCGGCGATCACATTTGCCGGCTTCACCACCACCGGCGGAGGAATAGCGGCCCTCGCCGCGAAAATCTTCCGCCGGACGCGCCGCGGGAAACGATCGAATCCGAAATCGCAGGCGCAAAGGAGAGACGAGCATGTCCACAGCGACACCCATGCGGGAGCAACCGAGAATCACGTCGCCGGCTGAGTGGCTGGCCGCGCGAAAGGATCTGCTGAAGAAGGAGAAGGAATTCACGCGCCTGCGCGACGATATCAGCCGCCTGCGCCGCGAATTGCCCTGGGAAAAAGTCGAAAAACCGTACGTCTTCGAAGGGCCGCAGGGCAGGGAAACGCTCGCGGACCTCTTCGCTGGGCGCGGCCAGTTGATCGTCTACCACTTCATGTTCGGCCCGGGATGGAAGGAAGGCTGCCCCAGCTGCTCGTTCATCGCCGATGGGTTCGACGGCATCGCCATCCACCTCGCCCATCGCGATGCCACGCTGCTCGCGGTCTCGCGCGCCACGCTGCCGGAAATCGAGGCGTTCAAGAAACGCATGGGCTGGCAATTCAAGTGGGTCTCGTCCAACGCCACCGGGTTCAATTTCGACTATCAGGTTTCGCTTGAGCCCGGCGGAGATCCCAATGCGGACGTCTACTACAACTACACGATGCAGAAATTCTCGAAGACCGAGCGCCCGGGCCTCAGCGTCTTCGCGAAAAATGCGGCCGGCGAAGTGTTTCACACCTACTCCACCTACGGCCGCGGCCTCGATATTCTGCTGGGCGCGTACAACTATCTCGACATGGCGCCGAAGGGCCGCGACGAAGACGGCCTGCCCTGGCCGATGGCCTGGGTGCGCCACCACGACCGCTACGCCGACGCCAAAGTCGTCAGCTCGATCCAGCCCGCCCCACCCGCGAAATAACCGGCCCACGCCGCGGCAGCTCTGCTCTGTCATCCCGAGTGAGGCCGATTCGCCGCCGACGAGGGATCTGCTGTCGGGTTCTCTCCCGTAGGCGGCGATATCCCTTCGCGACGCGCTGCCCATTCGCCGAGCCGAGCGCTTTGCCGGACGCAAATTCCGAAGAATTGGCGATTAGGACCGTCCGCCTCTGTCTGTTTCCAATGGGATACGCCCGGTTCTAATAAATGGAATTGGCGATTGGGCGGACTCGCCGAACTGCGTCCGATCAGGCGGATCGACGCAACTCAAGCATCATAGGTTAGATCCCGGCGCTCGGGCTTGCGGAAGAAAGAACAGCGGCTGAACTGCGTTCGTCAGCCCCCTGTCTTGATTGCCAGCGCCGCCATGTAGAGATAAAAGCAGTTGACTATGGCAATACCAAGTCCCACCAGCTTTTCCCTCGCGGAAAGCTTCACCCTGCGGTCACTGACGCTGAGTCCGTAGACGATTGAGCCGACAAGCATGGCGATCGTAAGGCCCGTCCAGGGAGAGTCGCCCAGTTTGTGAAGCAGCGAATGGCTCGCGGTCCAGATTCCAGCCACCAGGGTGGACGCAAATGGGAAGGCGACCAGAGATTGAGGTGTAATGAAGGTGGCGGTGGTCATGCGGGTCGACGATTCTGCTTCATGGTCTTGCCAAGACTGCGCCGGCGCAGAATTCGGAGCGACCGGGTCAGCCGAGGAGGTGCGAGGCGGCCACGGCATGGGTGCGCCTTCCGCCGAATGATTGACGATGGCGTGGATGCGCAATGGGTCCTCCGTTTCCTAAAACGTGCAGACCTGCCTGGGTTAATGCAGGGCGTGAATTCTAGTAAGACTGCCGAGGCAGGTCAAGAGTCTGGTCGCTCACGAAGACAGCAGACGCCCGCTCTCCGGGTTCCAACCAGGCCAGGACGCAAGAGTCGTGAGAAGGCCGCCGCAGGAAGCACATCCCGCACTGTTGTCCGCAAGACGGCTGGCCGGTGCCTGTTCTTCTTTTCGGGCGTAGATGGGACGACCACACCGCCGCCGGGACTTCGCAGAGGGGCCCCTCGGTGCGTTCTCCAGGCGAACGTCCTCGGGATGAGGATGCTGGTCGCATCGTCACTTTTTGCTATCCTTTCTATTCGCGTC
>DATJXJ010000066.1:0-13605 GCA_035500255.1 Verrucomicrobiia bacterium | reverse complement strand
AGCTTCGAAATGAAAATCGGATCGGAAAGATCCGGGAACGGATAGTCGAAGCCCTGCGACGCGTGCATGCGGCGGAGCGCGTCGAGATCGGCGGGAGTGTATTCGCGGATGCGCACGGGCAACGCCTGCGAAGGTGGCATTTGTATTACAGAACGTATTACGCTATCATGACATCGAAGGCGAGACCCATGGCATCCCCGTTCAGCCTGAGACTCGATCGCAAGACCCGGCAGCGGATCGCGCGCCTGGCGCAGCGCGGCCGGGTTTCCGCCTCCGACATCGTCCGAAACGCCATCGAATCGATGGCCGACCGCGAGGAATCCCGCGTGGAACCGTATCAGCTGATGGCGGACCTGATCGGCGTGGCGCGCGGGCGCAATCCTCGCCGCTCGGAGCAGACCGGACGGCGATTCGCAAAACTCCTGAAGCGCGCCCGGAAAGCGAAATGATTCTCGTCGACGCAGGCCCGCTTGTCGCGCTGGTCGATGTGGGCGACCAGCATCACCGGCGCTGCGTCTCCGCATTGCGCGCCTTGCGCGAGCCGCTCGCGACCGTCTGGCCGGCGCTCACGGAGGCGATGTATCTGCTCGCCGATCTCCCGCGGGGCCAGGAGGCTTTGTGGGAGACGATCGAGCGAGGGGCCCTGGAACTCCTGCCTCTCACTGCGGCCGACGTTCCACGAATACGAGAGCTGATGCGAAAGCACGCCAATCGTCCGATGGACCTGGCGGACGCCGCGTTGCTTTGCGTTGCCGAACGTGTGGGAGTTCGGAAGTTCTTCACGATTGACCGGCGTGATTTCAGCGTGTACCGCTTGCACGGACGCGTTCGCCCGACGATTATTCCCTAGCCGCCCCTCGCAGCACCTAGCCGACCTCAACTGAAAATCAGCGCCGGGCACAGCATGCTGTGCCCCTACGAACAGGGGAATGCGCGTCACCCTTCGGCTCGCGTTGCTCGCTCAGGGTGAGCATCCTGACCGGATGCTCAGAACACTCGGTGCTTCAGCAGCGGATGGATGCGCGCGAGAGTTTCGGCGGCGTCGAAGGTGGTGGCGCCGGGCGCGACGCCGTGCGGCGCGAGCGCGGCCTGCGCCGCGCCGGAGATCGGCTTCTGCGCCAGCGGGTGCGGCAGCGGCTCGAATGCGGCGTCGTCCTCGAGCGCGAGGTGCACGCCTTCGTCGGCTTCGATGAGGACGAGGATGCGAGTCTCGGAGTGCACGCCGGCGGCACGCGCGTCGTCATCCTGAGCGGAGTCACGCGCGGTCTGGTTTTCGCCCGCGCCGGCGGGCGCGCGGGACGGAGTCGAAGGATCTCTCTTCGCGGTCCGGTCGCTGCGCTCAGCATGACGGCCGATGGGCGTTGGCGCAGATAAGTCGGAGTCGAGGACGATGAAGTGCGAATGGGCGAAGCGCGGGGCGTGGCGCTGCCAGTCGGCTAGCGTCGTGATGTAGTAGGCTTTTCCGGTCATGATGCCTGCGCGATGAGTTGCGAGTTCGCGTATGATATCGGGCGGCGAAAGGAGAAGCGATGAGCGAAAAGGAACTCGACATCAAGATGGCGGACGGCGCGTGCGACGCGGTGCTCTACGCGGCGGACGGCGCGAAAAAGCCCGGCGTGATTCACTACCCCGACATCATGGGGATTCGCCCGTCGCATCGCGCGATGGCCAAGCGGCTTTCGGAAGCGGGCTACGCGGTGCTGCTGGTGAATCCGTTCTTCCGCACGGCGAAGGGCAAGATGTTCGACTTCGCGCCGAATTTCGCGGGCGATCCGAAAACGATGCAGCGATTCGGCCAATTGGTGGGGCCACTGACGCCCGAGGTGATGGAGGCCGACGCGAGCGCGTTCGTCGATTATCTGGCGGCGCAGAGCTCGGTGAGCGGCGCGAAGATGGGTGCGATCGGATATTGCTACACGGGACAGTACGCGCTGCGGACGGCGTCGTCGCGGCCCGACCGGATCGGCGCGATCGCGTCCTTTCACGGCGGCGGACTTTTCACGCCGCAGCCGACCAGCCCGCATCTGGTCCTGCCGCGCATCCCGAAAAATGGCCCGCGGCTCTATTTCGGCCACGCCGCGAACGACAGCCTGATGCCGGCGGAAGCAATCGAAAAATTCGAAGCGGCGCTGAAGGCGTGGGGCGGGAAATATGAGAGCGAAGTCTACGAGGATGCGCCGCACGGCTGGACGGTCAATGACAGCGCCGCGTACAGGCAGCCGCAGGCGGAGCGCGCGTTCGCGAAGATGACCGCGATGTTCGCCGCGGCGCTGAAGTAGGCGAACGCTAGGCTGGGATTGCACCGCCGTTGGTTTGAGCTGCCGCTCGGCGGCGGATGCGCCATTGCATGACGCGCGCCGCGATGATTGCGCTTCCCGCCAGGAGCCAAAGCGCGCCAGCCGCGCAGAGAAAACCCCACGGGAATACGAGGTCGCTACGAACGTCTGCTTCGATAGGAGCAACGAGACCGAATGCTCCCACGATATCCATTAGGATGGCAGCAACTATTTCGGGCCAGATGATTGCAGGACTGGCACGACCTTTGAACGCGGCGGTGAGCGCCTCGACGCCGCGCCCGGCGAGCCACCAGAGCAGGATTCCAACTGCTGGCCAGGCCAACGCTCGCCAATACTGAAACGACATGCCCGTGGGGACCCACTCGTTCTTGCCATTAGTGAGAAACACGGTCGGCAGATCCAACCACATCGCAGGGAGATTCAAAAGGACCGGTCCCCAAAGCCGAATTCGCAGGAATCCGTCTCTGTAGGCTCTCTCTTCAATCACCTCGTGGAGATTCGAGAGGTCAGGCAGCAGGTCCGGGTAAAGTACCCTTATGTCGATCTTGGGAGCGTTTGTCGGCTCGTCATGTATGAAGTACGCATGAGTTGACGAACGCACGGACGCGAGGAGTTCGCCTCGTAGCGGCCACAGGATCGCCACGCACAACAGCAGCTGCGCAACCGGCAGAATCCAGCGGAACGGAATCGGGCGGTATTCGTCAGTCATGGACTTGCGGGAAGTCTAACGCTGAAATGGGCGAAGGCCAAGTGGCGCAGGCACTCCTGCCTGCGCGGTCTCTGGATTCAAAGCCGACAATTCAAATAAATTCGAAGGCGCACAGCCAGGAGTGGCTGTGCCACGTCTCAAGAGCTGAAGGTGTAGTTGTGCGTGAGGATCGAGGCGGCGTGGCGGCCGGCGAAGAATTGGTGCGACGGCTCGCAGCTGATGGTGACCTTTTGCCACGGCTCTTCGACCGGCGCGGGGAGCAAGGCCCCCTCGGCGGGCGTGCTCAGTTGATTGCCGGCATCGCGCCAAGCATCCGCGCCGGGCACGACACTTGTGGCGAGCCGAGCCGAACCATGTCGTGCCCCTACAGGAGATCCGTGCGCATCTGGCGCGATCACTTCGATTTTGGTCAGGGTGAGGCGGCCGAAGCGGCCGACCAGAATGTCGCTGAGGCAGAGACGCTCGGCGCGCATCGGCGAGCCGTCGGCGAGAGTGAAGATGTGGTGCGGCGTCACGTCGAGCGATTCGGCGTTGGAGAAATGCAGGCGGATGAACGTCTCCGCGTCGCGCACTTCGAGCCGCACGATGCGGGTCCAGCCTTCATTTTGTTCCCCAAGCTCGCCCATCTCCCGAGCGCCCCTTACCGGGGCCTCGGGAGCCCTATCCATCCGTCGACCTGGGGGCCCCGTACGCCCGCCGCCCGCTGACGGGCAGCGGAGATGTTCGCCGACCTTGCACGTTTCGATCGCGACGGTGCCGCGCTCTTTCGTCAGCACGACGGTGCCTGCGCGAAGGCAGCTTCCGCTGCCGCCGCCGGAGCCGCCGCCGGTGCCGCTGCTCGTGGTGGCCGCGGCGATCGCGCCTTGCGAGAGCGGGATGCGCCCTTGCAGGGCCTGCTGCTGCGCGGCGGAGTTGGTCTTCGCGGATTGCGCATAGCTAGGCGAGCCTGCGCCGCTCGGAACCCAGGCGAGCGCGCCCGCGGCCTCGTCCCAATACGGGTAGAAATAGTAGGTGGTCGCGGCGGCGAGGCCGGTGACGGCGACGGAGCCGTTTGGGATCGGCGTGGTGGTGCCGTCGGCGCGATAGATCGCCAGGCCGGACCACGACCACGCGAGGCTCGAGGTGGTCGAGATGTAGGTGAACGCGCCGGACCACGTCGGCGGGACGGAGCCGCGCATCAGCACGCCGGATTTCGTCGGGTCGATTTGATTCGAGGTGAGCGCCGTGGCCGCCACGCGCGCGAAATTCTCGCCGTCGGTGATCTGGTCGTCGAGGCTCCAGCCCTGGTTCGGGCCGAGCGACGCGCCGGCGAGGCGCTTGAGCGCTTCGTACAATTGCGGATTCGCTTTGCGCAGCGTTTCGATTTGCTGGATGTTGAGCATCTCGGTAGATTAGGCTTCGGTTAAAAACAGTTCTGGACGCCGCGCGGGGTTTGCGCTCTAATCCCGGCCATGCAGACGCTGGACCTCTCCGGAACCGGTCCTCGGTCGGAAAACCGGCTGAAAAATCTCTTCTGGCCCACGGTGAAGACCGCCGACGACGTGGACTACATCGGCGTGCAGGGCTACTGGGTGTGCGCGATCGTCGCGGGGCTGGCGCTCGCCGTCTCCCTCCTGACCGGGCAATGGTTCAGCGGAATTCTGGCGGTGCTGATCTACTACGTCGGCGGAGTGGGCGTGCGGCAGCACAGCCTGTTTGCCGCGGCGATGGTCTTCGTGTTTTTTCTGCTGAATCTTGTGGGCAGCGCGGCGAACGGGCTGGGCGGGTTCATGATGTATTCCGTGCGGATTCTGCTCTGCGCGATTCTGCTCTCGAATCTGCGCGCGACGCTGATCGCGTCGTTCTGGGAGAAAGGCTCGGCCGAAGCCGAAATGCCCGCGCGGTTCGGCGAAACGTGGGGCGACAAGTTCGTGGACAAGTTTCCGGCGTGGTTCTGGCCGAAGATCCGCATCGTGTACTACATCTACTCGATCCTTTTCCTGCTGCTGGCGACGCTGGGGCTGATCAGTTTCTACATCGCGCGGCACGATCCCGAGCTGCTCCGGCGGATCACCGTGCGCGGCTAGCCTGGCGATTCGGCGCGCATCTCCGCGCGCTTCCCTTCCGGAGAGGCAACTCCTCCACGGCGGCGTGCGCGGGCGCGATTGCCGCCGGCGAAGGTGCGTGTCAACTTGGAATCAGACATCCTTCCAAGGAGACGACATGGGAAGCCCGATTCCGCGATCGATCTGTGTTGCTGTGCTGAGCTTGGCCGCAGCGTGCGGCGCGCAAGCGCAAAATCAAAGCGTGCCGGGAGACATCAAGAATTTCGTCACGCAGTATGTGGCGGCGTTCAATGCCAAGGACGTGGCTCGGTTGGAATCGATGTACCACCCGAAATCGGCCGCCTGCATCACTCCCCAAAACAAGGATTACTACGACGGTGCGCTGGCCGTTCAGATGCGCGATCCGATTCCGGCGAACTACACAATCTCCATGATGACGCCGAACGAAAACAATCTGAAGGCGCTTGAGTCTACGGGCATGCGATGGCCGCTCAAACCCGAGCAAGAAATCAACATCGATTATCAGCAAGGCGACGATGTGGGCAGCGTGGTTGTGTGGTTCGTGCGCGAAAACGGGCGATTGTTTGGCGATTGTCCCTGTGTGACCGACGCGGCGCTGAAACAATTCCGCGATGAGACGCCCGCGAAAAATGCCGCGATGGCGCGGTATAAAGCGATCGCCGATGGAATCAAGGAGCCACTGCGGTCCGAGCTGGTGGGGATGATCCGCGAGCACAAGACCTCGACCGCGATTGACCGCTACCACGAAGCCAGCGGGAAGGATTACAAAACGTCGATGTTCGTGATCAACGCGCTGAAGGACGAAGCGCGGTAGATCACCGGCGGAACGTCATTCTGAGCGTAGTGTGCCGGTGGTGTGCTTCCAGTCTTCGCCTCGTTGCGAAGACTGCCGGTGCACGCAGTCGAAGAATCCCTCTTTACGGTCAAACTACTTCGAAGGCTGCACAGAAGAGAGATCCTTCGACTCCGTGGCCGCACATCCGGGGCCGGATGCGACGGCTCGTGCGGCCACTCCGCTCAGGATGACGTTGAGCCTTGGTTGGCGCTAACCAAATCCATCCAGGAAATTGCGCAGAGCGGCGACGCACTCCTTCGCGCGATCGATGTAAATCTCGTGCCCTGCCCCGTCGATTTCCACCAGCTCCGATTGCCACAGTGACGCGGCGATGCGCTCCTGTTCGGTGATGGTGGTGGCGGCGCTGCGCGTCGGGGCGAGAAGAAGCGCGGGGATTTTCACCTGCGGGACAAGCGGCGTGACGTCGGTGGTCGAGATCACTTTGCTATAGGCCGCGAGCGATTGCGGCGATGAGCGTCCGAACTGCTTGATCGACCATTGAGTGCGCTCGGGGTCGCCGCCGGGAGCGGTTCCAGGCTGTGCGAGCAGCCAGCGAGCCCAGCCCTCCGACCCCATTTCCAGCAGCGCTGCTTGCCAGGATTCGTGGCCTGCAGCGAAGAATCTCTGCGAGGCGGCGTTGATCGTTACGGGCGTGGCGCAGAGTGTGATCGAGCGAAGATTTTTCGGATGCGTCGCCGCGAAGCCGATCGCGAGCATGCCGCCGGTCGATTCGCCGAGCAGATGAACGTCATCGAGCTTAAGCGCGTCGCAGAAGGCGCCGAGATCGCGCACGAGAGAATCGAACGACCACGGATAGGAGTCGCCCGGATCTCCGGAGCCGCCGTGTCCGCGGAGATCGCGGCGAATCACACGGTAATCGCCCGCGAGCAGCGGCACCCAGTGTCGCCAAAACTGGGAATTTCGGCCGAAGCCGTGCTGGATCAAGATCGCTTGCCGAGCCGCCTGATCTCCCATGCTCGACTCGCCGTCGACCTGGGAGCCCTTCCAGGCTTCGACGAAACAATCGTCTTCGTAGTAGGTGACGTAGCCGTTGATCGTGATCTCGGGCATCGAGCGCTTCCGCGCGAGGAGGATAGCGCAGAATCGCACCCGCGCGGAGACGAATGACCACGGCCGCGGGCACGGTCGGAGGATGGCTGGCGCCGAGCCAAGGAAGGTCGCCCTCGGCAACAGCGGCGGCAAGCCCGCTGGGCGGGCAGGCCGCCGCACTCCACACGGGGCTTGCGCGTGATTTTAGCCGGAGCGTACACTCGCGTCGAAATCATGCCCGAGTGGCCACACGCCCCGATTCACTGCCTCACTCGGGGTGGCACGTTTACGGTGACGGCGGCGACGTACGGAAAAGAACCCATATTCGGTTCGAAGCGACGCTTGAATTTGCTTTGCGAGACACTGCTGCGGCTTTGCTCAGAGAACCAATGGAGTCTCCAAGCCTGGGCCGTGTTTCCCAACCACCATCACTTTGTCGCTGCCTCTGCGGCGCCAGAATCTTTGACATCGGTCATCGGCCAATTGCATTCGCTGACTGCCCGCGCCGTGAATGAGCTCGATCATCGCCCCGGAAAAAAGTGTGGTTTCAATATTGGGAGACGCTGCTGACAAACGAGCGAGCGTATCTGGCTCGGCTGCACTACGTGCACGAGAACGCGGTACACCACGGCATCGTGCGGTCCGCGGCAAGCTATCCATGGTGTTCGGCCGCCTGGTTTGAGCGCAGCGCTCGCCCTGCTTTCCGCAAAACCGTCCTCAGGTTTCCCTGCGATCGCGTTTCCGTTCCCGATGAGTTTGAGGTAGCGGTCAAGCTCTAACGCTGAACGACGCCCCCTGTGGAGTGCGGCGGCTTGCCGCCGCTGTTTGCCGAACCGGGCTTGCCTGGGCGTGCCGCAAGAATGAGCCTGAATGATAAAGCGTGCCTCGGTCAGTCGTTGCAGTGGTGCCAAGCATTGACGTGCCGCGAAGCAAGCTTCGCGGCTTAAAGCGGCGGCAAGCCGCCGCACTCCACAGCGAAACGTAGCTCACGCCACACGGAATGGAAACGCAGAGCATGTGGCAATGGACTGGGCTTAACCAATAGGAGGGGCGACAAAGGGAGTGCTCGTCACGAGCCAGAGCCGCGGACGATGGCGAAGGGATCGGGCTTGGCCCAGGGGACGAGCTTGGTGAGCGAGAACCACGAGCCGGCAGCGTTCGTCCCGAACTGATACGACACGCGCTCCGCGAGAACGTTGGTGAACTGCTCCATATCGCGCGACGAAGGCGACGCGAGCGTCCACGCGCCGAGCGACAGCGCCGACGCCCCGCCCGGCGTGACCGCCGAAAGCGCCAGCGATCCCGCGCCCTGCACGTAGCCGGTCAGATAGCCGAAAAGATTTCGCCCGCTCAGCCCCGTCGCGGCGAGAAACGCAGTCGCGTAGAACGAATCGATCGCCGCGCCGTCATCGGAGTACGCGCCGGCGGCCGGCGAGTAGATCTTCCCCGTGGAATTATTGGAGCCGAGAAAAATCTGCGCGACGCCCGTGGGCCGCTCGATCAGCCCGCAGGAATTGGCGGCGATATTCCACACCGCCCACTTTCGCGCGCGCTCCGGGGCGGCCAGCGCCGCGACCAGCGGATCGCCAAAGCCTTCGGTGTAGTCGAGCATCAGAATCTGATTCGGCGCGGTCGCGGAACCCATCGGCACGCCGGCGAGAATGCGTTTGTGCTGCGTATCCACCTGCACCCACAGCCGCTGGCCGTACTGCCAGTTGATCGCGTCCCACGTGGGCTGAATTTCCTGCGAGATTTTTACCAGCTCGCCGCCGTCGAAAAGATACAGCCCGCTGCGGCACGCGATCACCACCCAGCCTTCGCCGAATCCGACGCCGTGCGCGGAAGGCGTGCCGACTTTGTTCGAGACTTCCTCGACCTGCCACAGCGCGGGCTCGTTCACGCCGTCCGTGGCGGTGACGTAGACGCTGCGCTCCTTCACGAAATAGAGATTGTTGCGCAGCGTGAACGCCGCGCGAATTCCCTGCCCGTTGTTTTCGGCGATGCTCATGATGCCGGTGACGCCGTCGTAGGCCTCGGGCGTTTCCGTGCCGGACGCGCGCACCAGCGACGGATTCTGCGCCGCGTTCGTGGGGAACACTTGGATGTTGTCGACGAGAAACGATTCGCCGCTGGGCGCGGGCGTGCCGTCGGCGTAGACGCGCAGCGTCAGATCGCTCGGCAACGAAGTTTGCGGCGCGAAGAGGTCGGCGATGAACTCCTGATACGAAGTGGTCGCTTGCGCGTAGGTGACGGCGAGTCCCGTGCCGAGCTGGCCGGCCGTGGGGCTGAACGCGTTGATGCGCAGCGTGCCCGCGGCGAGCCCCGCGGAGCGTTTCACGCGCGCGCGGACGGAATAGTCCGTGTTGGCAACGAAGAGCGGATCGCCCGCGGCGTCCGCGATCGCGTTCTGCTCGATCATGCCGCGCCCGACGGTGACGCCGTCCGCGGTGATGCGGTACGCGTCGCCCCACACCACGTCGTTCGGTTCGCGCGAGCCGCCCGGGCCGAACGAAGGATCGCGCGTCCACCCGAGCGGGCGGCCGTTGCCGGAGGCGTCCCATCCGCCGTCGAACGCCGGGTTGCGCCAGTTGTCCATGCTGGCGCGCTCGCCCCACCAGAAAAGCCGCTCCGCGTAGCCGACCACGCCGAGCTGCTCCGGCAGCTCGATCTGGCTGAAGAGGTAATCCATGCTGACGCCGGAGAGCAGAATCGAGTCGGTGAAGTCGACCGTCGCGGACGTGGTCGTGTTGTCGTTGATCACCATCGACGCGGGGACGTGATAGAACGTCGCGCCGCCCGCGGCGGTGAACGCGAGCAGCCGCTGCACCACGTTCGACGGGCCGGTGGGAATGTTGGTCACCGCCGCCTGCAAATTTCCGGCGGCGGTCCACGAAACGGGCGGCGACGGCGCGGTCCAGTATCCCTGGCGCGTGACGAACACCACGACGCACTGGTGCACGCCGGGCGAAATGCTGCCGCTCGTCGAGGAGTCGGCCAGCGCCGGTCCTTCGGCGGGGCCGATCTGGCTGACGCGGTCGAAGTGCGTGTCGTCGTACTGGCGCGGCAGGTCCTGGCCGGTGGTGCCGTCGGCGAAGGCCATGTACTCGCGGCCGAAAAGCGTGGTGGACGCGAGATAGAGATTGGGCTTCGACGCGCCCGCGAGGATCACCGAGAGCGTGCCCGGCGTGACTTCCTTGTAGAGGTTGCCGTTGGAATCGAGCGCCAGGAACCGCTGGACGAGATTCGTGGTCGCGTAGGTTTTCAGGCCGTTGATCTGCGGCGCGCCCGCCAGCGCGGCGAATTGCGAGACGAGGCCCGGGCGCGTGCGGACTCCTCCCGGGAAGAAATCGACGTCGGCGAGATTCGGCGACATGCCGGGCGGGACGTCGGAGGGATCGAGCAGCGTGAGCAGGCCGCCGAAGACGTTCAGCGGCAGCGGTGCGAAAGTTTCGATGGACATGACGATCCGATCAGGTCCGGCAACGGACTCCGGTGCTGTCCACCGGACTCCGCAAACCGGAGATCGTCATCCTGCGCAAAGCGCAGATGGAAGAAGAGGCGTCGTCGCACTCCGCTCAGAATGACGGTTCGAGGTTGGGGGTGATGGGTGATTCGCAGATCAGGTTATAGGGGCACAGCATGCTGTGCCCGGCGAGATTTCCTGGCGAGATCACCGGCATTGATCGCGCAAGGGCTTCGTGGCGCAGGCACTCTCGCCCGCGCGAATCTCTACCGGGCGCGGCAGCGCGAGGGCGAGCCAGGCGGACAGCCACCCTTCGGCGTCGCGGGAAGAGGGATCCTTGGGCTTCTGGCCGACCGGGTCGGCCCTTCGCTCAGGATGACGATTCCGATCGAATCGTCACTGCAATTTCGCGTATTCGGCCTTGGCCTGCTGGAGGACGGGCACGTCGGGATCGGCGTCTTTCCACAGCGCGAAAAAATCCTGATACGCGGTCTTGGCTTTGGCGGTGTCGCCCTGGAGCGCGTACGCGCGCGCCAGGCCCAGATGCGCCAGCGGCTCGACCACCGAATTTCCAACGGCACCCGGCTGGTCGACGAGAAACTGAAATTGCGTCACAGCCTGCGCCGGCTGATGCGCCGCGAGAAAGGCCTGGCCGCGAATGTAAACGGGCATCTGGGTAACGTTGGGGCCGGTCACTCCGGCCGCCAGATCATGACCCGCAACCGGTTCGAGCGCCGCAACCGCGTCGGACACCTTCCCGGCGCGCAGCGCCAGCGAGCCGCGATTCGCAGGCGACAGGGCGATGCGCAGAAACGTGGCGTCCGGAAAGCGCTTGCTGAGGTCGTCGTCGATTTTCCGCGCTGTTGCTTCGTCGCCGGCGATCGCCGCGGCCGCGCCCAGATATCCTTCCGCTTCCTTGTCCTGCAGCGGGACCGGCACCGACTTCACGATGTCGATCGCCGCGCGCGAATTCCCGACGAGGGCTTCCATGACCGCGCGGCTCGCCAGGTACGTCACGGCCAGTTCGTTCTCGCCGTCCTTCCGCGCGGAGGCGACCGCCTTGGCGTTCAAGTCGCGCGCGCGGGAGATCTGGCCGAAATAGAAGGCGGTGAAACTACTCATTTGCTGTGGAAGCGAGGGTGGTTCGCCCAGCCAGGGCAACGACGCCTGCCGCTGCATCTCGGCGGAATCGCCGCGGAGAAACGCCAGGAAGTAACGCTGTCCGCGAAGTGCGTTTTCGCCGAAGTTCAGCTTTTCGGCTTGCTCCATGGCGGCACGCGCTTCGTCGAGGCGGCCGAGCGCAAAGTAGATGTTGATCACGCCTTGATAGTCGAAGGCCGTCGGGTCCGGGTTGATCTTGACGTCGTCCAGGACCGCCGCGAGGCCGCAGTCTAGATCTCCGATCGCCTCACACGCGCCGCTCAGCGGGTAGGTGACGACCACCTCGCGCGGAAAATCTCTCTGCCACTGCCTGGCGATCGCGATCGTCTTCTCCATATTCCCGGTGACAAAGAATTCGTAGCCGGCGGAAATGGAGTATTGCTCGCGCTCGCTGGCGCGATCGCGCAGGCTGTACGCCTTCGTGTAGCTCTCCATCGACGGCCCGGTCTGACCCAGAAACGTGTAGGCCGTGCCGAGATTGGCCCAGGCCTGGGCGAAGTTCGGGTCCAGCGCCACGGCGCGATTGAGCGACGAGATCGCCGTCTGCGGATCGCCGGTGATCATCGCCCGCGTGCCGGAGGTATACGCCTGCAGCGCGTCAAGCGACGATGTGGTGATCTTGTCCAGCGGAACGTCGTAGCTTTGCAGCGTCGCGGCGGATTCGCCGAGCTTGGAGCGGAGATCGGAGGTCGCGTGGCCGAGCGCGCCGATCACCTTTTCCTTGCCGTCCGCGGTGACCTGCTCCTCCGCGAGCGTTTCGCCGCTGGCGCAGTTGAGCGCATCGATGCCGATCACATACTGATTGCCCAGCGACGCGATGGAGCCTTCCAGCACCGCCTTGGCGTTGGCGCGCTGGCAGACCTCGCGCGCAACGTCCTGCGTCAGCCGCGTGTCCGGCGGCTTTTCCATGAAGCGCAGCGTGTCCGCGATCTGGCTGCTCGACACGATGTTGAGAAACGGAGTCTGCCCGAGCTGCGCTTCGAGTCCCTGGCGCAGGGTGCTGTCGAAGACGGGATCTCCCGTGGTGTTGGTGAAATCGGCGACGACGATCGAGTCCTTTTCGGTGAGCGTCGGGCCGCGATGCGAATAGTAGTAGCCGCCCGCCGCCAGCGCCGCGGCCGCCGCAACGGCGCCGCCGATGGCGAACCATCGCGAGCGCGACTTCGCAGGCGCCGCAACCGCCGTGCCCACGGATGCCGCCGGCTGCGAACCTGTAGCAGGAATCGCGCCGGACGGAGCGAGCGGCGGAACTGCTCCCGAACTGGCGGAGGCAGCGGAATAGGTGGCCGTCGCGCGCGCCGAATCGGAATCGCGCTGGAGCCGCTTCAGATCGGCGCGCATCTCCGAGGCGTGCTGGTAGCGCAAGCCGCGGTCCTTTTCGAGCGCCTTATTGAGGATGCGCTCGAGCTCGGACGGCATGTCCGGATTCAGGCGGACCGGAGACGTGGGCGCTTTATTCAGGATCGCGTCGAAAATCGCGGCGGAGGTGCGGCCGGAAAACGCCTGGTGGCCGGTGGTCATTTCGTACAGCACCACGCCGAAGCTGAAGAGGTCGGAGCGCGCGTCGATGTCGTGGCCCAGCGCCTGCTCGGGCGACATGTACGCGACGGTGCCGAGCGTCATGCCGGAAGCGGTGAGGTCCTGCTGATCCCCGGAGGCGAGCTGCGTGGGCGCGCCGCCGAGCGTGGCGGCGCTGTAGAGCGTCTGCTTGGCGAGGCCGAAGTCGAGGACCTTGGCCTGGCCGCGCTGCGTGAGAAAAATGTTCGCGGGCTTGATGTCGCGATGGATGATGCCGCTCGCGTGCGCGGCGTCGAGCGCGTCGGCGATCTGGGCGCCGATTTCGAGGATCGAATTCACTTCGATGCGGCCGCCGATCATGCGGTGCTTCAGCGTGGAGCCTTGCAGCAGCTCCATGGCGATGAAGCGCACGCCGTCGTGCTCGGCGATCTCGTAGATGGTGCAGATGTTGGGGTGGTTCAGCGCGGCGGCGGCGCGGGCTTCGCGGAGGAAACGATCGAGCGCCG
>DATJXJ010000065.1:0-21248 GCA_035500255.1 Verrucomicrobiia bacterium | reverse complement strand
GCGGGAATCGGAAGGAGCCTCAGGCCGAACAGATCGAACGGCCCGTCGATCTCGCGCATTTCGATCAGCGGCAGAGTGCTGCCCGGCTGCGCCTCTTCGAAAATGTACGAGAACTGGCGGCGCAGGACGCCAAGCGTGTCGCTGGCGGCGTAGATCGGCACGACCGACTTCTGCTTGATGTTGAACGGGCGAATGTCGTCGAGGCCCATGATGTGGTCGGCGTGTGCGTGGGTGTAAACGACCGCGTCGAGACGGTCGACGCGGGCGCGCATCGCCTGATAGCGAAAGTCGGGCGTCGTATCGATGACGATGTTTCGGCCCGCGTACGAGAGCAGCACCGAAGGGCGCGTCCGCCGGTCGCAGGGGTCGGCCGATTCGCACACGGCGCAATGGCAGCCCAGCGTGGGCACGCCCATTGAGGTGCCGGAACCGAGAACAGTCAGTAGGGCGGAGGTCATCAATCCGGGGAGGTCTTGGCCGGCGGGCGTTTCGCCTCGTCAAGCGGTGTCTGCGGTGCGAAAAAAAAACGCGCGGTCGCGCGACTCGCTCGGGACGACGACGCTCGCCGCATGGCTATTTCTTTTGCGCAGCTTTCTTCGCCATCGCTTCCGCGGCGGCTTTGGAAAGCTCCATGAACGTAAGCTTCAGGCTGCCGAGCACCTCGACCAGCAACTCATCGTCCGCCTTGGCGAGATTGCCGCGAGTCTTTTCCCGAAGCTCGTCGAGCATGTCGATCATGTCGCGCGCGCCATCGAGATCGAGAAAGGCCTGGCCGGTGCGGGGGTCGGCCATGCCGCCCATCATCGCAGCAGCGTTGCGGGTCAGGAAGTCGACGAGCATCTGGAAGTTGCGCGACGGTGCGATCGATTCGGCGGGCTCCTCCGCGGCGTGTGATTCGGCTTCGGGCGGAGCGCTCACTGGCGGCTTTTCGGGAGCGCGCCCCTTGCTCTGAGCGGCCGGCGCGGATTTGCGCGCGGCCTCCTCCTCCCGGCGTTCGTGTTCGATCGCGTCTTTGCGGAGTTCACCTTCGTCGGTGAAGAGCCGCCGGTCTACTACCTTGAAGCCTTCGTCCTGTTTCGGGTCAGCCACGCGGGGCGTCCTCGTGATCCAGAGTTGCCGTTCTAAGAGCGCTTGGTTGTTTGTGGGAGCTTCGCCGTTGCCTTACAACCGAATCGCAAGTCTAGCACCCGGCTCCGCCTGCGACAAGGTGAGGGCCGCGTGCTCGTGCGCCGTCAGAAGGCAAAGGCTAGCGTTTGCGCGGCAGCTGACAGACGAAGCTGGTCGCATCGTTCGTGTCGCCCGTGCCCTTGTAGTGCGCCTGCTGCGGGTACGGGCAAAGCGGACGCGTCATCGAGACACCCTTGGTCGGGTTGCCGTCGATGAAGCCCGTGGCGATGATCTTGTCCGGCGCGACGCCCTGTTCGACCCAGCGGTCGAGCGCGCGCACCACATCGTGATCCGCGTCCGGTTGACCGGCAAGGCCGTTGCCGAAGAAAGTGGCGCCCGGGCCGCCCGCGCAGTGCGACATCGAAGGAACCATAAAGAGGCGGTAAAAGCTCGCCGTCTTTCCCATTTTTTTCTGCACGCTTTCGAAATAGTCGACGCTCCCCTGCGGAGGAATCGCGGCGTCGCCCCAGCCGTGATAATGGATCAGCTTGCCGCCGCGCGCTTTGAACGCCTTCAGATTCGGATCGTCTGAATTCAGAATGGCTCCGAATTTGTCATCCGTCAGTTTCACGTCGCCATCGAAATTCAGCGTGTGGATGTCCCATTTGGGGTTTTCGAATACCATGTCAGCGAAGAAGAAACTCCCGAACAGCTTCGCGATTCCCAATTGCGGCGCGCTCGCGCCGGTAATCCAAATCGGCCAATTTGCCGGGACCGCCTCGACGCCGGGGGAAAGCCCGGGCTCGACGATCGCTCCCGTCCGAGGATTCCTTGCGCCGCCGTAGATCTTTCTTGCTGCCTCCACCTGAGCCGCCGTCAGGCAATCGGGAGCATCGTCACCCTTGCACTGCACCGTCGCCGGATCGAAGTGGCAGACCTGCGGATTCTCGATCAAACCGTCTTTCACGCCGTCAAGCGTGTCGCATGCGGCGATGGCGCCGTTCTGCAGCACAGGCAGCTTTTTCGGTGGAATATAGCTGGCAGGAGTTTCGAGCAGCGCGAGGGATTCCCACACGCCCATGAACTGAAGATGATTCCAATGGATCGCCGGCGCGCCAGCGACAATCCCGTGAAAATCGTCAGGGTAGCGCTCGGCTTCTGTGAAGCCTTCGCGGCCGCCTTCCGAGCAGCCGACAAAATAGTCGCGAGTCGCGTCCTTGCCGTAAAAGGCGCGAATCAAGGCTTTCGCTTGCACGGATGTCTCGTGCACGGCGCGATAGCCGAAGTCTCTCACTTTTTCCGGATGTCCGATGGCCCAGGATTGATTGGGGCCGCTGCCGTGGCCATCGTCCGTGGCGGCGGTCGCGAAACCGCGCATCAGCGGATCGGCCATCGAGGAGAGGGGAATCGTGCCCGCGAATCCGCCGTTGCCCACTTGTTCGTATTTGCCGTTCCAGCCCGACGCAGGCAGCCAGACCTCAAAGCGGATTTCGGAATCGCTGGTGGGCTTCGCGACGCCCGCCACGCGGCAGAATGCCGGCAGGTCGCCGCTCGGAGCGGGCAATCCAGGGGCCGCAGGTGGTTTGAAGCTTCCTGCGGCGACGCTCGTCGCCGATGAAACCGTCGCGCTAACGAGCTTCACGTTGATCAGGCTTTCGCAGGAGGCCTGCGCCTGCGCGGGCGCGGCGGCCAGCACCGCGACGGCAAGCGCCATGAGACAGAGTACGAACGTAGATCGGCAGAACACGATGTCCTCCTGTGGTTGCAATGGATGCCGCCCCAAAACTTCCCCCGCGGACCACGCAAGTATCGTTCAGAGTCGCAGCCAGGGTCAACACTCTCACGCGCGCACGACGAGCCGAGAGCATCGACTCTTCGCTTGTTGTGGTTCGACAGCCACTGTACATTGGCGGGTCGGTGGTACGAGGAACGGATTTGCCGAAACAGAGAAGCAAAGCGCGGAAAACGCGCAGGAAACCTCGCCCTTCGCTCGCGAAAGATCGCGCCCGCATTGCACTGACGGCACGCGACCGGAAAGCGGGCGAGTGGTTCGCGAAAATGGTGGCGCTGCAAGCCCGGCTGCGCGGGCCGAAGGGTTGCCCGTGGGATCGCGAGCAGACGCATGAGTCGCTCCGGCGGTTCCTGATTGAGGAAGCGTACGAAGTCTTGGACGCGATGGAATCCGGCGACACGCGAGAGTTTGCGTCGGAGCTCGGCGATTTGCTGCTCCAAGTGATTTTTCACGCGATTCTGGCGGAAGAGACCGGCCAGTTCACGATTTCGGACGTGATCGAGGCCGTGCATACGAAGATGATCCGGCGACATCCGCACGTGTTCGGCGACGTGGCCGCAAAGACTTCCGCTGCCGTCTTGAAGAATTGGGAGCAGATCAAGCGGGAGGAGCGCGAAGGCAAGGCGGCGGATGATTCGGCGCTGGCCGGAGTGCCGCGGTCGCTGCCAGCGGTGCTTGAGGCGTATCAATTGACGAAGAAGGCAGCGCGCGTCGGCTTCGATTGGGAAAACCTCGCGGGGATTTTCGAAAAGCTGGATGAGGAAGAGCGCGAGCTGAATTTGCTATTGCCGGGCGGAGCGGCGGCGACGACCGGGAAGCCGGCGCACTCCGGAGCCGAATCGGCGCGGCGTCTGGAGGAGGAAACTGGCGATCTGCTGTTCGCGTGCGTCAATGTGGCGCGATTTGTGGGAGTCGATCCGGAAGTCGCGCTGAAGAAGGCCAACGCGAAATTCGCCAGGCGTTTTCGCGCGATGGAAGCTGCGGCGGCGGGCAAGGGAGCACGTTTCGCTGACCTGCCGCGCGACGAAAAGGAAATGCTCTGGAACCAGATGAAGGTGCGGGGCTAGCGCCGCATGGATCACGTCGAAATCCGCCACTGCGAGGGCGTTTCGGAGTACGAGGAGTGCGTGCGCGTGGAGCACGCGACGTGGGGCGAGGCGATGGCAGTGCCTTCCGCGATTTTCGTCGTGGCGCATCACACGGGCGGGCAGACGATCGGCGCGTTCGACAACGGAAGCATGATCGGGTTTACCCTGTCGATTCCCGGCGTTCGGCGCGGCAAGCCCTTTCTTCACTCGCATATGACGGCCGTGCTGCCGGAGTTTCGCGATCAGGGAGTCGGACGGCGGCTGAAGCTCTTTCAGCGGCAGGACGCGCTGCGCCGGGGAATCGAGCTGATTGAGTGGACGTTTGACCCGCTGGAATTTCGAAACGCGCATTTCAACCTCGTGCGGCTTGGCGCCGTGGCGCGACGTTATATTCCCAATTGCTACGGCGTCACCGCGAGCCCTCTGCACGCGGGGCTGCCCACGGACCGGCTCGTTGCGGAGTGGTGGCTGAATTCGGAGCGCGTGAAGTCGATTCTGGCGGACGATCTTACGGCGTCGGCGGCGTCCGCGGTGCGGATTCCGCTGCCCGCGAATATCGATGAGATACGAAAAACCGACCGCGATGCGGCTTTGCGCATCCAGAGCGAGTCGCGCCAGCAATTCACGAAGCTGTTGGCCGAGGGCTGCGTCGCAACGGCGGTGGAGCTATCCGACGTGGCGATGGATTATGTCCTCGAGCACAAGGACGCGATCGCGGGTTTGCGGTTGCCGCCGATTTCGGAAATCTGAGGCGTTGGAATGAAACTGCGAAGGCTTACGCTGCGCGAGATTCATTTGAAGCTGCTGTCGCCCTTCCAGACCAGCTTCGGCACGTCCGATTTGCGCCGCATCCTGCTGGTGGAGGTGGAGGCGGACGGCGCGACCGGCTGGGGCGAATCGACGGCGGGCGAGAATCCGTTCTACTCGTATGAAACCGTCGAGACGGCGTGGCTGATGCTGCGCGACTACCTCTGGCCGATCGTGCGCGGGCAGGAGGTCGCCGCAGCGGATGTGTGGGACATGCTGGCGCGCGTGCGAGGCCACAACATGGCCAAAGCCGCGCTCGAGACCGCGGTGTGGGACGCCGAAGCGAAGCAGAAGGGCGTGGCGCTGGCGAAGCTGTTGGGTGGCACGCGCGATGAGCTTCCGTGCGGCGTGTCGATTGGAATCCAGCCGACGATGACGGGACTGGTCGCGAAAGTGGAAGAAGCTCTGGCCTCGGGCTACCAGCGCATCAAGATCAAGATCATGCCGGGGCACGACATCGAGCCGGTCCGCGTGCTGCGCGAAAGATTCCCTCGGGTCCGGTTGATGGCGGACGCCAACTCCGCGTACACGCTCCACGAAGCGGAGTTGCTCAAGCAGCTCGACCAATTTCACCTGATGATGATGGAGCAGCCGCTGGGATGGGACGACATCTACTCGCACGTTCAGTTGCAGCGGCAGCTTGATACGCCGATCTGCCTGGACGAGTGCATTCACGAGCTGGAACACGCGCGCGCCGCGATCGAGACGGGCGCGTGCCGCATCATCAACATCAAGCTTGGGCGCGTGGGCGGCCATACGGCGGCGCGCCGGATGCACGACCTGTGCCGGAAACATTCGATTCCCGTGTGGTGCGGCGGCATGCTCGAATCGGGCATCGGGAGGGCGCACAACATCGCGATGTCGTCGCTGGCAAACTTTTCGCTGCCGGGCGATGTCTCCGCCAGCCGCCGCTACTGGGCAGAGGACATCATCGAACCGGAAGTGGAAGTGTCGAAGCAGGGGACGATTCGCGTCCCCGCGGCGCCGGGGATCGGCTACGCGCCTCGAATCGATCGCATCGAATCGCTCACCAAACGCCGCGAGGTCCTCGAATAGCGCTTGAGTTCTCCCGCCAGCCCCAGTTCTGCGAGCACGACCGACGCCCACCCGCGCAGACCAAGCTCACTTGCCTTGGCCGCCGCGCTGGGGGCCGTTCTCCTGGTCTGGTCGGTCAACTACATCGTCGGAAAGATCACGCTGGCCCACATTGACGGCCTGACGCTCGCCGCACTGCGTGCGGAGCTCGTCGCGACGATCCTGCTGGCGATCTACTTTTCGCGGCGCGACCGCACGCCCCTGCGCACGAGCGACATCTGGACGTTCGCCTATCTGGGTTTCTTCGGCTATGCGGTGAATCAGGGATGCTTTGTCGTGGGGCTCGGCCTGACGACTTCGGACCATTCCGTCGTGATTATCGCCGCGGCGCCGATCATCATTCTGCTGATGGCGAGCGCATTGCAGCTCGAGAAGCTGACGGCCGGCAAGATTCTGGGCATGGCCATCTGCTTTGTGGGCGTGGTGCTGTTGGAAACGGAGAACGGATCGCCGGCCCATTCTCCGCTGCTTTGGGGAGACGTGATCACGCTCGCCGGTGTGGTCGGATTTTCGCTGTACGCCGTGCTGGGAAAGAAAGTGGCGCGCGCGTACGACACCGTCTCCATGAACACGTTCAATGCGGTCGCTGCGGCGATCCTGTTGATGCCGCTCGCCGTGCGCCAGGGAAGCCGCCTGGATTGGAAAGGCGTCGGCTGGGTGGGCTGGGCCGGGCTGGCATACATGGCGGTGCTGAGCGCCGTGCTGGGCTATCTGCTGTTCTACTGGTTGTTGCGGCACATGGATGCGTCCCGCGTCGTCGCGGTGAACTACTTTCAGCCGGTCGTTGTTGTGCTGCTTTCGATTCCGTTGCTCGGCGAGCGGCCGACGCCGCGCCTCGTGATCAGCGCGCTGTTGGTGCTGCTGGGCGTGTATCTGGCGGAACGCGTCGCAAAGTAGAACTGTCCCGCCAAATGAAAACGGCCCGAAGGCTGTGACCTCCGGGCCGCCGGAAGTTCTCGTTGCGAGTCAGAAACCTACTGGCCCGCCGCCTTCTGCAGCACCATCTCGAGGTCGATCGTGATCTGGACGTCATCGCCGACCATGAGACTTCCGTTCCCGACCTTCATGGCCCCGTACGTGATTCCAAAGTCCGACCGCTTGATTGTGGTCGTCGCCACCGCGCCCCGGCGAGTGCCGCCCATGGCTTGCAGCGGCGCCGACGGGCCCGTGACGTCGAACGTGACTTCCTTCGTCACGCCGTGGAGCGTGAGGTTGCCGGTCAGCTTCAGGGAACCATCGGCTGCCTTGGCGACCTTCGTCGATTGAAAGGTCATCGTCGGATATTTCGCGACGTCGAAGAAGTGGTCGCTCCGGAGATCGTTGTCGCGCGCCTCGACGCGCGTGTTGACCGAAGCCAGATCGATGCTGGCGGTCACGCTCGACTTGGTGACGTCCGCATCGTCGAGCTGAACGGTGCCGGTGAACTTCGTGAATTCGCCCCGAACGTTCGAGATGCCGAGGTGCCGCACCACGAAGGATGCGTTCGAGTGAGCTGGGTCGAGGTTCCACGTCGTCGTGTCCGCCAGCGCGGGAATCGCCAGGGCCGCCGCGAGCCCGGCTGCTACGAAAAACTTCTTCATTTGCTGCCTCCTCAGATTAGCCTTCCGAATTGAATTCCGGTCACACGTCGCGATAGGCCGCCGCGCAAGTCTCGTCGGACCCCACCCATCGGGCGAGAGCATCCGGAAAGGACCCCTCGACCCGGCGAAAGTATATAACGGTTTCTTACATGGTCAACCGAATCAGGGCAGGACCCAATCGACCGGGTGTTCCAGGAACTCGAGGTCGCACATCTGTCCGCGCGTGCCGGGAGAATCGACGCGGACCACGCGCGCTTTGCCGGCGAACCGCTGAGCGTTCCCTGCGAGGTAGACTTCGACGACCGTACCCTCGGCGATGCTGGCCTCCATCCCGCACAGAAAGCCGCGCGTGGTGACGTTTTCCGTGACGATGGTCGAATCCAATTGCGTCCCGGTGGCGTCGAGGCCCTTGAGTCGGAGCGGCGTCCGGATGCGGACTCGCGCCTCCGGGCGTTTCGCTGCGGCGCCATCGCTGACGACGGCCTGCAATTCCTTCCGAAGCGCCCCGAAATCGATCGGTTTCTGGATGAAGGCGCGCGCCCCGATGTTCCGGCAGAAATCGCGATACCGCTCGGCCGATTCACCGGAAACGATGAAGATGGGGATCCTCTGGCTGAAGCTCATCGAAGAGAGCGTCTGGCAAACTTCGAAGCCCGTGTACTTGGGCATCATCAAGTCGAGAAGGATGGCGTCCGGCTTCTGTTGCAGCGCGAGGACGATTCCTTCCTCGGGATCGGACGTTTCGAGGATCTCGTAGGCAGATTCGAGGCGGGAGCGGATCATCCTCCGCGTCGCGTCATCGTCGTCGATCAGCAGCAGTCGCGCCATCGTGTCTCCTGAATTGTGACGAGGAAGGGAGTCGTCTGGTGCAGTGTCTCGCGCTCGTCAGGAAGCGACGGCTCCGAGAGCGGCGTTCTCCGGCACTTTCAGCAGGACCGCCGTCATGTCGTCGCTCGGGTTGCCGCCCGTGTATTCCGCAATCGAATCGAAGACCGAACGCAAGAAGAGGTCCGGGGAGCTGTAGTCGAGCATCGCGCACAGGTCGATCAATCGCGGCATGTCGAGAGGCTCGCCGCTTCTGTCCCGCGCTTCCGAAAGGCCGTCGGTGGTGAAGAGCACGGCGTCTCCGGGCGAAAGCTGGATGCTGTATTCCTCGTAGGTAGCGAAGTCGAACAGGCCGGAGGGCAGGCCGCCTTCGCCGATCATGCAGCAACTGCCCGCCGAAAGATGGAGCGGCAACGGCAAGCCGGCGTTGGCCATGCGGAGCTCGAGCGTCGCGGGGTCGAAGACCGCGTACTGCGTCGAGCAATAGCGCGACGGAATCGGGCGGACGCGCAGCCGCTTGTTGAATAGCTCGAGCACGGCTGCCGGAGAGGTGCCGGTCTTGTGGATCGCGCGCAAGCCGCCAGCTGCGAGCGCCGCGTACATGGCCGCGGGCAGACCCTTGCCGACGACGTCCCCCATGTAAAATCCCAGCTTGCCGTCGGACACCAGAAAATAGTCGAGAAAATCGCCGCCGACTTCGGTGTACGTCTGCATCAAGTACGTGATTTCGAGGTTCGGTGCGCGGAGCGGCTCGCGAGGCAGCAGCAGCTTCTGGATCAGCACGGCTTCGCTGACCACCAGTTCGTCGAAGCCAGCGGGTTTTTCGGCGACCAACACGTCGCACTCCTCCCTCAGCTACTTTCCCAACTGCTCAATCCGGAGATACGCGCGTCGCCGGAATGCGCCGCGGCGCGGCCGCTTCCTGAAGGGGAATCGGAGCGGCAATCGCCTTTCATCCACGGTAAAGCGAAGAAAGGCCGAGCGCAAGCGGACGCACGTGCAGTTCTGGCAACAGGGGGTATCGAGGAAAGCAAGGGGCGACAGGGCGATTTCGCACCGCGCGAGGCCGCGTTGACACTCCCCGGTGCGCGTGCTACGTTCCGCGACGACATGGCGGAAAAGAGTTCTCCCTCGCGCAAACGCATCGCGGTGATTCCCGGCGACGGCATCGGCAAAGAGGTGGTTCCCGAAGCGGTGAAGGTTCTGAAAGCCGTCGCAGCGGCGGGGGGGCGGGAGCTGGTGCTCACCGAATTCGACTGGGGCGCGGATCGCTTTCTACGCGACGGCACGACGCTGCCGCCGGACGCCGTCGAGATGTTCCGGCACGAATACGATGCCATCCTGCTGGGCGCACTCGGCGATCCGCGCGTGCCCTCCAACCAGCATGGAGCCGATATCCTGATCGGTCTGCGATTCAAGCTCGACCTATACGTCAACGTGCGGCCGTGCATCCTGCTTGACGAACGCCTGACGCCCCTCAAAAACCGCACTGAGAAGGACATCAGCATCTGGGTGTTCCGCGAAAACACCGAGGGGCTGTACGCGGGCGTCGGCGGATTCTTCAAGAAGGGAACTGCGGACGAAATCGCCGTCCAGGAAGACGTCAACACGCGCAAGGGAGTGGAGCGGATCATCCGGTACGCATTTGAGTTTGCGAAGCGGCACGGCAAGCGGCGCGTCTGCATGAGCGACAAATCGAACGCGATGCCCCACGCGCACGATCTGTGGCAACGCGTGTTCAAGGAAGTGCGGCGCGAGTATCCGGAGATCGAATCGAGCCACATGTACATCGACAACCTGCTGCTGCAAATGGTGCGCGACCCGGTGCAGTTCGACGTGATCGTTACCTGCAACCTCTTTGGCGACATTGCGAGCGATGTGGGCGCGGGCCTGATCGGCGGACTCGGGCTGACACCTTCAGGAAACATTCATCCCGGCAAGGTTTCGCTTTTCGAGCCGGTGCACGGCTCGGCCCCGGACATCGCGGGGAAGAACCTGGCCGACCCGATCGGCGCCGTGCTCGCGGCAGGGATGATGTGCGAGTACGTCGGCTGGACGAAGGAGTCCGCGGCGATCGAAGGTGCCGTGCGCGCGGCCATTCGCGAAGGGAAAACTACAAAAGATCTCGGTGGCGCGCTCGGCACGCGCGAGGCCGGCGATTGGCTCGCCAATCGAGTGGCCGCTCGCTGAAATTTCACTCTTGCACCTTCCTCTTTTCCGTTTTGCTCTTCCTGGCGTTTTTCTTTATGCTGATTCATCCACGATTTGGGGAGCGTTTTTCCGGGAGACTGATTTCCATGGCTGCCAAAACGATTGCATGCGTAGGGCTCGCGGTCCTGGTGTCGGCGATTCCCTGCCTGGGCCAGGCGGCCAAAGCCGCCAGTGATCCTCCGGCCGCCGCCGCGGCGGCTCCGTCTCCGGAACAGGCGCGCCTGCTCAAAACGACCGAGGCGTTTGTGCGGCAGCTTTTCGCCTGGGGACCCGACATCCAGGTGAATCTCGGACCGTTCGAACCGTCCGCAGCCGCCGATTTCTATACCGTCCCGATCGAGGTGACGCTCAACGAGCACAAGGAAACCGGCGACGTCTTCGTCAGCAAGGACGGCAAGACCCTGCTACGGGGCGAAATCTACGACATGTCGTCAGATCCCTTTGCCGAGAATCGCGCCAAGATCCACGTGGAGGGCAGTCCGGCGAAGGGTCCCGCGGACGCCGGCGTCACGGTGGTGGAATTCGCGGATTTTCAATGCCCGCACTGCCGGGAGCTGTTTGAGGCGCTGCAAGCGATCGAGACGCAGTACCCGCAGGTTCGCGTGGTCTACAAGGATTTTCCGCTGACGTCGATTCACCCTTGGGCGAACACGGCGTCACTCGGTGCCCGGTGCGCTTTCGAACAATCGCCGGCGGCGTTCTGGAAGGTTCACGATTCGATCTTTGAGAATCAGGACCTGATCTCGCCCGAAAACGTCTGGGACAAACTCGTCGAATACGCGACGGCCGCGGCACTGAATGCGGACACGTTCAAGGGCTGCCTCGCGTCTCCCGACACGCAGAAGGCCGTGGACGCGAGCCGTGCGGAGGGCGTTGCGCTGGGCGTGAGCAGCACGCCGACCGTTTACATCAACGGGCGGCCCCTGGTCGGCGGCGATGCGGCGACGCTTGCGCAGTACATCGAATTCGAGCTGGCGGCGCAGAAGAAGCCGAGCCACTAGCCAACTCGTCAGGCTAAGCTCAATCGCTCAGGGCCGTCGGCTTGGCGGTACCTTCAGCAGCCGGATCAAATCTTCCACATTCGCAGGCGACCCGCTTTCCGCATTCGAATAAATCGTCCAATCCAGATCCGGAAACCCCATTCGAGTCGATTGCGCGGCGAGCTCGTTGCGCCAATGGCGTCCACCGCGTTGCCTGACGCGCGCGAGCGCCTCGTACACCACCGTGTGATCGGGCTCGCGCCACCGGTAGTCCGCTAGAGCGCGGGATGCCTGCCGCCAGACGTCGTCAGGAATCGACTCGCTGCAGAGCAAACGCAGGAGTGCAGCCTCGGTTTCAACGATCCGGTCTCTGGAACGTGCATCCGTCATGGGCCGTGCGCGTGCGCGCGGGTCTATTGTACGGGTTTGTCTCGTCGAAGGAAGACACCCCGAACGGGGTGTCGAAATCTTTGCTTTCTCAGCGCCGCGGGAAGGGAGTTTGCCTAAGCGGCGTTGGTGGCGACGGGCCGGACGAAATCGATTCGATCGATCGTGGCAGCGATGCCGTAGATCGGCGTGGTCTCACCCGAGATGGGAGAGATGCGCAACGCCTTCGCGCTGGCGCGGACGAGGACGGAAGCGCCCCGATCCTTGTCCGTCGGCAGAGCAAAGGTCAACTCCATGCCGGCGCCGGGCTGAAGTGCGACGTCCGAATGGAAATAGACACCTGTCCTGGAAATGTCCCTGAGCTGGGCCGTGTAGTACTCGGCTGGCCGCTTGCGGGACAGCGAAACCTGCAACGGCAGGTAAACCTCATACCTGCGCGCTTTCCTCCGTTCACCCATAACGCCCCCTTTTGCCCGCGTCGTAGTTGCATGACCGCTGCCATCGGCACCGTCAGCAGCGGCATTGATTTTATGGGACTTAGGTCGCAGGTGGCCTTGCATAAATGACACGGACCAGGGAAAAACTTCCGCCAGTGGGAAATAGATGCACGGCATTGCGATCTGGAACAGGCTGGAACTCTATGGTTCTATAACCAGTTGCGGGCCGCTCGGATTAGAGGAATCAGAGACTTCTGAAGCTAGAGGACGGGATCGAACAAGACCGAGGCGCCTTCAGCTTCGGTAATCAAGCCCTTGGTGATCAGCAATCGAACGAGTCGGGTAACTGCTGCCGGAGTCTGCGTCTGGCCGGGGCTCGCCGGCGGCATCTGATACGTGCGAACGGATGATATGGCTGCTGACGTCGGCATCTGCTTGCTTCCGGTCAACTCGGTGAGCCACCTGTCCAGTGCCTCGCGCTGGCGAGCCTCCATGGAGTCGAAGGCAATACCCATTCCGAGGCCCGTTTGAGAATAGACCACCAGGCCGCCCGTTTCGAGGTGCGTGTCGCCCTTGCGGACGGTGACTTTCACCTTGGCACCAACCGGGAAGGGCAGCATCGTGTCGACGAAACAGCCTCCCGGGCCGAGATCGGTCGTACGCGTTGAAAATCGCGCACCGGAACCCAATTCGACCACTTCGGCCGAAGCCGTGAAACTGTGGCGATCGGCGTTCCGGCGGTCCGCCGCGGCTGTCTTGCCGGCTCCTGAGCTCTTCTTGGCGCCGTGTTCGTACATGAAGTTGTTACCTGCCTTCCCGCTACGTCCGGCTGGGTTGTGGTGGCTAAGCCCGCGTTGCCGCGTGCAGATATTGTCTCCGCTCGCCCGCGTCAGTGGCAAGGTCCGTGGGCCGCAGCCTTGCCCAAAAGCCAATCAGTCGAGCGTTTGGCGGCGAGTTAGAGCAGAAAGCGCAGGGCGATTCCGGTCCGCTGATCGTCGCGGTGCTCCAGCCGCACCACGGTTCCAAGGAACTTCCGGTGGGCCGAGATGTTGTCGCCGTATGGAAAAGTCGCGATCAAGCGCATGCCGACAAAATAATGCGGCATGCAGGTGATGAAATAGAGCCCGTCGCGCGTGAAATCGACTACCTGGCCCACGTCTTCGATCTCGGAGAAGCGCGGATCGAACGGCCGGAGATGAACCGGCAGATTGACCTTCAGACGCTTCCGGCGGCGCGCATCCGCCGAAGACTTCGGCGCAGGTGGTGCGACAGACTTCAGCCGCGGCCAGACCCCGGTGGCCATCTCTCTCCTCCGGCGACCACTCTCGTTCAAGCACCCAATTTATCGGGGGCCGCAGCAGGGGGCTATAGGACGGGCGTACTACTGGTACCGATCGGTGCTCTTTTGCTTACCCGCGGCGGGAGCGCCGCGTGAAGCCGGGTATCGCGTGCGATACGCAGAGGAACGCGAGAACCGCCAGAATCGCCATCATCATGAAAGGGACCATATCCGTTTGATGCTCCACGGATCAGGTTGCAAGGCCCATGCCAGAATGCCGGATCGGCATCTCCATGATTTGAAAGCCGTAAGCGGGCCCGCCGCGCTGGCTGGTGCGCCGGACTTCCACACCTGTGGGATTCTTGAGTCATTCGCGAGGAATCGCGCTTCCACATGCGCGGCTGCCTGAAAGGCGGGTTTGCCGACACGGGATCGCGCGCGAGGTTGCACCGCCGAAGCACCACACGAACTGTCGCTTGACACGCGATGCCGCGGAGGTTAACGTATCCATTCGTAACGCCCCTGTGTGACGTGGGGCGAGCTCCGGGACGCGATCACATGACGAAAGCGGCGAACTCGATTCGACTTCAGCTTAGCGTAGTAGTACGACTCGAGCGCGCGTCTCTGCCCGGAGGGCATGACTGAGCTGAGGAAACAGAGAATCCGAAAAGCTCAAGAAACCCACCCGCCAGAGACGCTGGCAAGGTGGGTTTTGTTATTTATGGACACCGAGGAGAAGCGATGATGGGCGGCCAAGAGAAGTCGATGATCGGCGCACGGATACTTTGGGAGTGTCTGGAGCGCGAAGGCGTGCGGACCGTCTTCGGATATCCGGGAGGCGCGATTCTCCCCGCGTACGACGCGCTGCGGTACAGCTCGATCCGGCACATTCTGGTGCGGCACGAGCAGGGCGCCACGCACATGGCGGACGGATACGCGCGCGCGACGGGCGAAGTCGGCGTCGCCGTGGCCACGTCCGGACCTGGCGCGACCAACATGGTCACCGGGATTGCGACGGCGATGATGGATTCCTCGCCCATCGTGTGCATCACGGGCCAGGTCGGCAGCAAGCTGCTCGGCTCGGACGCTTTTCAAGAGACGGACATCACCGGCGTCACGCTTCCGATCACGAAGCACAACTATCTCGTGACGCGTCCGGATGACATCGCTCCCGCCGTCCGCGAGGCGATGTATCTCGCCAAATCCGGCCGGCCCGGACCTGTCCTGATCGACATTACGAAAGATGCACAGCAGGGAAGCTGCGATTTCGACTTCGACGGAGCCGCGCCGAAGACGCGAGGCCATCGCCCCGATCTTTCGCCCGCGAAGACCGAATACGACCGCGCGCTTGCGTTGATTCGAGCAGCCAAGCGGCCGGTGATTCTCGCGGGCCACGGGATTTCCGTGTCCGGCGCGGAGAAGGAAGTTCAGGAGTTCGCGGAGAGGACCTGCATCCCGGTGGCGATGACTCTGCTGGGACTCGGCCACTTGCCCGCGTCGCACGTGTTGAATATGGGCATGATGGGCATGCATGGCGAAGCGTGGGTCAACAAGACGATCCAGGAGGCGGACCTGCTGCTCGCTTTCGGCATGCGCTTCGACGATCGCGTCACCGGCAACCTGAAGACGTACGCACCGAATGCCAAGAAGATTCACATCGACATCGACCCGGCCGAAATCAACAAGAACGTGAAAGTGGACGTCGCGCTGGTCGGCGATCTGCGCAAGATCCTGCAGATCCTGCTGACGCGCATCGAGCCGGCGAACCACAGCGACTGGATCGAGCACATCGGGCACCTGAAAGGGGACTCGGCGGTCCGCGATATCCAGAATCTGCCGGACAACGGCCATCTCTATGCGGCGCACGTGATCAACGACTTGTGGCATCAAACTCGCGACCGCGATTCGATCGTGGTGACCGACGTTGGCCAGCACCAGATGTGGGAAGCGCAATACTACAAGCACGAGCGGCCACGCTCGCTGATCACATCCGGCGGACTCGGAACGATGGGATTCGCGCTGCCGGCGGGCATCGGCGCGAAGGTGGCGCGGCCGGACGCGGATGTGTGGGTGGTGGTCGGCGACGGCGGCTTCCAAATGACCATGGCCGAGATGGCCACGATGGTTCAGGAAAACCTGAAAGTGAACATCGCGATCATCAACAACGGCTTTCTGGGAATGGTGCGCCAGTGGCAGGAGTTTTTCTACGACCGCAACTACGAGGCCACGCCGCTGCTGAATCCCGATTTCGCGAAGATGGCGAACGCGTACGGCATTCGGTCGTTCGTGGTCGAACGCCGCGCCGACGTGATTCCGGTGGTGCAGGCCGCGCAGGCGCACGAAGGCCCGACGCTGATCGATTTCAAGGTGGAGCAGGAAGACACCGTCTACCCGATGGTCGCCGCGGGATCGGCGCTGCATGACATGATCCGCCGTCCGAAGAATCCGCTGGTCGAAACGGCGGAGGACGAATAGGCACGCCATGCTGCACACATTCGTGGTCTACGTCGAAAACAAGCCCGGAGTCCTCTCGCGCGTCGTTTCGCTCTTCCGCCGCCGCGCGTTCAATATCGACTCGCTCACCGTGGGCCGCACGGAAAACCCCGAGGTCTCGCGGATGACGATCGTCAGCGACGCGGACGAGGATCAGGCGCGCCGGATCGTCGCGAACATCTACAAACTCGTGAATGTGCTGCTGGTGGACGACGTGACCAGCCAGGGAGCGCTGCTGCGCGACCTCTCGCTCGTCAAAGTGGGCGCCAACCAGGAAACGCGCGGCCAGGTGCTGAAACTCGCGGAAGTCTTCAAGGCCCGGGTCCTGGATATCGCCATGGACTCGGTCACGCTCGAAATGACGGGCGGCGAAGAAAAAGTCGATCGCTTCCTGGAGCTGCTCGCGCCGTACGGGCTGATGGAAATGGTGCGAACCGGCGTGGTCGCGATGCGCCGGGGCTCGAAAACTCCGAACGTCACATCGAAGTCGCTAGCGGTAACGGCCGAGGACGAGAACGTTTCGCACTCGGTGTAGCGCGCGGCTACGCCGACTTGCGCTTGGCCGCTTTCGCCTTTGCGGCGTGCGGTTTCGGACGCAGCGCCGCCAGAAACTCGTCGAGCGGGAGAGCGTTGATCACGTCCTTCTTCTCGATCCAGCCGCGCCGGGCCGTTTCAACTCCGTAGTTCATCGCTTGCAATCCGTGTGTGGTGTGAGCGTCCGTTGAAATCACGATCCGGACGCCGCGCTGCTTCGCCATCCGCAGATGGACGTCGCGCAGATCGAGGCGCTCGGGCGCGGCGTTGCATTCCATCGCCACGCCGTGCTTCGCGGCCGCATCCAGAATTTTCTCCATGTCGCAATCGAAGGGTTCGCGCCGCAGCACCAGGCGTCCCGTGGGATGCGCGATGATCTGCGTGTACGGATTCTCGATCGCGGCCAGAATCCGGTCGGTCATTTCGGCGCGCTCCATGTTCATGTAGGAGTGCACGGAAGCGACCACGACGTCGAGCTGCGCCAGCACTTCGTCCTCGAGGTCGAGTGAGCCTTCCTTCCGGATGTCCACTTCGATGCCGGCCAGCAGACGAATGCCGTGGACCCGCTCCTGCGCGGCACGAATCTTCTTGATCTGCTCGAGAGTGCGCTTCTCGTCCATGCCGTTCGCCACCGTCACGGCCTGCGAATGGTCGGTCAGCGCGATGTACTCGTAGCCGAGTTCGCGGCCCGCCTCGCCCATTTCCTCAATCGAGTTGCGCCCGTCCGAGGCCGTGGTGTGCATCTGCAGGTCGCCTTTGATATCGGCGAGCTTCACGAGCTTCGGCAGCTTGTGGTGCTCGGCTGCGGCGATTTCGCCGGTGTTTTCGCGCAGCTCCGGCTCAATGTAATCGAGCTTCAGCTTCGAGTAGATTTCCTCCTCGGTCTTGCCCGCGACGACTTTGCCGCCCTTCAGTGTGGTCAGCGCGTACTCGTTCAGCGTCCAGCCCATCTCATTCGCGCGGCCGCGCAGGGCGACGTTGTGCTCTTTCGAGCCCGTGAAATACATCAGCGCCGCGCCGAAGCTCTTCTTTTCCAGCAGGCGCACGTCCACCTGGATTCCGCTCGTTAGCAGGACGCTCACTTTGTTCTCGCCGTGCGCCAGCTCCTGCTTGATTTCCGGATACTTCAAAATGTGCGCGGCGACGGCATCGACGTCCTTCTGCTTGTCGCGTCCCGGGCGCATCGTGACCAGCAGGTCGATGTCGCCGATCGTCTCCTTGCCGCGCCGCAGCGATCCCGCCGGAGTCACCGATTCCACCGCCTGGCCCGCCGTGGCGATGTACTCGGCCAGAAGGCGCGCTTCTTCCGTCGCCACGTCCAGCCGAACGCGCCCGGAACCGGCCAGATGCTTGAACTGCTCGGCGGCCTTCAGGATGTTCTGCTCGCTTTTTTCGCCGAAGTGGGGAAGGTCGCGCAGCTTGCCTTCGCGGGCCAGCTTCTCGACTCCCTCCACGGTGGCCACCTTGAAATGGCTCCACAGGAACGCGACTTTCTTCGGTCCGAGCGATTGCAGCTCGAGCAGGTCGAGGATCGTGGCCGGGTATTTCTTCAGCAGCTTCTTTCGCAGCGCGTAGTCGCCGGTCTTGAGGATTTCGTGGATGTGCTCGGCCATGCCCGCGCCGATGCCCGGCAGGTCGGTGAGCTTCTTCTCGTCCTTGGCGATGTCCGCAATGCGCTCGGGCAGGCCCTCGATCAGCTCGGCCACTTTCTCGTAGCTGCGGTAGCGGCCGATGATCGCGCCGTCGATTTCCAGCAGCTGCGCTGTCTCGCGAAGAATTTTGGCGACCTCTTTGTTTTCCATGTGTGGCTACCTCTTCGATGCCATGAACGCCGCGTAGTACAGAATCCCCGCGATCGTTTTCGAGTCGCGAATCTTGCCGGAGCGAATCCAGTCCTTGGCTTCGCGCAGCGTGAAGATTCGCTGCGTGATTTTCTCGTCCTCCTCGGGCCGCGCCTTGCCCTTCGTGAGTCCTTCCGCCAGAAAGATATCCATTCGCTCGCTGAGCAGACCCGGGGAAGGGTAGATTTCGAAGAGCTTCTTGACGCGCTTCGCCGTGTAGCCCGTTTCCTCTTGCAGCTCGCGGTGCGCGCCCTCGACGGGATCTTCGTCCGGCTCTTTGTGCCCGGCGACCAGTTCCCAAAGATACTGACCGGCGGCGTGGCGATATTGGCGGATCAGCACGATGCGGCCGTCGTCGAGCACGGGCAGCACGACGACGGAGCCGGGATGGAAGATCACCTCGCGGATCGCGGTCACGCCGCTCGGCTCAGCGATCTGTTCGCGCCTCAGCGAGAAGACGCGGCCCTGAAAAAGCGTCTCGCTGCTGACGACTTTCGCTTGCCGCGCACGGCCGATCCCCCAGGCTCGACTAGCCGTCGACCTGGGGGCCCTGTCTGGTTTTCCGGCCACAGAGTCTCCTTGTGTTGGCGCTCGATTCTACCGCACACATGGGGTGGAAAGGGCTTGCTGGGTTGAAGCTGTAGGGGCCCCAAGTCCCCGGTTAGGAGAGCTTGGGGACATTTTGTTGTCACCTGCCTTCGGTGACTCCTATACTGGGGCAGGCAAGCCATGGCGATGAATACCCTGATCGTCGATGACGAGCGCCCGGCGCGTGACGAGCTTCTCTACCTGCTGAAGTCGATTCCGGACATCGAAGTCGTGGCGCTCGGCAAGAACGGGCTGGAGGCTGTCTCCCTGATCAAGGAGCACAGCCCCGATCTCGTCTTTCTCGACGTGCAGATGCCGGGCCTCGACGGCTTCGGCGTGATCAAGAAGCTGATCGAGCGCAAAGTTGCCATTCCGCAGATCGTCTTCGCGACGGCCTACGACCACTACGCCGTCCAAGCCTTCGAAGTGAACGCCGTGGACTATGTGCTGAAGCCCTTCGACAAGTCTCGGATCACACAAGCGGTGCAGCGCGCGAAGAAGATGGTCGAGGCGAGGACGTCGCCGGTGCAGCGCCTGGAGTCGCTGGTCGAGCAGCTCGGTTCCGCCGACGCCAAGGCGCGATCGACGGGGCCGGTGAAGCTGCTGGTGAAGGCGCAGGAGCGCATGATCCTGATCGACGCGGACGACATGATCTACGCCTCGATTCAGGACGGCGCGATCACCATCTACGCCCGCGAAATGGAAGGAGTTTCGAATTACCGGACGGTGGAAGACTTGATGGAGGCGCTGAACGAGGACGTGTTCTGGCGGCCGCACCGGTCGTATCTGGTGAACATCAACCACATCAAGGAAGTCGTGCCCTGGTTCAAGTCGAGCTTCATGCTGAAGATGAACGACAAGCGCGCAAGCGAGATTCCCGTCTCCCGCGCGCAGACCAAGCGCCTGCGCGAATTGTTGAAGCTGTAGCGAAATTCTGCCGTCGAACTCTCTCCTCGGAAGTCGCGCCTTCTGTGCTAGCATCTCGTTTACACCTCTCGTTTCGGTCGAAAAGCACGCGTCCCGGGGGAATTTCGCTAGAGTGGCCAAACCTAAGCGAGTCTTGAGCGGCATGAGGCCCACCGGCCGTCTTCATCTCGGCCACTACTTCGGCGCTCTCCAGAATTGGCTCAAGCTGCAGGAAGAGTACGACTGCTTCTTTTTCGTGGCCGACTGGCACGCGCTGACCACGCATTATGAGGACACGTCCTCCATCGCCGAGAACACGTTGCAGGTCGCGACGGACTGGCTTTCCGTCGGCCTCGATCCCGCGAAATCGACGCTGTTCATTCAGTCAAGCGTGCTGGAGCACGCCGAGCTGCACGTCCTGCTCTCGATGATCACGCCGCTTTCGTGGCTGGAGCGCGTCCCGACGTACAAAGAGCAGATCGAGAATCTGAAGGACCGCGACCTGGGCACCTACGGATTTCTCGGCTATCCTCTGCTGCAATCGGCGGACATCGTGATCTACGACGCGGATTTCGTCCCAGTCGGCGAGGATCAAGTGCCGCATGTCGAGATCACGCGCGAAATCACTCGCCGTTTCAACGGCAGTTTTGGATTAGCGATTTCCCCGGATCTGTTTTCAAAAGAAAACGAAAAGATCCTAGATGCCGCCCTCCTGACGATTGGATCTCCCAAGTCGGAATGGACCGAAGAGCGTCGAAGGCTCGTCGAAAGAGCGCTTCGCTCGAAAATCGTGGAAGAGGGCTTCGAGAATTTTCTGAAGAAGGTCAAGGCTGGCAAACGCGTTTTCAAGCATACGACTATTCTCCACGAGCCGGGGCACTTGCTCACCGAGACGCCGCGCTTGCCGGGCACGGATGGCCGCCGCATGGCGAAATCGTACGGCAATGCGATCTGGTTGAGCGATCCGCCCGACGAAATCCGCACCAAAGTCCGCAACATGATGACGGACCCGCAGCGCCAGCGCCGCACCGATCCGGGACGCCCGGAAGTCTGCCCCGTATTCGCGTGGCACAAGCTCTTTTCATCGCTCGACACGGTGACGCAAATCGACCACGAATGCCGCACCGCGGCGATTGGTTGCGTCGATTGCAAGAAGATGATGGCCGAAAACCTGGTGAAGTGGATCGAGCCCGTTCAGACACGCCGGAAAGAATTGGAGGCGCGCCCGAAAGAAGTTTGGGATATTCTCGACGCCGGCGGGAAGAAGGCGCAAAAGACCGCGCGCCGCACCATGAAGC
>DATJXJ010000064.1:0-3122 GCA_035500255.1 Verrucomicrobiia bacterium | reverse complement strand
TCGACGAGATCGGTGAGCCATGCAGGCCCGGCGGTCATCGCGACGAGCGCGTCCAGCCGATGCTTGTCCATCACCGCATCGATTCCCTCGGTGCGCGTGAGGCGATGATTCTTGGCCAGCGCGTCAAGGTAGGCCTTGTCGGTCAGCGGCCCCTTTTTCTGCGCTTTGACGAACAGGTCCTGGCCGAAATATTGCATCTCGGAACTCGCGAGCGCTTCGTTGCGAACGATGAGTTCGGCGAGCGAGCGAACCGGCGCGCCGTTGGCCTTGAGATACGCGTTTAAGTCGGCTTTGAACTCATGGAGCAGGACGTCCAACTCGGAATCATCAAACTTGCCGAGCGACGCGATCTCGACGGGATCGATCAGGACGGCGCCTTCATGCTTCATCGCGTCGAGCGCAGCGGTCATCACGGGAGCCGCCGTCTCCGAATATTCGAAGAGTTTGCGCACGACTCCGACGCGCGCGCCGCGCAGTCCCGCGCGATCAAGGAACTGCGTGTAATCAGACCGCAGTTTTTCCGGACGGGCTTTCGTGGCGGAATCATCGGGATCGGCCGCCGAGAGCGCGCCCAGCAGCGTTGCCGCGTCGGCAACGGTCCGGCACATCGGGCCGGCCGTGTCCTGGCTGTGCGCGATCGGAATGATTCCGGCGCGGCTGACGAGGCCAAGAGTCGGTTTGATGCCGACGACGCCGTTCATCGCCGAGGGGCAGACGATCGATCCGTCGGTTTCCGAGCCGATCGCCACGGCGCATAGATTCGCCGAAACGCCCGCACCCGAGCCGGAACTCGATCCACAGGGATTGCGATCGAGCGCGTAGGGATTGCGGGTCTGACCGCCGCGGCCGCTCCACCCACTGGAAGAATGCGACGAGCGGAAGTTCGCCCATTCGCTGAGGTTCGTCTTGCCCAGGATCACGGCGCCCGCTTCGCGCAGGCGGCGCGCGACAGCGGAATCCTTGGGCGGCGTGAAGCCGACAAGAGCCATGGAACCGGCCGTGGTCATCATGTGGTCGGCCGTTCCGATATTGTCCTTGATGAGCACGGGGATCCCGTGCAGCGGGCCGCGCGGGCCTTTCGAGGCGCGCTCGGCGTCGAGCGTGTCGGCGATCGAGCGCGCTTCCGGGTTGAGCTCGATCACGGCGTTCAGTGCGGGGCCTTGCGTATCGATCTGCTGGATTCGGCCGAGGTACTTTTCCACGAGAGAACGCGACGTGAACTTTCCCGATTTCATCCCGTTCTGGAGATCGCTGATCGTCAGCTCATCGAGCTCGAAGGGCTCCAATTGCGGGGGAGGCTCCGGCGCCGCAGACGCCAGCGCGGGCAAAGCCAAAGAGGCCGCCCCGATCTTGAGAGTGGATTGGAGGAAACCGCGGCGCGTGGATTCGTTCACACTCAGATGACCTTAGTTTGCACGGGCACTCTACTACGATTTGCAGAAGCGTTCCATGGCGCAGCGGCGAAAAGAAGGCGGCGGCAATTCGAATCGTCGGGGGACGGCGCAGCAGGGCGGGCGAAATGGCGGGCCCTGGTTGACGATCTTAGAACTCTTCCGCCGGGTCAGATCGTCGACGCGATTCCTCACATTGGCGAGCTCTCGTTACTCTGATTGTGCTGCCCTCAATGCGGCTAGTCGAAGGGCCAGCATGTTAGGTCGCGATTGTTAGTTTTAGTTTGAGGCTGGTTCCCCGCTTGGCGTCCACATGAAGTCGGAACCGCAGCGGATCAAACCCCGGTGCCGAAATCTGAATGAAGTAGATTCTTCTACTCCGTACTGGGGTGAATGAAAACGATCCATCGCTATCAGTCGACGTTGAGCGCAGTACTGTTTTCCAATCCGCGCTGCATTCCTGGACCTGTGCCTTTGAAATCGGGGCTCCTGTAGGGTCTTGTATTATCGCGCCTAGTGATTTCGCCGATTGCACATCGGCAAGCTCGATGAGCTGATATTGGGCGGCGATTTTCATCGGAAAGCAAAGGAGTGCGATGATTGCAGTTAGCTCAAAGAGTCGATTCATTGCGTAAATTTCCCTCAATCCCGTGCCACGTTGATCGATCATCGAAACGGCACACTCAAATCGCGCGCCTCAAAGCAAACCACTGCCAAGCACTTCCCACGAGTGCCGCGATGAGAATAACTACTCCGGAGTCTGCAGCCAATCCTGCCCATACAGGTCCACCGCCGCCAGCGAAGCCGCCCTCTCTGTAGAGCGTGAAAGGCACTCCATACGGGAAAAAGCAGTCATAGCAACTGACTGGGCGCAGAAAGTTGATCACGTTTGCTATCGCGAACACGATGATCGTGCCAATTAGAGCAATTCCGTACCTGCGAGGTGGGGTTAAAGGCTTTCGCCCTCGCAGCGTTCCCCAAAGCGATGAAAACGCGATCCAGAGAATGGCGTTGAACCCGATGGCTACGGGAAAGAAAACGAGAGCTGTGCGCACATGAATGAGTTTCTGAGCGAGCATCGTCGCTGGGAGATTGCCGGGAAGCAGCAGAAGAAACCCAGCTAGCCACGACGAGCGTACGAAAGCGGATTCCGAATACACTGTGCCGTAGCTAGCAAAAATGCAGCCGACCAGCTGGACGGCACAAAACACTACCCACGTTCGCCGCTTCATTTGTGCCTCGGACGGGATTATCCTTCCAACCGGTCGGACGCGCCACCTTCACGATCGATAGCCGACCACGACTCAGCGGAATCACCCGATAGGGTGAACACAGGAATACACCCAGTGTTCACCTCAAAAGATACGCACTCCGTTCACCCTCATGCCAGCCAGTCGCTATCCAAAACAGAACACTGAAACACACGCAGTGTTCTCCCTAAAATGTGCCGTTCGCGTTCTGTAGCGTGCTGAACTAACGCCCGATCTTAGACTTGGTTGCGCGAAGGCAGGTCTGCAAAAAGAGCGCGGACGAAAACCTCGATTGGGCGGGAGCGACCCCGGTGTTTGTGCGGTTTTGCCGCCGCAGCCATATTACCGGGACATACTGCTGTCTGCCGATTTGGAAGAATCTCGCTGTCGCGAGCGAAGGCTGGTGGGCCTGGGTAGACTTGAACTACCGACCTCACCCTTATCAGGGGTGCGCTCTAGCCACCTGAGCTACAGGCCCAAC
>DATJXJ010000063.1:0-58727 GCA_035500255.1 Verrucomicrobiia bacterium | reverse complement strand
AATGCCACCTTCGCAGGCGTTGCCCGTGCGCATCCGCGAATACACTCCCGCCGATCTCGACGCGCTCCGCCGCATGCACGCGTCGCAGGGCTTCGACTATCCGTTCCCGGATCTTTCCGATCCGATTTTCATTTCGAAGCTCATCGTCGAAGATGACGACGGCCGCCCGGTGATGGCTTCGCTCGCGCGCCTCACCTGCGAGATGTATCTGCTCATCGACCGCGAACCGTCCGTTCGTCATTCTGAGCGGAGCGACCGGACTGTCGTTTGCCCTCCCGAAGGGACGTCCGGTCGCGCTGTCGAAGAATCCCTCTTCGGTTCGGCCTCGCCAGATTGGAAGAGAGATCCTTCGACTCCGTCCCGCGCGTCCGCCAGTGCGGACGAGAGCCAAGCCGCGCGGGACTCCGCTCAGGATGACGGCATTCGTGCGCGAGGCCACTCGCTGGAAGCGCAGGGCTCTAGCCCTGTGCGAAAGGACGCGCCACAGGCGCTTTCGTCGCTCCCGCAGGCAGTCGCGGAGGCGGAAACGCCGGAGCGACAAGGCGTGGCCGCGCGCGAGCGCTGGGCGCAGCTCCTCGCGCTGCATCGCGCGGGCGAACGCGATCTCCTCGCGCGCGGGCTCGACGACGCGCACGCCTGGCTCCCGCCGCCGATCGCGAAACGATTCGGACGCCGCCTCGCATCGCTCGGCTGGCTGCGCGACGATTCCTGGACGCCGTATTGCAAGAGGCTGAAGCCGTGATTTGTGGAGGATGCCGAGACGGCGGCGCTACAAACTGCGTGGCGGCCACTGCAATTCGGCCTGGCTCTGATCGGACCCCAGCTCCTCGATCGCGGAGTCCGCGGCCTTCTTCAAATCGCGGCAGGTGCTGAGCAACCCGGCGGGGCAGCGGCGCTCCGCACGGCGCCGGATGGCGCGGAGATCGCCCGGATCGTCGCTCGAGTCGATGTGATCGAGCACGAACTGCCAGAAGTCGTCGTTCTTCTTCGCGAGCTGCGCGAGACGGGGCAGGGTGCTCCAATGCTCGACCAGCAGCGTCGCCACCGCGTCGCTGTAAGCGTCCGCCACGTCGCCGTCGTCGCATTTTTCATACTGCTTGTAGGATTTGTAGAGCGCGTCCCACGTGCGAACCGCGCCGATATCTTTTTCCGCGCGCTTGGCCTGCGCGTCCGTGCAGTCCGGGAATTGCGCGCGCGCCGCGCCGCACGCCGCAAGCAGCAGCGCGCCGATCGCAATGGCTCGCACCGCGATCGCCCGCGCGGCGAAAACTCGCGCGGCGATGACTCGAACTCTCCTCCTCATGAGGTCGAGTCTACGCCGAATGAAATCTCCGCTTCAAATCGCCGCGTTGCCGCAGTGAATAGTGGCGAGTGCCAAGTGCTGAGTGGCTAGTGGTTCGATGGGCTCGCCTGCGCAAGGCCAAAGTAGTCGCGCGCCGCGAAAGAGGAGGGCGGCTGCCCTAGGCCTCGGCCGCCGGCCTCCGGCCCTCGAAGAGCCGTGCGGTGAGCACGCCAAACAGCGCGCCGCCAAGGTGCGCAGCGTAGGCCACTCCGCCAGTCTGGACCGCGGCCACGGACCCGACGTTGAATAGCTGAATGAGAAGCCAGACGCCGATCAGCAGCGCGGCCGGGACGAAAGTTATGCGCGCGAATACGAAGATGAACAGCACCGACTTGATCCGATCTCGAGGGTACGTCACCAGGAATGCGCCCATGACGGCCGCAATGGCGCCGCTCGCGCCGAGGTTCGGAACCGTAGAATGCGGACCGAGCGCGATCTCGCCCAGCGCGGCCGCCAATCCGCCCAGAAGGTAGAACGCCAGATACTTCAGCGGATTCATAGCGTCTTCGATCTCGGGACCGAACGCCCACAAAAACACCATGTTCCCGAGAATGTGTGACCAACTGCCGTGCATGAACATCGCCGTCAGGATGGTGATCCAATGATGCCCGGACGTGATCTCCGCCGGGACCACGCACCATGTCAGAACGAAAGCGTCGCCGCCCTTCAGCTCAAGCGCGAAAACGACGAAGTTCACAAGAATGATGGACGCCGTAACGACAGGGAAGCGCCCCGGCCGGCGCGACGCGTCCCTTAGCGGGATTAGTCCTCCCATTCCGCCGTCCTCCATTCCCACACCGCGCCCCTGACCCGCGCGTGCGCGGATCCGGGGACGCGGACGATGCCTCGAATTCTCAGGCCAGTTTTGCGGTGACGCTCTTCGCAGCCAGCGAAAGCATCAGGCGCGATCCGCCGCTGAACAGCATGCTGATCCCCACCAGCGTGCCGATCACCCATTCCGTGCTCGACGGCCACGTCCGCCAAATCATCACGGCGAGGATTCCGGTGATGATTCCGTCGATCACCAGCCAGGTCGATCCCGGAAGCGGGCGCAGCGTGAATCCCAAAACGAGCTCCAGAATCGCTTCGAGAATCAGGTAGGTCGCCAGCACCAGCGTCAGCGATGCCAGGCCCGCCACCGGACGCAACACCAGATAGATCCCCACGGAAACGTAGAGGACCCCGATCAGCAGCTCCCACAGGAACCCTCCGGTGCTCGGCCTGTACCACGAAAATACGAGGTGAATGCATCCGCTGAAGACCAGCAGCCAGGCCACGATAACGTTCACTGCCAGCCCCGCCGCCAGTGGTGAAGCGATCGCCAGAATTCCCGCCAAAATCATCAGCACGCTCAGTGCGATGGACCATCCAACCGACTTCTTTACGAATGTAGCCGCCGAGGTGGCGCTCATGGGTGTCTCCTCCGTTCCTTCGTCTGTTCCTGGGACCCGTGTCCGTGGTGCCAGACCGCCCGTGTCTTACTTGGCCGAAGAGAACTTCCCGATCCCTCGCTGGCTGCCGCGGCCCGTCCCGATGCGTGTTGCGAAGGGTTCGCAACTGCGGCTTCTTGCGGGTGCTCCGGCTTTGAGTCCAGCGAAGGGTTTTCTGCGTGGTGTACCGTACGTACAGGATCAGCTGCTCCAGCGCCCATCTGCGGGTTGCCGTGGAAAGGGTGCGACGGCCCAGTCGAATTTCCAGATTGGGCTTTGGAAGGGCGCATGCTACGCTTTCGCGGCTCTCAATGCAATCAATTTAGGTTTGGAGAAAGCCGCGCCTCCCGCCCGGAAGCGGATGAAAAGCTCCGGCGCCGTGAGTCGCCATGATGCGAACTTTTCTGCGCATCGCAGCGTTGCTTGCCTTCGTCGGAGCGATCTCCCCGGTCGCTTTCGCCCAGTCGAATCCAAAGCTGCAGACGTTCTTTCTGCAGAACATCGGACTGAATCCGGATCAGGTCGCCGCCATCGGAAACGGGCAGCCGGTGACGAAGGCGCTCCCGTCGCGCACGCCGGACGAGGTCCTTTTGTTCGGCGCTGTCTACGTCCACGCTTTCCCTGACGCTTACCTTCGATACGCGCGCGATTTCGACCGGCTGCGCAGGCTGCCGAGCTATCTGGCGCTCGGGGCGTTCAGCAATCCGCCGCAGCTCGCCGACTTGAAGGATTTTTCGTTTGGCGACGACGACGTCGCCGCCTTGAAGGATTGCAAGCCCGGCAACTGCCTGATTCAGGCGCCCGCCAGCTCCATCGAGGAACTTCACCGCGCGATCGACTGGTCGGCCCCGGACGTCAATGACCGCGTGAATCAATTCGCGCAGAAAGCCGCGCTGCGGTTTCTTCTCGCCTACCAGCGCGAAGGCAATCAGGCTCTCGGCGTTTACAACGACAAGCGCGATCCGACGCTGGTTCCGCGGCAATTTGCGTACATGCTCAGTTACAGCAAGGCCTTGCCCGAGCGGCTGCCCGATTTCTACCAATACCTGCTCGCCTATCCCCAGGCGAGGCCGGCCACCGTCGAGGACGCGTTCTATTGGGCGAACGTGAAATTCGGGCTGAAGCCGACGCTGCGCATCGTCCACGTGGTGACGATGCGGGGCGGAGCCAACGACGACCTCGCCTGCGCCGTCGCCGAGAAACAGCTCTATTCGAGCCACTATTTCGAGACCGCGCTGGATCTTTCGTTTTGCATTCGCGGCAGCGACGCGGCCGCCCCGGGCTTCTATCTCATCTCGCTGATGGGTTCGGAGCAGGCCGGCCTGACGGGTGTCAAGGGTTCGATCGTTCGGAAGGCCGCCGTCGGCCGCTCGGTTTCAAATCTCCAAAACGCGCTGGCGGGCATCCGCGACGCCCTGGAGAACCGCGACCAGCATTCCGGCCGCCGCAAATAGCGCCCGCCAACTTGTGACGGCACGCGCCGATCGCCGGCGCAAGCGCAACCAGGTTGTCGTTGGGAAACTCCACAGCGAGAGTGGGGGCTACTGCTTCACGATTCGCCCGATGGCTTTCTCGAGCGCGGCTTCCTTGACCACGCCACGAACGATTCTCACTTCTTTTCCTTCGCGATTGACGAGAATGCCCGACGGAAGCCCTCCTTCGAAGCCCGCCTTCTGGGCGATCTCCATGGTGCCCATCATCACCGGGAAATTTATCGACGTCTGACTGCCGTCCACGTCGAATCGCCGCTTCACGAATGTCGCCACCGGCTCGTCTCCTTCGTCGTCGATCGCCAGCGCGACAACCTTGAAACCCTTGTCGCCGAATTTCTGCTGGTATCGAATCAGGCTCGGCACTTCATCGGTGCAGCCCGAGCACCACGTGGCGAAAAAGGCGATGTAAACCACCTGGCCCTGGTACGCCGTCGAGAGATCGACCCAACGGTTGTCGGGCGACATCAGCACGGTCGGCGGCAGCGGCCGATCGATGTCCGCAATCGGATTCGGCGCGCCGCCATTGTCGTCGGACGCGTCGGTGACCCACGGCAAATTGTCGCGAAAGTAGTAAAGCGCGCCTCCGCAAATCGCGGCCAGCGCCAGAATCACAAGAGCTTTTCGCATGGCGTGCGCTCCTGGCGATCGTTCGAGGAAACGTGCAGGGCCCTTGAGGAAAGAGTAGCCGAGGGCGCGACCGGCAGCTGCAAATCGTCGCGCCGAATGCCGAATCAGTATCCGCACCAGATTTCAACATTCCCAATTTCCAACTTCGATTTTCGGAGGTTTCCATGTCCCGCGCCGCACAGCAGCACACACGCAACCTCACCGACCAGCAGCTCGCGCTGCAAAACCAGCTGCTCTCGCAATCGAACCAGCAGGGCCAGCAGGACCGCTCGCTCATGCTGCCGACGATTCAGTCGCTGCTCACCAGCCCCGGCTTCACGCCGCAGCAGCAGTCCGACATCACGCAGCAATCGCTCGGCGCCGCCAACACCGCCTTCGACGCGCTCCGCGAGCGCGCCGCCAATCGCGCCGCCGCCACCAACAACTCCGCGGGCTTCGGCGACCTGACCGCGCAGCTCGGCCGCGAACAGGCGCAAACCGACGCGAGCCAGACGCAGCAGAATCAGATCGCGTTCGCCAATCGCCAGCGCCAGGACCAGCTCGCCGGCCTCAACGCGCTGGGGCAAACGTACGGCATCGACACGAATCTGCTCGGCCGCGCGATGGGGGTTCCCGCGGAACTGCTCGGCGTGCGGCAGCGCGCGTCCGGCGGCAGCGGAGGCGGACTCGGCAGCCTTTTCGGCCTCGGCGCCGGCGTCGCCTCTCTCTTCGGCTAAAGCTACGCCTCCGTTTCGCGCGCGCAAACACCGCGCGCAGGACAGGCACGCGAAACTCCGCTCAGGATGACGGCGCCGTTGCTTCGCTCGATGCCGTCCATGGTGATATCCTCGCGCGTAACCGCCCATGCCAGTCTGCGCGCAATGTCAGCGCCCGTTCGACGGCGACGCTTGCCCGTCCTGCGGCAGCCGCGCCGAATCGTCTCCGCAAGGCTCGTGGAGCTTCATCTGGTACGCCATTGTGCCGATCGGCGGCCTGATTGGCGCGCTGTTGACGACGATCGAGTACAACCTGGTCGAAAAGACGCCGATCACTCTGGCGTGCTTCTTGATCGGCATGATTGCGGTCCTGCCGGGCTCCCACTATAAGTGGCGCCGCCGGCCGCCGTCAGAGGCGCAAGCGGAACTCGTCAAGAAATTCTACGTGCGCGTTGGATCGGTGCTCGTGGCCGTGGCCGTGCTCCTGTTCGCCAATTGTGCGCTCGATTCCAAATCTCCCGCGCAATTCAAGGCCAGCGTCGTTTCGAAGTACTCTCAGAAAGGCTATCGCGGCGGCGATACGTATTACCTGACGGTCGCTCCCTCGTGGCGCGCAGGGCGGGCCGACGAAGAGGTCGAGGTGAATCCGGAGGTCTATGCGACCTTCCGCATCGGCGAAACCGTTGTCGTCGAGGTGCACGGCGGCCTGTTTCACATTCCGTGGTACGGCGCTATTTCCCGGCCTGAATCGTGATCACGCGCGCCCGGCAAATATCCTTGGCGCGATGCCGCCCATTCGGAGCCAATCGATCGCCGGCACAGCCTCTGTGGAGTGCGGCGGCCTGACTGCCGTCAGGCAGGCTTGCCGCCGCTGTCCGCCGTCCCGGTCGAACTGCGACCGAGACGTGCTCCCCGCATGACGCGAACGAGGACGACATAGCCGCTGCGCGAATTCGCTCTCCGGACCTTCTATCACTAGCCACTCGCCACTTCTTCCATGCACAACCTTCTCGAAGCCAACTGGCTGGCCGTTGCCTTCGCATCTCTCGTGCAGCTCGCGCTCTTCGTGCGCTGGCTCTACCGCCGCGTCCGCAACGACGAAATCACGCGCGCGTTCGTCCACGACATGGCGACGAACCATCTGCCGCACATCTACCAGCGCCTCGAACAGCTGTGCGAGCAGCAGGGAATCGACCGCGCCGCCGCACCGCCCATCCGCTGGCTCGATTTGAACGGCACGCCCCGCGAATAACGCGGAAGGGGTTTCTTCGTAGGGGCACAGCACGCTGTGCCCGGCAAACATCCTTGGCGCGAGCGCGCCGAGGCGGAGAAGCTTGGTCTCGACGACGGAGGTCACGGCGCCATCTGATGCAGCTTCAGGCCGCACATGGCGCAGCGCGGCTCCTTGTCAGATTTTTTGCCGGGCCATTCGGAGTGGCACCGCGGGCACGGCCAGTGCGTCAGCTGCGAAGCCGCGTATCGCGCGCGAGCCGCGTAGTACACGGAGATCGCCACGACCGCCAGAAAAATCCAGCGCTCGATCCTTTTGGTGTTCGAGTGCGGATCGAAGAGGCTCGCCACGCCGTTGATCCCGCCGAAGAGCCAGTGGCTCCAGTTCAACCAGCCGCTGCCTTTCGCATCCCTCTGCAGCCGGTCGAATTCCTTCCACTTCTCGGCGTAGGGCGAGTACGCGTCGGTGCTGGGCTGCGGAATCATGACGCCGCCGCTGACTTCGCCGGCCTTCAGCACGCGCTCGGCGCTGAGAACGGACTCCTGGTCGGCCGCGCCCGCCGGCGCCCGCTCGAGATTGCCGCGCAGCGTGATGATGTAGCCGCCGTTGCTCTCGCGTTCGTCGTTGCCATCGCCGCCGTTCGCCGCGCGCGGCCGCCGCGCAAACGAGAAGAAATGCGCGTCGTTCTTTTCCGCCATGCCCGCGAGTATAACCGATCAGGTAGCTGCGGCGAAGGGAACTGCCATGCGTCGTACACCAGGGCTCAATCCCTTCCTACTGGCCCGCTTGTTCGTGGGCCTACCCTTCGGCTTCGCTCAGGGTAAAAAGGCCCACGCTTCCACCGAAAACCGCAGTGGCGCCGCTCCTGCGCGCCGCGTTGTTTAGGGGGTCGGAGCTTCAGTTCCGACAAGAAAGATCGGGACCGCGTCCCATTCCTCTGCGCTGGTTTACCCGTAGCATGTAGTCGCTTTCGCGTTCCGTTCAGCCCACACAACCATGCCAGCCACACCCGATCTTCTTTCGCTCGCACGCGCCGCCGCGTCGAAACATTCACTGGACCCCGCTCTCGTCTGCGCCGTCGTCGAGCAGGAATCCGCGTGGGACACGCACGCGATCCGCTACGAGCCCGCGTTTCGCACGCGCTACGTCGCGCCGCTCGGCCTGCCGTCGACCGAAGAAGTTGCGCGCTCGGTTTCCTGGGGGCTGATGCAGGTGATGGGGCAGGTGGCCCGCGAGCACGGCTTCACCGGAAAATTTCTGAGCGCGCTCTGCGAACCAGCCGCCGGCCTCGACATCGGCTGCGCCGTCCTCGCATCGAAACTCGCCGCCGCGGGCGCGCAATTTGCATCGTCGCGGGCCGCTGTTTCTTCGGTGGAAGCGCGGGACTTCAGTCCCGCGAAAAACGCCGGGCGCGCCACGCCTTCCTTGCTGCCGCAGGCCGCTGCGGAGACGCAAGCGTCGGAGCAGCAAGGTTCCTCGTCCGCGCAATCAGGGCAGGGAGTCGCGCTGGATGAACGTGTTGTCTCCCGCGCGCTCCAGCTATGGAACGGCGGCGCGAATCCCGACTACGCCGCCGAAGTCCTCGCCCGCCTCCCGCATTACAAATGACGCGCTGTGGACGCCGCCGCGCGCGGCCATGTAAACTTCCGGTCAGCGGACTCCATCGTTCAGCCGCTAGGAGACTTTCATGGCCCGCCGTCAGTTTTTTCGTTCGCTCGCCGCAATTCCGTTTCTCACGCTTCCGGCCGCCGCCCAGGACAGTGGCGGCAAGAAAAAGCTCAACATCATGATGAAAAGCGCGTGGGGCACCGACGACGAAACGCGCGCGACGTTCGTTTTCAATCACGGCCTCGCGCTCGCCAACGCCGGCCACAACGTGCAGATATTTCTCCTCGGCGACGCGACCGTGCTGACGCGCAAGTCCGTGGTCGAATCGGTCGTGCCGATCGGCTGGCCGCCGCTGAAAGACACGTTCGACAAGATTGTGGCGGCGAAGATTCCCGTGTTCGCCTGCGGAGCGTGCAGCCGCGCGCGCGGCGTCACCGACGCGGACGTCACCCAGTGGGGATTCAAATTCGGCAATCCGACGATCTTCGTCGGCCTCGTCGAATGGGCCGACCGCATCATCGCCGAATAGCGCGCCGGCCTCTGCGACGATTTCCTGCTGCGCTGAGGAAACCGGAATTCGCCGGCGCTACAAAAGCATCTTGTCTCCGCCGCGTTTCCTTGTGGATCGCACCTTCAGGTGCGACATCAACAACAGCCGCGCAGCTTCCTTTGCGCTGAACTTTTCGCAGCATGTATTCGCTTTTCGAATTGGGCCCGTCCCGACGCCGCTGCGCGCGCTCAGCGGCCTCCGATATGCCGTTCTCCCCGCAGCATGTACTCGCACTCGTCACTGATTCCTTCCCATGACCCGCCGCACACTTGAACTCGCCGCGTTCTGCGTCGCGCTGCTCGTCGCCGCGCTGGCGCTCCACGCGTGGCTCGCGTCGCGCGACGAGCAGCAGCGCCTGGCCACCACGCTCGCCTCGCAAAACAAGATCATCGACGCCGCCGACGCCAGCCAGCGTGCCGCGCAATCGTCGCTCGCCGCGGCGCTGGCGCAAATCGGCCAGCTCAAGCGCGCGACGCAAACGCCCGATCAGATCATCGCCGCGCTGCCGAAATATTTACAGCTGCCGCAGCCGATCGCTCTCCCGCACTCCGGCGCGCCGGAAAAGGGAACTGCCGCGCCCGAAACACGCGCAGCGCCCTCGCCTGCCCATGGCGGCGCGACGCCCGGCCTTGCGGGTCAGGGCTTTGGCCCCGACGCCAAGGACCGCGCCCAGCGCCTTTCCGATCCGCAGACTCGTTCGCAGCAAGGCGTCACGCCAAACGGCGCGCTCTCGTGCGATCCCGCTTCCCCCGATTGTGTGGCCCAAATCCCCGCCGCCGACCTCAAGCCGCTGTTCGACTACGTGCAGGACTGCCGCGCGTGCCAGGCCGAGCTCGCCGCCGCGAAACAGTCCGCCGCGGACGACGCCGCGAAGATCGCCGCGCTCCAGCGCGAGCGGGACGCCGCCGCCACCGCCGCGAAGGGCGGCACCTTCTGGCGACGCCTGCGCCGCAACGCGATGTGGTTCGCCGTCGGCGCCGCCGCCGGCTACGCCGCGCACCGGTGATACCAGCGCCGTCGCACCATCGCGGAAGGGAATTGCCCCGTCGCCGACTTCCCTAGCGCACCTGCCGCCCGCTCCCCGCCCGCCCTCGCGCAGCCTTGTGCGTCGCGCCTTCACGTGCGACGTCCTCGCCACATTCGATTCAACTCCCCTCTTTACTTCCGCGAATAGATATTAGGTAGCGTTTGGGTGGGGGTTGGTACGCCAAGGCATTTCGTCTGTGGGGGGGGTGCGGCGGTGCTCGTTTCGATGCTTTGGGCGCGAGCCGACAGATTATGCTGCTCCCCCACCGATGCTGCTCCCCCACCGATGCTGCTCTCCCACGCGGATGCCGACAGGCTGCGACCATCTCTGACACGCACTCACCAAACTTTCTGGCACGCAACGGAAGTCATGCGAAACGAGCGCTCGGGCGAGCGTGCGACGAGACGGCGGACCGTGAGAATCGTACGCACCTAAAGGATTGCCAGTCCAGACAAACGACGACCGGAATTGAGTGTGCGGCTGGAAGCCTTTTGGGAGTGCGCGTCGCCGCGTAGAAGTCGCGGCCAAGAATGGCGCCGTGAATCCACCGCACTACAGGTCCGGTGTTGCTCGCGGGGCCGATGGCGACCAACACAGATGCTATGGATCCAGGCAGTCTGAGGTGCGGCAAGCCGGCAATGGGGCAGGCTGCCATTTCGCAACCTCACGCGAGGCGCGAAGCGTGCGTGCGCCAGGGTCCTCGCGGGCGGGCTTGATGGGCCTGCTCCGACGTCGTTCGTTTCGGAATCTTCCGCGGAAAGAGACGCAGTGGGAGCCGCGAGGCATATTAGAATGCGGCGATTGTGCGGGCGGAGGGACGGATGTACGTGTGGGTGGTCTTCGGGCTGTCGGTGGCGGTTGCAATCGCCATTGATTTGGGCGTGTTCCACAGACGGGCGCGGGCGATCAGCTTACGAGCGGCGCTTATCGAGACCGCCGCATGGATCGCTCTGTCGCTCGCCTTCAACGCGTGGGTCTATTTCTCGCGCGGACACGAGGCCGGCCTCCAATTTCTGACCGGCTACGTCGTCGAGAAATCCCTCAGCGTGGACAACATATTCGTATTTGTGGTGATCTTCCGCGCGCTCGGAGTCCCAGCGGCATCTCAGCACAAGGTCCTCTACAGCGGAGTCGTCGGGGCGCTGGCGATGCGCGGTTTGTTCGTCGCCGCAGGCGTTCAGCTGCTGCATCACTTTCGGCCCGTGCTGTTTCTATTTGGCGCGATCCTGCTCTTCACTGGCTTTCGCATGCTGTATCCCGGGGCGCGCGAAGTGGAACCGGAGCGGAACTGGCTGGTGCGCACGGTAAGGCGCGCCGTCCCGATCACCAAGGAGTTTCACCGCGACGCGTTCTTCGTGAGACGCGAGCGACGGTGGAACGCGACACCGCTCTTTCTCGCGCTGATCGCGGTGGAGGCGATGGACATTGTGTTCGCGGTGGACTCGGTGCCAGCCGTGCTGGCCATCACACGCGATACGTTTGTCGCGTACTCGTCGAATGTGTTCGCGATTCTGGGGCTTCGGGCCATGTATTTCGGGCTGGCCGGGATTCTGCCGCGATTCCGATTCCTGCACGCCGGACTGGCGGCGATCCTTATTTTTGTCGGATCGAAAATGATCGTGGCGGAAAAGTGGGCGATCTCGACGGAGATTTCGCTCGCCGTGATCGGGACGATCCTGGCCGCGACAATCGCAGCATCCTTCGTATGGCCCGCAGCGAAGCGAGCGACCGGCAGATAGTCGCCGCGCGGGCAGCAGTTCCCTTCTCATCAGACAACGGCGCAAGGTGACTAGAACAGGAGCTTCAGTGCGAACTGAATCACGCGGGGATCTTCGCGGGTCTTCTGAATCTGGCCGAACGTGAAATCGCTGAAGTTGCCGTCGGGATTGGCGAATTGCGTGTGATTCCACGCGTTGTAGAACTCGACGCGGAATTCGGTGTTGAGCCGCTCGGTGAGAGGCGTTTGTTTTTCGATGGCAATGTCCGTGTTGCTGATCGCGGGACCGCAGCACAGCGAGTGCGGCATGTTCCCGAAGGCGCCCGGCGCGGGATCGTTGATGTTCGACGTGTCGAACCAGTAGCCGCCGTTCGACTTTGGATTCAGGAACGTGACAGGGCCGGTCACCTGGGGCGTGTTCGCGTCTTCGAAGAAGTAGCTGCTTTCGAGCTCGAGATCGTCCTGCGTCTGGACACGAATCGGGAAGCCGCTCTGATACGTGATGATCGCTGACACAGCCCAGCCGTCCGCAAGTTTCCCTTTGACGCCGTCGAACTTCGGCACGGGAAGCTGCCAGTACGGACTGAAGACGAAGCGGTGCCTGGCGTCCACGAGCGAGAGGCCGCGGGTGGCGTTGAAATTCAGCGGGTTCAGCTCATTTTCGAACGAAGCGCCCTGATCGATCGCTTTGCTGTAGGTGTACGAAGCCTGGAACATCAAGCCCGCGGAGAGATTGCGCTCTACGGAGACCTGCAAGCCGTTGTAGTTGGAATTGGCGATTGTGTCCTCGGCGAAGATATTGCTGAAGACGGGCACACCATCGGGCGGGCAGCCGTTGGCCGTCAGCGGCTGGCACAGCGGCGAGGAATAGGGACGCAAACCGACGAGGGTGACAGCGGGTGACTCCGGTCCTCCGTTGACGGACGGGGTACCGCCGTACGGAAGATGCAGCGCAAATCCGGTGGGAAGCGAGCCGGGAGGCAGATTGTAGGCATTGTCCGAGCCGAAGGGGCCGCAGGAGTAGATGGAACTCAAGTCCGAGTTGGCGTTCGGATTCGGCGAGCCGTCCGGCAGCGATGCGGCGTAGTAGGAGGAGACGGCCTGGAGATCGAGGCAGGTCTGCGCGTTGCCGGGATTGAGATCGTGAATCGCGAGCAGGTGGTGCGACTGCGTGCCCACGTAGGCGAGGCGCAGGAGCATGTTCTTGGTCAACTGGCGTTCGATCGTCAGATTGTACTGGTCGGCGTACTGCGCGTGCAGGTGCGGCTGAAATTCACCGGCCAGCAGGATCGGGCGGAATTGCGACCAATCGACGCAGCCCGCCGGACCGCCGGGGGTATCGGAAGCACAGGGCGTCTTCGGGGTCTGATCGATGACGCCGCCGAAAACGTTCGGATACGGTGCGCCGCCGGATTGCGGCTCGAAGGGCAGATTGAACAGAGTATTCGTGAGCGACGTGCTGCCTCCGAACGGAGGCTCGGCGCTGAACTGCTCGAGAACCAACTGCTCGATCGGATTGTAGAAGATGCCATAGCCCGCGCGGATGCTGGCCTTCCCCGGTCCGCCGGTGAGCTTGGCGAGGAAGCCGTCGGTCCAGCCCGGGCTCCACGCGAGGCCGATGCGCGGCGCGAACGCTTTGTAGAACGTGGTCGTCAGGCCGCGCGGCACGCCTTTGTCACCCGGGAAAACGAGACCAACCGGGAAAACAGATTCGCCCGCGCTGCCGGGACTGCAATCCCCTGCCGGCAAGCCGGTCTCATCGGCGCTTTCCTGCGACATCCAGCAGGGATACTGCGTGGTGATCTGTCCGGGGCGGAAGGTCTGCAGGCGATTGCCCGTGTCGAAGTACGGCGTGTTCAGCTCCCAGCGTAGGCCATAGTTCAAGGTCACGTTGGGGCGAACCTTCCAACTGTCCTGCGCGAAGAGGTAGAGGGCCGTATTGCGGTCGTGCTGCCCTTGCGCGGCGCCCTGCGTGTAGCTATTTGACGTGCCGAGGAAGTAGTTGGGGTAGGCGGACTGAAAGCCGACATCGTTGGTCGTCGGACTGTCGCAGTTGAGGCCGGAATCAGAAACGATCGGGCTGGGCGGATTCGGATTCGACGGCGAGCAGAGGTTCCCGTCGCTCAGGAACGTGAAGAAGCCGTTGATATCGAAATAGAGGAACTGGTCGAAGCGCTGGCGGCGCACGTCGCCGCCAAACTTGACCGTGTGATTGGAAATCACACGGGTGTAGTTGTCGGTCCACTGAAACGTATTGCCGATTTGCGGCAGCTCGCCTTCGTTGTTGTTGCCGATCGAAAAGCCGCCAGCCACGAGAATGCTGGGAACGCCCTGCCGGCCGGGAATATCGGAGGTGATGCCGGCCGAGGCGGGATAGTCCGGGTCCTGGAAGCACGTGGCGACGAGATCGGGGCCGCAGGAGTCGTGGACGCTGCCGAGTAGGTTGACCGGGTGGTCGAGGTTTCGCTGGCCCTCGCGGAAATAGTTGAAGCGGAATTCGTTGATCGCGCTAGAACCGAGCGTCCACGTATGACTGAGATTCCACTGCTGCACGCGCGTGTTGAACATCGCACCGAAGCCGGGCACGTTGCCGCCCGCGGCCTGGAAGGTCGAGAAGGGATCGACGCGCGCGTCGTCGTCAAAATAGTAGTAGACGGATAGCTGCTGCGCTTCGCTGATTTTGTGGTCGAAGCGGACGGTGAATTGGTCGCCGCGATCGCTGCGCACGGGCGAGGTGCTGGCCATGCAGGGATCGCCCGCGCAATTGGCGGCGAAGGGCTGAACCCAGCGGTCGTACACGGCGACGGCGGTGGGATCGAAACACTGCGACGGAATCACGTTGTTGGGGAAGATGCTCGAAAAGAGCACGCCGCCCGCCGGCAGAGGATCGAAAGCGGCGCCGTCTTGGGCGAGCACGGCCGCCTGACAGTTCATCGCCGATCCTCCGGTGGTGCGATTCGCCAGAATATCGGCGAAGGCGGGGTCGACCAGCGTGCCGGTGAAGGTGGGGCCATCGGAGAAATCGCCGAGGACGTTGGCGCCCGTCGGAAACGCGACCGCGCCGGAGGAAATTCCCTGCCGCAGGCGGTTGCCCTCGTAAGAACCGAAAATGAACGTCTTGTCTTTCTTGATCGGCCCGCCGAGCGTCGCGCCAAACTGATTCTGTTTGTAGTCCGGGGTGGGCGCGCCGGGCGAGTCGAGCTTGTCGAAGTAGCCGCGCGTGTTCAGGATGTCGTTGCGGAAAAACTCGTATACGTCGCCGTGGAAATCGTTGGTGCCGGACTTGGTCACGACATTGACGACGGAGCCCGAGTTGCGGCCATATTCCGCGTCGAACGTGTTGGTGATGACGCGAAATTCCTCGATTGCGTCGGGCGAGGGCTGGATCGCCGGGCCGTTGGCGAAGATGTCGTTGCCGTCGCCACCGTTGACCATGTAATTGTTGGAACGGCCGCGACCGCCGTTGACGGAGACGACTCCGGCATTGTCGCTGCCATAGAAGAGGTCCGCGCCGACTTGCGACTGGACGCCCGGCTGCAACTGGAGGAGCTGATACGTGTCGCGGGTGCTGAGGGGAAGCTCGCGCACGGCCGTTTCCGACATGACGGCGCCGAGCTGCGTGCTGGTGGTTTCGACCTGAATGGCACTGGCCGCGACGGTGACGGTCTGCGTGGAGCCGCCGACTTCGAGGGAAATGCCGAGAACCGCGACGTGGCCGATGCTGACGTCGACGCCCTGCGCGACGAACTTCTTGAAGCCGCTGGCCTCGGCGGTCACTTCGTAGGAACCCACCGGCAATTCGGGGATTTCGAACGATCCATCGGGACCACTGACCGTTGTACGGGCCGTGCTGGTGCCGGAAAGCGTGGCTTTCAGGGTGGCGCCCTGCACGAGTGCGCCGGAAGGATCGCGAACGTCGCCGCGAATCGCGCCGGTGGTTTGGGCCAAGGCGGCGGCGCAAATCAGCAGGACGGCGCAAGCGAGCGAGAACACTCGCACGCAACGCGCGCCAAAACCGGCAGATTTTCGAGGACCCTCAGCAACCAACCCCGGTGCTCCTCTTCTCGAAAGCCGCGAAAGAGCGAAGAGCCCACCGCTACGCGGGCCGAGCGGCCCGGATAGCGACGCAATAAGGCGCACATTCTACGTGGTCCGCCGGAGAATGAAAGAGTTTTTTGGCCGGCGGACGAAAAAACACCCGGGAGGAGAGTCCCGGGTGTTCGTTGCGGCGTTCCCGCCAGGGAGTGGAGCTGCCGCGAAAGTTTTTCAGCTAGTGCTGATTCGCCACGCTCAGGTTGTGAAAGCCGGAAAAGAGAAACAGGCCGGTGGCGGCCGATTGGGGCACCCACCACGTCCGCCGCATGAAGCTGTTGGAGCTGCGCTGCATCCTCCGGGAGGCGTAGTCGAGGACGAGCGGGCAGGCCTGAATGGCGGCGTAGATCCCCGGCGACTGCGCGAACGGACGCATCAGAGGATCGGCCTCGTGCGCTCCGCTCGAGATCGCGCGGCGAGTGGAATAGGCGTCGAAGGCCGCGGCGCTGTGCTGAGCGATCGAGAGCGCGAGCCATTTGCGGTGCGAAGGCATGTCCTGGACGGGGATCACCTTGGGCGGTGTGGCCGGCTGGATCGAAGGGACGCGAACCGTCGAAAGGGACTGAGAGTTCTGGTTGTTACCGTTACTCGTTTCGAGGGAGGCGGTCGTCAGAGTGGCGGGCGCGGCGTCGGCCGAGGAGGTTTCGGCGCGCGCGACCGGGCTGCTGGCTGGTTCGGCTGCGAAAGGGTCGCTCATTTCAGGGGTCGCGACGGCCGGTTTCGTGGTGGCGTCGGGGACCGCCGGTGCTGCTGCCGCCAAATGAAGTAGCAGGGCCGCTGTTGCAAGAACCATGGAAGGGAAAGCTCCTTGTAACCGCTCCGCATTCGGTGGTGCGCAGGAGAGAAAAGCAAGGAGGGTACCAAGAAAACGTGCCGCTAAGTCTTGTAGTTTCAGTGTCTAGAAATCGAAGAAGCCCTTGGACCAGAGCGGCGATAGACCCTGGGTACCACGAGAGTGGAAGTGGTTTTCCACGATTTGCCCCCCAAGAAGGGCCTCGGCAGTCGCTTCCCTGCCCCGCAGAGCGCGCTCGGCAGCGACTAGGAGTCCGCAGCAATTGCGCGCAGGCTTTCGCGAGCGGCTGCGAGGGTGCGGCTGATGTCTTCGTCGCTGTGGGCGGCGGAGACGAAGAGCGCTTCGAACTGGGATGGAGGCAGGAAGACTCCGCGAGCCAGCATGTGGCGAAAGAAGGCTGCGAATCGAGAGGTGTCCGATCGCTTGGCGCTGGCGTAATCCCGGACCGGGTCGGCTGCGAAAAAAAGGGTCATCAGAGACCCGGCGGCGTTCACAGTCCCGGGCAGCTTCGATTGGCGCAGGCCGTCGCGGAGGCCGTTAGCCAGTCGCTCCGCGCGGAGGCCGAGAGGTTCGTAGAAGGTCGGGTCGCGGAGCAGCGCAAGAGTGGCGAGGCCTGCGCGCATGGCGAGAGGATTCCCTGAAAGCGTGCCCGCCTGATAGACAGGGCCGAGCGGCGCGATCTGATCCATGATCTCGCGGCGGCCGCCGTAGGCGGCCACGGGCAATCCTCCACCGATGATCTTGCCGAGGACAGTCATATCCGGCTGGATCGCGCAGACCTTTTGAGCGCCGCCATAGCCGAGGCGGAATCCGGTGATGACCTCGTCGAAGATCAGAAGAGAGCCGTCGCGCTGAGTGACGCGGCGAAGCGATTCGAGGAAGCCGGGAGTGGGCGGCACGACGCCCATGTTGGCCGCCACGGGTTCGACGATGACCGCCGCGATTTTTCCGGCCTGCTCGGCGAAAACGCGCTCGACCGCAGCGGCGTCGTTGTACGGAGCGTTCAGCGTGAGCGCGGCGAGCGATTGAGGCACGCCGGGACTCGAGGAGATGCCGAGAGTGGCGAGCCCCGAGCCGGCCTCGGAAAGAAAGCTATCGGCATGACCGTGGTAGCCGCCCTCGAATTTCAGGAGCAGATCGCGCCTGGTGAACGCGCGGGCGGCACGGACGGCGGACATCGTCGCTTCCGTGCCAGAGCTGACGAAGCGGATCTTTTCGATCGAAGGAATCGCGCGGCTGATCGTCTCACCGAGCTCGATTTCAAGCGGCGACGTCATGCCGTAGCTGGTGCCATGGCGCGCCTGGTCGGCAATCGCATCGACCACGTCAAGGTTGGCGTGACCGAGAATCAGCGCTCCCCACGAACCGACGTAGTCCATGTACTCGCGCCCGTCGGCGTCCCACAGGCGGGAACCGGAGGCGCGATCGATGATGAGCGGCGCTGCTCCGACGGCGCGAAAGGCGCGGACGGGGCTATCGACGCCACCTACGAGAATCTTCTCGGCACGAGCGCGCAAATCGGCAGAAGGGCTGGAATCCGGGCTCGACATCGTCAGCAGCGCTTCAGCCAGCGGGCGACGTCCTTGGCGTGATAGGTGAGGATGATGGAGGCGCCGGCGCGCTGGATGCCGGTGAGGATTTCGAGGACGATGCGCTGCTCGTCGATCCAGCCCTTTTGCGCGGCGGCCTTGACCATGGAGTATTCGGCGCTCACGTTGTAGGCAGCGACGGGGACATCGAAGCGCTCGCGGACGCGCGCGATGATGTCGAGGTACGGCAAAGCGGGTTTGACCATCAGGATGTCCGCGCCCTCTTCGATATCGAGCGCGACTTCGCGCAGAGCTTCGCGCGCATTGGCCGGATCCATCTGATAGCTGCGGCGATCGCCGAACTGCGGCGTCGATTGCGCCGCCTCGCGGAAAGGACCGTAGAACGCCGAACCGTACTTCGCGGCGTAGGAGAGAATCGCAACGTCCTGAAACGCCTTTTCGTCCAGCTTGCGGCGGATGGCGGCGACGCGGCCGTCCATCATGTCGGACGGCGCGACGATATCGGCACCCGCGCGAGCGTGCGAGAGCGCCGCGTCGGCGAGAAGCGCGATGCTCGGGTCGTTGAGAATCTGGCCATCCTTGATGACGCCGCAGTGGCCGTGATCGGTGTACTCGCAGAGGCAAACGTCGGTAACGACAAGCAAGTCGAGCTGAGCCTTGCGGATGGCCTCGATCGAGCGCTGCACCGCGCCTTTCGGCGAAGCAGCTTCCGAGCCGGTCGCGTCCTTGTGCTCGGGGAGGCCGAAAAGGATCACTCCGGGAATGCCGAGATCGGCCACTTCCCTGCATTCTTCGACGATCTGGTCGGGCGACTGCTGAAAAATGCCGGGCATCGAACTCACTTCGGTGCGGACCTTCCTGCCCGGGCAGGCGAACATCGGATAGAGCAGGCCGTGCGTGGAGAGCTGCGTTTCGCGAACGAGGTTGCGCAGCGCTTCCGAGCGACGCAAACGGCGCGGGCGGTGAATCGGGAACGTCATGCGCGCCTCGCTGCCTCAGGATGGTCTGGACAGTGGGCCGCGACTGCGCGGGCCAGATCCGCCGCGGATGCCGACTCCGATTGGGCGGCAACGCGCGCGCCGGCCTCTCGAATCGAGCGCGCCGTGGTCGGCCCAATAGCGACGAAGACCACGCGAGCACCGAGAGCGACGGCCTCCGCCGGACCAACCGCGGAGACAAAGTTGCGGAATGCGGAAGGGCTTGCAAAGATCACGGCGTCGATTTCGGCCCGGCGAATACGGTCCCGCACGGCGGCATCGACGCTCGCGGGAGCCGCCGTTCGATAGGCAACGACCTCCGTCACGTTTGCGCCCAGATCTTTGAGCAGGCTCGGCACGCGTTCATCGCCGCGGTCGCTGCGAGGAATCAGGATCCGGCGTCCCGTCAACGAGTCGCGCAGCTCACGCACCAACGCCTCGCCAGTCCCTTTCTCCGCGATGTGAGCCACTCGAATTCCCTTTTCCGCAAGCGGGCGGGCCGTTGCCGGTCCGACGGCGGCGACCAGCCGATTCCCGGACGACAGCAAATCACACTCTATGCCGAGTTGCGCGCAACGATCAAAGGTATATTTCACGGCGTTGCCGCTCAGAAAAAGAATGGCATCGAACTCGTCGAGCCGGCGCAACTGTTCGTCCAATTCGCGCGAGTCTTTCGGCGGAACCACGGAAACCATCGGAAAGGCGATAACGTCCGCCCCCAGTGCTTCCAGTGCGCGGGTCAGTTCGGCAGACTGCTCCGGGGCGCGGGTGACCACGATACGCCTGCCAGCGAGCGGCTTGTGGTCGCTACCCAACGGTTCTTCCCGCGAGGCGGAGGAGCCTGTCAGCGCCCGCCTCGATCAGCATCCGGGCCAGGCGCTCGCCTGCCGCGCGAGCTTCGGATCGAGGAGACACCACATCCCTGCGCGCAAAATCCCGGCCATCGGCCGAAAAAACGGCGGCTTCCAGATGCAACTGGTCCCTTTCGATGCGCGCCAAGGCGCCGAGGGGAACCTGGCACCCGCCCTGAAGCTCGCGCAGCAGTGCGCGCTCGGCGGTGACGCAGGTCCTCGTTTCGGAATCATCGAGCGGGGCCACGAGCTGCGCGGTTTGGGGATCGCGCATGCGAACTTCAATGCCCAGCGCGCCCTGCCCCACGGCGGGGAGCATGATTTCCGGGTCCAGCATCTGCGTGATGCGACTCGCAAAGCCGAGACGATTGACCCCTGCGGCCGCGAGAATCACGGCGTCGAATTCTCCCGCATCGAGTTTCTTGAGCCGCGTGTCGACATTACCGCGAAGCTCGACCACCTGCAGATCCCCGCGCTGGTGGCGCACCTGAGCCTGACGTCGCAGGCTGCTTGTGCCGACGCGCGCGCCGGCGGGAAGATACTTCAGCGCGCGGCCCGAGCGGGAAATCACGCAGTCGCGGGAGTCCTCCCGGAGGGTGACGGCGGCGAATGCGAGGCCGTCCGGCGTTTCCGTCGGGACATCCTTCATGCTGTGCACCGCGAGATCGATCGCGCCCGCGAGCAGCGCCTCTTCCAGCTCCTTGATGAAGATGCCCTTGCCCGATTCGGCGCTCATCTGCGCATTGACCTGCGCGACCGGAGCGGCCAGCAGTCGATCGCCGGACGTTCGGATTCGGATGAGGTCGACTTCGACTCCGTGAAGCTTGCGCAGCGATTCAGCAACGAAATTCGCCTGCCAAAGCGCGAGCGCGCTGCCGCGCGTTCCGATGCGCAGCAGCCTCACTCCGATTCCTCTTCCTTGTCGAGACCGAAGACGTGGCGCAGAGCCTCCACCGCGCCCAGGCGGCCGCGCAAGCCGCGGCCGTTGCGAAGACGCTCGTCGGGTTCGTTCAGCAATCGCTCGATCAGTTCCTCGGTGATATTGGCGATGCGCTGCCGCTCTTCGGCCGAGACTCCCTGCTCGGCGTCAAGGCGCTCGCGCAGGAGGATCTCGCGCTCTTTGCGGAAGCGCCCGCGCAGATCATCCAGGATCGAGCTGGCCTCCAGCGCGGCGCGCCAGGACTCGAATTTCGTGATGTGCTCGGAGATGATGGCCTCAGCGCGCGGAATTTCGGCTTCGCGCGCGCGTTTGTTCTGCTCCACGATTTCTCCGAGATCGTCGATGTTGTAGAGGTACAGATTGTAGAGGCCGGCCGCTTCCGGCGCGACGTTGCGCGGCACGCCAAGATCGACGATGAACACGGGACGGCCGGCGCGCGCGTCGAGAGCGCGCTCCAGCTTTTCACGCGTGAGGACCGCGCCGATTTCTCCCACGGACGTGACGATGATATCCGGCGCCGCGAGGACCTTGTCCAGCGAATCCCACGGAACGGCCTCGCCACCCATGCGCTCGGCCAGGTGCTGCGCGCGGTCGAAGGATCGATTCACGACGCGGAGGTGCCCGATGCCGCGGTTGCGCAAATGTTCGACAACCTGCTCGGCCGCTTCTCCGGCGCCCAGGATCAAAGCCGACCGGCCCTTCAGGCTGCCGAAGACGCGCTCTGCCAGCTTCACTCCCGCAAGAGAAACGGACATGGGCCGCGCGCCCACTTCGGTCTCGGCGCGAACGCGCTTGCCGACCTCGAGCGCCCCCTGGAAGGCGCGATTCAGAATCGGCCCCGTCGCACCGTGCTCGAGAGCGCGGCCGTACGCCGCGCGGATCTGTCCGAGTATTTCCGCCTCACCCAGGAGCATCGAATCGAGCCCTGAGGCCACGCGGAAAAGATGACGCACCGCATCAGTACCCATCCAGCGATAGGTCCGGCCTTCCAGCTCTCCTCGCGGGATTCGATGGTACGAAGTGAGAAAATCCTCCATCGCTTCGGCGACCGAGGGGCTGGCGTCGCCGGGCACTCCGTAGACCTCGCTGCGATTGCACGTGGAGACTACGACGGCCTCTTCCAGAATGCCTTTGCGGCGCAACTGCGTGGCCGCTTCGAGCGCCTGCTCGTTGCTGAACGCGACGCGCTCGCGAAGCTCGACGGGCGCCGTGCGATGGTTGCAGCCGATCAGCGCGACGCGAATCGCTCCCGCGCCACGGGGCGGCGAACTCTTCTCTTTGGAGGTCGAAGACATTAGAAGTAGCGGTGAAACGCCGTCATGTACAGGTTCACAATCGTGTAGCTGAAAAGCACAATCGCGAAATTGAGCGCACAGATTCGGGCCGCACGAGCTCCGCGCCAATGCGCGCTGCGCGAAAGCCACAAATACGCTACATACGCCGCCACAATCAGGAGCGTGACGATCACCTTCGGGTCGCCCCAGGCGTAGGCGCCGGTCAGCCGATGCTCCCACACAAGCCCGCTGATCACACCGATCGCCAGCGCGATCAAACCGACGTACACGCTGCTGCGGGACATCCGGTCGAGCACGTCGAGCGCCGGAAACCGCCAGAAGGCCGCGCCGGGGCGGTGCGAACGCAGAACGCGGTCCTGCAGCAGGTAGATGACGCTCAGGACGAACGAAAGAGCGAAGGCGGCGTAGGCCCAGGCGTTGAGGGTCACGTGAAATGCGAACAGAGGGCCCCGCGCCGGAGGCGGAGGCGGCATTTCGCCGGGCGCGAGCCAACTGACCACGCCAATCCAGACCAAGAGCAGGAGCGTGACGAATGCGCCGACGGAGCGCTGGCGATGAAAAAGCTCGAGGCCCAGATACGTAATGCCGAGCAGCCACGCAAAAAGGGACATCGAGCCGTAAAGATCGTCGTACGGGACGGTGTGCAGGCCGTGCGAGCGCTCGAGCAAGGCGTAATAGTGAAGGACGATGCCGCCAGCCAAAAGAAACGTCGCCAGGCGGCCGACCCACAAATGAGGGGCGTAGAGAATGCGCAGGTAGCAGCAGAAACTGGCCGCGTAAAGCGCAAGGCTGAGATAGGCCGTGTGGTTCAGCATGACAGCCGCAGGCTCCCCCGTCCAAAGATTATAGCGCGACACCGGGCCCACACGGGCGAAGGTATGGCGTAGAAAGTGGGCGCGCGCGACACACCGGCGGGCCCGTTCCCGCCGACTGCGGGGCGCGGCGCGCTTCTGCTATGATGCCTTGGAAGCAGCCAATTCGATGCCGCAAAACCACGAGAACAAGAAGGACCTGTTCCTCCGCGCGTGCCGATTTCAACCGGTCGACCGCGTGCCGGTCTGGATCATGCGGCAGGCAGGCCGCTACCTGCCTGAATATCAAGCGGTGCGGGCGCATCACACGTTCCTGGAAATCTGCAAAACGCCGGAACTGGCTGCGGAGGTTTCGATCCAGCCCTTTCGCGTGCTTGGTGTGGACGCGATCATCGTCTTCTCGGACATTCTGATCGTGGCGGAGGCGATGGGGCTGCCGCTGGAGGTGCCCGACTCCGGTCCCGTGCTCTCGAATCCGGTCCGCGACATGGGCTCCGTGCGGCGGCTGCGCGATTTCGATCCGAGCCGCGAAACGCGATTCGTCGGCGACGCGATTCGAACGATTTGCGGCCAAGTTGGACCGACCGTGCCGGTGATCGGATTCGCCGCCGCGCCGTGGACGCTGGCCTGCTATATGATCGAAGGACGGACGCGCGGTGATATCTCGCGCGCCAGGCAGATGTTGCGCGAGGAGCCGGCGGTCCTGCGCGAACTGCTGCGCAGAATTGCCGGCGTGACGGCAGGCTATATAAAGGCTCAGATTGAAGCCGGGGCTTCCGTGATTCAGTTGTTTGACACGTGGGCGGGAGAACTGACGCCACAGGAATACGCCGAGTTCGAGCTTCCGGCGACGGCGGCCATTTTCGAAGCGCTCGAATCCAGCGGCGCGCCGAAGATACTGTTTGCGAAAGGATCTGCGCGACACATGGAGAACCTGGCCCGGGCCGGCGCGGACGTGATCAGCGTCGACTGGCAGACCGATCTGGCCGAAGCGCGGCGAACGCTGGGGACGAGCGTGGCGCTGCAAGGAAACGTCGATCCGCAAGTGCTGCTCGGCGAAGAGTCGGGCGTCCGGCAGGCGGCGCGAGACGCCGTCGAGAAAACGGGCGGCGTGGGGCACATCCTAAACCTCGGACACGGGATTCTGCCGACCACGCCGGTGGCAAACGCGAGGGCCTTCGTGGAAGCCGGGCAGACGGCGCTGGTCGGAGCGCGCGGGTGACGGCCGTGAGAACTCAGGACGGAGAGAGGCTCGCAATCGGCGCGGTGACCCAGCAACTGCTGGAAAAGTACAACCGGCCGGGGCCTCGCTACACGAGCTATCCGACTGCGCCGGTGTGGAAAGACGATTTCGGACCGGACGATTTCGAGGAGTTTTGCGCGCGGGCGGACGAACGCGGCACGCCGCTGTCGCTCTACATGCACCTTCCCTTCTGCGAAAGCCTCTGTCTTTTCTGCGCATGCAACGTGTCGATCCAGAAAGACAAGAGCGTCACGATTCCGTATCTGGCGGCGCTGAAGCGGGAGATCGATCACGTGGCAGGGCTCGTCTCGAAACAGCGGCGCGCGATTCAATTTCATTGGGGCGGCGGCACGCCGACCTACCTGACTCCGGCGCAAATGGAGGATTTGTTCGGGTACACGCAGGATCGTTTCTCGTTCGCGCCCGACGCGGAAATCGGCATCGAAGTCGATCCTCGGGTGACGAGCGAGGCTCACCTGGAGACGCTTCGCCAGCTCGGTTTCAACCGGCTGAGCATGGGCGTGCAGGATTTTGAAGCGAAAGTGCAGCAGACGATTCACCGCGTGCAGCCATACGAAATGACGCGCGATCTGATTGCCGCAGCGCGCCAGCTTGGCTTCCAAAGCATCAGCATCGACTTGATCTACGGGCTGCCTTACCAGACCGCCGATACTTTCGCGGCGACGATCGAGAAGGTGTTGACGATCGCGCCGGACCGGATCGCGATGTTCAGCTACGCGCACGTGCCGTGGCTGAAGAAGCAGCAAGGGTCGTTCGCCAATCACCTGCCCGAAGGCGCGGCCAAATTTCAAATCTTCCGCACCGGGCTCGAGAAGTTTCTGGCGGCGGGATACCTCTACATCGGAATGGATCATTTCGCGAGGCCGGGCGACGAGCTGGCGATCGCGCAGCGCGACCGCACTCTGCATCGCAACTTTCAAGGCTATACCACCAAGGCGGGCGCCGATCTTTACGGCATGGGCGTCAGCGCGATCAGCTCGATCGGCGAGGCCTACGCGCAAAACCGGCGCGAAGTGCCCGCCTATCAGGACGCGGTGCACGCGCGGGGCCTGGCCACGATGCGCGGATACCGGCTCTCGCAAGACGATGTGATCCGGCGCACAGTGATCGGCCGGCTGCTGTGCCACACTGTGATTCCGAAGCGCGGGGTCGAGAAGGAGTTCTCGATCCGATTCGACGAATATTTCGCGGCGGAGCTGGCGCAACTGGAGGATCCGGCGGCCGACGGTCTTGTCACGCTCGCTCCGGAAGAGATCCGCGTGACGCCGCTGGGGCGGATTTTCATCCGCAACGTCGCGATGGTGTTCGACCGCTATCTGCGCGAGCAGCAGATGGATCAGAAGCCGCTCTTTTCCAAGACTCTCTAGCGCTCCAAACGCCGAATGACCGACTCGAGACAGGTCGTCGTAGTGGGCGGTGGCATTTCGGGCCTCGCGTGCGCGGCGCGGCTTCAGCAGATGGGAGTGCCCGTCACGCTGCTCGAAGCGAGCGAACGATTCGGCGGGTTGATCGGCACCGTCGAAAACGACGGATTCCTTTTCGAGTCCGGCCCTCAAAGCTTTCAAGGAACCGAAACTCTGCTCGGGCTGATCCGCGAGCTGGGCATTGAGCCGGAGCTGCAGAAGGCAGATCAGCGCGCGCCTCGTTACATCCTGCGGCACGGCCGCCTTCAGAAGATTCCGATGACTCCGCAGGCGATTCTGACCAGTTCCCTGCTGGGAGCCGGCTCGCGATGGAGGGTCGCGTCGGAGGCCTTCAGCAAGACGAAGCCGCCGGACGAAGAGGAGACCATCGCGCAATTCGTCCGGCGGAAGTTCGGGCACGAAATTCTGGAGTACCTTGTCTCTCCATTCGTCTCCGGCGTGTACGCCGGCGATCCGGAAAAACTGAGCCTGCGAGCGGCGTTCCCTACTCTCGAAGAATGGGAGCGGGAATATGGAAGCGTCCTGCGCGGCGCCATGAAGTCGCGAGGCGAAGGACCCGGCACCAAAGGCGCGCCGGCGCTGTGCTCGTTCCGGCGGGGGCTGAGCGCCTTGACGAAGGCGCTCGCGGACCGGCTTGGCACAGGCGCGCAGACAGGCGCCCGCGTGGAGGCGATCACGCGCGAGAGCAGCGGCGGCAGCGCTCGATTCGAGATTCGCGTGGCGCGGCAGAAAGCGCCGGAGACGTTAATGGCTAGTGCGGTCGTGATGGCCGCGCCCGCTCACGCCGCAGCGCCCTTGCTGGCGCCGATCGCCCGCGACCTGGCGCGCACGCTCTCGGGAATTGCCTACGCATCGCTGGCCGTGGTCGGCACTGGTTATTACAAGAGGCAAACCAGCGCCGACTTGGACGGCTTCGGAGTCCTGATTCCACGAAGCGAAAAGCATCGCACGCTGGGCATCGTCTGGAATTCGTCGCTGTTTCCGGATCGCGCCCCCGATGGACAGATGGCGCTGGCGAGTTTCATCGGCGGCGCGACCGATCCGGAGATCGCCCGCCGCTCCGAGGCGGAGATCGCGGCGCTGGTGCAGAGGGATCACGAGGAGATTCTCGGCATCACAGGATCGCCCGTGGTATCGCACGTGTGGATTCACCAAAAAGCGCTGCCGCAGTACAACCTCGGGCACGGGCACGTGGTGCAGACGCTGCGCGACGCCGAGCGAGCCGTGAACGGACTCTACTTCGCCGGCAACTACCTGGAGGGACCGGCCATCGGCAAGTGCGTCGAGCGCGCCTTCCAAACGGCGGAGAGCGTGAAGCGAAATCTGCCGGGCGCATAATCGTCCGGCGGCGGCGCTGGTGCCCGGCGCACAACGCCGCTATAATTGCCGCTCGACTTCGATGGCGCAGACACAGAAATCGCGGCGCGAAATGCTGGAGCAGTTCGTGGCGCAGAAGCCCGCGGATGCATTCGCGCGTTACGGGCTGGCGCTTGAATGCGCAAAGCTGGGCGACGACGCTGCCGCGCTCGAACATTTTCAAAAGCTGATCGAAGCCAACCCGGAATACGTGGCGGGCTATTTTCAATACGGCCAGCTGCTATCGCGCGTGGGACGAGCCGAAGAGGCGCGCAAGACTCTCTCTGACGGCATCGTCGTGGCGCAGCGCACGGGCGACATCCACGCACGCGACGAAATGCAGGCGGCTCTGACGCTGCTGAAGTAGCCGCGCGGATCCCCCGAGATGCCCAAACCGACTCGAATCCCACTCTTCCCTCTCGACACGGTCCTCCTGCCCGGCATGAGGATGCCGCTGCACATCTTCGAGCCTCGCTACAAGACGATGATCGGGCGATGCTTGCGCGAAGAGATCGAGTTCGGCCTGATCCTGGCGGCCAGCAAGGCGATTGCGACGCTGGGCTGCACCGCCGAGATTGTCGACAAGACGAAGGACTATCCCGACGGCCGAATGGACATCCTGACCGAGGGGCGGGCCATTTTCCGGCTGAACGAATTGATCGACGAAAAGGAGTACTACGAAGGAGATGTGGAGTACATCGACGACGAACCGTCAACGCTCGACGCCCAGACGGAACGGCAGCTGACCGACACGTTCGAGCAGTGCCACGCGCTGCTTTTCGGCCGGCCGTGGGTGGATGCGGACAGAAAGCAATCTGGTCCCTTGTCGTATCACATGGCCGGTATTCTGCCGATGGAACTGGCGAAACGGCAGGCGCTGCTGGAAACGCGCTCCGAAAGCGACAGGCGAGGCATCGTGCTGCACTGGATGGCCGAGTTTCTCCCGAAACTGGAGGCAGTGCAGCGCGCCCGCAGGATCGCCGGAGGGAACGGCCACGGCCCGAACTGACAGCCCGCGCCAGGTAGTCGCAGACACGTCCGTGAGGCCACTCCGATCGACAATTATGAGCGCGCCCGAGATTCCACTATAATGGTTTCGGAGTCACGCACGACGCGTTCCCCGCGTCGCCAAGGAACGGGTGACCGCATGAGCCCTCAGCCACGCAATCTGGGCGAGCTTCGCCGCAGCCCATGGTCCGAAGAGAAAATCGCCCAGCGCTCCGTCCGGCAGGAGCTTCGTGAGAACCTGCTGGAGAAGATGGAGAAGGGCGAGCCGCTCTTCCCGGGAGTGCACGGCTACGACGACACGGTGATTCCGCAGATCGTCAACGCGGTCCTCTCGCGCCACCATTTCATTCTGCTCGGGCTGCGCGGGCAGGCGAAATCTCGAATCGTGCGAGGGCTGGTCTCGTTTCTCGACCCGCAAGTGCCCGTCGTCGCCGGGTGCGAGATCAACGACAATCCGTACCGGCCGCTCTGCCGCGCCTGCCGCGAACGCATCGCCGCGGAAGGCGACGCGACGCCGATTGCCTGGCTCCCCAGAGACCATCGCTACGTCGAAAAACTCGCCACGCCGGACGTGACGATCGCGGACATCATCGGCGACGTCGATCCGATCAAGGCGGCGCGCGCCGGGAAAAATCTGGCGGACGAACTGACGATTCACTACGGCTTGTTGCCGCGCGCCAACCGCGGCATTTTCGCCATCAACGAGCTGCCGGACTTGGCCGGCAAGATTCAAGTGGGCTTGTTCAACATCATGCAGGAGGGAGACGTCCAAATTAAGGGCTATCCGGTGCGGATGGCGCTGGACGTCCTGCTCGTCTTCACGGCGAACCCGGAGGACTACACGGCCCGCGGCAAGATCGTCACACCGCTCAAGGACCGCATTGGATCGGAGATTCGCACGCACTATCCCGCGACGGTTCAGGAAGGCATGTCGATTACGGCGCAGGAGTCCTGGACGAGCCGGGACGGCAAGCGGCGCGTCGAGATTCCGACGTTTGTCCGCGAAGTGGTCGAAGAGGTGGCGTTCCAGGCGCGCGAGGACAAGCGCGTGGACCGGCGGTCGGGCGTGAGCCAGCGGCTGCCGATCAGCACGCTCGAAAACGTGCTGAGCAACGCCGAGCAGCGGTCCGTGAGATCGCACGACTCCGCTATCGTCGCGCGCGTGAGCGACGTCTACGCCGCCGTCCCGGCGATGACCGGCAAGTTCGAACTTGAATATGAGGGCGAAATGCGCGGCGCCGAAAACATAGCACGCGAGCTGATTCGGGCCGCCGCCGGAAAGACATTCACGAAATACTTCGGGAACGCGAATTTTCAGCCGGTGGTGCAATGGTTCGAGATGGGCGGCGAGCTGAAAGTGCCGGCGAACGCGTCCAGCGCGGAGCTGCTGGCTCAACTCAAGAAGATCCAGGGACTGTTCGAGCATTTGGAGGGATTGGGCGTTCGCTCCAAAGACGATGCGGCGCTGCAGGCCAGCGCCGCGGAGTTCATTCTGGAGGGACTGTGGGCCCACAAGCGGATCAGCCGCAGCGAGGAGCGCGGATTCTTTGCTGAAGCGCGCAAGACGCCGGAGCCGCGCGACCCGCGGGAGCCTTCGGGCCGGGCGCCGAGACGCCAGTTCAACTGAGCCGCATTGCGATGAAGTACACAAAATATTCGCGATACCTGCCGAGCGCCGCAGACGACATCGATCTGCAAGATCTGATGGACCGCCTGTCCGACTTCTTCCTTCAGAGCGGCTTTCAATCGCAATACGGATTCTACGAGCTCGATGCCGACAACGCGCGCGATCGGCACATGGACCAGCTGCGCGAGGCCATCCTGCGGGCGCTGCAGGAAGGCGAACTGATCCCGCCGGAGCTGATGGACAAGCTGCGGGAAAACTCCGATCTGAGCCAGAACCAGGAATTGCGCGACATGATCGACCAGATCATCGAGCGGATGGAGCAGGAAGGCTACATCACGCAGCAGCAGTCGGCGCAGGTCACTCCACCGCCGTCGCAAACCCCGGGCGGGCAAGCCGGCCAGGATCAGCCGAGCGTCGAGGCGCGATTCGAGATCACGGACAAGGCGCTCGATTTCCTGGGATTCAAGACGCTGAAGGATTTGCTCGCGTCGCTCGGCAAGAGCAGCTTCGGCCGCCACGACACGCGCGATCTGGCGACGGGAATCGAATCCGGCGGCACGTCCAAGGCGTACGAATTCGGGGACACGCTGAACATCGACATCAGCGGCACGCTCTTCAACGCGGTCCAGCGAAACGGCTCGGGCATCCCGATCGACCTCGACTACAAGGACCTGATGGTGCACCAGTGCGAGTATCAGAGCTCCTGCGCTACGGTGCTGATGCTCGATTGCAGCCACAGCATGATTCTGTACGGCGAGGACCGATTCACGCCGGCGAAACGCGTGGCGCTGGCGCTTTCGCATCTGATTCGCACGCAGTATCCGGGCGATTCCCTGCACTGCGTGCTCTTCCACGACAGCGCGGAGGAAATCCCGCTGGGCAAGCTGGCGCGCGTGCAGGTGGGCCCCTACTACACGAACACGCGCGAAGGCCTGCGCGTGGCGCAGCGGATTCTCTCCCGGCAGAAGAAGGACATGCGGCAAATCGTGATGATCACGGACGGCAAACCATCGGCGCTAACGCTGGAAGACGGCCGCATCTACAAGAACGCGTTTGGACTCGATCCGCTGGTGGTCACGCAGACGATGGAAGAGGTCGCGAAGTGCAAGCGCGCGGGAATCCTGATCAACACGTTCATGCTGGCGAGCGACTACAGCCTGGTCCACTTCGTGCAGAAGGTGACGGAGCTTTGCCGCGGCAAGGCGTACTTCACCACGCCGTACACGCTCGGGCAGTACCTGCTGATGGATTACGTCAACAAGAAGAACCGCAGCATCCACTAACAGCGAGCCGCGCCGGGCCGCTACGTTTCGCCGAGCAGATCGCGCATGGTCCGCTTGTGCTTCGGAGGCCTGTCGCGCTTGTTGGGAATGACGCGCTCGGTTGGAGGCAGGCCGATGCCGAGGCGCGCGCGGCGCTTCGCTTCTTTTGCGACTTTTAGCCGCGGCTTCTTCCGGCGGGCCATGCGGGGATGATAACAGAGCGGACGTCGTGGTATGGTCTCCGGCACCGAGGCGGCATGGCGTTGGACTCCGCGGATACCAATTCGGGCATTTTGAGCAAGGTTCCCGAGGCGACGCTGGCTTTCTGGGCGGTCAAGATTCTGGCGACCACGGTCGGCGAGACGGGCGGCGACGCTCTTTCGATGACGCTGAACCTGGGATACGCCGCCAGCAGCCTGATCCTCCTCGTGTTCTTCTGCATCACTCTCGCCGCGCAACTCGCTTCCAAGCGCTTCCACCCGCTTTTCTATTGGGCTGTCGTGGTGGCAACGACCACGGTAGGAACGACAACGTCCGACTATCTGGACCGAACCGTCGGACTCGGCTACGTGAAATCGTCCAGTCTGCTGCTCTGCGGCGTGATCGCCGTGCTCGTGGTCTGGCATTTCGTGACGGGCAAGATCGCCGTCGACCAGGTCGCGACGAGGGGCGACGAACTTTTCTACTGGCTCACGATTCTCGTTTCCAACACGCTGGGAACGGCGATCGGCGATTTCGTCGCGACGACGGCGGGGCTCGGGTTCGAGCGCGGCGCGCTGGTTTTCGCGGGACTGATCGCCGTGGTGGCGGCGCTGCATTTCTTCACGCGGCTGCCGGGCAGCGTCCTGTTTTGGGCCGCCTACGTTCTGACGCGGCCGCTTGGAGCTACGCTCGGCGATATGCTGACGAAACCACACGGGGAAGGCGGGCTGGAGCTGGGGCGCATTACCTCTTCTCTCGCGCTCGCAGCGGCGATGATCGTGATTGTCGCGTTGACTTCACGGTGGCACCGTCGGCGGAGAGCAGAGCCCGCGCCGCCGGACTGAGCGGGCGTAGCCTGCGTCCTATCTCACCCGATCGACATTCGGGTCTTTGGCGGCGTCGAGCCGGGACGGCGATGGATGCGGCAGGCGCTTCAGCTCGGCGGTCGCGGCTGAGTACTCGATGACGGTTCGACGGCAACTGGCCGCAGCTTCCCGAAAATCCGCTTCGGCTGCCTGCGGCGAACTCGCAGCGAGCTCATACTCCGCCAGGAAGAAGTGCGCCTGGCATTGCCGGTCGCTCTGTGTCTGGGCATCGGCATCTCTCGCCGCTTCCAGCAACGCGCTCCGATCTGCCTTCCCGAGAAACAAGGAAAGAACCGGCCCGGGCCACGAAACCAGATCCAGCGGCCGCGCGCGGCCCAGAGCGGCCTCCGGGTCCTGGCCAGCTCGGGCCGCAGCCATGCAAAGCCACAGGATGTCGTAGCGATTCGACGGCGCCAGTTCCTCGCTTCTTGCAAAGTCCGCCACCGCCGCGGCGACAGAGCCTTGCGTGAATCGCGTGAAGGCCCGATTGAAGAATGCGTCCGCAAAGCCGGGGTTCAACCGGATGGCGTCGTCGTAGGTCTCGATGGCTTGGTCGTAGTCACCCTTGCTGTTGTAGGCGTTTCCGCGGTTGAAGAAAGCTTCGGCATAGCTCGGGTTGAGGCGGATCGCCTCGTCGTAGTCTTGAATGGCTCTGTCGTAGTCGCCCTTGTCGTTGTAGGCGTTGCCCCGGCCATTGAAGGCGTTGGCGTAGCTCCGATCGATCCGGATCGCCTGATCGAAATCCTGAATCGCGCGGTCGTACTCACGCCTGTGGTTGTACGCGTTGCCGCGCCCATTGAGGGCGTAGAGATGGTTCGGGCGGATGCGGATCGCCTCGTCGTAGTCCCGAATGGCCCGGTCGTATTCGCCCTTGGAGCTGTAGGCGTTGCCGCGGCCGTTGAAGGCATTCGCGTAGTTGGGAGTGAATCGAATGGCTTCGTCATAATCTCGAATGGCCCGGTCGTAATCGCCTTTGGAGTTGTAGGCGTTACCGCGGCCGTTGAACGCATACCCGTAGCCGGGAATCAGGCGAATGGCGCGGTTGTAGTCTGCGATTGCCTGATCATAGTCGCCCTGGCCATTGCGAGAGTTGCCCAACCCGTTGAAGGCATAGGCGCAATTCGAATCGAGGCGGATGGCCTGCTCGAAATCCTGAATGGCTCTGTCGTAGTCGCCCTTGGAATTGAAAGCGTTGCCGCGGTTGGTGAAAAGGATGGCCAGGCTGGAAGGCGGCAACTGCTGGGCGCCAATCGCGCGAGTGCAATATTCGATCGCGGGATCGGGGCTGGTTTCCTTGTAGCAATGGTTGACGTCGTCGCTCGTCTGGGCGCGAACTGGCATGACAGAGACCGCCAGGCAGGCGGTAAGGATCAAACTAAAGACGATTGCGACGCGCCGCATGAAGCGATCCTCAAGGCTCAGCGAGGGGGCCGTCGAACGGGGTGAGCATACCAAAGCGAGGCCCGTATTGCGACGCGCCACTGGAGACGATCAACCGGTTTCTGGATTGGTTGGCGGAAGCGTGTGGGAGTCGAACCCACCACCCTGGCCGCGAAGGACAGGATCAATGGCTTTGAAGGCCACGAGGGTCACCGGACCCCTTTCGCCTCCTCACGATCGCGACGCGGGATTATATCAGGAGGGAGATATCCGCGACCGCCGGAACGGCTGACGAATCGAAGGAGTCGAGTCCTGGACTATGCGTTCTTGGAAGCTACGGAAGAGACGCGCTTGCGGGCGAGTTCGAGAAGTTTGGCGTCGGTGCAGACTTCGTAATAGGCGCGCGTGCCCTGTGCGCCGATCTTGCCGCCGGGCAGAAGCTGGCGGACGAAGCCTTTGCGGATCACGACCGGTTCGAGCGATTCGCCGAGCGGCACTTCGCCGAAGTAGAGCTGCACGCGCTCCTTGCCCCACGGCAGGGGGAAATTGCCTCCCATGGGCGAAAGCGAGATTTCCGCGCTGAGCTTCTGAAAGCCTTCTTCGTTGAGTTCGATTCCGTTGAGGTTGTAGCGGACGAGCAGCTCCTCGCCTTCGTCTGCCGCGACGTCCTCCATCAGCGTCTGAAGCAGGAAGACGTTGAAGGGCGAAGGATTGTCACTGAACAGGCGCTTGGCCATTTTCGAGCAGCTTGAGAGGCGGTCGGAAAGATTGAGCGCGCGGGAGATCATGATGCGCGAATCGGCGTCCATCCAGAGCGACGGGGCCGAATCCTGGAACGCCACGCCGACTCCCAATTCGAGGGGCGGCAGGTCGCCCGACTTGGCGCGGGCGTTGTAGGCGGCGGTGACGGCGAGGATTTCCCGTGCCAGGACGCAGGCGCGCGCGACGGCACGCTGCGTGGCCCGCGTCGATTCGTTTTCGTAGATCGCGAGGATGATCGCGTCGCCTTCGATGAACACCTTTGCGGCGCCATAGCGCTCGAGCATGCGCTTCACCGGCTCGTGCAGGTTCATGCTGAAATGCGAGGCCGGATTCATGCCGCGGGCGAGCAAGTCCTTGGTGATGCCGGTCGAGCCGCGCACATCCGCCTTGATGACCACGTGATTGATGATCGGATCTTCCGCAGGGCGGCCCTCGTCCGGATGCAGGAATTCGTAGAGGCTCTTGTTGGCGCGCGACAGCTCGCGGGCGCGTTCGGAGTGGACGAGGTTGATGCGCTCCATCCAGGCGGCCACCTGCTGATAGTTGCGGCGGTCGCGACGCAGGCGCATCAGGTCTTCGGCGAACTGCAAGCCGATCGCAAGAGTCTCCTGCGGCGTGCGGCGGCGGATGGCGCGGGAGGATTCCTCGAACCGCTTCATCGAGACGTTGCGCGCCGGGAATTTTTCCAGAATCTGCGCCACGCGCTTGGTTTCGTCGCGATTGACAAGCGCCTTTTTCAACTGCTGCAAGTGGATCGGCGGGCAGTACTCTGGGGCGATCTTGCGAAGCTCGTAGCCGGCCAGGACGTGGAAAAGCAGGTCGCGCTCTTCCAGGCGGTGCACCCATTCTTCCAGCAGATGCGCGCGAATCTGCGCGGGCACGCCGACGGCTTCGGACGATTCGCCCTCGGCGGCGCTCGCGTCGAAAATGCGGGCCGCGTTGGCGGGCTGATTCAGATAGTCGCCGATGCGGCTCTTCAGCTCCTCGGCGAGAAAGTCCATGCGCTGCTTGGCGGCTTCGATCTGCGGGTCGAGCTCTTCCAGATTCCGCTCGAGGGATGTGCTCTTCCGCCGAATCTCATCCATCTCGTGGCGGGCGTCGGCGGAAGACGTGGCCGGCTTGCGCTTGAAGAGGGACGGAAACGACCGCTCGGCATCGCTCAGCCGGACCGCAGCTTCTTCGTGCTCCTCCTCGAGGCGCGCCAGTTCGGAGCGGAGCAGGCGAGCCTGCTCCAGCAGCCGCTCGTGCAACTTTCGGGCTTTGGCGAGTTCGTCGTCGTCATCGGCGCTGAGAACGTGATCGCGAACGAAGTCGAGCAAAAGCGCGTCGAAGACCTCGAAGCGGTCCGGGTCGTTGACGAAATTTCCGAGGAGCACGTAGTGCTCGAGGAAGAAGTAATCGTCGTTGCCCGCTTCGACGAAGAGAAATCGATTCTGCAAAAGGTCGTAGGTCTCGCGGAAGTCGTCGCCGAAGAGGGCGCGGCGCGTCTTCGCCAGCGCGCCCTCTTCCACCTCGCGCCAGATGCGGCAAATGGTTTCGCCGATCTGCCGAATCACGTTCTTGCGGTCGGCCTGCACCTCGGCGATTTTGGAGCGCATGACGTGAGCCTGCTCGCTATGCTCGAAAAGCTCGCCGCGAGAGCGAATCCAGTCCTTGCACTCGACGAGAATGCTGGCGAACTGGTTGCTGGTTTCCTGAGCGATGAATTTCAGCAGCGCGAGGCGATGGAGAATGTCGGTCTCGGTCGACTGCTGGAATTTTGCGCGCGTCAGGGACTCCTGCAGAATTTCAGTGAGCAGCTTGCGGAACGCCGAGTGTTCCGGCGCGCCGGATTGGCGGCGGTCTCTTCCCCGCTCCTGCTCCTTTCCATAGAGCAGGCTGATGTTGACGACCTGACGCACGAGATCGAGCAGGTACTTGCGCGTGAACTCGACAAAGCGCGGGCTGAGGAAGACGTCGTAGTGGATGTTGTCGAGACCCAGCGTGAGATTGGTGAGGCGGATTTCGGCGGAATACGGCTCGAGCTTCATCCGGGCCGGATGGGCTGGGGGTGGCGCGATACGCGTTTCCGGCATCTAGGGTTCTCTATCGGACAAGATTTCAATTTATCTGACGACTGTAGCGCGGCGCAATGGAACTGCGCGTAAGTGTCAATGGCAAAGCCACTTCCGGGCGCAGTGCGAGGCCCCAAAGCTGGCCAAAAGGCTAGGCTTAGCTCCGGACGGCCTCCCGTGAGCGGGTTCTTCCGTGGCCCAGGAAGCAGGACGGAACCTGAGGCCGATCCGGGCGTTTCCGGGTAGAATGTCGGGCCATGCCGAAACTACTGGAAGGCAAGACCGCGATCGTCCTCGGAGTCTGGAACAAGTGGAGCATCGCCTACGCGATCGCCCACGCATTTTCCCGTGAAGGCGCCAAGCTGCTACTTACCTACCAGAATGACCGCGCCAAGCCCACCGTCGAAGAACTGGGGCGGGAACTGGGCGCCACCGGCTTTTTCCCGTGCGAGGTTCAGCAGCAGTCGGACATCGACCAGCTCGCGGCATCGATTCAAGCCGCAGGGCACAGGCTCGACGTGGTGGTGCACAGCCTGGCAGCGGCGAAGCATGAAGATCTGAACCAACCGTTCGTGAATACGTCCCGCGAGGGATTCCAACTGGCGATGGACGTCAGCGCCTATTCGCTGGTGGCAATCTCGCGGGCGCTCGCACCCCTGATGACGAACGGCGGCGCGATCATGACCCTGACGTACCTGGGATCGACGCGCGTGGTGACGAACTACAACGTAATGGGAGTGGCGAAGGCGGCGCTCGAGGCGGAGGTCAAGTATCTGGCCAGCGAGCTGGGTCCGAACAATATTCGCGTCAACGCGATCTCGGCGGGTGCGATCAAGACGATTTCCGCGCGCGGGGTGAAGGATTTGTCGAAGATGCTGGAAATTTCAGCGCAGCGAGCGCCGCTGCGCCGCAACACCGACATCGCGGAAGTGGCGGATGCCGCCGTGTTCCTTGGAAGCGATCTCGGGCGCGGCGTCACCGGAAACGTCCTCTATGTGGACGCCGGCTTTCACATCATGGGTCTGTAAGGGCGCTCGAGCGAACGTCTCCGCGTTCGATCGAAATCCGCCGCTCGTTTTCCGAAACGTGCTCCAGCCGGATGCGCACGACGGGCCAGTCTGTGCGCAGCGTGAGCCGATCGGGCCATTCGACGATCACTACGGCGTGTTCTCCGAAAACGTCCTCCAGGCCGAGCGTTTCCAGGTCGTGCGCGTCGGCAATGCGATAGAGATCGACGTGATAGACCGGCGTGCCGCGATCGTATTTGTGCACGAGCGTAAACGTGGGGCTGGTGACTTCTTCTTCCTGTGCCGCGCCGAGTCCGCTGGCGATCCCCTTCGTAAGCGTAGTCTTCCCTGCCCCCAGTTCGCCTGAAAGCAGGATCAATACGGGCGGTTTGAGTCCGGCTCCGATCTCGCGGCCGCGCTCGATCGTTTCATCGGATGAGTGCGTGAGGAAAACCCGGCTAGACACCTGAACACTCAGCGTAAAAGTGGCGGAAAGCGCGCGGGAGACAGCGAATCAAGTCGGAAGCCATCAGCGGCGCTCGCCCGGTCTCGGCGTACGCGATGTCGCCAGCGAGGCCGTGCAGATAGACGCCGAACGCGAGTAGCTCGGGCCAAGCGGCGGCGCCATATTGCGCCGTGAGGCTTCCCAAAATGCCCGTCAGCACGTCTCCTGTGCCGCCGGTAGCCATTCCCGGATTCCCGGTCGAGTTCACCCAGGCGCGGCCGTCCGGCGCAGCAATCACGGTTTGATGGCCCTTGAGAATGACGCACGCCTTCCAGTCGGAGGCGGCCTTCATCGCGATTCCGATCCGATTGGCTTGCACGTCTTTCGTCGAGCAACCGAGCAGCCGCGCCATTTCACCAGGGTGGGGCGTGAGAGCGAGCGCGCCCGACGCGCCTTTGAATTCGGTCGCGCGACCGGCGAACGCGTTCAATCCATCCGCATCGAGAATGATCGGAACTCCCGCGCTGTCTTTCACGATTCGCCGAACAGCGGACTGCGTTTCGGATTGCGTCGAAAGACCCGGGCCGATCGCCAAGGTGCGCTTGCCGGCAAGAAGCTTCTGGAAGAGACCGCCTTCCAGGCAACTCTCCGAAACGGTGCCGACCACGGTGGCTGCGAGCGGCTCGGTCATGATTTCAGGTGAATGTGCCGCGATGATCGGCAGGACCGGCTGCGGCGTTGCAACGGTAACCAAACCGGCGCCCGCCCGCAGCGCCGCCGTTCCCGCCAAGACGGCCGCGCCGCTCTTGCCAACCGATCCGGCGACGATGAGCAAGTGACCATAGTCGCCTTTATGCCCCGCCGCGGCGCGGGGACGGGCGAACTGTTGGAATTCAGAGGCTTCCGTCCAGCGCAGCGAACTCCTTCCGGTCTCTTCGACCAGTGATCGCGGAGAACCGATGTCACGCACAAGGACCTGTCCCGAATGACTCGGTCCGGCACCAAGCAGCAGCCCCGGCTTGGGAGCTGTGAATGTGACTGTGAAGTCGGCGACGATGACCGGGCCGGGGACTTCGCCCGTGTCGGCGTTGAGCCCGGACGGAATATCGACAGCGACGGCCCAACAGCCGACCGGACGATCGTTGACCTCACTCACGACCTGCGCCAGCGGACCTTCGAGAGCGCCGCGCACTCCCGTTCCGAGCAGCGCGTCCACAACAATTTCGCCGCTCCGAAATCGAGGCGCTCCAGACTTCGCAGGAGGAAGCCCGACCGTCAGCTTGCCCGTTTTTTTCCAGCGTCGAAGGTCGGCGGCGGCATCGCCCTTCACTTCTCGCGGGTCGCCGATCAGGAAGACGGAGATGCTCGCGCCCATCTTCCGGAGATGACGCGCTACCACGAACCCATCGCCTCCGTTGTTGCCCTTGCCGCACAGCACGACGATGGGGCGCCGCTTGAAGTCCGGAAAACGATCGCGAATGAACTCGGCGACGCTCTTGCCGGCGTTCTCCATGAGCGTCAGGCTCGGCACGCCGTGATTCCTGGTCGTGAGGCGGTCAACCTCGCGCATTTCGGCGGCAGTGAGAATCCTCATGTGTCGGCGACTACGCCCGCAGCGGCGTGTGCATCAGTATAGTGCGAATGGGCGGGCCGTTCAGCACTTCAGCTCATCCGCGCGACGACAACCGTCATGTCGTCAGCTTGTTCGGGCGTGCCGGCCCACTGCTCGACGGCCGCCACTAAGTTCTGGGCGATGCGCGCGGCCGATGCATCCCGCTGACGCAGGATTTCCGCTTTCAGGCGTTCGATTCCGTATTCTTCGCCGTAAACGCTCTCCGGCTCCGTGAGGCCGTCGCTGAAGCCCACCAGCAGGCTGCCCGGCGTGATCTTGACGGTTCCCTGCGTGTAGCGGGCATCCTCGAACAATCCCACGACCGTGCCGCCCTGATCGAGCGACTGGGCGCGGCCCTCGGAGACGAAAACGGGCGCGAGGTGGCCGGCGTTCGTGTACGTCAACGTCCTGGACGTCGCGTCGTACACGGCGTAGAAGAGCGTCGCGTAACGATCATCCGAAGTGTTCCGGAACAGGTGCTGATTCAAGGTGGACACGAGTCCGGAAGTGCCGTCTTTGCCGTCCAGGGTTGCCGTGCTGCGCAGCGCGGCCTGGAGACTGGCCATGAGAAGAGCCGCGAAGATTCCCTTCCCGCTGATGTCGGCCAGCGCAATGCCCACGCGGCCGGGACCGAGGGATACGAAGTCGTAGTAGTCGCCGCTCACGACTCGGGCGGGGCGGCAGATCGCGTAGAGATCCAAACCCGGGACGGACGGCATGGAGCGCGGGAAGAGCTGCTGCTGCACCTCGCGCGCGATGGCGACTTCGTTCTCCAGCCGCTGGCGTTCGCGCTGCTCTTCAATCAACTCGCTGATCGAGTTGGTCATGTCGTTGAAGGATTCGGCAAGAGCTCCGAGCTGGTCTCGCTTCAACACGCGGACACGGTGGCTGAAATCGCCGCGACGCACGTGCAGAGTTCCTTCGTAGAGATCGCCGACTGAACGGGTGATCGTGCGCGTGAGAACCACGCCCGTAGCGAGCGCGGCGAGCTCCAGCAGCAGGAAGACGATGGCGGCGATCAATAGGATATCGACGAGAATCGGCCCCACGGCACCCACAGACGTGAGCAGATCGCTGTTCACCGCCGAGATTCGCAGCGTGTAACGCGCGAGCACCGGCCGCTCGACGGTGTCGGGCCCGACGTCGGCGCGCTGCGCTTCGAGCGTGGCGACGCCGTCCACGCGCAGGTCAAACCAGTTCGTCGCCGGCTGGAGCGGGCGCCGGCTTCCCTCGATCTGCTGGCCGAGCGAATACTGGGCCCCGAGATCGATCGTCGATCCCGCCGGCGCATTGGCGGGGGCCGGTTCCAGGAGCGTGAGCTGGATCGGGCCGAGTTTCGAAGGGAGATTGTTCAAAGTTTCCGCGGTGATGGGAGAGACAACAAGCAGGGTGGCGTGGCCCTGCGGAATGGCGATCGGCACGGCCGAAGCCGCCCACAGTTGATTCCGGAATTCCGCGAGGCCCTTCCACTGGCCGCCGTTGGCCGCGCGAACCAATTGCTGGCCGTGATTGATCACAACGCGGAGGTCCGGCGACTTCTCTTTCGCCGCGGCAATCACGGCCGCGACGCCGGGACGCGAAAGAATCGGATCGTCGATGGCCGTGGAGGTCGGCGATACGGGCGTGTCCGGCTTCAGGCCCGGTTCGCGGCTCACCGCGGCTGCGATCGCGTTCGCATCCGCGGCAACGACGTCGTAGTGCGTTTGCAAATCGTCGCGGAGCAGATGCGCGCCGATCTGCAGTTCCAGGAGGTATAGCGAAACGCCAACCATGACCAGGAGCAGCACCACGGGAACCACCGCCATGAAGGCGTAGGCGACGATCAGCCGATTGCGCAGGCGCCAGAGCAGCTGCCGCCGAATCCAGGGAACCAGCCGAATCAACAGGTAGAAAATCGCCGCAAAGCTGAGAAAGGCGATGAACGACGCGAGCGGTAGGCGAAACCCCAAGCGGGACGCAAAGCGCTCCACCAGATACAGAGCGATCAGCACGAAAGCGATGCGGTCCAGCGGAGATGTCCGCCGAAGCCAGAGCATGGCGCGCTTAGGAGAAAGGTGAATCATGGGCGGAGGCCCGGATTATGTCACGGAAAGCTATCGCGCAAGCGAGTTCTGAACCTTGCTGTGCTTGCGGCCGTAGCCGAAATAGATGATAAGCCCAATGACGAGCCAGACGAGCAGGCGGAGCTGAGTCCAATAGGACAGCGAAACGATCAATACTCCTGAGGCGAGAATCGAGAGAATCGGCACGAGCGGCACCAGCGGAGTCTTGAACGGACGGTGCACATCGGGATGCCTTCTCCGCATCACCAGGACGCCCGCGCTCACCAAGACGAACGCGAGCAGCGTGCCGATGCTGGTCATTTCGTCCAGCACGTTCAAGGGAACGACGGTGGCGAGAATCGCGACGAATACGCCGACAACGATCGAGCTGAGATAGGGAGTGCGGAAGCGAGGATGAATCCTGCTGGCCCAGGGCCACAGCAAGCCGTCGCGCGACATTGAATAAAACACTCGCGACTGGCCGAGAAGCATGACGAGCATGACCGTAGCGAGGCCGGCGAGCGCGCCGAGTTCGACCAGAAACGTAGCCCACTGATGCCCGGTGGCTCGCATTCCCACGACTACGGGATCGGGCACGTTGAGCTGCTGGTACGGAACCAGATGCGTGAGCAGCCCGGAAACCAAAATATAGAGCACGGTGCAGATCACCAGGGAACCCAGAATGCCGAGCGGCATATCCTTCTGGGGCCGCTTGGCCTCCTGCGCCGCCGTCGAGACCGCGTCGAATCCGATATAGGCAAAGAAGACCACGCCGGCGCCGCGGAGGACACCGGACCAGCCGAAGTGGCCCCGCTCTCCGGTATTCGACGGGATAAAGGGATGCCAGTGGTTCGGTTGCCACGCGTGTGAAACCAGGAAGGCGCCCGCCAGCGCGATAAACATGCAAACGACGGCCACCTTCAGGATGACGATCGCCGTCGTCAAATTGGCGGACTCCTTGATTCCGATCACCAGGATTGCGGTAATCGCGAGAATCACGAGAAAGCCGACGTAGTCGTACTTCAGATGCACAGGGTGCCCGAAGAGCGTAAAGGCCGACGAAGGCATGTCAGGGAGACTGACGCCGACATCGCGGAGAAAGGAGCGCAGATGGCCGCTCCAGCCGACAGCGACGGTTGCTGCTCCAAACGCATATTCCAAGATGAGATCCCAGCCGATGATCCAGGCGACAATCTCGCCGAGAGTCGCGTAGGAGTACGTGTACGCGCTTCCCGCGATAGGAATCATCGAGGCGAACTCGGAGTAGCACAAACCCGCAAACGCGCAGGCAATACCGGCCAAGACAAACGAGAGAACGATCGCGGGGCCGGCGAACTGCGCCGCGGCCTGGCCCGTGATCACGAAAATCCCCGCTCCGATAATCGCGCCGATGCCGAGCGTAATCAGATTGAGCGGGCCGAGAGCTCGGCGCAGAGAATGTTCGTGCGCCTCATTCGCTTCCTCGGTGATGACATGCAGTGGCTTCGTCGCCAGCAGCCGATTGCCCATGTCGCGTTCGCCCCCAAGAGTGACGACAGCCGCCCACTTCCAGCGCTAGGCCGGCCGGACCGCTTTCGTTCTTGCCCGAGCCCAGTTCCAGACCGCGTACACGGGCAGGCCCAGCAAGACGATGATCAGGCCCGGCCAAGTGTACTGTGGTTTGTAGCGAAGAAGCTGAATTTCTAGGAAGACCGCCATCACCAGATACAGCAGCGGAAGCAGGGGATATCCGAACGCGCGGTAGGGCCGGTTCATATCGGGGCGCTTCCAGCGCAGGAGGAATAGCCCGAGAAGCGTCAGGATGTAGAAGATCACGACCGCGAAAATCAGAAAGTCGAGCAACTGGCCGTAGGTGCCGGAGAGACACAAGACGGATGCCCAGATACACTGGACGACGAGGGCTATGCCCGGGGCGTGGTTCTTGTTGACCGTGCCGGCGGACGCGAAGAACAGACCATCCTTCGCCATCGCGTAATAGATGCGCGCTCCGGAAAGAATCAGGCCGTTGTTGCAGCCGAAGGTGGAGATCAGGATGGCGACGGCCATCAGCGCCGCGCCCGCGGAACCGAAGATCACCTGCATCGCCGCCGTGCCCACACGCCCGTCCACCGCATACTCAATTCCCTTGGCCATCACGGTCACGCCCTTGGGATCGCCGGAGAGCGGCAACACCCGCAAGTAGGCGAAGTTCGCCAGCGTGTAGAGCAAGACCACCGCGCCGGTGCCCAAGGAGAGCGACAGCGGCAGATTGCGGCTCGGATTCTTCACTTCGGCCGCGGTGAAAGTCACGTTGTTCCACGCGTCCATGGCGAACAGCGATCCGACCATCGCTACGCCGATCAGCGTGAGCGTACCGACCATCGCGGTGGGATGATCGGGCGGGTACGCGTGAACCGCGCTCCATCCCGCGTTACGCCAAAAGCTCGAGAAATTCGCCGTGACGGCCTCCGATTTCGCAGCCCAGAAGCCGAGCAGAACGAGCGCTGCCAGCGCACCCGCCTTCGCAACGGTGAACACGTTCTGGACGATCTTGCCCAAGCGCAGGCCGCGCGTGTTGACCCAGGTCAAGAAGACGATCGAGACGATCGCCAGCAGGTTCTGGTGATTCAGGCCGACGTTGTACGGCCCGAGCGAGCCGAACCAAAGATTCCACGGTCCGAAGGTGCCGATGTTCCAGATCCAGTCCGACGCGGAGAACCACGGCACGATCACGGCGGCGAACTTCGCAAATGCGATGGCCACGGCCGCGATGGTGGCGGTCTGGATGACCATGAGCATGGTCCAGCCGTAAAGGAAGCCGCCGAGAGGGCCGAGCGATTCTCGAAGGTACACGTACTGGCCTCCGGCATGAGGCATCGCGGCGGCGAGTTCGCCGTAGCTCAACGCACAAATGATGGTCATCACGCCCGAGAGCAGCCAGACAACGATCAGCAGGCCGGGGCTCTGCACTTGGTGCGCGATATCGGAGGAGACGAGAAAGATGCCGGACCCGATCATCGATCCGATGACGATCATCGTCGAATCGAACAGGCCGAGGCCTTTGACCAGCTCGGACTGCTGGGCCGCGATCGAGGCTTGCTGTTGTTCGTTTGCCATGGACGATGCCACCTAGCCGCCCTGCTCGGCCCGCACGCGCTCGGCGACCCCCAGATAATCACGCGCGCGCTGCGCGGGGTCCGGCGAGGCGATCAAGTCGCGAATGATCGCGACCGAGTCCGCACCCGCACGCCACACGTCCGGCGCCGTATCCAGCGTGATGCCGCCGATCGCCACGAGCGGCTTCGTCGTCATAACTCGGGCCAGCCGGACGAATTCCAAGCCAACGACGGGATCCGGGTTCTCTTTGGTGCCGGTCCGGAAGATAGGCCCCACAGCGATATAGTCCGCTGAAGTGGCGTCCGCGGCGCGCAATTGCTCCGGGTTGTGTGTCGAAACGCCCACCCAACTGGGAGTGCGGCAGATCTTCCGGGCTTCTTCCGCCGGCATGTCGTCCTGACCCACGTGCACACCGCCCGCACCGACCATGGCGGCAATATCCGGACGGTCATTCACGATGAAACGCACGCCGCGGGGCGAAAGCAGGGCGCTCAGCCGCCCAGCGGGCTCGTAAATTCGGCGCGCCGAGGAGTGCTTGTCTCGCAGCTGAATCAACTGCACGCCCGCGCTTGCCAGCTCTGCGGCCAGGGCTTCGACGGAACCGGTGACGAGATCGGGATCGAGGATTGCGTAGAGGGCTGGGAAGGACGCCCGCATCCTACTTGGCTTCGACGGGAGCCATGCGCTCGAGGAAGTGAGTGTCGAACTTTCCGGCGAGGAAATCCGGATCGGCGAGGATGCGCTTGTGCAGCGGAATCGTGGTCTTGATGCCTTCGACGACGAAGCCGTCGAGGGCGCACTGCATCCGGGCAATAGCCTCCGCGCGGTCTCGGCCGTGCGCGACGAGTTTGGCGACCAGCGAATCATAGAACGGCGGGATCACGGCGTCGGCGTGGGCCGCAGTGTCGACGCGGATGCCCGGCCCGCCGGGGACGCGGAACGTAGTGATATGGCCGGGCGACGGAACGAACGTATCGGGATCCTCCGCGTTGATCCGGCATTCGATCGCATGACCTTTCGCTTGGAAAGTCCCAACGGAATCCTCCAGGCGCTCGCCGGCAGCCACGCGAATCTGCGTTTTGACGAGGTCGACCTGCGTCACCATCTCCGTTACGGGATGCTCGACCTGAATGCGGGCGTTCATTTCGATGAAATAGAGCTTTCCCGAGCCGTCGCGCAAGAACTCGACGGTACCCGCGTTCGAATACCCGACGGTGCGCAGCGCGGCAACCACCTGCTGGCCGATGCGGTCACGGGTCCCAGCATCCAGGGCGGTCGACGGCGATTCCTCCAGCAGTTTCTGGTGGCGGCGCTGGATGGAACATTCGCGCTCGCCGAGATGAATCACAGTGCCGTGCTTGTCGCCCATCACCTGAAACTCTATGTGCCGCGGATTCTCGATCAGCTTTTCGATGTATACGTTCGGGCTTCCAAAAGCCTGCTCGGCTTCCGCGCGGGCCGTGAGAAAGGCGGGTATCAACTCGCGCTTCGTGCGGACGATGCGCATGCCGCGTCCGCCGCCGCCTTCGGCCGCCTTGATCATGACGGGGAGTCCGATTTCGGCGGCCACCTGCTTGGCCGCATCCTCATCGGGCACGACGCCGTCGCTGCCCGGAATGATCGGAAGGCCGGCCGCGCCCATCTCCGCGCGCGCCCGATCCTTCTCCCCCATCATGCGAATCAGCGCCGGGGTAGGCCCGATGAACGTGATATGCGAAGCCTCGCACACCTCGGCAAAGTTGGCATTCTCCGAGAGAAAGCCGTATCCCGGATGGATCGCATCGACGTTCGCGACTTCCGCCGCGCTGATGACCTGCGGAATATTCAGGTAACTGTCGCTGCTGCGGGGCGGGCCGATGCAGATCGCCTCGTCCGCAAACCGGACGTGCAGAGAGTGGCGGTCCGCCTCGGAATAGACGGCGACCGTCTTGATGCCGAGTTCCTTGCACGCCGAAAGAACTCGGAGTGCGATCTCGCCGCGATTGGCAACCAGGATCTTGCGGAACATGGTGTCTGGGGTCGGACGCCGCTCGATTCCGAAGCTATTTCTTTTTGTGCGGGCGAATGCCGAAAAGCGCCTGGCCGTATTCGACCGGGCTGCCATTCTCCACAAAGACGTCGACGATTTCGCCGGCCACGTCGGATTCGATTTCGTTCATCAGCTTCATTGCTTCGATGATGCACAGCACCTGGCCCACGTCAATTTTCGCGCCGCGCGTGACAAATGGATCGGCGCCAGGACTGGGCGCGGAATAAAACGTGCCGACGATCGGAGACTTGATGACATGGGTATCGCCGGAAGTTTTCGCCGCGGGCGCAGGGACCGGAGCGTGCGCTTCGGGCAGCGCCGCCGATTCAACCACCTGGACGGTTCGAGCCGCCACACCGCCATGGAGCGAGGCCTTCTTGAGCCGAACGTGAACGCCGGCGCGTTCGTATTCGAACTCCTCGAGCCCATGCTTCTGCATGAACGCCAGGAGCCGCTCCACTTCCGCCAAGTCGACGCCCTTAATGCCGCCGGCGCCCAGGGGCTCCGCCTTCGTTTTTTTGGCCATTTAGAGTTCGAGAAATTCCCGAGTCGCTGTCGTTAGATTGGCACAACCAGACGCCGTGACAACCACGTCGTCTTCGATGCGGATGCCGCCCACACCTTCGAGGTAGACGCCCGGCTCCACAGTCACAACCATGCCCTCGCGGAGCAGCGTTTCGTCCCCTTTGCCCAGCCGGGGCATCTCGTGCACTTCGAGACCCAAGCCGTGTCCAGTACTGTGAGTGAAATAGCGGGCCAGCTTGCAAGATTTCAGAGCCGCCCGCGCCGCGCCGTCGACGTCCCCAGCCTTGGCACCGGGCCGGACCGCGTCCTTGGCTGCCTGCTGCGCGTCCAGGACTGCGTTGTAAAGGCCCGTGACCCGCGCCGAGGCCCGTCCCAAGTGTACTGTGCGAGTCATGTCGCTACAGTAGCCGCGAATTATAGCACCCTGGTCGAGGACGACCAACTCGCTTTTCCTGAGGGGCTTGGAGGTCGGCCTGGCATGTGCCCACGCCGAGCGCGGCCCCGAGGCAACGATGGTATCGAAGGAGGGTCCTGAACCCCCTCCCCGCTTGATGGCATGCTCGATTTCGGCCGCCAAGTCCAGCTCTGTGACGCCCGGCTTGATCATTCGCAAGGTCCGGTCAAACACGCGGCTAATCAGCAGGGCCGCTTCGCGCATCGTTGCCAGCTCCCCGGCGTCCTTGACGGCGCGAAGCTTCTCGACGCAGTTCTGGTCGCTGACCCAGCGTATCCGCGGTCCGGCCCCTGCCTCGAGGACCTGCTTTTCGGCGACGGTCATGTGCGCAGCTGAAAAGGCGATCCGCCGGCGGGCCCTGCCCTTCTTCAGCGTTTCCACCACGGCGCGCAGGAGGCCCTTCTTTGCGATATGAATACCCGCGCCATCCACCTCATCGCGCGCCTGAAAGGTGTAACGGCTGTCCGTGAACAGGGTGCTTTTCGACGGCTCTACGAGCAGCAGGCCTGCGCTGCCGGAGAAACCACAGAGGTAGAGGATGTTCGGCAGGTGAGAGACGAGAACCGCGTCCGCGCCTAGGCTGGAAAGCGAAAGCCGGAGCCGACCCTGTCGTTCCTCGGGTCCGCTCCGGCTTGATTCTTTTCGAGTCCCTCGTTCCGCCACTAGCTGGGCAGGATACGTGGCGTCAGGAAGAAGAGCAACTCCTGTGATGTCGAGCTGACCGTCGTGTGCTTGAACAGGTTGCCCAGGATCGGCACGCTGCCGACCAGCGGGACCTGGTCGATCGATGTCCGCTGCTGGTTGATAATCACGCCGCCGATTACGACGGTCGATCCGTCAACCACGGTGACTTTGGTTTCCGCCGACTGCGTGTCGATCGCAGGGATACCCTGCACGCGCAGGATGGCCTGGTCGATCTGGTCGTTTTGGACCGTCACGTCCATGAAGACCGTGCCATCGGCCGTGATTTGCGGCGTGACGTCCAACTCCAGCACCGCATCCACGAACTGGACGGAAACGGTGTTGTTGATGATCGTCTGCACCGGAATCTTGGTTCCCTGCTTCACGGTAGCTTTCTCGTTGTTCTGCGTGATGATCGTCGGCTTCGACAGCAGTTTGCCCACGCCGCGGTTTTCGGCTGCGGTGATGATCATGTCCAATGCGAAGTTCGCATTGCTATACGAATACGACAGGCCGCTCGTCGGCGAGGTCGCGGGCAGGTTCGAGATCAGAGGAATCGACCCGGACGTCGAATTCGTACCGCCGCTGCCTACGATGATCGGGGGAGCCGGGAGCGGTGGGAAGTTGCGGGTAACTGGGCTCGTGCCCACACCGCCGGTTCCGCCAAGGATGTTGTTTCCGCTGTTAGACGCGGCGGCAAAGCCAAACTGGGTGCCGATTTCGCGTGAGAACTGCCGGCTTGCCTGCACGACGCGCGCTTCGATTTGCACCTGCTGCGATTTCCGGTCCAACTGCCGGATGAGGTTGTCCATCACGGGCAGGGTGCTCGGAATGTCGCGAATGATCAGAGTGTTCGACCGGTCGTCGGCCAGAATGTCGCCGCGCGAAGAGAGGAACTTCTTCAGCGTGACGGACATGTCGGTCGCCTTGGCGTAGCTGAGGACGCGGGTGGTGGTGATCACGTCCGCGGCTTCCGCCTGGGCCTTTGCGAGGTCGCGGTTCTCTTCTGCTTCCCTGCGCAAGGTCTCCTTGGTGGCGATGCGGAGAACGTTGCCCTCCAACTGCTTGTCGAGGTCGTTGTTCTTCAGCACGATGTCGAGCGCCTGATCCCACGGCACGTCATCGAGGACGATCGTGAGGCTGCCCTTTACCGCCGGGTCGACCACGACGTTCAGACCGCTGATCTCGTGCACCAAGCGGAAGAAATCGCGCAGGTCGACATCCTTGAGGTTCACCGAAATCGGCTCGCCGGAATACTTCATCGCCGCTCCGGCAGAGGCAGGTGCCTGAGCGGGCGTGGCTGCCGCCGCGACCGGGCGAGCCGGTGCCGGAACCGGAGCAGGCGTGGCGATTGCGAGAGTCTGTTCCTGCGCCTTCGGAGTAGGCGTCGCGAGCGCGGAGGACGGCTGCGTTAGAGCCGCCGGCAAAGCCGCAACCGGAACCGGGATATCCGCCGGCTTGGAAGAGGCTTGTTCGACTGTCGCGGGCGCCGCAGGCGCTTCGGCTTTCGTGGTAAGCGTGGCCCCAGAGTCGGCAACCGGCGCCTGTGCAGGCGCGGCCGCAGCCTTGGGCACGAACGACACGGTCACGGTGTTCGCGTCTTTCGAAATGTTGTAGCGAGCCGGCTCGCGCAGGTCGATCACAACGCGCGAGGTTTCCGGCGTGAACTGAGCCAGGCGAATATCCTGGACCGGGTCGAGGTTGCTGGCGATGTGCTTCTCAGACGTCGTCAGGTGTGAACCGGTGAAGTCGAGAACCAGGCGCTCCGGGCTCTGCAAACGCAGCGCACGATAGGACAGCGATCCGGAACCGGAGATCTGCACCTCCGTATCGTCGCCGTTCTGAGCCAGGTGAACCTGGCGGATAGCTCCGACGCTCGTGCTGACTGCCTTTGCGTCGGTGGTCTTCACGGAGGCCGGCACCATCGCGGGAGCAGCCGGGGAAGGCTTTGCACTCGCCGGCGACGCTGCATCAGGCGTCCGCGAAACCAAAAGCGTCAAATCGTCAGTACCCTTCCGCTGAAGCTGCGGCTCCACGCCCTGCGTCAGGAGCACTTCGACGCGAACCACGGGCTTTTCGCCCGAGGCGTAGGACAGCACGCGATAGCTCTTCACGAGGTCCGAAGCCACGACGCGCGCACCCGCCGGATCCGCGGCGGACACACCGCTCAAGTCGAGCACGTAGAGGCTCTCGCTCGGGCGGTAGGTCGTGTAGTCGAACGGCGCGTTGGCCTGGGCTTCCAAGCGGACGCCGCCGGGACTCACCACGGCCTTCACGTGCACCACGGGGGCGTCACTCGCCGCCCGGGTTCCAGTTGCCAAGATCAGACCGGCCGCGACTAGTGCGCCCAGCCCCCACGCTCGCCTCATAATCCTCATTGCTGCTCTCCTGCACTGGCGTAGATTCGCTTCGTCACCATTCGCTCGACCGCGTGACCAAAGGCGTCCTTCGAATTCTCTCGGAACGTCACTCCATCCAAGCCAATCTTCTCCACATCCCCGTCGTAGAGACGATCACCCTCGCGAACGAAATAGACGCTGTTGCTCGGGTTCGAAACAATCGCGATCATGCCGCTCTGCGCCCGGACGGTGCCGTCCACGCGCACCGTCGCGATCACGAGACCGGCCTTCCCCGGCGGCAAGTGCATTCCGGCGTTTTCTTTCTTCTCGTTGACGAGGGGCGAGAACGGATCGCGCTTGTTCGCCACCTCCGGCTTGGCTGCCTCGCCCGACTCGCTGCCGGCGGCAGGCGCCGCGGGAGCGGCCGCTGTCTTAGCCGGCGCCGGTTTCGGAGCCTTCGGAGCAGCTGCCGCTGCCGACGCAGGCTTGGCCGCTTTAGCAGCCGGCGTCTTAGCCTTGCCGGCCGGCTTCGGCTTCTGCGCTGCAGGCGCCTGCGCCCAGCTGCCAGCCGCAACGCACAACGACAGCGCCAGTCCCGCTAGAAAGCCTCCAGTTGCCTTAACGAGTCTCATCGTCATTGCCTACTTTTTCCCCGGCGTCGCTGGAGCAGGAGGTGCTTCAGCCGGGCTCGTGAAGAAAGTTGTCACCGTAAAAGTTCCCGTCACCGTGGTTCCCGGAGCCATGCGGAACTTGCCGCCGCCCGGTCCGGTCGCGCCGATCGAAGAGAGTTTCAGGTCACCCACGTTGATGATTCGCGACAGGCGTCCCAACCGCGAGAAGAAGTCCAGCACGGAGTAGTACGGCCCGTCCGCTTCCACGTCGAACGGCATCTCGAAGTAGTACGGCTTCTGCGCCACCGGCTTCGCCGTCAGGGTGCGGATGGAAACTCCCGCGCTCACGGCCGACCGCTGAACCATCAAGATGAACTGATCGGTTTCCTTGTCCTCAGGAACGATGGTTTGCAGCGTGGCCAATTGTTTCTGCAGCGCGTCCATTTCGGTCTGCAATTCCGCGCGACGCTGCTTGTAGACGCGAAGGCTCTGGACTTCGGTCTCGAGCGGCTTGAGTTCCGCCTGAGAAGCCTGGAGCTGGCCGCGGATGCTGGCCAGCGGCAGGCCGGGAATGTAGAGACCGGCGACGACAAGAACCAACGCCAGGCCGAGATACAGCAAAGCCTGCAGCGGCCAGGGCCATTCACGGAAGCTGCTTGCCATGGCTAGCTCCTCCCCTTGGCCGGAGCCGGCGGAGGCTGCGTCGCGCCCGCGGGCTGCGTTTTGGCCTGCGCGGCCGTTCCCGTCGAGGGCGGCGCAATCGCGACCGTCATCTCAAAGCCGTATGTTTCGACGCCCGTCTGGATATCGTCTTCCTTGGCGTTCTTGATCTCGATCTTGTCGAAGTAGCCGGAGCGCTTGAGTTCGGTAATGAAATTCGCCACGGCGTTGATAGAGCCAGCCTCTCCTTTGATTTCGAGGGAGTCGGCCGAGCGGTTCATCGAGGTCAGCCACAGCGAGTCAACGCGCACCACCGTGTTGGCCACCATTTGCAGCAAGTCCTGTGCTCCGCTGCGGTTCTTCTGGAGCGTTTCGATCACGTCGATTCGCTGCTGCAGCACGCTCTTCTGAGCCTCGAAGCGGTCCACATCCTGCTTGATCTGTTCCAGGCTGGCCTTTTCGGCTCGGAGGGCGGCGATGCGTTTGTTGGCGGCGTCCAGGTCCCGCTTTTGCGAGTAATAGACAACCGTAAGGATCACGCCCGCGACGACGACGGCTGCCACAAAGAGAATAATTTGCAGCGTCGCTTCCAGCGGTACCGCTTGCTTGGCGGCTTTCGGGCGCGCCTGGCCGAGTAGGTTGATCCGAATCATGGCGTGTCAAAACTCCTCAGCGCCAGGCCGACGGCGATTGCAAGGCGCGGCGCCAACTCGCGAAGCTGGGATTCGTCGTGACGCCCTGGATTAATTGCGATCTTTCGGAACGGGTACAGCTCCTCAACCGGCATCGCAAACTCTTCCTTCAGAAGGTCCAACAGACCCGGAACACGCGCCGTGCCGCCGGCAACAACGATCCGGCGGATATTTTCGCCGCTCGCCGTTGCGCGGAAGAAATCGAATGTCTTCTGAATTTCCAGAATCAGAATGTCGGAGACCGAGCGCAGGATGGCGGTCCGCTGTTCCTCGCTGACTCCCGCGTGCGTTCCACCCATCTTCAGTTTTTCGGCGTCCTCGAAGCTCAGATCGAGTTCCTTTTGCAGCGCGTCGGTGTACTGGTTCCCGCCCACGGAAACGTCGCGCGTAAAGAGCGGCGTCCACCCGCGGATGATGTTGATGTTCATGACGCTCGCGCCGATATTGAGCAGCGCGACCACCTGCGAAGGATCGGGCTCGTAATTGACTTCGAAGCAGTTCTGAAGAGCGAACGCATCGATGTCCACGACCACGGGCGTCTTCCCCGCCTGGGCGAGCACGTTGGTGTGATTCAGAATTTTGTCTTTCTTTACGGCCACCAGGAGCACGTCCATCTGATTCTCGGTGGCCTCCAGAAGCTGATGGCTCAAGTTGACATCGGCGATGTCGAAGGGGATGTGCTGGCTGGCTTCCGCCTGAATCCGGTCGTAAAGCTCCTCTTCGGTCATCAGCGGCATGCTGACGCGCTTGACGATCACCGAATGGCCCGACACGGAGGTCGCGACATCCTTCGTCTTGATCTTCTGGGAATCGAAAATGGAAATGATCTTCTCGGCGACGGACGGGGCATCCATGATGGCGCCGTCCACGACGGTATCCTGAGAGAGAGGCTCCAGCCCGAAACTGACGAGCTCGTAGCCCTCTTTCGCCTTTCTCAGCTCGACTGCCTTGACGGAACTCGAACCGATGTCCAGGCCAATCAAAGATTTCGTTTTACCGAGATTGAACATCGCGCGGCCCCTCGCTCTTCACTCCGCATCTAACAAACAGTTGCGACTGCGCAAGCTATTGCCGTCTTATCGGACTGCTGTGAGGCCCCCATTCGCCCTTCGTTGCCCCTTCGCCTCAACCCCATGGAGCAGCTTCCAAGACCGCGGAGACCGGTGGTACTGATAGCACCGGTACGCTCCCCGTTGTTGCGTTTATCACATCCACCGACGCGGACTGTCAACCGCCATGTTTCCAGCGTGTGCTTTTGGTAAAACCCGGCCCGGAGTACAGGGAAGCGCCCTATCGGCAAATCCGGGGCGAACGGAGCGCTGCCAGGTCAGGTGAATGCCAGGTGAAAGGCCGACCTCCGGTAACTGCTGTACGGCGGGTGTGGAAGACTACGCCTTGCGAGCCGAAAGTCCCAACTGTGACCAGATCGAATCGATCCGAGACTTGGTCGCGGCGTCCATTCGAATCTCGTCGGGCCAGCGGCCGAGGTAGCCCTCTTCGGGCCACTTGCGCGTCGCGTCGATTCCCATCTTTGACCCGTAGTCCTGGCGACGGGCCGCGTGATCGAGGGTATCCACCGGGCCGAGAACGAATTGAATGTCACGTTCCGGATCGATTGCGCACAAAGCCTTCCAGACGACTTCGCTCGGATCCTGGACGTTTACGTCGTGGTCCACGACGAGGATCACCTTGGTGAACATCGCCTGGCCAAGCGACCAAATCGCATTCATCGTCTTGCGCGCATGGCCGGGATAGCTCTTGCGGATCGCGACGATCATCAGGTTCTGGAAGATGCCCTCGGCGGGCATCGCCACGTCCACGATTTCCGGGTGCTGCATCTTCATAACGGGCAGGAAAACGCGCTCAATCATGTGACCGATGAAATAGTCCTCCTGCGGCGGTGGACCGACGATGGTCGTCAGGTACAGCGGATCCTTGCGGTGGGTGACGCAGTCCACATGGAAAACCGGGTATTCGCCTTCGAGAGAATAGAAGCCCGTATGATCGCCGAACGGGCCCTCGGTCCGCATCTCGCCCAGATTGACGTGGCCTTCAAGGACGATCTCGGCGTTGGCCGGCACCTCGAGGTCGACAGTCTTGCACGGCACGAGCTCAACCGGATCGCGCCTTAGAAAGCCGGCGAACATGAACTCATCCATGTCCGGCGGCACGGGCAGAATCCCGGCCAGGCAAGTCGCAGGGTCGGCGCCGATCGCGACGGCGACTTCGAGCGTCCCTTCCCTGTTCTTGGCGCGGGCGCTTCGGAAATGTTCGGCTCCATGCTTCTGGGTTTGCCAGTGCATGCCGGTCGTCCGGCCATCGTAAACCTGCATCCGGTAACAGCCGACGTTGCGCTTGCCAGTCTCCGGATTCTTCGTGATGACCATCGGCCAAGTGATGTAGCGCCCGCCGTCCTGCGGCCAACACTGGAGAATAGGGAAATCAAGAAGCGAGAATCCCTCCGTGCGGACCACTTCCTGGCAATCACCGGTACGCACGCTCTTGGGGAAGACACTGCCCAGTTCGGCGAGCTTCGGCAACATCTTGACCTTGTCCAGAATCCCTTGCGGGGACTGCATGTCCAGGATCGACGAAATCCGCCCCGCAATTTCGTCAAGGGAGTCAACTTCGAGGGCCAGATTCATGCGGCGCTCCGTGCCCACAAGGTTCGTGACCGCAGCGACGCGAGAGCCTTTCGGCCTCTCAAACAACAGAGCCGGCCCGCCGGACTTCACCACCCGGTCGCTGACCTCGGTGATCTCCAGTATCGGATCGACCTCGGCCGAAATGCGGCGAAGTTCGCCCTCTTTCTCCAGCTTTTTCAAGAAGTCCCGCAGGTCGCGATACGCCACTTCCCCTCCCCATGGAGCTGCCGAGCCGCTCACTCTAACACGGAGACTCGCGGACGCAGAACTCCCGAGTGTTGCCTGCCCCGGAGCCGAATCTCGCCGACATTCGTCGCTCACCCAAGGAAACCTCCGCCCTCCAGCTTGCGTCAGTAGAAACAGGAGGAAGTACGAACTGGCCAGCCATGGCAACTTGTGCTCGGTCGCGAACGCTTCCCGTAGAATCGGAGATCCATGTCCCTGAGAGAGTCCTACCAAAAGCACAAGAAGGTCTACCTGATCGCGGGTGCGTGCTTGATCGTGATTGTGGGCTACTGGTACTACGCCCGAGCTAGAGCCGCCGCCCCCAAGTACACGACCGCGACGATTCGCCGCGGCGATCTCACTTCGGCCGTCCAAGCCACCGGCACGATCAACGCTTTGACGACGGTTTCCGTTGGTTCCTACGTTTCCGGAACCGTGCAATACATATTTGCGGACTTTAATACCCGGGTGAAAAGCAATCAGGTGCTGGCGCAGCTCGACCCTGCAATCTACGAAGCGCAGGTCTTGCAGGCCAGAGGCAATCTGGAAAACGCCCGAGCCAATCTTGTGACGCTCGCCGCCAACGTGCAGGTGGACCAGGCAAACGTGGCCAAGGCGCAGGCCAACGTCACCTACCAGCAAGCCACGGCGAAGCGTTCGCAGGACCTCTTCACAGCAGGGGTCATTTCGGCTGACTCGAACGACTTGACGCAATCCACCCTCGGGCAGGCGCAGGCGGACGTACAGGCCGCGCAAGCGGCGCTGGCGCAGGCCAACGCCCAGCTGACGCAGGCGAAGGCGCAAGTAACGGCAATGCAGGGCGCGCTGGACGCCGCTGAAACGAATCTCAAATACACGACGATTCTGGCGCCCATTGACGGAACCGTGGTGGCGCGCAACATCGACGTTGGCCAGTCCGTGGCAGCCGCGCTGCAAGCGCCCAACGTCTTTACGGTGGCGCAGGACCTGACGCGGATGCTGGTGTATGCCGCGACGGACGAGTCGGACACGGGAAACATCAAGGTGGGCGCGCCAGTGACGTTTGCAGTGGACGCCTTCCCCAACGAACTGTTCCACGGCCGCGTCAGCACCGTGCGTCTGAATCCGACCACAGTCCAAAACGTCGTCACGTACAACACCGTGATCGACTTCAGCAATCCGGACGAGAAACTTCTTCCCGGCGAGACAGCGTACGTCACGATCCCGACGGGCCATGCCAGCAACACGATCGAGGTTCCGAATCCGGCGCTGACGTTCAAGCCCAACTTGCCGAAGCAGACGCTGCAGGACCTCTACAAGCAATACGACATCTCGCGCGATGCCCAGACCACTCATCTGGGCGGCTGGCAGGTGGTCTGGAAGCTCGGCCCGAATAAAGAGGTGATACCCGTCGCCGTGCAGTGCGGCATCACCGACTTCAGCAATACGCAATTGCTGCAAGGCAACCTGAACGAGAACGACGTAGTCGTGATCGCACAACAGACACAGGCGGGCACGACGGGCGGCAACCGTCCGCCGGGATTTGGCGGACAGGGCGGACCTCCGCGATAGAGGGCAATGGGAGGCGGCATGAATCCGAGAGAAGTGGTCCGCGTGGCGCTCCGGGCGCTGGCGCGCAACAAGCTGAGGACGATCCTGACGATGCTCGGCATCATCATCGGCGTGGCCGCCGTGATCTGCACGGTGGCGATCGGGCAGGGCGCGAGCGAGCAGGTGCAGCAGCAGATCGCGTCTCTCGGCACGAACGTCATCATGGTTTTCTCGGGCAGCGTCAACACCAGCGGCGTCCGCATGGGCAGCGGCGCGACGAAGACTCTTACCGCCGACGATGCGATGGCCGTGCTCGCGCACGTGCCGGGAGTCGTAGCGGTATCGCCCATGCTCGGCTCGTCGGTCCAGGCCGTGAACGGCAACCAGAACTGGCTGACACGCACGAACGGCGCTTCGCAGGATTTTCCCCAAATCCGCAACTGGCCCGTGGTTTCAGGCAGCTTCTTTTCGCAGCGCGATGTAGACATGGCGACCAACGTCTGCGTGATCGGCAAGACCGTCCAGTCGCAGCTCTTCGGCGATCAGGACCCGGTGGGACAGATGATCCGCGTACAAAACCTTCCGTTCCGGATTCTGGGAGTTCTCCAGGAAAAGGGGCAATCGAGCAACGGCCAGGATCAAGACGACATCATGTTCATGCCGTACACCACGGTTCAGAAGAAGATCTCCGGTATCAGCTGGATTCAGATGATGATGGTCGCCACAGCCAGTCAGGACGTGAACCCCTCGGTGCAAAGCGGGATTTCCGCGCTGCTGCGGCAGCGCCATCACCTGCGCACCGGCGAGGACGACGACTTCATTATCCGCAACCCGAGCGAGATGGCGCAGACGGCGGCCGCGACGGCGACTACGATGACGCTGCTGCTCGGCACGGTCGGCGCGGTGTCGCTCGTGGTCGGCGGCATCGGAATCATGAACATCATGCTCGTTTCCGTAACCGAGCGCACGCGCGAGATCGGCGTGCGCATGGCGGTGGGCGCCACCGAAGCGAACGTGAAATGGCAATTCCTGAGCGAGGCGCTGGTGCTCAGCTCGCTGGGCGGGATCATCGGAATCATCGTGGGAATGGGATTTTCCGCGCTGATTTCCAATTCGCTCGGCTGGCCGACTCTCGTTTCAAAGCTGTCGATCGTCGTGGCCGTGGTCTTTTCGGCACTGGTCGGCGTAAGCTTCGGTTTCTATCCGGCGGTCAAGGCAGCTCAGCTCAACCCAATCGAGGCTCTTCGATATGAATAATGCGTTCGTCAGATTCATCCGCCCCGCCGCGCTGGTGCTCGCGGCCGCCGCACTGTTGGCGTTGCCGGTGCGCACACCCGCGCAGGGCAAGAAGTCCGCATCCGGCGAGCAGTTCTTTATCGTCGCGTCAGTCGATCTTCAGAAATCGCAATTGCTGCTGAAATATCCGACCGAGGTTACGCTGCTGGCCCGCGCCAGCGACAAGACGAAATTCACGGACGAAAACGGCAAGCCCCTGAAGATCTCGGATTTCCGCGCCGGAGATACCGTATGGGTGCTTTCGGAAAACGGCAGCGACGGAGTGACGGCGAACAGCATTCGCAAGGGCCGCATGACCGTCGCCGATCTTCACCGTTACTATCTCGACTACGCCGAAATCAAGTAGCCGCCGCCGGCTGGCTCTATTGCACGCCCGCTGGGCGGATGCTATCCTGCGGACGAATCGCGCCTGAGCGGGCGTAGTTCAATGGCAGAATAGAAGCTTCCCAAGCTTCGGACGTGGGTTCGATTCCCATCGCCCGCTCCAGTTCCGCCAGGCACCGCACTTCTCACGCAATCGCCAGCGGGATCGCCTTCTTCCACTTGCCCTGTGATTTGAGGATCAGCTCGACGACTTCGCGGATGGCGCCTTCCCCACCCCGGG